>NZ_JBGLOU010000004.1:101716-535025 GCF_041402765.1 Nonomuraea sp. AD125B | reverse complement strand
CCTGGAAGCCGCCCAGCAAGCCCGCGACCTGGTGCTGCGCAAGGCCGAGGAGGCCGGCAAGGCCAGGCTCGCGGAGCTGCGCAAAGCGGTCAGGACCGCGAAGGAGGCGGTGGTGACCGCCGAGCAGGCGCTGCGCCAGGCCAGGCAGCTCTCCCCGGCCCGGATGAAGGTGGCCGGCGCCAGGGCGGACGTGGCCGCCGCCGAGGAGATGCTGGCCGAGTACGCCCGCACCTACGGCGTGTCGATCCCGCCGGGCGAGGTGGTGTTCCTGCCGAAGCTGCCCGCCCGCGTCCAGAAGGTCGCGGCGAAGCCGGGCCGCCCCGTCGAGGGCGAGGTGGCGACGGTGACCAGCTCGGCGTTCGCGGTGACCGGTTCGGTCGAGGCCGCGGAGGCGGAGCTGCTCCGGCCCGGCATGAAGGCCACCGTCGAGCTGGACTCGGGCCGGACGTACCAGGCCAGGCTGAGCGCGGTCGGCGAGAAGGCTGGGCGGCCCGGCGGGGAGGAGCCGCCCGAGGGCTCCCGGGCCGTCCTGCTCACGCCGAGCGGGCGTGCGGGCCTGCGGGCGGGCGTCGCGGTGACCGTACGGGTGACGGTGGGCGCGACCGAGGAACCGGTGCTGGTCGTCCCGGTGGCCGCGGTGATCACCTCGGCGGACGGCAGGGCCCGGGTGCGGGTCGAGTACGCCACGGACCGGACCAGGGACGTCGAGGTGCGCACGGGCCTGACCGCCGACGGGAACGTCGAGGTCAGCGGCGCGCTCAAGGAGGGCGAGCGGGTGGTGGTGAGCGGTGGCTGAGCGAGAGTCACCGCCGCCCGTCGTCGAGCTGGTGAAGGTCTCCAGGGAGTATCCCGCCGCGCCGCCGGTCCGCGCGCTGCGCGAGGTGTCGCTGCGCGTGGAGCGGGGCGAGCACCTGGCGATCGTCGGCCCGTCGGGCTCCGGCAAGTCCACGCTGCTGAACGTGGTCGGGCTGCTGGACCGCCCGACGTCCGGCGGCTACCGCCTGGACGGCGTGGAGACCACGACGCTCAGGGACGGGGCCAGGACCCGGCTGCGCGGCGACCGGATCGGCTTCGTCTTCCAGTCCTTCCACCTGCTCCCGCACCGCAGCGTGCTGGAGAACGTGATGCTCGCCGAGGTCTACGGCACCCAGCCGCGCAAAGGCAGGCGGGAGCGGGCACTCGCGGCGCTGGACCGGGTGGGCCTCGGCCACCGGACGGGGTTCGCTCCGGACCGGCTGTCCGGCGGCGAGCGCCAGCGCGCGGCCATCGCCCGGGCCCTCCTCGGCGGCCCGTCGCTGCTGCTGTGCGACGAGCCCACCGGCAACCTGGACAGCCGCAACACCGAGGCGGTGCTCGACCTGTTCGGCGAGCTGCGGGAGCAGGGTTTGACGATCGTGGTCATCACGCACGAGCCGGAGGTCAGCGAGCGGGCCGGGCGCCGGGTGCGGATCACCGACGGCGTGCTGGTGGAGGAGTGATGCACGTACGCGACCTGGCCGGCGAGGCCGTCGCCGGACTGCTGGCCAGGCCGGTGCGCACGGCGCTGACCACACTCGGCACCGTGCTCGGCATCACCACGCTGGTCGTCACGCTGGGCGTGGCCGCCACGGCGGGCAACCAGATCGTCGGCCGCTTCGACGAGCTGGCCGCCACGGCCATCACGGTGGAGGTGCCGGAGTCCACGACGGGGAAGCCGGTGGTGGCCTGGGACGCCGTGGACCGGCTGACCCGGCTGCGCGGCGTGGAGTCGGCGGCCGCCGTGGCCGACGCGGAGGAGGGCGCGAACGTGTCCGTACGCTCCAACGCCCTCGTGGACCCCGCCCGGGTCACCACGCACGCCCTGACCGTGCTGGCCGCCACGACCGGGCTGCCCGGGGCCGCGCGCGGCCGGATGACGCAGGGCCGCTTCTACGACGAGGGGCACGTCCGGCGCGGCGACCGGGTGGCCGTGATCGGCGAGGAGGCGGCCAGGATGCTCGGCATCACCCGGCTCGACCGGGCGCCTGCGATCTTCGTGGGCGGGCACGCGTACACGGTGCTCGGGGTCCTCGGCGACCTGCGGCGGGAGCGGAACCTGAGCGCGGCCGTGATCCTGCCGCCGACCGCGGGGCGGCGGTTCGGGCTGCGCGAGGTCACCAGGGTGCTGGTCAACACCAGCCTGGGCGCGACGGACCTGATCGCGCGCCAGGCCCCGGTGGCGCTCAGCCCCGGCGCCGGCGACCTGCTGCAGGTGATCGTCCCGCCCAGCCCGGCCAGGGCCAGGGACGCGGCGCGGGACGACGCCGACGCGCTCTTCCTGATCCTCGGCCTGGTCTCGCTCGTCGTGGGCGCGCTCGGCATCGCGAACGTCACGCTCGTCACCGTGATGGAGCGCGTCCAGGAGATCGGCCTGCGCCGGGCGCTCGGCGCGGCCAGGCGGCACGTCGCCGCCCAGTTCCTGCTGGAGTCCACGCTGATCGGGCTGGCCGGCGGCGTGATCGGCGCGAGCCTCGGCGTGGTCGCGATCGTCGCGGTCTCGGCCGTCCAGCGGTGGACGCCGCTGCTGGACGTGCGGCTGGCGATCGCCGCGCCGGTCGCGGGGGCGCTGGTGGGGCTGCTGGCCGGGCTGCATCCGGCGTGGCGCGCGGCCAGGATGGAGCCCGTGGACGCGTTGCGGTGAACCCGACGTGAACCCGATCGGCCCGCCGGCACGTCATAGGGGCATGAGGATCTGGCGCATCGCGCTCACGCCGTTGCTGGTGCCGGCTCTGGTCGCCGTGCCGGCCGTTCCTGTGGCCGCCGCCGTCCAGCGGAAGGTGCTGGTGGACTACCGGAGGCAGGGCGGGTTCGCGGGTTTCGACGACCATGTGATCGTCTACCGCGACGGCTGTGTGCGGCTGAGCCGCCGTACCGGGCCGACCGTGGACAAGTGCCTCACGGGCAAGGAGGAGCGCAGGCTCGCTACGGCGCTGAAGAGCCTGCGCGTCGGCCGCTCGGAGCCGGCCCCGCGGGGCGCGGACTTCCTCAAGTACACCCTCGCCCACAAGGGGCACCGCGCGACCCGCTACACGCTCCCGAAGAGCTGGCAGCCGGTGGTGAAGCAGCTCGACGCGGCCATGACGAAGTACTGGGCGCCGGACTGAGCCCGGCCTCCATCAAGTGATTGACCGGCGGGGCGTGGTGGAACTATGTTCGGCGCATGACACCAGCGGACGGCGGTCAGGTCGCCCTGATCGTCAAGGTCGCCACGCAGCTCTTCGCGGCCCTCGGCTACGACGGCACTTCCACCCGCCAGATCGCCGAGGCCGCCGGACTCAACATCGCCACCGTCAACTACCACGTCGGCGGCAAGCGCGAGCTCTACCTCGCGGTCATGGAACGCGCCCACCTGGCCGAGCGGACCGCCCTCGACCAGGCGCTGGCCCGGCTCACCGGCACCGACCCCGTCGTCGCGATCCACCGGCTCCTGGACGATTACCTCGACTTCTGCGTCGACAACCCCGAGATCCCCGCGCTGTGGATGCACCGCTGGCTCTCCGACGCCAGCGACATCACCGAGCTGGAACGCGAGTACGTCCAGCCGCTGATCGCGAACGTCGGCGCGGCGCTGCTCCCGGCCCGCGAGGCGGGCGTCATCGCCGCGGGCGTGGACCTCGAGTACACGATCTGGTCCGCGATCTGGTCCATCCACGGCTTCGCCAAGGGCGGCGTGCTGGACGCCGAGGGCCGCCGGCGCGGCGCGGGCGACCGGGCGGCGCTGCGGCGCTTCCGCGCCCACCTGCACCAGAGCCTGCACCGCACGCTCGGCCTCCCCGGCGACGCCCCATGACCGAACCCGCGATCGGCCCCACGACCGGCCCCGCGACCGGCCCCGCGACCGGAGGCGTCGTCGAACGCCCGCTCGGCCGCGGCCGGCTGCTCGGCTACGGCGTCGGCTCGATCGGCACCGGCGTCTTCTCCGCCGTCCCCGGCCTGCTGCTGCTCTACTACCTGACCGACATGCTGGGCGTCCCCGCCGCGGTGGCGGGCGTCGTGCTCGTCGCGCCCAAGATCTGGGACGTGCTGCTCAACCCGCTCGTCGGCGCGGCCAGCGACCGCGAGGCCGTACGCACGGGCCGCCGCACCCGGCTGCTCGCGATCGGCGCGGCGGCGCTGCCGGTGACGTTCGCGCTCATGTTCGCCGTGCCAGGAGGTGTGCCCGGCGGCGTCCCGGGGGCCCTCTGGTCGGGGGTCGCGTTCCTGCTGGCGGCGACCGCGTTCGCCTGTTTCCAGGTGCCGTACGTGGCCCTGCCCGCCGAGATGGCGGGCACCCGGAGCGCGCGGACCCGCATCATGTCCTGGCGGGTGGTGTGCCTGACCGTCGGCATCCTCGTCGCGGGCGGACTGGCCCCGGCCGTGGTGGACCTGGCGGGCGGCGGCCGGACCGGCTACGCGGTCATGGGCGTCGTCATCGGCGCGCTCATGGCGGCGGCCCTGGTCGCCGCGACGCTCGGCACCCGCTGGGTGCCGTCGCGGCCGGGGCCGCGCCCGCTCGGGCCGGTGGCCGCCTTCCGGCTGGCGCGCGGCAACCGGCCGTTCTTCGTGCTGCTGGCCGCGTTCGTGACGCAGGCGCTGGCGGTGGCGGTGATGCTGGCCGGGGCGCCGTACGTGGCGTCGTACCGGCTGGGCGACTACGGACTGACGTCGGTGATGTTCGTCTGCCTGGTCGGGCCCAGCATGCTCGCGGTGCCCGGATGGGCGTGGCTGGCCCGGCGGCACGGCGCGGTGCGCTGCTACCTCGCCGCCTCGGCCGGGTTCTGCGCGGTCGCGGTCGCGCTGATCCCGGCCATCGCGGTCGGTTCAGCCGGAGGTGGGCTGGTGGTCACGCTGGCGCTGACCGCGCTCGCGGGCGTCTGCTACGCGGCCCTGCAACTGCTGCCGCTGTCGCTGCTGCCGGACACCGTGCACGCCGACGCCGCCCGGACCGGGCAGGCGCAGTCGGGCGCGTTCACCGGCCTGTGGACGGCGGGCGAGACCGCGGGGCTGGCGCTCGGCCCGGGGCTGTTCGCGCTGGTGCTGACGCTGTCGGGGTTCGTCTCGGCGCCCACCGGATCGCCCGTCGCGCAGGAGCCCGTGGCCCTGACCGGCCTGCTGCTCGGGTTCACCGCGCTGCCCGCCCTGCTCATGTTGATCAGTCTGCCGTTCGTGGCCCGCTACGGCCGCCTCGCGAAGGAGCCCGCGTGAACCTCCCCCCGACCGGACGCGCCACCGCCGACCTGCTGGCCGAGCTCGCCCGGCTCAAGGCGGACGACCTGCCGGTGCGCGGCGGCCAGGTGACCGCCTACGTGTACGACACCGGCCGCGCCGAGGTCAACGACGCGGCGGAACGGGCCTACTTCGAGATGCTGGAGGTCAACTGCCTGGACCCGACCGCCTTCCCCAGCATCGTCGAGATGGAGCGCCAGGTCGTCGGCGCGGTCGCGGACGAGCTGGGCGGCGGCCACGGCGTCTTCACCAGCGGCGGCACCGAGTCGATCATGCTGGCCGTGAAGGCGGCCCGCGACCACGCCGGTCGGGAGCGGCCCAACCTGGTGCTCCCTGTCACCGCCCACCCCGCCTTCCACAAGGCCGCCCACTACCTCGGCGTCGAGGTGATCGCCGTGCCCGTGGACCTGGAGACCTACCGGGTGCGGCCGGCGGACGTCGCCGCCGCCATGACCGAGGACACGGTCCTCGTCGTCGTCTCCGCGCCGTCCTACCCGCAGGGCGTCATCGACCCGGTCGAGGAGGTGGCCGCCGTCGCCGCGGCGGCCGGGGTGCCGTGCCACGTGGACGCGTGCGTCGGCGGCTGGCTGCTGCCGTGGCTGCGCGCGGCCGGCGCCGAGATCCCGCCGTTCGACCTGTCGGTGCCGGGCGTCACGTCGCTCTCCTGCGACCTGCACAAGTTCGGCTACGCCCCCAAGGGCGCCTCGGTCGTGCTGTTCGCCGACCCCGCGATGCGGCGAAAGGCGTACTTCGCCTCGGCGGCCTGGCCCGGCTACACGATCATCAACGCGACCGTCCAGAGCTCCCGGTCGGCCGGGCCGCTCGGCGGCGCGTGGGCCACCCTCCAGGCGCTCGGCCGCGAGGGGTACGTCGAGCTGGGCCGCGCCACCCTGGAGGCGGCCAGGCGGCTGCGCGAGGGCATCGCGCAGATCCCCGGGCTGCGTCCGCTGGGCGAGCCCGAGTCGTCCCTCGTGGCCTTCGCCGGCGACGGGGTGGACGTGTTCGTGCTGGCCGACGAGGCCCGCGCCCGGGGCTGGTTCCTGCAGCCGCAGCTCTCGTACGCGGGCATCCCGGCCAACCTGCACATCACCGTCACCGGCGTGACGCTGGCCGGGGTGGACGCCATGCTCAAGGTGATCGCCGAGTCGGCCGCGGCCGCCCGCGAGCGCGGCCCCGTCGAGCTGCCGGACGGCCTGGTCGAGCTGGTGGCCGGGCTGGACCTCGACGCGCTCGACGACGCCTCCTTCGCCGAGCTGGCCGCCTCGGTCGGCGCGGACCTGCGGCCGGGCGCCGGCCGGCCCGAGATGGCCGTGGTCAACACCGTGCTGGACGCCCTGCCCGCGAGCAGCCGCGAGGCCGTGCTGGTGCGCTTCCTGTCGGTCCTCTACGGCACGGGCTGACGGGTCACTGGAGGTCGTCGAGCTGCTCCAGGGCGAACGAGCGGATCTCCTCGTCCTCGGCGGTGGCCGCGTGCGCGAGGAGGTTGGTGTCCTCCTCGTCGGACAGCCGGGCGGCGGCCGCCGCGGCGAACATCCGGGCCGTGCGGTCGCCGCCCTCCAGCCGGGCGACGACCTCGCGCGGGTCGATCTCCTCGGTGTCGAGGCGTACGAGCCACTCGGTCAGCTCCTTGAGCTCGGCGTCCTCCAGGGCCTCCGCCCCGGCCGCGAGCTGCTCGGTCCCTGCCTCGGCCAGGAAGGAGAGGACCTTCCAGCGCACGGCGTCGTCACCGTCGCGGACCAGGG
Source organism: Nonomuraea sp. AD125B (assembly GCF_041402765.1). NCBI lineage: Bacteria > Bacillati > Actinomycetota > Actinomycetes > Streptosporangiales > Streptosporangiaceae > Nonomuraea > Nonomuraea sp. AD125B. Next base: position 528,060 of record NZ_JBGLOU010000004.1, on the reverse strand, counting down.
CGAGCGCCCTGGCGGCGAGCGGGCCGTCGGCGTCCCCCGCGTTCAGCACGGTCTCGACCGCGAAGAAGCGCACCTGGCGGAGCGGGCTGGCGAGCAGGGCGGGCAGCTCGTCGGCCAGCGGCGCGGCGAGCTCACCCAGCTCTGACAGCAGCCAGGCGCCCGTGCGCACGACCTTCTCCGCGTCGCTGCTCAGCAGCCGGCGCAGGTTGTCCACCGGGTAGCCGGCGAACACCTCCTCCAGCAGGTCGTTGGCCGCCGAACCGAGGACGTCGTCGTCGTCGGCGTGGGCGAGGACGCGTGCGATCAGGTCGTCGCCTGTCTGGGTGTGCATGCGCTACTTGTTCCTTCCGAAGAGCCGTCGCAGAGCCCCTTCTTCCCGTCGAATCCGCTCCGCGTGGCCGGCTTCGTAGCCCAGTCGCTGCTCCTCCGCCTTCCGTTTCGCGATGCTCTTCTTCAGGTCGTCCTCCAGCTTCTTCTTCTCGGCCTCGCTCATGCCCCTGGTGCTCTGCGGGATCGCACCATGGAACTTACCGGTCTCGTCCCTGCGGCCCCGTCCGCCGCCTCCGCCCCGGCCGCCGCCGCTGTTGCCCCGGTTGTTCCTGCGGCCCATCTGCGCGATGCCGTCCCGTACGGACCGGGGCCCGGACGGGTTGCGCAGGCCCGCAGGACGCATGGGGACGACCCCGCGCGGGCCACCGGCGAGTGCCGGCGAGCCCATGGGCCCGCGCGGGAGCTTCATGGTGTCGAGGACGCGGCGCATCGGCTCGGTGACCTTGCGCCGCATCAGCGGGGCGAGGACCTTGCCGGTGCCCTCGGCGCCCTGGCGCAGGATCCCGCCGACCGCCCTGCGCCCGGCGAGCACGCGGGCCGTCGCGTACGTCGCGCCGACCGCTCCGCCGAAGGCCAGCAGCTTGGCCACGTCCACGGCGGCGAACACGGCCTGCGTGCCCGCCGCGACCTTCACCGCCGACACCACGGACGCGCCGCCGTCGATCACCCGGGGCATCGACCGCAGGGCGGCGTCGGCCTGGGCGAGGTGGCCGCCCTGCCCGCCGTGCTGGTCCCAGAAGGACTGCAGGTGGGTGGCGGACTCGCCCTTGTGGACCTGCCCCACGCCCTGCACGCCCGCGTCGACCTGGGCCGCCGCGGGCAGGGCGGTGGTGTGGGCGGTGCGCACGGCCGCGCTCTCCCGCCCCATGTCGTCCTCGTCGATGTTGGGCCAGGGGCCGAGCATCGCCATCATCGAGGCCGCCGCCGGCGGCAGGATCACGCCCACGTGGTCTCCACGTCACCGACGACCGCGGTGTTGGCCGATTCGGCGTCGCGGCTGTTCCTGGCGGTGTCGTGCAGGCCGTCGCCGGTCCTGACGAGCATCGCGTGCAGGCCGCCCAGCGCGGCCATCGAGGTCTCGCGGCACTCGGCGTAGAAGCTGGTGAACACGGAGAACAGACCGTCGTCCCCCCAGGACGACACACCGTCGCCTCGCGCGTGCATCGGGGTCAGCACGGCGCCGTAGTCCTCGCCGTGGGCCCTGACACGCGCGGCCTCCCGTTCCACCGCGCCGAAGGCGATCTCAACTTCCGTCATGGCGAATGACGATATAAGCCCTTCTGTCACTTCGGACGACACTTTCCAGTCATGATCTTGTGATCTGTCGGACATCGGAGGGATCGTGGCCGTCTAGACTGTGCCTTCGTCCGTTCAGCTGCCGTCATGCCGGAGGAGGTCGCATGCCGTCCCCCGCTCCCGAGGACGACGCCCGCTACCTGGCCGACTACTACGAGCAGGCCCGGCGGGTCATGCGCGACCTCCAGGCCGCCCGTGCCGCGATCGGGCAGGTCGAGGGCCGCGCCCGGAGCAAGGACGGGCTGGTGGAGGCCGTCGCCACCGGCCACGGCGAGCTCACCGGCCTGCGCCTCGACCCCCGAGCGCTGCGCCTCGGTGAGGCGGCGCTCGGCCGGGAGGTGACGGCGGTGCTGCGCGCGGCCCAGGACGACGCCGAGCGCAGGGCCAAGGAGATCGCCGACAAGGTCGCCGGGGCCGCGACCCTGCCCGAGCCGCTGGACGAGAGCTTCGTCCGCGACCGGGTGGAGCAGGTGGCCCGCGACCTGCTCTGAGGAGGCCACTCGTGTTCGAGCACCGGTACGACCCCGCCGACATCAAGGAGCGCGACCTCGACGAGGCCGGCCGCGCGGGCGAGCGGATGCTGGCCTGGCTGGAGAGCGCCCAGGAGGACCTCGAACGGGTCGTCGGCGCGGGCAGGTCGCGCTCGGGGCAGGTCGAGGCGCGGGTCGACGCGAACGGCCGGGTGCTCAAGGTCTCCTACGGCCCCCGCGCCACCAAGCTGCCGAGCCGTGACCTGGCGGAGGAGACGCTGGCCGCCGTGCGCGAGGCGTGCGCCGACGCCCAGCGCCAGACCCACGACCTCATGCGCGAGGCGCTGCCCGGCTACGACCCCGCCGAGGCCGAGGCCCGTCTGGAGGCCATGCTCGGCGAGTGGCGCTGAGATCTGGCAGCCCGGTCAGTTCGTCGGGAGGATGGCGGTGACCAGGAAGCCGCCGTCCTCCACCGGCCCGGCCTTGAGCGTGCCGCCCGCCAGCTCCACCCACTGGCTCACCTCGCCCAGCCCCTCGCCGCCGAGTCCGGGCGGCGCGAACGCCTCCTCCGGCCGGGTGTTGCGCACGCTGACCCGCACCACGCCCGGCAGGTAGCGCACCTCCACGCGGGCGTCCGTGCCGGGCGCGTGCTCGCGCACGTTGGCCAGCGCCTCCTGCACCACCCGGTACGCCGTCCGCCCCACCTCCCCCGGCACCGGCACCGGCACGCCGCTCACCACCAGCTCCACGGGAACGCCGCGAAAGGCCGACTCCGACACCAGCGACCGCAGGTCGGGCAGCGGCAGCCCCAGGTCGAAGCCCTCCCCGGTGCCGCGCCGCAGCAGCAGGCTCATGTGCCGCAGCTCGTCCAGCGCCGCGCGGCCGGTCGCCCGCAGCTCCTCGGCGGCGGTCCTGGCGCGCTCGTCGGCCGCCTGCTCGGCCAGGGCGCCGGCCCGCAGGACCATGCGGCTGACCCGGTGGGTGACGACGTCGTGCATCTCGCCGGCCAGCCGCTCGCGCTCCACGCGCTCGGCCCGCTCCTCCAGCGCGCGCCGCAGCCGGGCGCCCGCCTCGGCGTACAGGCCGTACAGGACGGCGAAGGCGAGCACGATCTCGGTGCGCAGGACGAGGAAGGCCGCGCCCGGCCACTCGGCGGGCAGCAGCACGGCGAGGGCGAGGGCGAGCACGGGCAGCCAGCGCCGGGTGGCGTGGTGCCGCTCGGCGGCGAAGGCCATGGCCGCGTACACCGCGAACGGGCCGGCCGGCGGCCACACCGGCAGGTGGGCCAGCGGCGGCACCGCGGCCGGGGCCAGCGCGCAGAGCACCGGCAGCGCGGCCGCGGTGGCCGCGTTGATCCAGGCGACGGTCAGCGGGGCGCGCCGCATCCACAGCAGCGGCACCGTGACGGCGAGGAGGAGCGGCAGGAACGGCCCCCTCGGGTAGGCCGCCAGCGTCAAGCCCGCCGCGGCGAGGACCGCGACCGCATCGGCGAGCCGCGGGCGGGCACCGTCCACCGGCTCATCGTACGATCACGGACGGCACCTGCCCAGCGCCCCCTCACACCTTGGTGATGCGGACGGCGTCGGCGATCACGTAGCCGGTGGCCGAGGTCCAGCGGCTCACGCCGACCACGTTGTACGTGCCCGCGTTCAGCGTGTACGTCCCCAGCACCCGCCAGGCCCCGCCGCCCGACCGCTGGTCGACGCTGACCGTCTGGTTGCCTCCGGAGGCGGCCACGATGAACGGCGTGGCGCTGTTGTAGCCGGCGTTCGCCGGATACCACACCTCGACGCGGTAGCTGCCCGCGCTGGGGATGGTCGCCGCGTACCAGGCGGGGTCGCTGGCCGCGACCGGGTCGGCGAAGCGGTAGTCGGCGCCGTAGAGCTGGGTGGAGTAGGCGGAGGTGCCCCAGTTGCCGCTCGCCGTGAAGCCGGCGGCGGCGTTGTCCAGGATCACGCTGAACGCGCCGCCCGGGGAGCCGGCGGTCCGGCCCGCGCTGGGCGCGCTCTCCTGGTGCGTACGGGTGAGCGCGGTCACGTAGTAGGTGTTCGTGCCGCTCGCCGTGGTGTCGGTGAACGTCTTGGCCCTGGTCGTCCCGACGAGGTTGCGGGCGTCGGCGAAGAAGCACGGGTCGGCGGCCGACGGGGTGCCGGCGACGCGGTAGACCGCGTACGCGGTGCCGGAGCCGGTCCAGGTGAGCTGGACGCCTCCGCTGCCCTGGGTGGCCGCCGTGATGACCGGCGCGGCCGGAGCGGCGGCGGCGCCCCGGGCGGGCAGCAGGGCGGGCCTGGTGTAGTGGGCGTTGACCAGGCGGGTGATCGCGCCGATCCGGTCGGCCTTGACGTCCTTGGCGCTGAAGTAGACGTCGCCGACGATCTCGGGGTGCTGCCTGTTGTCGTGGAGATGGTCGCTCAGCTCCGCCGGGTCCTGCCAGGCGGCGTCCTGGCCGGAGGCGCCGGCGCGGTAGGCGGCCTGGCCGATGACGAGCTGCACGCCGGTGCCCTTGACGACGTCGGACCACCAGGCGGTCAGCACCTCGTAGGCGGCCGTGGAGAAGCCGAGGTGCCAGTAGATCTGCGGGGAGATGTAGTCCACCCAGCCCTGCTTGACCCAGGTGCGGCTGTCGGCGTAGATCGCGTCGTAGGACTGGAGGCCCGAGGTGCGCGAGCCGAGCGGGTCGGTGCCGGAGTTGCGCCAGATCCCGAACGGGCTGATGCCGAAGGAGACGTGCGGCTTGGCGGCGTGGATGCGCTGGTCGAGCTCACGGATCAGAAGGTTGACGTTCTCCCGCCGCCAGTCGGCGACGTTGCCGAACGAGCCGCCGTACTGGGCGTAGGTGGCCGAGTCGGGGATCGACTCGCCGCTCACCGGATAGGGGTAGAAGTAGTCGTCGAGGTGCACGCCGTCCACGTCGTACTTGGAGACCGCGTCCATGATGGCGTCCTCGATGAAGGCGCGGACCGCCGGGATGCCCGGGTTGTAGTAGAGCTTGCCGCCGTAGGCGAACCGCCAGGAGGGGTTCTTGCGCGCGGGGTGCGTGGAGACCAGCTTGGCCGGGTCGTCGTGGTTGGCGATCCGGTACGGGTTGAACCAGGCGTGGAACTCCAGGTTCCGGGCGTGGGCCTCGCTGACCATGAACGCCAGCGGGTCGTAGCCGGGGTTGCCGCCCTGGGTGCCGGTCAGCCATTGCGACCACGGCTCGTACGACGAGGGCCAGAACGCGTCGGCGGTCGGCCTGATCTGCACGACGACGGCGTTCATGCGCTTGGCCACGGCGAGGTCCAGCCAGGCGCGGAACTCGGCCTGCTGGGCGGAGGCGGTGAGCCCGGTGCGGCTGGGCCAGTCGATGTTCGCGACGGACGAGATCCACATGGCCCTGAGCTGGCGCTTCGGGGTGGCCGGATCGGTCTGGCAGGCGGCCGCGACGGCGGCGGGGACGGGCACGACGAGGGTGACGAGTGCGGCGGTGAGCGCCGCCATGAGGGTACGCAGGAGCGCGGTCACGAAGGGAAGTTTCAGCGCATCATCCGGAAAGCGCAATAGTTTTCACGCTTTTGCGGGGGCCCAACTTCGGACATCCAGTCAACGAAGGTGAAAAGTTTCACCGAACTGGCGAGTAATGTCAATTATCGACATCGGTCAGGTAGTTGCCGTAGCGTGCGAGCCGTCACCCTTGTGAACGAGGAGCCCCCCATGGAACTCGCCCGCACGCGATTAACAGCCCTCGCCACCTCCTTCCTCGCCGTCCTCGTCCTCGTCGCCACGGGCCGCCCCGCCCTGGCCGCGCCCACGGACGGCACGCTCACCGCCGCCTTCGCCAAGGCGGCGGCCACGTACGACGTGCCCCGCGACCTGCTGGTCGCCCTCGGCTACGCCGAGACCCACCTGGACGGCCACGACGGCAAGCCCAGCGCCAGCGGCGGCTACGGCGTCATGCACCTGGTCTCCAACCCCACCAACCACTCGCTGGAGAAGGCCGCCGAGCTCACCGGCCGCTCCGCCGACGAGTTGCGCACCGACGACGCCGCCAACGTGCTCGGCGGCGCCGCCGTCCTCCGCGCCCACGCCGACGCCCTCGGCCTCGACGAAACGGCCAGGAAGGACGCCGGCCGCTGGTACCAGGCCGTCGCCAAGTACGGCAACGCCACCTCGCCCGAGCTCGCCCGCCTCTACGCCGACGCCGTCTACGAGAGCCTCGGACTCGGCATCGACATCCGCGGCGTGCAGGTCAAGCCGCAGGAGGTCACCGCCGACCGCGGCCCGCTGGCCAAGGCCCGCGACCTCAACGCCAAGGCCGACGCCGGCGTCCTCAGCACCGACTACGGCCCCGCCGCCTGGGTCGCCGCCAGCTCCAGCAACTACACCGCCTCCAGCCGCCCGTCGAGCTACGCCATCGACCGCGTGATCATCCACGTCACGCAGGGCTCGTACGCCGGCACCATCTCCTGGTTCCAGAACTCCTCCGCCCAGGTCTCGGCCCACTACGTGGTCAAGTCCTCCAACGGCGCCATCACCCAGATGGTGCGCGAGAAGGACATCGCCTGGCACGCCGGCAACTGGACCTACAACACCCGGTCGATCGGCATCGAGCACGAGGGCTACGTCAGCGACGCCTCGTGGTTCACCGACGCGATGTACCGGGCGTCCGCGGCCCTCACCAAGGCCATCTGCGACAAGTACGGCATCCCCAAGGACCGCAGCCACATCATCGGCCACAACCAGGTGCCCGGCGCCACCCACACCGACCCGGGCTCCAACTGGAACTGGACCACGTACATGAACTACGTGACCGGTGGCGGCGGCACCCCCTCGTGGACCACCACGATCGACAACACCACCTCCGGCCAGTTCACCGCCAGCGCCAACTGGGGCACCTCCACGTACTCCAGCCAGCGCTACGGCTCCGACTACCGCTTCGCCGACCCGGTCTCCGCCAGCGACCCGGCGTGGTACTCGGCCGCCATCCCCAGCGCGGGCACGTACCGCGTCGAGGTCTGGTATCCGGCCGACGCGGGCTACAACAGCTCGGCGCCGTACATCGTGGCGGCCTCAGGCGGCAACCAGACCGTCTACGTCGACCAACGCAGCGGCGGCGGCACCTGGAAGAGCATCGGCACGTTCTCGCTGAACGCGGGGACGTACAACGTGGTCGGAATCAGCCGGTGGACCGCCGGCACCGGCTACGTCATCGCCGACGCCGTCCGCATCAGCCGCGTCTGACCCCTCCAGAACCAAGGCCCGTGCCCACCACCGCAGCGGTGGGCGCGGGCCTTCCGTCAGAAATCAAACTCCCCAAGCTTCGCGCCCCCGACAAAGGCACGGAAGACCTCGCCCCGTAGGACCAGCGCCTCGGCCTCGGGTTGCTCGGAGTCGCGGATCGCATAACGATCATCGCTCAGCTTCGCGGCGTAGAGACAGTCGCCGCCGTTCGGACCGGAGAGCGAGGACTTCGTCCACCTGGCGCTCTCCAGCTCGGCACGCAGTTCATCACTGATCTTCATACCTTGCCGCCACCTCACGTATCAGTCGCCGACTTACGTGTACAGGGTGCGCCCACTTGTGAATTGCGTCATAGAGGAGATTAACCTGCCTCACCATCTCCTCGCGAGGAGAGACAGTGCCTCGTACGACGTCCTCGACGTAGACGTGCTCCGGAATGCCGTGGCCCTTGGCGAGGGCGAACCCGCCGAGCACGCCTGCGGTTACTCCGACGTCGAGGGGCACGATCTGGATGCAGATGTTGGGCTGCTCAGCCGCCTTCAACAGATGCGCCAACTGTTCGCGCATCACCTCCTTGCCGCCTACGGGCCGGATCAGCGCGCATTCGTCGATCAGCGCCCAGTATGAGGGCGGGACCACCCGCCCGAGGATGGCCTGCCGACGAAGCCGGGTCTCGACGGCATCCTCGATCCACTGCTCTGTGGCTCCCGGCGCTACCGAAAGCATGGCCCGCGCGTAACGGGCCGTCTGGAGGAGGCCCGGCACCACGAGGGGCTGCCAAGTCCGAATGGTGTGCGCCTTCTCCTCCACCTTCGGCCACTCACTGAACCACGTAGGCGTGGACATGACCGTCGTGTTGGGCAGGAGCCCGTACAGCTCGCCGTTCAACCCCAGCGCCGCCTCAGCCGCCAGGGTGAACCCCTTGCTCGGCCGCCGCTTGCCGCGTTCGATCAGGCCGACCAGGCTCTCGCTGCACGAAAGCAGCTCCCCCAGCGCCGCCTGCGACAGCCCTGCCGCTTCGCGCGCCTTCCTCAGAATCTCGCCGTAGACCTGTGCCGGCATGCCACGCCCTCTCAGGGGGACCCGGACAAGCCTCAGGAGGTCTGTCCGGCAACGGACGGTGACGGGTCGATCACATAGCAGCGCGCCGCCACTCTGAGGAGTGTTCTCGGACACTCGCAAAGCCGGAGCCGCACTATGGGCAACTCAGAGGTCGTCCTGTGGCGCAGCACGACGCTGCGCCGCGACGCCAGAACGTCATGGCAGGCACGCCAGGTCACCGGACTGTGGCTCGCCGACCATGATCCGGCGGTCAGGTCCGACGCGCTCCAGATCGTCGCCAAGCTGGTGGCCAACGTCCTCCAGCACGTCCCGAACGGCCGGGGCCGCGACTGGGTCGGCCTCCGCCTCGGCTTCGGCGACGACTTCGTCCGCCTGGAGGTGACCGACCCGGGCACCCCGTCCCCCGTGCCCTGCTTCGTCCCCCGCCAGCTCGATCCCTTGGCGGAGTCGGGTCGCGGCCTCGGCATCGTGGCCTGCCTCAGCCTCCGCCAGGGAACGCGCCTCCTCACGAGCGGACGTCGCGTCGTCTGGGCCGACGTAGCGGCAGGATGACGACGCCCCTGACCTTTCCCGGCTGGCAGATCATCGACGGCGCGGGAGGCGGCTACATCGCCATCCGCCTTGTCCTGGTGCCGTCCACGAGCGGACTCTCCAATGTGCGGTGCGGCGCGACCCTGGCCGAGCTGCACCGGCACCTGGAGGAGGAGACGCGTCGGCGCGCCCGTCAGGCGGTGGCGCCGCCGTCCACGACGTGGTCCTGGCCGACGACGTAGCTCGACTCGGGTGAGGTCAGCCAGAGCACCGCCGCCGCGATCTCCTCGGGGGCGGCGACCCGGCCGATGGGGAGTGAGGCGCGCATGCGCTCGTCCCGCTGTTCGACGGTCTCGCCCGGACGGGTCGACATCGGGGAGTCGATCGGGCCCGGGCTGATCGCGTTGATGCGGACGCCGTCGGCGATGTGGTCGCGGGCGGCGGTGCGGGTCAGGTGGCTGACGGCGGCCTTCGAGGCGGCGTACGCGCCCGCCCCCGCCAGCCGCCAGTGCGCGCCCAGGTTGGAGGCGACGTTGACGATCGTCCCGCCCCCGTGGGAGCGCATGTGGGCCACCTCGTGCTTCATCGACAGGAACAGGCCCTTGAGGTTGACCGCCAGCACCTGGTCGAAGACGTCCTCGTCGTAGTCGGCCACGGGCGCGAGCGTGCCGAAGATCCCGGCCGCGTTGCAGGCCACGTCGAGCCCGCCGAGGCGGGAGACGGCGGCGGCGACCATGGCGGCGGCCTCGGCCGAGCGGGAGACGTCGGCGGCGAACGCGCTCGCCCGGCCGCCGGCCGCCTCGATCTCCTTGACCAGGCCGGACAGGCGTCCGGCGTCGCGGCCGACCACCAGCACGGCGGCGCCCTCCCGCGCGTACGCCCGCGCCACCGCCCCTCCCACGACACCCGTCGCGCCGGTGACGAGGGCGACCTTCCCCGCGAAACGCTCACTCATGATTCTTGACCAATCGTTCTCAAATTTGGACGGCTGTCATGGCCTCTTCGACGGCGGCGCGGAGGCGGCGGGGGTCGGGGTCGGCGCGGCCGAGCACCCGTACGCCCTGGAGCAGCACGAGCAGGAACCTGGCCAGCGCGTACGGATCCTTGTGCCCGGGGATCTCCCCCTGGGCCCGCGCCCGCACCAGCGCCGCCGCGATGGCCGTCTCCAGCCCCGCCCAGCTCTCCACCACCCGCCGCGACACGACCGGGTCGCGCGAGCCGAACTCGACCGCCGTGTTGACCACCATGCACCCCCGCCGCAGCTCGTCGGCCAGGCACTCGGCCACGTAGCCGTCGAGGAAGGCGCGCAGCGCCGGCAGCACGGGCCCCGGCTGCGACAGCGGCCCCACCACGTCGTTGCGCGCGAGGTAGAGCTCCAGCGCCTTCAGATAGAGCTCGCGCTTGCCGCCGAAGGTGCCGTAGATGCTGGCCCGCGCGACGCCGAGCCGTTCCACGAGGTCGGCCATCGAGGTGCCCTCGTAGCCGCGCTCCCAGAACAGCTCCAGCGCCTTCTCCAGCGCGACCTCGGGATCGAACTCCTTGCTCCGTGCCACGGGAGCCACGTTAACACTATCTAGAACGATCGGTCAAAAATCATCGCGGCGTCAGGACCCAGCGCCAGGCGCCCTGCTTGTTGGAGTTCCGGTAGGCGGCGAGCTGGGTCATCCGCGATCCGTCCACGCTCACCAGCACCAGGCCGTTGTCGAACTCGTCCCCGCAGGAGCCCGCGCAGCCCAGGGCGAGCACGTTGTCGTCGTCCGCCCAGGCGTGCAGCTGCAGGACGTTCTGGCGGCCGACGATCTCGCCCGTCGCGCTGTCGGTGATCTCGGTGGGCAGTCCGTCGGGCCCGAGCACGCGGCGGCCGTCGGGCGAGAGCGCCGACTCCGTTGAGTAGCGGACGTAGCGCTGGCCCTGCGGGGCGTCGCGCGGCTCGCCGTCGAGGGTGTACCAGACACGATCGGGCTCGGTGTCCGTGGGCGCCCAGATCGCCGTGCCGTCCAGGCTCCAGCCGAGGTCCTGGCGGCCGTTCATGTTGGCAGGGACGTCATTGCCCGTCCGGGCGGGCAGCGCGTGGTAGACGGCCTCGCCGGACCCGACGTCGAGGATGAAGTAGCCGGTGCGCGGGCTGTCACGGAGGATCAGGCTGTCGGGCTCGGGCCCGCGCTCCACCGCGTCGGGATAACTGGAGTACGCGGTGGCGAGCACCTTCGTGCCGTCGGGCGACCAGGTGACCGAGGCCACCGGATGCTCCAGGTCGAACCACTTGAGAATCTGCCGGGTGTTCAGGTCCAGGATGCCCAGCCGCCGCGCGGGCAGCTCGCGCTCCAGCACGGCGGCGACCTGGAGCCCCGGAGCCACGTCCACCCAGCCCCAGGAGGTCCGCTCGTAGCCGCCGCTGCGCGGGTCGTACAGGGACCAGGTGCGCACGACGTGCCGCAGCCTCCCCTCGACCGGCTCCTCCTTCGTGGTGTAGTACGCCGACACCGCCAGCCGTCCCGCCGCGACCAGCCGGCTGGGCGGGCTGTGCTCGACGTCGGCGCGCACGTCGGTCGGGGCGGGCGAGGGCCGGGCCGGGAGCGTGATCCCGTCGGCCGGACGCACGCTGACCGCCGGCGCGGGACGGTCCCCCACCGTCCCCGCCACGAACGTGACGCCCGCGATCAGCGCCGCCACCAGCCCCGCCGCCAGTACGGCCACGCTCGCCGGCCGACGGACGCGCCTCCGTAGCGCCCGATCGGCCAGGTCGTGGGGAACGTGAACCTCCCCGGCCCACTCCTCCATCGTGTCGCGCAGCAACCGGGTCACCGGGCCACCTCCAGCTCTCGTGCCAGTTCGGGGGCGATCTCGCGCAGCCGCGCCAGCGACCGGTGCGCGGTGCTCCTGACCGTGCCGACCGAGCAGCCCAGCGTCCGCGCGACCTCCTGCTCGGGCAGGTCCTCGAAGTACCGCAGCACCACCACCGCGCGCTGACGCGGGGTGAGCCGGGCGAGCGCGGCCCGCAGCATCATGCGCAGCTCGCTCTGGTGGTTGAGGTCCCGCCCCGCGGTCTCCGGCGGGTCGGCCTGGATCACCTCGCCGCGCCGGGCGCTCGTCCGCCACCAGCTCACCTGCTGGCGGTACATGGTCTGCCGCACGTACGCCTCAGGGGCGGTCACCCGCCGCCATTTGGCGGCCAGCTTGGCCAGCGCGCTCTGCACCAGGTCCTCGGCCGCGTGCTGATCGCCGCCGGCGAGCAGGTACCCCAGCCTCATGAGCGCGGGGGAACGCGCGGCGACGAACTCGCGGAAACGCTGCTCGTCCGCGGCGTCCACGATCACCTCCGGAAGGTTCGACGTCACCCTCTCAGACGCCGCGTGGCCCCTCCGCTATGCGTGTTTCCGCGAGAAGATCCCCGGCCTGCTCCAGTACGTCGTCCACCGGCACGTCACGCACCCACGACACGTCGTGCGGGCAGCGCTCGCCCCGCGGGTCCACGCCGTCCGCGCCGCACACCGGGCAGCCGGTGGTCCACGAGATCAGCGGCCGGTGCCGGGTGCGGGTGAGCGGGCCGTAGCTGACGAGGTTCACGCACCAGTAGACGGCGACCGTGGCCGTGCCGACCGCCGCGGCCAGGTGGCGGGGGCCGGTGTCGTTGCCGATCACGAGGTCGCAGCGCTCGTACAGCGCGGCCAGCGCGCCGAGGCCGAGCGTGCCCGCGACGGCGACGGCGGGCCGGCGCATCGCGGCGACGACCCCCTCCACCAGGTCCCGCTCGGCGGCCGACCCGGTGACCACGACCGGCCGGCCGAGCCTGTCGGCGACCGCGGCGAAACGCTCCACGGGCCAGCGCCGGCGCGGGTCGCGCGCGCCCGGGTGCAGCGCGACCAGGCCGGGCGGCGGCGCGCCGAACGCGGCGGCCAGCTCCTCCCGGTCGCGGCCGGTGACCGCCACCCGCGGCTCCAGACCGCCCGCCCGGTCGCCCGCCCTGCCGCCGACCAGCGCGGCCACCTCCAGGAAGCGCAGGCTCTCGTGGTGGTGGTCGACGTACGGCACCCAGCGGTCCAGCTCGTCGGCGTCCGGCGTCCGCAGCCCCGCCGTCACCCGCGCGCCGAGCCGCCGGACGAACGGGTTGGAGTACCGGCCGCCGCCGTGGATCTGCACGGCCAGGTCGAAGGCCTGCTCGCGCAGCCCCTCGCACAGCCCGCCGGGGACCGGATGCCCGCCCTCGCTCGTGGACACGCCGGTGATCGGCGGCAGCGCGACCACCTCGTCCACCGGCCCCGGCCGCCCCTCCAGGAACCCGGCGTGCCACGGCAGGCCGAGCAACGTCAGTTTCGCGTCCGGATAGGCCGACCTGAGCGCGTCCAGGGCGGGCACGGACAGCAGGAAGTCGCCGATGGCGTTGGCCCGCAGCACGGCGATCCGCTCAACCCCGGGGACCAGCCCGCCCATCAGGCTTCCAGCACGTGGTCGTAGCACTCGGCCCGCCGGTCCACCACCGTGGTCGGCAGCTCCAGGTGGTAGGCGCGGCTGGGCAGCAGCCCGGCCCCGCCGTAGCGTTCCATGACGCGGAGCTGGGCGACGACGTCCTCGCCGGCGTGCGCACGCGGCACCGCACGCCAGAAGCCGAACCCGCCGCACTCCACCAGCCGCTCCCGGTCGTAGAGCACGCAGCCGCCGATCCAGGCCACCTTGTACGCCCGCCACCCCCGCTCCGCGCCCACCTTGGCGGCCAGGTGCAGCGGGTTGGCCGCGTTGTGCAGGGTGTGCCGCCGCCAGGCGGGCTGGTCCCTCCGCACCCGCTCGGGCCGCACGGGACCGGCCCACTCCTCGTACGAAGTCAGCTCGTGCGGCCGCACGTCCTCCCGGTACGACAGCCCGTGCAGCGCGTACCCGACGAACCCGCACCGCAGCTCGGCCAGAGCACCGGTCAGCGTGGCGAGGGCGTCCGGCTCCAGCCACACGTCGTCGTCCAGGTAGAGCGCGAACCTGCGCCGGGCCCGCTCCAGCAGGAACTGCCGCTGCTCGGCCAGGCCCTTCGGCGGCACGTTCCGCAGCGGCTCGACCGGCGAGCCCCGATGCTCCAGGATGCGCACGGCCGCCGCCACCAGCGGATGCTCCGCCACGGGCCGCGCCGACTGGTCGGAGACGACCACGCGGAAGCCGCCCGCGGTCTGGGCGGCGAGCCCGGCGAGCGTGACCGCCAGCGCGCCCGGACGGTCCTTCGTCGGGACGAGCACATCGAGTTCCGAGCCAACGTCGAGTTGGGAGCCCACATCGAGTTCTGAGCCGTGCACAGGAGCCCGGCTACCCCGGCGAAACCCCTCGATAACCTGCGGCGACACCCGGCACCCGGGGTTTGGAGAGCCCTTCTGCTGGTACTCGCCTGTCATGGGCACCACCAACGAGAAGATCATCAACGCAGTGGTCGTCGGTGACGTCATGCTCGACTCCTGGCTGCACGGCTCGGCCAAGCGGCTCGCGCAGGAAGCTCCGGTGCCCGTGATGAGCCTGGAGAGCACCGAGAACGCCCCGGGCGGCGCCGCCAACACCGCCGCCAACCTGGTCGCGCTCGGCGCACGCGTACGCCTGATCGGCGTGGCCGGCCACGACGAGCCCGGCGAGGAGCTGCGGCAGGCGCTGCGGCTGCTCGGCGTCGAGACGGACCTGCTGACCGTGCCGGGCCGACGTACCTCGCACAAACGGCGGCTGGTCACCGAGGGCCAGCTCATCGCCCGCTTCGACGACGAGGACCAGGACCCGCTCCCCGAGGAGGCCGAACGCGAGCTGCTGCGCCGCGTCGCGGCCGTCGCGCCGGCCGCCGACGTGGTCGTGGCCTGCGACTACGGGGGCGGCGTGTTCACCCCGGCGGTACGCAGGTCGCTCGCCGGCCTGCCCCTGCTCGTCGTGGACGCGCACGCGGTGGCCCCCTGGCGGGAGTGCCGGCCGAACGCCGTGCTGCCCAACTACGCCGAGGTCGTCCGGCTGCTCGCCGAGGAGGACGGCGAGCCGGACCGGCTGGGCTTCCTGATGGCGCGCAGCGACCGGGTGCTGGAGCTGACCGGCGCGGACATGGTGGTGACCACGCTCGACGGCGAGGGCACGCTGCTGCACCGGGCGGGCGTGCCGCCGTACCGGACGTACGCGCACCCGGCGCCGCAGCACATGGCGACCGGCGCGGGCGACACGTACACGGCGGCCTTCGCGCTCTGGCTGGCCGGCGGGGCCACCCCGGAGGAGGCCGCGCAGGCGGGCCAGGCGGCGGCCGCCGTCGTCGTACGCCGCCCCGGCACCGCCGTGTGCACCCGCCACGACCTGCTGCGCGCGCTGCGCCGCCGCGAGGGCGCGGTGCAGCCCCCGGAGCGCCTGGCCGAGCTGCTGGACGAGCACCGGCGGGCGGGCGAGAAGGTGGTGTTCACGAACGGCTGCTTCGACGTGCTGCACCGCGGCCACGTCACCTACCTGGAGCAGGCGGCGCAGCTCGGCGACGTGCTGGTGGTGGCGGTCAACAGCGACGCCGGCGTGGCCCGGCTGAAGGGCGCGGGCCGGCCGGTCAACTCGTGCGAGGACCGCATGTCGGTGCTGGCCGCGCTGCACGGCGTGGACTACGTGGTCGAGTTCGACGAGGACACGCCTGAGCGGCTGATCAGGATGATCCGCCCTGAGCTGTACGTGAAGGGCGGCGACTACACGCCGGAGATGCTGCCGGAGACGTCGCTCGTCCGCGCCCTGGGCGGCGAGGTGCGGGTGCTCGACTACCTGCCCGACCGCTCCACCACGGCGATCATCGGCCGCATGCGGTCACTGCCGGAGAACGCCTGAGGACGCTAGAGCAGGACGCGCTCCAGCCACGGCCGCAGGACGGGCAGCGCGTTCTCGGCCCGCATCGCGCCCATGTGGTCGAGCCCGTCCAGCACGGCGACCTCCCAGCCGCGCGCCTCCAGCTCGCCCCGGTGCCGGGTCAGCGGCCCGGCGAGGTCCACCCGGGTCCCGCCCCACTCCTCGGCGTAGTCGATGGCGTCGGCCGAGCCGGCGAAGCACAGGCGCGGGCAGGTCAGCCGGACGGCCTTGTCGTCGAAGTCCTGGAGCGCCTCGTACAGCGTGACGAACTGCCGGGCCTGCGGCTCGCTCGGCACGTTCTGGACCGACCCCCAGTCGCCCGGCTCCACCGGCTCCGTGGCGGGCGGCGGCGGGTCGATCGCCTTCTCGTACGTGGCCGTGGTGACCTTCAGCATCTCGGCGTACGGGCCCTCGTAGGGCGGGTAGCCGCCCATCGCCAGCGCGGCCAGCCGGTCGGTGCGGAGGGCGAGCTGCAGCCCGGAGAGCGCCAGCCACGAGTAGCCGTAGTACGCGAAACTCCCGGCCCCCACCGCGTCGGCCACGGCGAGCAGGTCGGCCGACACGTTGTCCGGGGTGAGGGTGTCCGGTTTGGGGACGGCCATGAGGTGGCCGGTGTAGTCGAAGGCCGCGACGCGGAAGGCGTCGCTCAGGCCGTCGATGAGCGAGCGGCCGAGCGCCGGGTCCGCGCCCCATTTGCGCATCTCCTCGGCCTGCTCGCCCTCGATCGGGCGCGGGTCCACGGGAAGCAGCACGACCGGCCCTGAGCCGTGCACCTCCACCTCGATGCCGCTGCCGTCGTGCAGAACCGCCTCGGGCATGTCGCTCCCCCCTCATCTCATTACGCCGTAAGGCATTGCCTTCCGAACAATAGCTTAGGGCGTAAAGAGTCTCAACGGATTAGGGATGGGGACGCAGCGCATGGCCTCGCCCTCGGCGTCCGTCCAGCGCAGCAGCAGGTTCGCCTTCGCCGGGACGTACGGGTCCGACAGCAGCGCCCGCAGCTCCTCCGGATCGCCGTGCTCCCGCCCCGCGTCCTTGAACACCGACCGCGCCCGCGCCCACAGCTCGTCCCGCAGCGCGGGATAGCGCTCGGTCACCGCGCCGGCGATCTCCATCAGGTTGTTGGTCACCAGGCAGTAGACCAGCCGCTCCCAGCCGTAGGCCCGGCTCACCGAGGCCGCGCCCGGCAGGTCGGGCCGCCGCTCGGCGAGGATCCGCACGCCCTCGTGGTCGCGGAAGAGGGCCTGCGCGGGCAGGCCCCGCCCGTCCACGCCGACCAGCACGTTCTGCAGATGGCACTCGAACACGACGCCGTGCCGCAGGTAGGCGTGCAGGACCGGCGGCACCACGTGCTCCAGGTAGCGCTCCCACCACAGCAGGGCCGTGTCCTCGTCGAGGCCGTCCAGCGGGTTGCCGGGGAAGCCCTCGCTGATCCCGGCCGCCTGCACGGCCGTCAGGCCGGACCGCAGATGCGCGCCCAGCCCGTCCCGTACGATCACCGCCAGCGCCTCGCCGCCGTCCCCGCCGCCCAGGTCCGCGCTTCGGTAGCCGCGGTCGCGCAGCACGGCGGGCCGCGGCACGTGCCCGGCCAGCCCGTCGAATGCCCCGTCCACCAGCTCGGCGACCTCCCGCAGCCGCCGCAGGTCGCGGGACCAGAGGCGGCGTACGTCGTTGGTGATCCGCACGTCGAGGCTGAACTTGCAGAACAGGTCCGTCTCCGGCAGGTACACCGTGCGAATCGAGGACGTGGCCACCGCCACTTCTGAGGTGACGCCCAGGTGACGCAGCGGCGCGCCCAGCAGCTCCACCTGCCAGGGGTGGGCGGGCAGCGGCACCAGGCCGTCCGCGCCGGCGGCCGGGGCGAGCGCGTCCAGCGCGGCCGGGTCGCCGTCCTCGACGAGGAGCTCTGGGGGGACGCCGAGAATCGGCAGCGCGAAGCTCGCGCGCACCTCGGGCGAGTACCGCAGCCACTCCTCCGGGCCCGCGCCGCCCCGGGCCTTGGGCGCCGGATGGTAGCGGTGGCCGGCGAGGAGCGCCTGCTCCGAACGCAAATACAGGTCGGCGGGCGGCTCCGTGGCCCGCCGCGCGGCCAGGAGCGCGGCGGCGACGTCGCGACTGTGACGGATCTCGGCGGGCAGGACGTCGTTGGCGGTGCCCGTACGGGTGCGCAGCTCGGCGGCGGTGAGCTCGACGAGGTCGTCCAGCGGCAGCGGACGCCACCCGTCCGCGGCGCACAGCTCGGGGTCGGCGGGGAAACGCCCGCCGCTCACCCGCAGGACGTGGCCGGTCGCGGGCAGCACGTACGTGCCGGCGTCGGGACCCGGGTGGGCGACCTCCCGGACCAGGCAGTTGAGCAGCGCCGTCACCGCGAGTGCGGTGGCGTGCGTCCAGGCTTCTCGCTCCGGCCCGCCGCCGGGCGGGAGGAGGCCGTCTGTGGATGGCATGGCGACCTTCTCCTACCGTTTGTACCCATCAGCGCACACAGGCTAGCTAAACAGGATGTTCGTGGAAATCGGGGGGATTATGGGGCGAGACGAGAGTGATTTCGCTGCGGAGCTGGCCACCGTACGCCCAGCCCTGTCGGCCGCCTACGCCGCGGCCGTGCCCGGCGCCCGCGCCGCCGTCCTGGGCCGCCTGTGGCGCAGCCTCCTGCACGAACCACTCCCCGGCATCGTCACCTCCCCGGGCCACACCGCCCAACACGGCTGCCTACCTCCGGAGGGAGGCGAGGTGGTGCTGGCCGATGGGCGGCGGCTGCGCGGGCCGGAGCGGCGGCCCCATGACCTCGGCGAGGTGCCCGTCCTGTGGCTGGACGGGACGCCGTACCGGGAGCCCGCCGCGCTCCTCGCCGCGCTCGGGCTCCCCGGCAGCGCACGGCTCACCGCCGACCTGGCCAACAGCGTCGCCTCCCTGGCACTGTCGCGCGCCAACGCCCGCCCGAACGTCCACCCGGGCGTCCACCCGAACGCCCGCGTGCATGCCCGACGGGAACACCCCCGCGTCCCTGAGGACCACGAGCAGGACGTCGTGGACGGCCACCCCTACCACCCGTGCTGCCGCAACCGCCCCGGCGTGTCGGTCGCCGAGCAGCTCGCCTACATGCCCGAGCACCGGCCCGTCGTCGCCCTCGACCTGGTCGCCGTCCCCGCCGCCGACTGCCTGGTCTCCGGCCCGTGGCCGGACGCGCTGACCGACGGCGGCCGGCTGCTGCTGCCCGTGCACCCCTGGCAGAGCGAGCACGTGCTGCCGGACCTCGGCGTGCGGCCGTACCGTAAGGGGGCGATCCCGGCCCGGCCGCTGATGTCCGTGCGCACGCTCGCCCCGCTGGACGGCGGCCCGCATCTGAAGACGGCGTTCACCACGCGGATGACCTCGGCCGTCCGCGACATCTCCCCCGGCTCGATCCGCGACTGCGTCCCGCTGTCGGACCTCCTCACGGAGCTGTCCCGCCGCGCCGCAGGCCCCCGCATGATCCGCTACCTGGCCGGAGCCGCCGCGACCGTGAAGGGCGAGTTCAGCGCGGACCTCGCGGTCATGCTGCGCGAGCCCACCCGAGCCTTCGCCGGGAGCGCCGACGTGCTGCCACTCGCCGCGGTGACCGCAGACGCGGGGACCCGCGGCGCGGGGACCCCCGGCGCGGTGGCCCCCGGCGCGGTGGCCCCCAGCGCGGTGGCCTCTGGCGCGGTGGACGACCCGGCCGCCTGGCTGGCCGCGTTCGCCCGGCTCGCGCTGCCCGCCGCCCTGCGGCTGCTGGCCGCGGGCGCGGCGCTGGAGGCCCACGGCCAGAACCTCCTGGTCGTGCTGGACGGACGGGGCCGCCCCGCCCGGCTGGCCTACCGCGACCTCGCCGACGTCCGCCTGAGCCCGGCCCGGCTGGCCAGGCACGGCGTCGAGGTGCCGCCGGTCGCCGCGCGGCTGCTGCACGACGATCCCGGCGTCCTGCACGCCAAGCTGTACGGATCCCTGATCGGCACGACGTTCGGCGGCCTGGTGGCCGGCTTCTCCGGCGGCGACCGCGACGCGGAGGCCGGACTGTGGCGGATCGTGCGCGACGCCGCGCGCGAGGCGTTCGACGGCCTGCCGTGCGATCCGGACGTACGGGCCGACCGGGAGGCCCTGTTCGCCCCGTACCTCATGGTGAAGGCCCACCTGCTGGCTCAGCTCGACGGCACACCACCAGGGGACAACTGGATCAAACTGCCTAATCCACTCTTCGTATCGCCATGACTGCGAATCGTCTGGCCCTCGGCGTCGGGAGGGAGCACTATGACGGAGGACCGTGATGTGTGCCGCCGCGTTCGCGAGGCGGGGGAGGAGGGCCGTCCGGTGATGCAGCTGTCTGTGCGGCTCGTGCCCGTCGGGGAGACGACCCTGGTGGTCGCCCTCACGGGAGAGCTGGATGCGACGACCAGGCCCGTCCTGGCCGCGTTCCTGGACCCGCTGCCGCGGTCCAGGGTCAAACACGTCGTGGTCGCCGCCTCCGACCTCTGGTTCTGCGACCTCGACGGGCTGCAGCAGCTCGCGCTGACGCACAGCGCCATGCGGCGCAAGGGCGGCGGCCTCCTCGTGGCGGAGGCCAGGCCGTCGCTGCTCCGGCTCATCTCGCTCATGGACGGGCAGGCGGAGCCCATCCCGGTCTATCCGAGCATGCCGGAGGCCCTGGCGCAGACCGACGTGGACGTCTACGAGGTGTCGGGGCCGCCCACGCCGATCCCCCGCCACATGCCGCTCCTCCGCAACCTGCGCACCACCTCGCCGGGCGAGGACGCCCGCGACCGCCCGCGACCGCAGAAAGCCGCGTTGTCCCTGGTGATGAGCCGCTCGCGCGGCCTGCGCGAGCAGACGCTCCGCCAGCGCTCGACGCTGACCCGGCAGCTCCTGCGGACCGCGCAGTCCCGCACCCTGCTGCTGTCGGCCCGCGAGCGCTGCGTCGCCAGCCTGGAGGTGCTGCGTACGAGCCGCGTCAGCATCCAGTCCGCGATCGACGGCAGGGCCGCGCCGGGCACGCATGACGCCGTGCATGACCACGACGTTTCCGGACAGGAGAGGAGGCATGTGGACGACAGGAGGTGACCTCGTCGCCGCGGCGCCGGCGGAGCGGGACGCCCGTCGAAGGGGAGGACCACGTGCGCGACGACGACTTGGCCAAGGAGATCGACCAGCTCCTGCGGGACAGCCGGGCGGACGCGCGGCCGGACGCGGTGGAACGCGCCCTGTGGGTGGCCGTCCGGCGGCTGGAGGAGCGGGTGCGCACACTGGAGCGCATCACCGGCACGGCTGAGGAGCCCACGCTGCGATCCCGCATCGGCCGGGGCGACGAATCCGCGATGACCGACTGAGCGGAGCCGCCCGGCGTAGGCTGGCGCAGTGACCCCAGAGGATGAGCGCGAGCTCGACGATCTCCTCCTCCTGCTGAAGGAGACCCGCGGCTTCGACTTCACCGGCTACAAGCGCAACACCCTCGTCCGTCGCATCGCCCGCCGGCTCGAGGCGCTGAAGCTGGCCGCCTACGGCGAATACCGGGACTACCTGGAGCTGCACTCCGAGGAGTACACCCGGCTGTTCGACAGCCTCCTGATCAACGTCACGAGCTTCTTCAGGGACGCCGCCGCCTGGCAGCGGCTGCGCGAGAGCGTGCTCCCCGCCCTGATGGAGCACGATCAGCCTATCCGCGTGTGGAGCGCCGGCTGCGCCACCGGCGAGGAGGCGTACACCATCGCCATGGTGCTGGCCGAGGAGCTCGGCGTCGACGCCTTCCGCGAGCGCGTCAAGATCTACGGCACCGACCTCGACGAGAAGGCGCTGCACCTGGCCCGCACCGGGGTCTACGCCGAGCGGGCGCTCGGCGAGGTGCCGCTCGACCTGCGCGAGACCTACTTCGAGCCGGTCGAGAACGGGTTCACCTTCCGCCGCGACCTGCGCCGCCAGCTCATCTTCGGCCGCAACGACCTGACCCGCGACGCGCCGATCTCCCGCGTCGACCTGCTGCTCGTACGCAACACGCTGATGTACTTCAACACGGAGATGCAGCTCAACATCGTCCGGCGCTTCCACTTCGCGCTGGCCGACACCGGCTACCTGTTCCTGGGCAAGGCCGAGATGCTGCTCAACCACAGCGACACGTTCGAGCCCGTGGACCTGCGGATGCGGCTGTTCAGGAAGCTGAGGCCCACCGGTCACAGCACCCGGGCCAGCTGGTCGGCGGTCGGCAGCGCCTCCGACCTCGCCGCGCGGTTACCCGCCCTCGCGTCGGTCGCGCTCGCGTCGGGGCCGGTGGCGCAGCTCGTGCTCGACCTGCCGGGCGACCTGGCGCTGGCCAACTCCAGGGCCGAGGCGCTGTTCAACCTCGGCCCGCGCGACGTCGGCCGGCCGTTCCAGGACCTGGAGGTGTCCTACCGGCCGGTCGAGCTGCGCTCGGTCATCGAGCAGGCCCGCCACGAGCTGCGTACGGTCGAGCTGCGCGAGGTGGGCTGGCGGCGGCCCGGCCAGCCGGAGGACAGCGTCTTCGACGTGTCCGTGGTGCCGCTCCTCGCCTCGGGAAACCTGGCGGGCATCAGCATCCACTTCAACGACGTCACCCGTTACCGCAGGCTGCGCGACGAGCTGGAGGAGGCCAACCGCCAGCTCGAACAGGCCTACGAGGAGCTCCAGTCGCTCAACGAGGAGCTGGAGACCACCAACGAGGAGCTCCAGTCCACGAACGAGGAACTGGAGACCACCAACGAGGAGCTCCAGTCCACCAACGAGGAGCTGGAGACGATGAACGAGGAGCTCCAGTCCACCAACGACGAGCTGCAGCAGATCAACGACGCCCTCGCCGCCCGCACCATCGAGCTGGACGAGGTCAACCGGTTCGTCTCGTCGGTGGTGCGCAGCCTCGGCGACGCGGTGGTGGTGCTGGACGACCAGCTCAGGGTGATCGTCTGGAGTCCCGGGGCGGAGGAGCTGTGGGGGGTGCGGACCGTCGAGGCCGTGGGCGCGACCCTCTCGGCGCTCGACATCGGCCTGCCGCTCGACACGCTCGCCCCCCGGCTGCGGGCGGCGCTCCGCGCGGACCCGCGTGAGGAGGGGCTGGTGCTCGACGCGGTCAACCGCAGGGGCCGGCCGGTGGCGCTCTCGGTGCAGGTGTCCCGCCTGCGGGCCGAGGACGACGACACGCGCGGGCTCATCCTGGTGATGCGCGTGCTGGGCGCGGGCGGCTGACGCCCGCTCGCGTGCGTGCCACGTCCACCTCTCTCGCCCTTCACATGAAAGAGTGCGATGAAGGGACGAAACGCATGGGGAGGCTGGGGTGCCCGACGAGTTCGACGTCATCGTGATTGGCGCAGGTCCCGCCGGTGAGAACGTCGCGGACCGGGCGGTGCGCGGCGGCCTGACCGCCGCGATCGTGGAGGAGCGGCTGGCCGGCGGCGAGTGCTCCTACTGGGCCTGCGTGCCGAGCAAGGCACTGCTGCGGCCGGTGGACCTGGCCGGCGAGGTGAGCCGGGTGCCCGGCATGTCGCTCGGCGAGATCGACGTGTCCGCCGTGCTGGCCCGCCGTGACGAGGCCGTCTCGCGCTACGACGACGGCGGGCAGGTGCGGTGGATCGAGGGCGTGCCGGCCGAGTTCGTCCGCGGGCGGGGGCGGCTCGACGGGCCGAAGCGGGTCCGGGTGACGCTGTCCGACGGCGGCGAGCGGGTGCTGACCGCCCGCCAGGCCGTGGTGCTCGCCACCGGCAGCACGGCGGCGGTCCCGCCGGTGCCCGGCCTGGCCGAGGCCCGGCCGTGGACCAGCCACGAGGTGACGGCGGCCACCGCCGTCCCCGAGCGGCTGGCCGTGATCGGCGGCGGCGTCGTGGCCTGCGAGATGGCGCAGGCGATGCACGGGCTCGGCGCCCGCCAGACGACGGTGCTCGTCCGCGGCGGCGGGCTGCTCAACCGGATGGAGCCGTTCGCGGGCGAGATGGTGGCCGAGTCGTTCACCGCGGCCGGCATCGACGTGCGCACCCACACGGACGTCGTCCGGGTGGAGCGGCCCGAGCCCGGCGGGAAGATCACCGTGCACCTGTCCGACGGGCCGCCGCTGGAGGCCGACGAGCTGCTGGTCGCCACCGGCCGCGAGCCCGCCACCGGCGATCTCGGGCTCACCTCGGTGGGCCTGGCCGACGGCGGGTACGTCGAGGTGGACGACAGCATGCGCGCCACCGGCGTGGCCGAGGGCTGGCTCTACGCCGTGGGCGACGTCAACGGCCGGGCGCTGCTCACCCACATGGGGAAATACCAGGCCCGGGTGTGCGGCGACGTGATCGCGGCGCGGGCCCGCGGCGACGAGCTGTGCGAGATGCGCGACCTCGCCGACCACTACGGCGCCCCGCAGGTGGTCTTCACCGACCCGCAGGTCTGCGCGGTCGGCCGTACGGAGGAGGCGGCGAGGAAGGCGGGCTTCCACGCGCGCGCCGTCGACTACGACCTCGGCTCGGTGACCGGGGCCTACCTGCTGGGCGACGGCTACCGCGGCAGGGCCAGGGCCGTCGTGGACGAGGACAGGAGGGTGCTGCTCGGGGTGACGTTCGTCGGCCCGGGGGTCGGCGAGCTGCTGCACGCGGCCACGATCGCGGTCACCGCCGAGGTGCCGATCGACCGGCTCTGGCACGCCGTGCCGTCGTTCCCGACGGTCAGCGAGGTGTGGTTGCGCCTGCTGGAGGCGTACGGGCTGTAGAAGAGAGCTCCGCGAGGATGTCCGCGACGCTGTCGCGGAGCTCGACGTGCGCGAGCAGGTCCGTCTGCCGCAGCACGTCCAGCAGGTGGCCGGACGGCCGGACCAGGATGATCCGGCCGTCGGCGTCCTCCTCCTCCATGCGCTGCATCGCCATCGCCAGCACGCCGATCACCGAGGAGTCGTAGAAGTCGAGCTCGGCGAGGTCGAAGACGAGGACCGGGCCGTCGGACCAGTCCCAGACGTCGTTGACGCGGGCGCTGAACCTGACCCGCCCGGCGTGGTCGAGCCGGCCGCCGGCGCGCAGGACCGTGCAGTGCGGATGGCGCGTCGTGTCGATGCGCAGGCCGTTGCTGGTCACCTGTTCCTCCTGCCCCAGGGGCGGCGTTTTCACAGGTGATCGCCGTTTTACCTGTTCATCCCCGCTCGGACAGCCGCGTCCCGCTGACAGTGGCCTGCTCCAGCGTGGGGACCACGCCGGGGACGGGCGTGAGGACCACCAGCAGCGGTGAGCCGGCCGGGCACGGCAGCTCCAGCTCGGTGAGGTTGCCCTGGGGGCGCTGCTCGGGCACGCCGAGGTCGCCGTCCCTGATGCTGAGCACCTGTTCCACGTGCGGGGCGGCGGCCCGGACGAGCTTCCTGGTGGCGTGCCGCAGCCAGCGCAGCTCGCTGTTGATCCGCCGCCAGGTCGCGGGGATGACGGCGGCCGGCTCCGCCTTGGTGCCGAGCCGGAGGGTGAGGTAGCCGCTGGAGCCGAACGTGTGCCGCAGCGCGGGGTTGACCAGGAACAGGTTGGAGCGGAGCTGCCGGGTGCCCTGCCGGTTGAGGTTGACCAGCCCGCCGGCGCTGATCAGCGAGCCCACCTCGCAGCGGCAGCCGTCGAGCTGGTCGGTGTCGAAGTCGGCCGCCGGCGGCTCCTCGAACACGATCTTGTCGAGGCGCAGCCCGGCCACGCCGTCGGTCAGGATCCGGCCGCCGAGCAGCTCGCGCACCTCGGGGCTGACGCCGTCGCCCTCCATGATGTCGAGCGCCTCGACGCAGATCAGCCCGTCGTCGGGGATCTCGTCGGCGGACAGGTCGAAGGCGACCTGGGCGTGCGAGCGGCGGCCGCGCAGCAGCACGCACTGGCGCAGCCGGCCCTGCGAGCGGATCTGGACCAGCCGGGGCAGCGCGGCGGCCGCCTCGGTGACGCCGTTGTGCCAGCCGCTCACCGAGTGCTCGTCCACCGACAGGGACATGCGCACCCGCAGCGGGCGGCCCTGCGCGGCGATCTTGAAGCCGGCCAGTCCCGAGGTCTCGAACCGGCCGATGATCTGCGAGCCGCGATGCAGCCGGTCGGTCACCTGGAGGGCGGCGATCTGGCCGCTGCGCAGGTGCGCGGGCGGGATCGCGGGCAGGATCACCTGGTCGAGGTCGGTGCCGGACCCAACGTTGTTCAACGGTTGCTCCTCGCGGGGGTGAGAGTGGCGGACAGCCCTGCCGGATGACGGAAGTCGAAGCGGGTGAGCAGGGGTTCACGCCGCTCCCACATGCGGTGCACCGCGCCGAAGAGGGGGTCGCCGTCGCGCTCGACGTAGCGAAGGTTGACCGCCAGCACGCGCGGGTAGTCCGCGCCGTGCGCCCAGTGCGGCAGGAGCTGGGTGGGCACGTCCGCGCCGCAGCGGCGCATCCACAGCCACAGCCGGGCGCGCTCGCGCTGCTCGGGGCCGAGGATGGTCTCGCCCTTGGCGTGCGTGGCGACCGCCTCCTCCAGCAGCCGCACCTGGTCCGACGCCGTACGCGCCAGATGGGTGGCGCCGCAGTGGGCGCCCGCCGAGAAGCCGGACTGGATGACGGGGATGCCGAAGGCGGGCAGGTCGCTGTCCTCGAAGCTGACGGCGACGTCGGTGAGGCTCCACAGGAGGTTCGTGGACAGCTCGCCGAGGCCGGAGCGCACGCGCCGGTGATCGGGCGCGATCGGGTCGACGAACAGCCAGTTGGCGGACTCCTCGGCGGCGGCGAAGCGCGCGGTGGTCTCGAACAGCTCGGTGTCCCTGCCGGGCGCGTGCGCGGCGACCGTGATCGTGGGCAGGCCGGGGTCGAGGCCGAGGCGGGCGCAGCCGTAGGCGCGGAGCTGGCGGCGCTCGGTGTCGGTGCGGACCTGGTAGCCGCTCTTGGCCTGCCAGGCCACCCGCTCGGCGCTGGGCCTGATCATCTCGCGGTTCGGCCAGACGTACTGCTCGAAGAAGGCCGCCACGCGGCCGGGCAGCTCGTCCTCGAACGACCTCGGCCCGTCGTCGGGGAACAGCGCGTACGCCTGGAGCGTGCCGGTGCCGTGCACGTGCACGACGGGGATGTCCCTGGGCAGGTCGCGGTCCACCCGCCCGGTCACCAGGGCGACCGGCGGCGTCTCGGGCTGGGGGTCGGCCGCCGCGCCGAACACCTCGGCGAGCTGCCGGGACTCCGGGTCGCCGTGGACGACCAGCCGCGCCGCGGCGGCGTCGCACACGGCCTTGGCGACCATGAGCGTCCGCACGACGACCCTGATGTCCTGGTCGAACACCTCCGCCACGACGCATCGCTCGCCACCGGGACTGTCTCCCCAGTAGGTACGGGCCGCGCGGAGCAACCGATCGAATTGCCCGCCATCTCCGACACGATGCATGAGACCTCCAACGGGGCAGGTAGATATGCCCTGGTAGAGGCTGCCAGAGGGCCCTACGTCCGCCCCTGCGCCGCGACGACGTTTTGCCGACGCCTGACGGGAACCAGAAGGAACCGTGTCGTCCCGCACGATGTGCCGGAAGTCACGAGGGCCGGGAGCGAACCAACCGGCCGTCGCCGTGGTCCAACGTTTTACATGGAGCACGCCATGCCCGGGTTTAGGATGCACCCTATTGCCACGAAGGGGAGGAATTTCCGCATGGGTTCCCGCATGTCAGGTATCGCGCGTCTCACCGCGGCGGCGGTGGCGGCCGGCGTGGTGGCCGCGGCCATCGCACTGCCCGCGGTAGGTGGCACGGGAGCCATGTTCGTCGGCGCCTCGGAGGATCTGGGCATCAAACCCGAGGAGCTCAAGGAGCCCCCGCTGGCCGAGCGCACCACCGTCCTCGACGCCAAGGGCAACGAGATCGCCTGGTTCTACGAGCAGTACCGCGAGAACGTCACGCTCGACCAGGTGGCCGACGTGATGAAGAAGGCCATCATCGCGATCGAGGACTACCGCTTCTACGAGCACGGCGCCATCGACATCGAGGGCACCATGCGCGCCCTGGCCAAGAACCTCGCCTCCGGCGGCATCGCCCAGGGCGGCTCGTCGATCACCCAGCAGTACGTCAAGCAGGTGCTGCTCAACTCGGCGACCACCGAGAAGGAGAAGAACGCCGCGCTGGAGGCCAGCTACGCCCGCAAGCTCAAGGAGCTGCGGTACGCGATGGCCGTCGAGAAGAAGTACACCAAGGACCAGATCCTGGAGAAGTACCTCAACATCGCCTACTTCGGCGCCGGCGCGTACGGCGTGGAGGCCGCGGCCCAGCGCTTCTTCGGCGTGAGCGCCGACAAGCTCACCCTGTCGCAGGCCGCCACCCTGGCCGGCGCGGTGCAGGACCCCAACGCCACCGACCCCAACCTGGGCAAGAAGCAGCGCGCGAAGCTGCTCAACCGGCGCAACGTGGTGCTCGCCCGGATGGCCGAGCTGAAGAAGATCACGCCGGAGGAGGCCGAGGAGGCCAAGTCCAAGAAGCTCGGCTGGAAGAACACCGCGATCCCCGGCGGGTGCGGCGCCAGCACGTATCCGTACTTCTGCATGTACGTGCGCAACGAGATCCTCAGCAACTCCGACTTCGGCAAGACGGCCAAGGCCCGCGAGCAGTTCCTCAACCGCGGCGGCCTGACGATCAAGACCACGATCGACCCGAAGATGCAGAAGGCGGCCGAGCGGGCCATCAAGAAGCACGTCTTCGCCAGCGACAACCCGGTGGCCTCCGAGGCGCTGGTCCAGCCGGGCACGGGCGCGATCAAGGCGATGGCGGCCAGCCGCGCGTACGGCACCAACAAGCGCAAGAAGGAAATGTCGTACAACGTGGTCGCCGACGCGGTGCACGGCGGCGGCGTCGGCTTCCAGGCCGGCTCGACGTTCAAGACCTTCACGCTGCTGACCGCGCTCGACCAGGGCATGAAGATCAACGACGGGTTCACGGTCGGCAGCGGCTACCGCGCCCCCTACTACTCGACGTTCAAGAACTGCAAGGGCGAGAACATCGCCGACCCGAGCCACACCGTCACCAACGACGAGGGCGGCGGCGGCTTCAAGTCGCTGGCCACCGGCACCTGGGGCTCGGTCAACACCTTCTTCATGATGCTGGAGCAGAAGGCGGGGCTCTGCAATGTCGTGAAGACCGCCAAGAGCCTCGGCATCAAGCGCTCCGACGGCCTGCCCCTGCAGGAATACTCCACGTTCACGCTCGGCATCAACGAGATGGACCCGGTGACCGTGGCCAACGCCTACGCGGCGATCGGCGCGCGCGGCAAGTACTGCGCGCCCATGGCGATCAGCTCGATCAAGGACCGCAACGGCAAGGTCACGACGTACAAGCCGAAGTGCAAGCAGGCGATCGACCCCGAGGTGACCGACGCGGCGGCGAACATCCTGTCGGGCGTGTTCACCAAGGGCACGATGCGCGGCGTCGGCGGCATCGGCCGCCCTGCGGCGGGCAAGACGGGCACCACCGACTCGCAGGCCACCGCCTGGTTCGCCGGGTTCACGCCGGACCTCGCGGGCGCGGTCAGCATCGGTGACCCGCGCGGCGCGGTCACCCACAAGCTCAACAACATCACGATCGGCGGCAAGTACTACGGCTCGGTCTTCGGGGCCTCCATCCCCGGCCCGATCTGGAAGGACACCATGATCGAGGCGCTGAAGGGCGTCCCGCCGACGGACTTCACCCCGGTCAACAGCTCCAGGTTCGGCGGGTGCGGGTCGAGCTGCGCGCCGCGTCAGCCGGTCGAGCCCGAGCCGGGCGACGACGGCGACGGCTTCGACGTCCGCTTCGGCGGCGAGGACGGCTGAGCGGCAAGGGTTCTTTTCCATAAGGTCGGATACGACAAATCGGACATGGAAATATGCCGGTGATCAACCCTCGGAACAAAAACTCCGAGGGTTACCACCGCCGCTAGCTCCGCAAATTCCGGAAGCGTCCGCACAACCGGACGCACTCTCAGCAAAGGCCCTATTAACAACGGCGAAACGTTGGTAACGTTGGGAGCGCTCCCAGGATCTTTCCGCGAGGTGCTCCATGACCGAGCAGCCCACACTGGCACAGGTGGCGGCCGCTGCAGGGGTTTCCCCCGCGACCGCCTCAAGAGTCCTCACGGGCTCGGTGCGGGTCAGTACCTCGACCCGCCGCCAAGTCTACGACGCCGTCTCCCGGATGGGTTACGTCCGCCATCGGGCGCCCAGGGGCGCGGCAGCCAAAACCACCGCCGACGGCGTCACCGCCGTTATCTGTGACCATCTTCCCCGACTGTTCTCCGAGCCCTACTACGCCAGGCTCCTGTCCGCCGCCGGCGCGGTGATCGCCGAGCACGGCACCCACCTCATGGTGACCACCGTCACCCCGACCTCCTCGATCCTCCCCGCGCTGTCCGGCGCGGTGCTCATCATCGGGGCCCGGGAACGTCACCCGCTGGCCATCAAACTGTCCACCTCGGGCATTCCGGTCCGTAACATCGGCCGTCCGCCCCACGACCTCAAACTGCCGTACGCCGACGTCGACAACCTCGACGGCGGACGGCAGGCGGCCGAGCACTTCCTCCTCACCGGCCGCCGCAACGTCGCCGCGATCGGTGGCCCACCGTCGCTGCCGGCCGCCCGCGACCGGCTCGAAGGGCTCGTCCGCACCCTCCAGGCGGCCGGCGCCCCCGACGTGCCGGTGGCCTACGGCGACTTCACCGCCGCATCGGGCACGCATGCGATGCAGTGGTTGTTACGTCACGCTCCAGGGCTGGACGCCGTGTTCGTCGCCTCCGACCTCATGGCCGCGGGCGCGATCCAGGCGCTGCGCAGGGCCGGGCGCAAGGTGCCCGCCGACGTCGCGGTCATCGGGTTCGACGACGCGCCGGTGGCCAAGCACACCGTCCCCGCGCTGACCACCATCCGCCAGCCCGTCGAGGAACTGGCCACGGTGGCCACCCGGCTGCTCCTCACAGGGGCGGCGGGAGTGGACCCCGTCCTGCCCACGGAACTGGTCGTCCGTGAGACGGCTTGAGCCAGGGGACGTTCTGGCCCGGCGGTATCTGCTGCTGGATCCGCTGGCCAGAGGCGGCATGTCGATCATCTGGCGTGCCTTCGACCAGTCACTGCACCGGATGATCGCGGTCAAGGTGCTCACCGCCTCCCTGCACACCGACCAGGGTGAGCGGGTGAGCGTGCGCAGCGAGGCCCGTGCCGCCGCCAGGTTCCTCCACCCCGACACCATCGAGATCTACGACTACGGGGAGACCGTGACCCCGCACGGCTCCCTCGCGGCCTACGTCGTGATGCCGCTGCTCGACGGCACGCCGCTGGCCGACCGCATCGAGCAGGGACCGCTGCCGTGGGCCGAGGCGGCGGCCATCGCGCTCCGCCTGGCCCGCGTCCTCATGGCCGGGCACGCGCGCGGCCTGGTCCACCGGGACGTCACCGCCGAGAACGTGCTGCTCACCGACGACGGGCCGAAGCTGCTCGACTTCGGCATCGCGGCGTGGACGGGCGACCCCGAGGACGACCGCGGCACCCCGCCGTACGTCGCCCCCGAACGCCTGCTCGGCGCGCCCACCCATCCCGCCGTGGACGTCTACGCCCTGGGCGTGCTGCTGCACACCATGCTCACGGGGCGCACGCCGTACCCGGAGACCACGTGGGAGGAGATCGAGGCGGCCCGCCGCACGTCTCCCCCGCCGCGGGTCCCCGGGGTGCCGCACGCCGTGGCCTCGCTCTGCCAGCGTTGCCTCGCGCACCGGCCGGAGGAGCGGCCCACGGCGGCGGAGATCGTCGCGGGGCTCAACTCCGCGCTGGGCGCGGCCTCCGTCGGCCGGCACGTACGCCGGGGCGTGACCGTGGTGGGATCTGCCGCGGTCGCGCTTTCGGCGCTGCTGTGGTTCCAGCAGACCGGGATCCAGCGGGCCGTCGTCCAGCAGCCGTCCGCCACGCCGCCGCCACAGCAGCAGCAGGAGCGGGTGGTCGCCGAGCCGTCGGCCGGCGTCACCGCCCGCTACATGGAGAGCAGCCCCGCCTCGGCCGTCACGGTCGAGCAGGCGGTCACCCGGTTCCAGAGCGTGCTGGAGGCCCGTACGCCGTGCGGCGCGACCGACGCCGACGTCGTCCTCGACCTCAAGCAGGTGCTCCAGACCACGGTGGTGCCGCGGGGCCCGTACGCGACCACCACGCAGAACCTGCGGCAGAAGCTCTCCGACCGGCTGCGGGAGGGCCGGCTCGCGCCGGCCTGCCTGAGCGAGCTGCAGGCCCGGCTCGACGACATCGAGCAGGCGATGGAACGGGACTGAGCGTTTGACGGATTGCATTTGACGGATTGCATTTGACGGAGGGGTACGGCAGCACCAGCCGTACCCCTCCTCCGCGCGGCCCGTGCCCCTCGCTCAAGCACGCCCGCGCGGATCTCATGCGCAGGTGTAGCCGCTCGGCACCTGCGAGTTGCCGCCCGGCCTGGTCGCCTGGAAGCCGAAGCTGGTCGAGGCGTTCGGCGCCAGGGTCCCGTTGCCGCCCGCGTTCCTGGCCGTGACCGTGGAGCCGCTGACGCTGAGGGTCGCGTTCCACGAGCCGGTGATCGTGTGGCCGGCGGGCAGCGTGAACGTCACCGTCCAGCCGTTCTTCGTGGCCGAGCCGGTGTTGGTCACCGTGACCGGCTGGATGACGTAGCCGCCCTGCCACTGGGACTGCGTGGTGGCGGCGGCCGTGCAGCCGCCTCCGCTGTTCGAGCCGCCCGAGCCGAAGGAGAAGGAGTTGACCGCCAGGCCGGCGCCGCCGACCCAGGGCTCGAAGCCGGCCTGGACGCTGGTGAGGTACCACGAGCGCTGGGCGTAGCCGCGGCCGATGGCGTCGCTCAGGAACGTGTCGATGGTGAAGTCCATCGAGGCGGTCGGCGAGGTGCGCACGTAGGAGATCACGTTCCAGCCGATGTTGCCGTACCAGACCTGCCAGGTGCCGCCGGCCAGGTTGACGGTGCCGATCTGGGAGCCGACCGGCTGGATCGAGCCCATGCGGTTGAGCCAGACCATGATCTCGGCGCCGGTGTTCTGGCCGTCGGTGCGCGGGGTGGGATCGAACCAGATGTCGTAGGCGGCGTCCCACACGCCGCCGCTCGGGTAGGTCATGCTCACGGAGGTGCGCAGCGAGCCGAACGACGGCGAGCTCGCCTGCATCGGCAGGTTGCTGCCGGTGCTGCAGGTGGCGTAGTGGCAGCCCGCGTAGACGGCCGGGTAGGAGGCCGGGGCGCCGTTCGTGGGCTTGTTGTGCGCGGCCTGGGTGACGGTGAAGCCGCCGTTCTGGTTGACGTCGATGCACTGGGCGGTGTCGGCGCCCCACACGTTGTTCATGACGACGTAGCGGCCGTTCTGGACGGTGGTGGAGGCGTACTTGTCGCACAGCACCGGGGCGGCCTGGGCGGGCGCGGCGACCAGGCAGCCGGCGAGCAGCGCCAGGATCGCCCCGATGAGCAGATGGGTGTGCGCGTTCCTCATGACATGTGGCTCCCGCTTCTCGGAGAACAGGATACGTGGGAGCGCTCCCATTCAGCGAGGCTCCCCGGCGTTCCATGAAGCGGCAAGAGCGCGCATGTAATTACCACCTGCCGCTATGCGGCTACCAGGGGAAACCATGACCATGATCGGCTGAAAGTTTCACGGCGCGTTGTCGGAACGGCCCGGCGCGTGGTTCACTGGCGCTGGCCGGGCGGGCTGGGTCGTGGGGCAGTTTCCTCTGTCGTCAGCGCAAGGGAAAGCCCACATGAAAGCAGTGAAGCGGACGGCGATCGCCGCCGTCCTGGTTCTGATCACCACGATCCTCATCGCACCCAACCCCGCACAGGCGCACGGCGTCATGATGGTGCCGGGCGGCCGGACGTTCCTGTGCTGGCAGGACGGCCTGCGGGAGAACGGCCAGATCCTCCCCTACAACCCCGCCTGCGCGGCCGCCGTTGCCCAGAGCGGCAGCACGCCCCTCTACAACTGGTTCGCAGTGCTGCGCTCCGACGGCGCCGGCCGCACCTCCGGGTTCATCCCCGACGGCCAGCTCTGCAGCGGCGGCACCGGTGGGCCGTACGACTTCTCGGCCTACAACGCGGTCCGCTCCGACTGGCCCGTGACCCACCTGACCTCGGGCGCGACCATCCAGATGCGGCACAGCAACTGGGCCAAGCACCCCGGCTCGTTCAACTACTACATCACCAAGAACGGCTGGAACCCGAACGGGCCGCTGAAGTGGTCGGACCTGGAGCCGTTCGGCAGCGTCACCAACCCGCCGGACACCGGCCCGGCCGGCGCGCTCAACTACTACTACTGGAACAGCCAGCTCCCGTCCGGCAAGACCGGCCGGCACATCATCTACACGCACTGGATCCGCTCGGACAGCAACGAGAACTTCTACAGCTGCTCCGACGTCGTCTTCGACGGCGGCAACGGCGAGGTCACCGGCGTCGGCCCGAACGGCAGCACGCCCGGCCCCTCCATCACGCCGACGCAGACGTCCACGCCGACGCCGGGCGCCTGCACGGCGACGTGGAAGGCCACCGACACCGGCTGGGCCGGCCACTTCCAGGGTGAGGTGACGGTGAAGAACACCAGCACCTCCAGCCTGAACGGCTGGACGGTCTCCTGGACCTACGGCGGCGGTCAAGGCTTCGACGGCTCGCCGTGGAACGGCGTGCTGAGCGGTCAGCCGCCGAACGTGAAGGTCAAGAACGCCACCTACAACGGCCAGCTCGCCCCCAACGCCACCACCACGTTCGGGTTCAACGCCACCGGCTCGGTCCCGAACCCCGCCCCGACCCTGACCTGCACCAGCCCGTGATCAAGACCCGTCGCGGGCTCATCGCGGCGATCATCACCCTGGCCGGGCTGAGCCTGGCCGGGGTGATGTTCTTCGCCGGCAGGCAGCCGTCGTCGCAGCTCGATCGAGAGCTCTCCGCGCAGGTCACCAAGATCCTTGAGGAGTCCTCGCCGGACGAGCACCACGCCCACGGCCACGGCACCCTCGACACGCGCGTCATCTGCGCGGTGGAGCCGTTCGGCGTCGAACCGCCGGACGCGAAGTCGCTGGTCGAGGTCACCTGGGTCTACGCCCGTCACCTGTGCGCGGTGACCGGCGAGGGCACGGACTGGGCGCAGTCCGTACGCGCCTCCGGCCCGATCGCCGTCAAGATCAGCATCCCGCCGCAGGTGCGGGTGCCCGCGCCGGGACCCGGCTACCGGGACCACGTGCTCCGGCTGATCCCCGAGCGCTACCACGCGCAGGCGCTGAAGGAGGAGTTCGCCGACGAGTCGTTCATCGACCTCGCCCGCGAGCGCTTCGCGCAGGAGGTCAACCGCCGCCAGGGCTGAACCCCCATGAAAAACGGACGCGGCCGACTGGAGGAATCGACCGCGTCCGTCCCATCCGGGCGGGGATGGTTCATCGGGCAGGGATATGAAGTTGTGGCCTCACCTCCTCATACGCAGCGGACGGCCTGAGTGTTCAGCCGGTGCCCGAGGCGCAGGTCACCGGGTCGGGGACGCTCGCCGCGCCGCTCGCGATGAAGCCGAACGTGGTGCTCGCGCCGGCGGCGAGGGCGCCGTTGTAGCTCTCGTTCCGCACCGTCACGGTGGAGCCGGACTGCGTGAGCTTCCCGCCCCAGACCTGGGTGATGGCGTTCTGGGAGGTCCAGGAGGCCGTCCAGCCGCTGATGGCCGCGGTGCCCGCGTTCTTCACGGTCACCTCGCCCTGGAAGCCGCCGCCCCACGAGTTCGTCACCTTGAACGTGGCCTGGCAGCCGCCCGGGGGCGGCGTCGTCGTGTCCGTGGTGGTGAACGTGGCCGCGTCCGAGGGCGGCGAGGTGTTGCCCGCCGCGTCCCTGGCCACCACGGTGGCCGAGTAGGACGTGGAAGGGGTGAGCCCCGTCAGGTCAAAGGAGGCGGTCGGGGACGTGCCTGCCTTGGTGGACCCCAGGTAGACGTCGTAACCCGACACACCCACGTTGTCCGTGGAGGCCGTCCAGGTCAGCCTGGCGGTGGAGCCCGTGATCCCGGATGCCGCGGGCCTGCCCGGCTTGCTGGGCGGGGTGTCGTCCTCTTCCTCCGGACCCGGGGGCTCACCCCAGATCTTGGTGGCGCCGCTGTAGAGGGTGATGTTCGGGGTGCGGACCGGCGTCGCGCCGGGCGTGGTGGGGATGTTCCGGTACGACCAGTCGTTGGCCGGGTCCCACGTGCCCGCGCTGCTGATCCTGAACTGCACCTCCCTGCGGTGCTGCGACTGCCCGGCCGGGGCGATGACCTGCCCGGAGCAGTCGATGTTGACGTAGTGCACGCCGCCGCCCAGCGAGCCGAGGGTGGGCGCCTTGCACTGCGTGTAGGCCGACGACACGCTGATCTGCGAGAGCGTCGTCGAGCCGTCGAGCGTGAAGTAGTAGCGGAACGAGCCGTCGGACAGGACCCGGGCGGGCCAGGCCGACTGGTTGCGGACGATGGCCTTGATCTCCGTGAAGTTGGTGCCGGAGGCGTTCACGCCCGCCTCGACGAAGATCTCGGGACCGTCCGGCGTCTCCGCGGGCGGGAAGTTGGCCGCGGGCGTGCCCCCGTACTCCTTGTGGAGGCGGGCCAGCGCGCCGGTGAAGGCGGCGTTGTAGTCGGTGGCGACCTCGTTCATGACGTAGTCGTCGCGTTTGTCGGTGTAGGCGTCGTTCGGGTCGGGCGGGCCGCCGACGAGCGCGCCGTACAGGGTGTGGCGGGTCTGCTCGGGGTTCGTGATCTGGTCGGTCCACGAGCCGTGCGCCGTGCGGTGGTGCGGGTTCTTCGGCGGGTTGGCGCCGAACCCGATCATGTACGACGAGTTGCGCGGGTTGTCGCCGAGCGCGTAGTTGATCTGCCGGACCGCGAAGTCGTGGTAGCGGGCCTTACGCGTGGCGTCGCTGATCGAGTCGCTGTGCACCAGCGCCGCGAACGCGGTGTTGGCCGCGTACCGCAGCGAGCCCCAGCGGTCGAGCACGGCCTGCCCGCCCGGCGAGTACGCCACCTTCGACCCGTTGACCCCGACCGTCCACCAGTCGAGCCAGCGGTTGGCGTCGTCGAGATAGCGCTGCTTGCCGGTGAGCTTGCTGAGCAGCACGTACGCCCCGTACGACTTGTCGTCCCAGGCCAGCGTCCACCTGTACGACTTCGTGGTGCTCTGCGGCTCGTTGGACAGATTGTCGTAGCCGGCCTCGGCCTTGGCCAGGTAGGAGGCGTCGTTCGTGGCCCGGTAGAGCCAGATCGCGCCCCACACCAGCTCGTCGTTGTAGCCGCTCCAGGAGTTGT
The DNA here is from genome assembly GCF_041402765.1 of Nonomuraea sp. AD125B. Lineage (NCBI taxonomy): Bacteria > Bacillati > Actinomycetota > Actinomycetes > Streptosporangiales > Streptosporangiaceae > Nonomuraea > Nonomuraea sp. AD125B. The sequence continues at coordinate 491,118 of NZ_JBGLOU010000004.1, read as the reverse complement.
AGTAGCCCTGGGCGTCGGTGATGCAGTCGCTGTACTTCCTCCGCACGGTGTCGGCGAAGGAGTAGAGCTGCTTGGCGTGCGTCAGCAGCGTGTCGGCGTAGGCCGCGTTCGTCGGCCTGAAGACCATCGAGGAGGCCGCCATCGCCGCCGCCGTCTCACCGGCCAGGTCGGAGCCGCCGCACGAGGCGTCGATCTTGTACGCCGGCCGCGCCATCTGCATCGCCTCGGCCGGACCCCACCAGGCGTGGTCCGTGCCGCCGTTGCCGACCTGCCCGTACAGCACGTTGGCCGACGGGTGGGCCTTGATGAAGTAGTCGTTGACGAACTTGAGGTTGTTCAGCAGGTGGGTGAGCTGGCCGGAGGAGCTGTAGGCGTCGCGGTACTCGACCGCGCCCCAGGCCAGCATGGTGGCGCTGTACGCCATCGGGAGCCCGAACTTCACGTGATCGCCCGCGTCGTACCAGCCGCCCGTCAGGTCCAGGCCGGCGTCCTTGCCGTCGTTGAGACCCGAGTCGCCGCGCCAGGAGACGCGGTTCCAGGAGGGCAGGTCGCCCGACTGCTGGGCCTCGTAGAACCACAGGGACTTCTGCAGCGCCTCGCCGTAGTTGTAGGCGGGCGCCGCGTGGGCGGCGGGGGCCGCCGGCCCTACCCCTGTGACCAGGGGCAGGACCAGCGACACCGCAGCGATCAGCGCTGCTTTCCTTGCGGATCTCACGGGAAGAGCCGCCCGTACTCGGCCAGGGCGACGGCCACGTCCACCTGCGCCCAGAACCGGTGGTAGTTGAACACCGGCGCGGGGCCGGTGCCCTTGAGGAAGGCGTCCACCTTCGGCCAGTCCGGGTCGTTCTTGTAGAACGAGCGGATGGAGATGAAGGTCGAGCTGGAGTTGATGGTGTCGCCGTTCGGCATCTTGCCGCTCCAGCCGGCCGGGACGTACACCGGGTCGTCGATGCGGTTGTAGTCGGTCTTGGTCTCCGGCACCGACACGCCCTTGGCGTCGCGGTTCTTCCAGACGCCGTCGAGCAGGGCCTTGGCGGTGTTCTTCGCCTCGGTGTGGTTGGCCCGCGCCGCGTAGTACATCAGCACCTTGGCGTAGGCGCCGGCGACGCCCACGTCCGTCGTGTGGTCCACGACGGTCACGTGCAGGTTGGGGTTGGCCGGCGGGACGTCGGTCGGCGAGCTGAAGTCGCCGGCCGGCTGGCCGGTCCAGCGCAGCGTCGAGGGCATCTGGTAGGTGCCGTCGGCGTTGATCGTGGTGTTGGCCAGCGCCCAGGTCACCCACTTGTCGAGGATGGCCTTGGCGTTGGCGTTGCCGGTCTGGTTGTACAGCTCGGCCACCCGCTCCATCGTCCACGCCTGGAAGCCGAACCACTGGTTCGACGGCGGGTCGTGGTAGACGGGCTGCCAGTCGTAGGTCATGCCGAAGAACTTCGGCAGGCCGCTCGGCGGGCTGGCGTAGTGGCCCTCCCAGCTGTTGGTCGCGCCGCCGGCGATGGCGCCCTCGTCGGACTGCAGCCACTTGTAGAACTGGAGCTGCCGGTTGAGGCTGGTGCTCCAGTCGGAGGCGCCGGTCGAGCTCTTGGGCTTGAGCTCGGCCACGTTGGCGAGCGCCCAGGCCGCGAACGGGTTCTGGTAGCCGGAGTGGTTGTGGCTGGAGCCGATGCGCCAGGCCCATCCGGCGTTGGAGTCGGTCGCGCCGCCCCACGCGTAGTACCACGACAGCAGGTACGCCGAGGCGTCCTTGCCGGTCCCGGCCGCGCAGCTCGTGCTCGTGCAGCCCGGCTTCTTGAAGTACTTGTCGTACATCGCGTAGCGCAGGTAGTCGCCCATCTTGGCGGCCTTGGCCACGCTGGCCGAGACGTCGGCGGACTTGCCCTGCGCCTTGGCCCAGGTCAGCGCCCAGTAGGCGGCCTGGACGGCGCGCGCGTCGGCGTCGGGGGCGTTGGTGTACTTCCACTGCTTGGCGTAGGAGGCGTCCTTGATGAACAGGTCCAGGTAGCCGTTGGTGCCGCCGTGCTTGAAGGTGTCGCAGGACGGCTGCGGGATCGTCTCGAAGACCGACTCCTCCGGGCCGCGCTGGTAGGTGTTGATGTAGGCGGGCTTGGTGGTGCCGTCGCCGCAGCGGCCGAAGCCGTAGGTGTTGTCGACGTCGAGCAGCCAGTGCATGCCGTAGATGTCGCGGGTGCCGTACGCGGTCTGCAGCTCACTGGCGATCGGGTCGGTGCCGACGGACACGCCGGAGTCGATCTGCGACGGGTAGTTGCTGATCGAGTTGTGCTCGGCCGCGTACGTCGCCGGCTTGGACGCGTTGTAGAAGGAGTTCGTCGGCTGGTCGGCGGTGGCCGGGATGATGTACTTCTCCATCGACGCCCAGGCGGCGTTGAACTTCGACCAGTCGCCGGTCACCTGGCCGTAGGTCGCCTCCAGCCACAGGTAGTAGCTGTAGGCCTCGGACGTGGTCTCGTGCCCGTGGTCCGGCGCCTCGACCATGAACGTCTCGACCGAGTGGTACGGCACGCCGTCCGGCGAGAAGTAGCCGTTGGCCGGGTCGTGGATCTCGTTGTAGAGCTCGACGAAGCGCTGCACGTAGGTGTTGTCGCCGCCCACGTCGTCGTCGGCCTCGCTGACGGTCACGTCGACCGGCGTGAGGCCGCTCGCGCTGACCCGGATCACGGCCGAGCCGCTGGTCGTGTCGGAGTCCTGCGCGGCCGCCAGGGTGACGTTCTGCGCGGTGTTCCAGTTCGACGGCGTGAAGGTGAGGCTCGCGCCGCCGGAGACCGTGATGTCGGCGTCGCCGCTGGCGCGGGCCACGCTGACGGTCACGTTGGAGGAGGGCGCCTGCGACAGCTTGACGCCGAAGGCGGCCGTGCCGCCCTCGGGCACCGACAGCGTGGTCGGGCTGACGACCAGCGCCGGGCCGGTGCTCGGCGGCGAGACGGTGATGCCGACCGGCGAGGAGGTCGTGGCCGCGCCGCTGTTGTCGGTGGCGCGGGCGGTGATCGAGTAGCTGCCGGCCGCCACGTTCGTCCAGTTGTAGCTGTACGGGGAGGTGGTGTCGGTGCCGAGCAGCGTGCTGCCCTGGTAGAAGTCGACCTTGGCGATCGTGCCGTCGGCGTCGGCGGCGTCGGCCGCGATCGGCACGGTGGCGGGGGCGGTGAAGGTCTGCCCGGCCGTGGGCGAGGTCAGCGAGACCGTGGGCGCGGTCGGGCCGGTGCCGCCGCAGGTGACGCCGTTCACGGTGAACGACGTCGGGCTGGGGTTGCTGCCGGTCCAGGTCCCGTTGAAGCCGATGTTGGTGGAGGCGCCGGTCGCGAGGCTGCCGTTCCACGGCATGTTCGTGCCGGTGACGCGGGTGCCGCTCTGGCTCCAGTTGGCGCCCCAGCCACTCGGTGTGTACTTCTGCCCGGTGGTCGGGTAGTCGAAGGCGAGCGTCCAGGAGGTGATGGGGTCACCGGTGTTCTTCAGCGTGATGTTGGCGGTGAAGCCGCCCTGGTTCGTGCCGCTCGTCCACTGGTTGGCCGCGTACGTCACGTCGCACGAGACCGCGGCCTGGGCGGGGGCGGCCGCCACGGCCGTGGTCGCGCCGGCCACGAGGACGAGGGTCGTGGCCACGGCGAGCCGCCTCGATAAGCGCGTCAGAAGGGGCGGAGGTCTGAATTTCACGGGGTCTCCAGGGAGTAGGGGTGTGGGAGCGCTCCCAATCGGGATTGTGGGTGTGCTCCGGCGTATGTCAACGAAATGGCCGCCCGGTAACCCCTCTGTTTCCTCTCACCTGCCTGCCCTAGATGAAAGTTTCATCATCGTTAGAGGGCATTCACGGAGCATGCGGGCCCCCCGGCGGCGGCGCGCGGACCTCCCTCTGTACAGCAACCCGACGGCGGCTCACGATGGGAGCGCTCCCAGCCACCTAGCACTGGAGATGATCGCTCGTGAGACTCCAACGCGGCCTCCGCAAATGGGCCGTGACCGTGACCGCCGCGAGTGTCGCGGCCCTAGGACTCGTCGCCGGCCAGGGCACGGCCGCCAACGCCGCGGTCGCCTGCGACGTGACCTACTCTGCCAACTCGTGGACGAGCAGCCCTGGTCAGGGCGGTTTCACCGCGAACATCACGTTGAAGAACACCGGTGACCCGATCTCGTCGTGGTCGCTGGCCTTCGACTACCCGACCACCGGGCAGAAGTACACGCCCAGTGGCTGGGGCGCCAACTGGAGCCAGAGCGGCACCCGCGTCACCGGCACGAACATGCCCTACAACGGCAGCCTCGCGACCGGCGCCTCGGTCTCCGTCGGCTTCAACGGCACCTGGACCGGCACCAACCCCAACCCCACGTCGTTCAGCGTCAACGGCGTGAGCTGCGGCGGCACCGGCCCGGTCACGCCGTCCGTGGTGCTGTCGGCCAGCTCGGTCGCGGTCAACGAGGGCTCGACGGCCACGTTCACCGCGCGCCTCTCCTCCGCGCCCAGCTCGAACGTCACCGTCACCACCGCCCGTACCAGCGGTGACACCGACCTGACCGTCAGCTCCGGCGCCTCGCTCACCTTCACCCCGAGCAACTGGAACACCCCGCAGACGGTCACCCTGGCCGCGGCCCAGGACGCCGACACCACCGCGGGCACCGCGAGCTTCAGCGTCGGCGGCAGCGGCGTCACCGGCGCCACGCTCACCGCGACCGAGGTGGACGACGACGCCACGGTGGAGCAGTCCATCATCGTGACGCCGACCTCGGTGACCGTCCCCGAGGGCTCGACCGGGACGTTCACCGTGCGCCTGGCCGCCCAGCCCTCCTCCGGCGTGACCGTCACCACGACGGCGGGCAGCGGCGACGCCGACCTCACCGTCAGCTCGGGCGCCTCGCTCTCCTTCACCACGTCGAACTGGAACACCCCGCAGACGGTCACCCTGGCCGCCGCGCAGGACTCCGACACGGCCAACGGCAGCCGCACGTTCACCGTCGCCTCCACCGGCCTGACCTCGCGTACGGTCACCGCCACCGAGGCCGACGACGACGGCGGCCCCACCCCCACCCACGTGGAGAACCCGTACGCCGGCGCCACCGGCTACGTGAACCCCAACTGGAGCGCCAAGGCCGCGGCCGAGCCCGGCGGCTCGGCGGTCGCGAACACCTCCACCGCCGTGTGGATGGACCGCATCGCCGCCATCGCCGGCTCCAGCAGCGCCATGGGCCTGCGCGCCCACCTGGACGAGGCCGTCCGGCAGGACGCCGCCAACGGCTCGACGCCGCTGACCATCCAGGTCGTCATCTACGACCTGCCCAACCGCGACTGCTCCGCCCTGGCCTCCAACGGCGAGCTGCGCATCTCCCAGGACGGCTTCAACCGCTACAAGACGGAGTACATCGACCCGATCGCGGCCATCCTCCGCGACTCCACCTACGCGAACCTGCGCATCGTCACCATCATCGAGCCCGACTCGCTGCCGAACCTCGTCACCAACCTCAACAACTTCGCCGACTGCCGCGAGGCCAACGGCCCCGGCGGCTACCGTGACGGCGTCCGGTACGCGCTCGACAAGCTCCACGCCATCCCCAACGTCTACACCTACATCGACGCCGCCCACCACGCGTGGCTCGGCTGGGACTCGAACTTCCAGCCCTCCGTCAACCTCTTCTACGAGACCGTCGCCGGCACCGCCGCCGGCGTGGACAGCGTGGACGGCTTCATCGTCAACACCGCCAACTACGGGGCCACGACCGAGCCGCACTTCACCGTCAACACCATGGTGAACAACGTCTCGGTCCGCCAGTCCAAGTGGGTGGACTGGAACTGGTACGTGGACGAGCAGTCCTTCGCCCTCGCCCTGCGCACCGCCCTGATCGCCAAGGGCTTCCGCTCCGGGCTCGGCATGCTGATCGACACCTCGCGCAACGGCTGGGGCGGCAGCGCCCGCCCGTCCGGGCCGAGCTCCTCGCTCAACGTGGACGAGTTCGTGAACGGCTCGCGCGTCGACCGGCGCATCCACGCCGGCAACTGGTGCAACCAGGCCGGCGCCGGCCTGGGCGCCCGCCCGACCGCCGCCCCCGTCGCCGGCCTCGACGCCTACGTCTGGATCAAGCCTCCGGGCGAGTCCGACGGCGCCAGCCGGGACATCCCGAACGACGAGGGCAAGAGGTTCGACCGGATGTGCGACCCCACGTACACCGGCAACAGCCTCAACGGCAACAACATGTCCGGCGCCAAGGGCGACGCGCCGCTCTCCGGCCAGTGGTTCTCGGCGCAGTTCCGCGAGCTGCTGGCGAACGCCTACCCGCCGGTCAACTGAGATCACCTGAACCCGGCCGGCCGGGACCCCGCCTGACCCGGGGCTCCGGCCGGCCAGAGGGACCCGCCTGACCCGGGCCCCTCAGCAACCGGACCGGGGTCCGGGCCGTCGCGCCCGGGCCCCGTTCCCATGGGGGTCACCCCTGGGCGCGCCGCCACTCCGAGATCTCCTCGTCCACGTCGAACGGCATCAGGTTGAGCGGCGGCCCCGACAGCCCCGTCCTGATCGCCTCGCGGATCCGCTCGTTGACCGCCTCCAGGACGCGCCGCACCTCGGCCTCGGTGCGCGCCCCGCGCGCCTCCCGCAGCGCCTCCTCCGCGTCCCTGCGCAGCGCCAGCGTGGGCGGCAGCGGCATGGCGAGCCCTTCGCTCTCCACCTTCTGCTTGATCCACCACATGTCGTCCTGCGGCTTGTCCAGCCCCGGCAGCGGCTTGCCCGCGCCCGGCAGGTCGTCGAACTCCCCGCGTTCCTCCGCCTCGCGGATCTGCCGGTCGACCCAGCTCTCGAAGGGCATCCCGATCGGCTTGCGGTCGCTCACGTGCGCTCCTTCACGCCAGATTGTGGCTGGGCGCGAGGGGGGCACGCCAGCCGAGGACGGCTTCGGTCATGCGTACGGCGGCGACGGTCGCGGGCACGTCGTGCACCCGCAGGATCCGCGCCCCCTTGAGCACGGCGACGACGTTGGCGGCGATGGTGCCCTCGGTCCGCCGGCCCTGCGGCCGGTCGAGGGTCTCGCCGATGAAGTCCTTGTTGGACAGCGCGACCAGCGTCGGGTAGCCGATCGCGGTGATCTCCTCCAGGCGGCGGGTCAGCTCCAGCGAGTGGAAGGTGTTCTTGTTGAGGTCGTGGCCGGGGTCGATGATGATCTTGGCGGGCGCGATGCCGGCCTCCAGCGCGTACGCCACCCGCTCCCGCAGGAAGCCCGCCACCTCCGCCACCACGTCGTCGTAGCTGGGCCGGAAGACCCGCCGGCCGGGGCCGCCCAGGCTGTGGGTGACCACCACGCCGGCCCCGGTGGCGGCGGCCACCTCGGCGAGGCCGGGCTCGCGCAGCCCGTTGGTGTCGTTGATGACGTCGGCGCCGGCCTCGATCGCCGCCCGCGCGACCTCGGGGCGGTGGGTGTCGACCGAGATGACCGCGTCGGTGACGGCACGGACCTCGGCGATGACGGGGGCGACCCGGTCGATCTCCTCGGCGGCGCCGATCTCGGCCTGCGCGGCGCTGAAGGCGAAACCGCCGATGTCGACCCAGTCGGCCCCGTCGTCGACCGCCTGCCTGGCCGCCGCGACGGCGCTGTCCAGCGCGTAGGTGCGGCCCTGGTCGTGGAAGGAGTTGGGGGTGCGGTTGACGATCGCCATCACGGCGACCTGGCGCGCGAAGTCGAACTCCCGCCGGCCGATGCGCCGGACCGGGGCGATGATCGCGGGGGAAGGCTGCTCGCGGCTCACCCTTCCGACCCTACCTGCCGCTACACGGGCACCACCGGGCGGCGGGCCCCTGAGGACGGCGCTGAGGACGGCGCTGCGGGCGGCACTGCGGGCGGCGCTGCGGGCGGCGGGCTCAGGCGGTGAAGCGTCCGGGCGGATGGGCCTGGCCCGCGACCCGGACGCGTCGCATGTGGCCCCGCGCGGCGTGCCCCGCGGCCTTCGGCAGCCGCATGGTGATGCGGACCGTCGTGCCGAGGGGGCCGGTGCTGAAGTCCACCATGTCGCACAGGCGGCGGATGAGGTAGATGCCGCGGCCGTCGTAGCTCATGTCGGACGGCCGGTGGTCGCCGGCGACGTACCCGTCGGGGATGCCCTCGCCCCGGTCGGTGGTCTCGGAGCGGATCACGCCGTCCACGGTCCACAGCTTGAAGTGCCCGTGCCCGCCCGCGTGCTCGACGGCGTTGACCACGGACTCGTGCACGGCGAGGACGAAGTCGTCCAGGCGGGGACCGCTCAGCCCGCAGTGCTCGGCCTTCTCGGCCACCGTACGGCGGAGCCTGGTCACGTCCTGGAGCGTGAAGGGCTGGGTCAGAAGGGTGCGCATGGCAGGCTCCTCCGACCTGGCCTGGACGCGCCGGCGCCCGGGCGGCGGGGACGTGCCGCCTCCGCCGCACTGGCTCAGATCGGGAAGATCGAGGCGAAGGACCTGGCGGAAACCGGTCCGGGGAAAAGGGTCCATGGCGTTCCTCCGTGTCGTGGTGACACCCGGGGGCCGCGCCTCTGGACCTCGTTTCCCCCCCTTCCCGTCAGGAGGGGGATTACACTCCGCGCTCGGGGCGGATCGGCGTCACGGGCGTGCGCCCATGCCGGAGGCGAGCTCCTTGACGCGGCCGGCCGGGCCGCCGTCGGGGGCGAGCGGCGCGGTGTCCATGCCGGCGCCGTCGTGCAGTCCTTCGAACAGCTCACGCATGGCGTCCAGCGACGAGTGCCGCGGCCGCCAGCCCAGCACCTCGCGCGCGCGGTCGGTGGTCATGACGGGCAGCCGCATGGCGAGGTCGAGCAGCCCGGGCGAGGCGGGCACCAGCCTGAGCCGCCAGGCCGCCGAGACGGCCGCCTTGGCGAGGCCGCGCGGCACCGGCACCGTACGGGTGCCGAGCAGCTCGGCGAGGTCGCCGGGAGTGAGCACGGGTTCCGCGGCGATGTTGAACGCGCCCCTGACCTCGCGCACGACCGCGAGCCGGTAGGCCTCGGCCGCGTCCTCGGCGTGCAGCACCTGCAGCCGCAGCCCGGGGATGTCCGGCACGAACGGGATGCGCCCCGCGCCGATCAGCCGCCGCGGCACCAGCGGCCCGGCGAACAGCCTGCGCTGCTCCGAGGCCGCCGCCCGCTGGAAGATGAAGCCGGGCCGCATCCGCACCACGCGGATGCTCGGGTGGTCGTGCTCGAAGACGTCGAGCACCCGCTCGACGTAGGCCTTCTCCCGCCCGTACGCGGCTCCCGGCCACCCGTGCGTGGGCCAGCTCTCGTCCACCCGCCGGTCCTTGGGCCCCGGCGAGTACGCGCCCACGGACGAGGCGTGCACCAGCGCCTGCACCCCGGCCTCCGCCGCGGCGCGGAAGACCCGCATGCTGCCGAGCACGTTGGCCCGCCAGGTGGTCGCCGGGTCCCTGGTCGGCTGGAACAGCCACGCCAGATGGACCACGGCGTCCGCGCCGTCGAAGATCCGGGTCAGGTCGGCGGAGGCCACGTCGGCCTGCCGCCATTCCGTGCGGTCGACGCGCCAGCCGGGAAGCCGCCGGGCGACCCCGACGATCGAGGTCACCCGCTCGTCGGTGCTCAGCGCGCGCACCACGCTGGTGCCGACGTTCCCGGTTGCTCCCACCACGACGACTCTCATGAAGGCACCGCTGCCCGCTGTCCGTCCGGTGAAACGCCCATCAGGGCCGTAGGAGGACCTTGATGGCCCCGTCGGCCTTCTTCTGGAACATTTCGTACGCCTTTGCCGCATCTTCCAGTGGCAGCTTGTGGGTGGCGAGATCCATGACGCCGAGCGGGTCGGCGTCGTCGGTCACGAGCGGCATCAGCGGGCCGATCCACCGGCGCACGTGCGCCTGCCCCATGCGCAGGGTGATGCCCTTGTCGAACATGCGGAGCATGGGCAGCGGGTCGGTCATGCCGCCGTACACGCCGATGACGGAGATGACGCCGCCCCTGCGCACGCCGTCGATGGCCTGGTTGAGCGCGGCCAGGCGGTCCACTCCGGCGTTGGTCATGAGCGGGGCCGCGAGGGCGTCGGGCAGCAGTCCTGTGAGGGTCTGCGCGATCTTGGCGGCGGGCGAGCCGTGGGCCTCCATTCCGACGGCGTCGATCACCGAGTCGGTGCCGCGGCCGGCCGTGCGGGCGCGGATCTCGTCGGGCACGGCGGTCACCTCGCTCGCGTCGATGACCTCGATCCCGTGGCGGGCGGCCAGCTCCAGCCTGTCGGCGACGCCGTCGACGCCGATCACCCGGTGGCCGAGGTGCCGGGCGATGCGGGCGCACATCTGGCCGATGGGCCCGAGCCCGAGCACGGTCACGCTGCCGCCCTCGGGGATCTCCGCGTACGCGACCGCCTGCCACGCCGTGGGCAGCACGTCCGACAGGTAGACGAACCGCTCGTCCGGCGGGCCGTCCGGCACCCGGATCGGGCCGAACTGGGCCTCGGGCACCCGCAGGTACTCCGCCTGGCCGCCGGGGACCTGGCCGTAGAGGCGGGTGTAGCCGAACAGGGCGGCGCCGGTGCCCTGCTCGCGCACCTGGGTGGTCTCGCACTGGGCGTACAGCTCCATGCCGCACATGTGGCAGTGGCCGCAGGCGATGTTGAACGGGATGACGACCCGGTCGCCCGGCTTGAGATGGGTGATCTCCGGGCCGACCTCCTCGACGACGCCCATGGCCTCGTGGCCCAGGATGTCGCCCTCGGCCATGAACGGGCCGAGCACCTCGTACAGGTGCAGGTCGGAGCCGCAGATGCCGGTGCTGGTCACCCTGATGACCGCGTCGTTCGGCTCCTTGATCACCGGGTCGGGCACGTCCTCGACCCGCACGTCCCGCTTGCCGTGCCATGTGACTGCTCTCATGCACAGCGCATACCCCTACAAAAGCCACTAAACGGACGGCCTGCTCCTGTGACCGGTGAGACGGATGAAGTCATGGGCAGCCCCAGACTCTTTACACGCTCAGTGTTGGGTGAGTAACTATTGGTGATATCCGATCGACCGAAGGAGCGCGCGCATGCCATTGGGCCTCACTGAGCCATGCCTCGGCTCGCGCATCGACCACCACCTGAGCGCGTTCCTGGAGACCTGGCGGGCGCCGCTGTCCGATCCCGACGTCGCGGTCGCGTACAACGTGCTGCGCGAGTTCGTGCTGGGCGGCGGCAAGCGCATCCGGCCGCAGCTGTGCTACTGGGGGTGGCGCGGGGCGGGCGGCGACGACTGCGACGAGATCATCATGGCCGCCGCCGCGCTGGAGCTGTGCCACGCCGGCCTGCTCATCCACGACGACATCATGGACGGCAGCGAGCTGCGCCGGGGCCGCGCCACCGTGCACAAGAGCCTGGAGCGACTGCACGCGGGGCCGGGCGCGGAGGTCTTCGGCCAGGCGGGCGGCATCCTGCTCGGCACGCTGAGCCTGGCCTGGTCCGACGCCATGCTGTCGTCCTGCGGGGTCCAGCCGCACCGGCTGCGCGCCGCGCACCACCTCTTCGACACCATGCGCACCGAGGTGATCAGCGGCCAGTACCTCGACATGCTCGCGCAACTGCGGGCCGGGGCGAGCGTCGACGAGGCGCTGACCGTCATCCGCTACAAGACGGCCAAATACACCGTGGAGCGGCCGCTGCAGATCGGCGGCGCGCTCGCCGGGGCCGACGCCGAGCTGCTGGCGTCCTACTCCCGGTTCGGGGTGCCGCTGGGCGAGGCGTTCCAGCTCCGCGACGACGTGCTCGGCACCTTCGGCTCGGCCGCCGAGACCGGCAAGTCGGCGCTCGACGACCTGCGCGAGGGCAAGCACACCGTGCTGATCGCGCAGGCCCTGCGCCGCGCCTCGGCCGCCCAGCGCGAGCACCTGCGGCGCTGGCACGGCGATCCCGGGCTGGACGAGGAGCGCGCCGCCGAGCTGCGCCAGATCCTGTGCGACACCGGAGCGGTCGCCGCGGTCGAGGACATGATCGCGAGCCGGGTGCGCGAGGCGGTCGCGGCGCTGGCCGAGGCCGAGATCAAGCCGGACGCGGCCGCCGCGCTCACCGTGCTCGCCGACCGGCTCGCACACCGCACCAGCTAGAAGGGTTTTTCCCGATGGGACGCGTACTTCTCGCGGCCCCGCGTGGCTACTGCGCGGGCGTCGATCGCGCGATCGTGACGGTGGAGCGGGCGCTGGAGCGCTTCGGCCCGCCCGTCCACGTCCGCAAACAGATCGTCCACAACACCTCCGTGGTCGGCGAGCTGACCCGGCGCGGCGCGGTCTTCGTCGACGAGCTCGACGAGGTCCCCGACGGCGCGCTGGTGATCTTCAGTGCCCACGGCGTGTCGCCGGAGGTGAAGGCCGAGGCCGAGCGGCGCGGGCTGCGCACCATCGACGCCACCTGCCCGCTGGTCACCAAGGTCCACAAGGAGGCGGTCAGGCTCGCCGCCGACGGCCACGAGATCGTGCTCATCGGCCACGCCGAGCACGAGGAGGTCGAGGGCACCGTCGGCGAGGCCCCCGGCCACATCCACGTCGTCGACCCGGCCCGCCCCGAGGAGGTGAGCGCCATCGGCGACGGCCCGGTGAGCTGGCTGTCGCAGACCACCCTGTCGGTGGACGAGACCATGCGCGCGGTCGGCGCGCTGCGCGAGCGCTTCCCGCAGCTCGCCGACCCGCCCAGCGACGACATCTGCTACGCCAGCCAGAACCGCCAGGAGGCGGTGACCAGGATCGCGCCCGAGTGCGAGCTGGTCCTCGTCGTCGGCTCCGCCAACTCCTCCAACTCCCAGCGCCTGGTCGAGGTCGCGCTGGAAGCGGGGGCGCGGGCGGCCCACCTGGTGGACCACGCCGGAGAGGCCGACGAGCGATGGCTGCGCGGCGTGCGGACGGTCGGCGTCACCTCCGGCGCCTCGGCACCGGAGCGGCTGGTCAGCGGCCTGCTCGACTGGCTCGCGGCCCGCGGCTTCGCCGACGTCACTCAGGTGACCCTCACCGCGGAGACCCTGACCTTCTCTCTTCCCCCCGAACTACGACCGACCCGCAATCCCGGCTAATCCAGCACGGAACAGGCAGGTAAGAGATGACAGAAACCACCCAGTCCGCCGCCCCCGAGAACGGCAACGGCCAGCTCAGCCTGAGCACCGAAGCCGCGAGGCAGCTCTCCACCACCACCAAGACGCCGCCGCAGATGCAGGAGATCACCTCGCGGTGGCTGCTGCGGCTGCTGCCTTGGGTGCAGTGCTCGGGCGGCGTTTTCCGGGTGAACCGGCGGCTGACCTACACCCTCGGGGACGGCCGCATCACCTTCAGCACCACCGGCTCGGAGGTCCGCGTCATCCCGGCGGAGCTGACCGAGCTGCCCGTGCTGCGCGGCTTCGACGACATGGAGGTGCTGGAGGCGCTGGCCGCCCGCTTCACCCAGCGGGAGGTGGAGCCCGGCGAGCAGATCGTCGCCGAGGGCGCGGAGGGTGACCGGCTCGTCCTCATCGCGCACGGCCGGGTGGACAAGGTGGCCCGCGGCGCGTACGGCGACGACCAGGAGCTCGGCGTGCTGGCCGACGGCGACCACTTCGGCGAGCAGGCGCTCACCGACGGCGCCCCGTACGCCTTCAGCGCGCGGGCCAAGACCGCCACGACCCTGCTGACGCTGTCGCGGCAGGACTTCGAGCAGGTCGCCGAGCAGTCGCCCGCGCTGCGCGCCCACCTGGAGAGCCTGGCCAGCAGCGGCGCCCACGCCCAGAACGACTACGGCGAGGCCGCCATCGAGATGTCCTCGGGCCACACCGGCGAGGCCACACTGCCCGGCACGTTCGTCGACTACGAGCTGAGCCCCCGCGAGTACGAACTGAGCGTCGCCCAGACCATCCTGCGGGTCCACAGCCGCGTCTCCGATCTGTACAACCAGCCGATGAGCCAGCTCGACCAGCAGCTCCGCCTCACGATCGAGGCGCTGCGCGAGCGCCAGGAGCACGAGCTGATCAACAACCGCGAGTTCGGCCTGCTCCACAACGCCGACTTCAGCCAGCGCATCCGCACCCGTTCCGGCCCGCCGACCCCCGACGACCTCGACGACCTGCTCGCCACCGTGTGGAAGGAGCCGGCGTTCTTCCTGGCCCATCCGCAGGCCATCGCCGCCTTCGGCAGGGAGTGCAGCAAGCGCGGCGTCTACCCGCAGGCCAGCGAGGTCAGCGGGCACCGGGTGCCGGCCTGGCGAGGTGTGCCGATCTTCCCCTGCAACAAGATCCCGGTCTCGGGCAGCCGTACGACGTCGTTCCTGCTCATGCGGACCGGCCAGGAGAACCAGGGCGTGGTGGGCCTGCACCAGACCGGCATCCCTGACGAGTACCAACCGAGCCTGTCGGTGCGCTTCATGAACATCAACGAGAAGGCCGTGGTGTCCTACCTGGTCAGCGCCTACTACTCGTGCGCGGTCCTGGTGCCCGACGCGCTCGGCGTCCTGGAGGACGTCGAGCTCGGCAGGAACGACTAGCCCGGACCTGATCCGCCGGGGGATTGGTGGTGTTTCACACGTGACGGAGTCGGACCAGAGGCTCAGCCTCGACACCCAGGCGGCGCGCAGGCTCGCCACGACGACCAAGACGCCTCCTCAGGCGCGGGAGATCACCCCGCGCTGGCTGCTGCGGATGCTGCCGTGGGTCGACGTGACGGCCGGCACCTACCGGGTGAACCGGCGGCTCACCTACCCGGTCGGGGGCGGCCGGGTGAGCTTCTACCGCACCGGGGCCCGGCTCCAGGTGATCCCACCGAGCCTGACGGAGCTGCCCCTGCTGCACGGGATGGCCGGCGGCGAGGAGCTGGAGCTGCTCGCCCGCTCGTTCCGGCAGCGGGAGTACGGCGCGGGCGACACGATCGCCCGCGCCGGCCGCCCGGCCGACGAGATCCTGCTGATCGCGCACGGCAAGGTCGCCCAGCTCCAGGCCGGCGGCCACGGCGACCGGCTGGTGCGCGGCGCCCTCGCCGACGGCGACCACGCGGGCGGCGGACTGCCGGGCGCGACGTGGGACTTCACGCTGGAGACCAGCACCCCCTGCACGGTGCTGGCCCTGCCGCGCGAGGAGCTGGACGCCCTGGCCGCGCGCTCGCCGGCGCTGCTCGCCCAGATCGAGCGGCACCGCGACCGGCTGGCCAGGCCGCAGAACAAACACGGCGAGGCGGCCGTCGCGCTCGCCGCCGGGCACCGGGGCGAGCACCCGCTGCCCGGCACGTTCGTCGACTACGACCCGGGGCCGCGCGAATACCCCATGAGCCTGTCGCAGACCGTGCTGCGCGTCCACACCCGCGTCGCCGACCTCTACGGCGAGCCGATGGACCAGACCGAGCAGCAGCTCCGCCTCACGGTCGAGGCGCTGCGCGAGTCCCAGGAGCACGAGCTGCTCAACAACCGCGAGTTCGGGCTGCTGCACAACGTCGATCCCCGGCAGCGGCTCTACACCCGGTCGGGGCCGCCCGGTCCCGACGACCTCGACGAGCTGCTGTGCCGCAGGAAGAAGTCCCGTTTCTTCCTCGCCCACCCGCGGGCCATCGCCGCCTTCCACCGGCAGTGCAGCGCCCGCGGCGTCTACCCCGACAGCGTCGAGCTGCACGGGACGCGGCTGACCGCCTGGCGGGGCGTGCCCGTCCTGCCCTGCGACAAGATCCCGGTCACCCGGCGGGGCACCAGCACCATCCTCGTCCTGCGCACCGGCGAGGACGACCAGGGCGTGGTCGGGCTGCGGCCCGCCGCCGTCCCCGACCAGCGCGAGCCGGGGCTGAGCGTCCGCTTCACCGGCATCGACGCGCGGGGCATCGCCTCCTACCTGGTCAGCGCCTACTACTCGGGCGCGGTCCTGGTGCCGGACGCGCTCGGCGCGCTGGAGCACGTCGAGGTGGCCGGCTGAACCTTTTGAAGGAGCTTCGATGAGCCAACCGTTCGAACTGCCGGACTTCTACGTCCCGTACCCGGCCCGGCTCAACCCCCATCTGGAGGCGGCTAAGACGCACTCCAAGCAGTGGGCGCGCGACATGGGCATGCTGGAGGGCTCGGGGGTGTGGGAGGAGTCCGACCTCGACGCCCACGACTACCCGTTGATGTGCGCCTACACCCATCCCGACTGCGACGCCGACGAGCTGTGCCTGATCACCGACTGGTACGTGTGGGTGTTCTTCTTCGACGACCATTTCCTGGAGGTGTTCAAGCGTTCAGGCGACCTGGAGGGCAGCCGGGGCTACCTGGCCCGGCTGGCCGCGTTCATGCCGATGGGCGGCGACCTGTCCATGCCGGAGCCGGCCAACCCGGTGGAGGCGGGGCTGGCCGACCTGTGGGTGCGCACGGTGCCCGGCATGTCGCAGGACTGGCGGGAACGCTTCGCCGAGAGCACCCGCAACCTGCTGAACGAGTCGCTGTGGGAGCTGGCCAACATCAACAAGGGCCGGATCTCCAACCCGGTCGAGTACATCGAGATGCGCCGCAAGGTGGGCGGCGCCCCCTGGTCGGCGGGGCTGGTGGAGCACGCCGTGGGGGCCGAGGTGCCGGCCCGGCTGGCCGCGACCCGGCCGCTGCGGGTGCTCAAGGACACCTTCTCCGACGCCGTCCACCTGCGCAACGACCTGTTCTCGTACGAGCGGGAGGTCCGCGACGAGGGCGAGCTGAGCAACGGCGTGCTGGTGCTGGAGACCTTCCTCGGCTGCACCACCCAGGAGGCCGCGAACGCGGTCAACGACCTGCTGACCTCGCGGCTGCAGCAGTTCGAGCACACGGCGGTGACGGAGCTCGGGCCGCTGTTCGCCGAGCACGGCATCGACCCGGTGTCGGCGGCCGGGGTGCTGGCCTACGTCAAGGGGCTGCAGGACTGGCAGTCCGGCGGGCACGAGTGGCACCTGCGCTCCAGCCGCTACATGAACCAGCGGGCCGGGGCGAGCCGGCCGCTCGGCATGTCGTCGGTCGTCGACCTGCTGGGCGCCAAGCGGGTCAGGAACTTCACGCGGGTGCCGTACGAGCGGGTGGGGCCGAGCGTGATCCCCGACGATCTCTACGTGCCGTTCCCGCTGCGGCTCTCGCCGCATCTCGACGACGCCCGGCGGCACATCGTCGAGTGGTGCGCGGCGATGGGCATCCTGGAGGCCCAGCCGGGGGTGGCCGGCTCGGCGGTGTGGGACGAGCGGAAGCTGGTCGACTACGACCTGGCGCTGTGCGCCGCGGGGCTGCATCCCGACGCCACGCCCGAGGAGCTGGACCTCGCCTCGTTCTGGCTGGCCTGGGGGACGTACGGCGACGACTACTTCCCCGTGGTCTTCGGCCGCACCGGCAACCTGGCCGCCGCGAAGATCGCGGTCGACCGGTTCTCGGCGTGCATGCCGCTCGACGGCTCGCCGGCGCCGCCGCCCGCGAACGCGCTGGAGCGCGGCCTCGCCGACGTCTGGGCCCGTACGGCCGGTCCCATGCCGGCCGGGCATCGCCGCAGGCTGCGCGAGGCGGTGGAGAAGATGTGCCAGGGGTGGCTGTGGGAGCTGGCGGGCGAGCTCGCGCATCGGGTGCCCGACCCGGTCGACTATCTGGAGATGCGCCGGCTGACCTTCGGCTCCGACCTGACCATGAACCTCTGCCGGCTGCGCCACGCCCAGGCCGTGCCGGACGAGGTCTACGCCAGCGGCCCGATGCGGGCGCTGGAGAACGCCATGATGGACGCGGGCTGCCTGGTCAACGACATCTTCTCCTACCAGAAGGAGATCGAGTTCGAGGGCGAGGTGCACAACTGCGTGCTCGTCGTCCAGAGCTTCTTCGACTGCGGCTATCCGGCCGCGCTGCGCATCGTCACCGACCTGCTGGCCTCACGGGTCCGGCAGTTCGAGCACATCGTGGCGAACGAGCTGCCGATCGTCTGCGCCGACCTCGGCCTCGACGCCGAGGCGCGCGCCGGCGTCGACGGCTTCCTGACCGGGCTGCGCGACTGGCTCGCCGCCATCCTCAACTGGCACCGGGGCTGCTTCCGCTACGACGAGGAGAGCCTGCGCCGGCACCACCGGCCGCCGCGTTTCACGCTCGGCGGCCCCACCGGGCTCGGCACCTCGGCGGCGGTCGCCTTCGCCACACTGTCCGGCAGGTGAGAACGCTCCTCAGATGGGCAGTCGATGGGCTCGGGACTCGTGGTGCCAGCCCATCAGCCGCAACAGCCGGAGCTGGTACGACGTCAGGTTGCGCAACCTGATCCAGCGCTGCTCCGGCGGCAACCCGGGCAGGGCCAGCACGCGCAGCCCCGAGACGTCGATGAAGGTCAGCCCGCCGGTGTCGACGACGACGTGCCGGCCCTGGCTGCAGCCCGTCAGGGCGATGGCCAGGGCGCAGCTGTTGGAGGCGTCGACCTGGCCGAACAGCGTGACGACGGGCCCCTCGGCCGCCGCGCGCACCGTGGCCTTGAGCTGCTCGTCCTGGTAGAGCAGCCGCTCTTCGAGACGGTTCACGCTCCTCACACCCCCCTACACGCACGCTCCCCGGGGGTTTGTGGCCGTGCGTCATGTCGGCGCGTCAGCCAGAACCAAGGCTACACGAAGTATGTTTCACTATGTAATCTTCGCGAGATTATGACCGAATTCGCGCGGAATCCTGAAGAGGTGCACCCGGTGGCCTTTTCGTAGGTGATCCGGTCCTACGGCAGGGCCGTGTAGGCCGGAGCTAGATGCCCCTTCTGCCCGTTTTGCCGTGGATCTTCCCGGCCCCGAAATTTTGTGACTCGTCCGTTTATGTCGGAAGACTTGTCGCGATTTTCGGCGGTACAAAGCCACACAGCAGACAACGCTCACAAACGGGCCTTGCGGGGATGGTGAAGACACGTGACCGGGAAAGGAACGGCGGCGCGGGTGCTCGCGTGCGGGCTGGCGTGCGTGCTGGCGTCCGCTCTTCAGGCGGACGCGGCGCTGGCCGCGCGGAAGACGCGCGCGGCCGCCGCAGGAGGCATCGCGCTGCGCGCGGCGCTGGAGATGATCGGCGTCCCCTACTCGTGGGGCGGCGGCGGGGTGAACGGGCCCGGCTACGGCATCGGGAAAGGCGCCGGCACGAAGGGCTTCGACTGCTCGGGGCTCACCGAGTTCGCCTACGCGCGGGCGGGGACGGCCATCGGCACCACCTCCCAGGAGCAGTGGCGCTCGGGGCCGCGGGTGCCGAAGGAGCTGATCGAGCCCGGCGACCTGGTGTTCTTCGACAACGACCCCGACAGTCCCGGGCCGGAGCACGTGGGGATCGCGGTGGACGCGACGACGATGGTGCACGCGCCGTACACGGGGGCGTTCGTGCGGACGGACCCGCTCGACCGGGCCGACTTCCTGGGAGCGGTACGGCCGGGGGCCGGCGGTGCGGAGGTGTGATCGGGGAAAAAGCAGTGCGGCCCCCGGCCGGCCCCTCGCGAAAGGGCCGGCCCGGGACCGCACAGCACGCCCGTAAGGATGCGGCGGCCGACCGGGCTCTTCGTGGTCTCGCGAATCACCACGCCGAGCCCCGGTCGCTCACCTGGGCATCAGGAAGGCGACTGGCCAGGCGGCTCCGCGCACGGGAGCCGCGATCGACCTTCCTGCTCGCGCCGTCCTAGCTGACGTAGGTGCCGGCGTTGCTGAGGTTGACGCCCTTGTTGCCGTCGCCGACCTCGGGCTGGTTGTTGTTCAGCAGGTCGAGGTCGATCTCGTCCGCGAGCTGGATGATGTTGACGTCGAGGTTGTTGAGCGAGTGGTTGGCCACGTCGTTCAGGACGTCGTCGATGATCTGCCACTGGCTCAGGACGTTCTGGCCGCTGTTGTAGGGGCGGGGGTCGGCGTTGGCGGTGGCAGCAGAGGCCGAGAAGCCGAAAGCGACGGCCGCGATCGCTGCACCGGCGAGGATACGACGGATCATGATTGTTTCCTCCATGGATCGGCGCGGAATTCCCGACGCCATAGTCGTTTGTGCAGGGCTGTGAGGTGCCGGGAATAACAATCGCGGCAGGTCGCGGGTTCCGCAACTCGGATTGCCATTCCTATGGTCAAGCGGACGCCTCGGTTTCTTGGCATGAGGTTTTGACGCGCATCGGCGAGGTACTACATATATTTCGCTCGCCCGAGCCGCCGAAAGGCAGGCGTTTTAGCCGGGGGCGAGAAATGCTCGATCGGCTTTAACCTCGGGATGAGGAACGATCACCCCAAACTTGGGGTGCCGTTCGCGCGCGCCTCGGTGGGATAGTAATCAGTCATGAATCCTGAAACGCCAGAACTCGTCCGGGCGGCGGCGGAGCGGGCGCGTGCCGCCGGGTTCGCCTACTCCTGCGACCCGGACGTCGGCCGCCTGCTCGCCGTGCTGGCAGCGGCGGTGCCGGACCGCGGGCGGGTGCTGGAGCTCGGCACGGGCACGGGTGTGGGCACCGCCTGGCTGGTGAGCGGGCTGCGGCCGCGGCAGGACGCGACGGTGACGAGCGTGGAGCTGGATCAGGTGCGGTCCGCGCTGGCCGCGTCCGGCGACTGGCCCGGCTTCGTGGACTTCCGTACGGGCGACGCGCTGAAGTTGCTCCCCAGGCTCGGCGCCTTCGACCTGATCTTCGCCGACACCGTGGCCGGCAAGCAGGTGGGGCTGGAGCTGACCATCGCCGCGCTCGCCCCGCACGGGGTGCTGGTGGTGGACGACATGACGCCGGCGCCCGGCTCGACCTGGGACGCCGAGTTCGCGGCCAGGCAGGAGGCGGTGCGGCGCACTCTGCTCGGCCATGCCCGGCTGGCGGCCGTCGAGCTGGGCGGTCACGGCTCGGGCGTCATCCTCGCCACGGCCAGAAATTAGGCAAATCCGCAGTAAATGCACAAATAGCCGACGCTTTTCGTTCAGCGGGAAATACAGTACACGGGGCGGAAGCCGTGGCAGGATTGGCACGGGCCGGAGCCGTGGCGAGATGCCGATTTGAGGAGCATAGATGCGGGGTGCTCACAATATGGGCGACATGACCGAAATACCCGATAGTGATTCCCTGCAATCCGGGCCGAGCGCGCTGCGCCTGCTCATCGGCGCTCACCTGCGCCGCCTCCGCGAGGCGGCCGACGTCACCCGCGAGGCCGCCGCCTACGCCATCCGCGGCTCACAGTCGAAGATCAGCCGCCTGGAGGCCGGCCGCACCAGCTTCAAGCCGCGCGACGTGGCCGACCTGCTCGCCCTCTACGGCGTACGCGACCGGGCCGAGCGCGACAGCCTGCTCGCGCTGGTCGCGCAGGCCAACGCGCCGAGCTGGTGGCACGAATACCGCGACGTCGTCCCCGACTGGTTCGAGCCCTACCTCGGGCTGGAGCAGGACGCCGCGCTCATCCGCACCTACGGCGTCCAGCACGTCCCCGCCCTGCTGCAGACCGAGGACTACGCCCGCGAGGTCATCACCCGCAACCACGAGGGCGAGCCCGCTGAGCGGATCGCGCGCCTGCTCACGGTGCGCCTGCTCCGCCGCCGCGCCCTCGACGCGCCCGCCCCGCGCAAGCTCTGGGCGGTGCTGGACGAAGGCGCGCTGCGCCGCGTGGTGGGCGACACGGACGTCATGCGGGCCCAGCTCGAACACCTCGCCCGCATGGCCGAGCTGCCCAATGTCACGCTCCAGGTGTTCCCGTTCGCCAACGGCTCCGCGCTCGGCGGGGTCGGCCCGGTCACCCTCCTGCGCTTCGCCCAGGAGGAGCTGCCCGACGTGGTCTACCTCGAACACCTCACCGGCGCCCAATACCTCAACAAGGAGAGCGAGGTGCGCCACTACCGCCACCTGCTCAACGAGCTGGGCGTGCACGCCCCGCCCCCGGCCGAGACGCCGGCGATCCTGCACGGGATGATCCAGCGTCTCTGACGCGAGCCTGGTCAGGGCTTGCGCGCGACCCCGCACAGCGCGTCCACCTCGGCGAGCGAGGCCATGGGGTCGGGGTCGGGCCGCCAGCGCGTGATCGACACCACGCCCGGCTCGACCAGCTCCAGCCCGTCGAAGAAGCGGGCGAACTCCGCGCGGCTCCGCAGATGGTACGGCGCCCCCGGCCCCTCGTTGTGCTCCTCCTGGGCCCGGTCGAGCGCCTCGCCGGTGACCACATTGACGCCGTCCCACATGGCGAGGTAGCTGCCGGACGGCAGGGCCTCCATCAGCCGCCCGACGATCGAGTAGGCCCCGTCCTCCTCGCTCACGTAGCCCGCGATGCCCATGAGCATGAGCGCGACCGGCTGCGTGAGGTCGAGGGTGCCCGCCGCGGCGGCGATGATCTTCTCGGGCTCGCGCAGGTCGGCGTCCACGTAGTCGGTCGCACCCTCGGGGGTGCCGACCAGGAGGGCGCGGGCGTGGGCGAGCACCAGGGGGTCGTTGTCGACGTAGACCACCCGGCAGGCCGGGTCGGCGCGCTGGGCGACCTCGTGCGTGTTGTCCACGGTCGGCAGGCCGGTGCCGACGTCGAGGAACTGCCGCACCCCCGCCTCCTCGACCAGGTGCCGCACGATGCGGGCGAGCAGGTGCCGGGACAGGCGCGCGATCTCGACGATGTCGGGGAAGGCGGCGCTGAACTGGTCGCCGGCCTCCCGGTCCACGTCGTAGTGATCCTTGCCGCCGAGCCAGTAGTTCCACATGCGGGCGGCGTGCGGGACGCCGGTGTCGATGCGGGGCGAGACGGCCTCTCCGGCGGCGTACGGTTCTCCGGTCATGGAGCTGCTCCAGTGATGTCGGATCCGCGGGATCTTCAACCTAGCGTCCGGACTGTCCGTCTTCCAGGCCCGGGAGCGGTTTCATCGATCTTGGTCGCCGATCCGGTCGAGGGCGGCGGACAGGAGGCGTACGGCCTCCAGGCACCGCTCGGCCTCCTCCGCGCCCAGCTCCGCGACGAGCCGGTCGGAGAACTCCCCGTGCCCCGGGTTGATCTTGGCGATGGCCTCCCGCCCGGCCGCCGTCGGTTGGAGCAGCTTGGCCCTGCGGTGCGCGGGGTTCGGCCGGTATTCGGCGAGGCCCCGCTCCACCAGCAGGTCGGCGATGCGCTGCACGCCCTGCCTGGTCATCCCCATCTCGCGGGCGATCCCGGAGACCGGCAGCGGCTCGCGCAGCACCGCGCCGAGCACCTGCCACCAGGCCGCCGTGATGCCCGCGGGCCGGGCCAGCCCCTCCGCGACGTGGAGGAACTGGCCGTTGAGGCGGAAGACGCCGAGCGCCAGCCCGGACACCAGCCGCGCGTTCTCGCTCATGCGGTCATCAGCACCTCGTACGCGCTCGGGTCGCTCCGCGAGAACAGCCGGAACCAGGCGTCCAGGACCTCGGGACGGTAGGCGTCGAGCCTGCGGAAGATCTCCCTGGCGAAGGCCACCGGCTCCGTGGGCCCGGCGGTGATGAGGTCGCCGTCGAGCACGGCGTCGTGGTCGAGGTAGCGCTTCGCGCCCGCGTAACCCTGCTGGGCCTCCAGGTACTGGACGGCGCCGCTGGTGTGCTCGCGCTCGTCGAGCAGGCCCTCCCTGGCGAGCCCGGCCGTGGCGCCGCAGATGGCCGCGACCGGCACGCCGGCCGCCAGGAACTCCCCTGCTTTGCGGGCGAAGGGGGCGAGCAGGTCGCCCGCGTCCCAGAGCGCGGCGCCCGGCAGGATCAGCAGCGCGCTGTCCTCCGGGGAGAGCCGGTCGAGCGTGAGGTCGGGGACGATCCTGGCGCCGCCCATGGTGACGACGGGATCGGTGGTGAGCCCGACGGTGACGATCTCGTAGCCGCCGGGTTCGCGCTGGTAGACGCCGCTGCGCAGGTGCGCGGTGGCGTGACCGGTCTCCCAGTCGGCGAGCGTGTCGTAGACGGCGTGGTGCACGGTGGGCTTCATGACAACATTCTGTCATTTGGACATCATGTTGTCAATCGCCAGCCGTGCGAGGATAGGCCCATGGCAGAGATCGTCGGCGGTGGACGTCCGGTCAACGACGCCGAACGGCGCGTCATCGCATATCTGCGCGACCACGCGCCCGCCGACTGGCTGCTGCTGCACAACATCGAGGTCCCGCGCGGCAACGACGTCTTCGAGGTCGACCTGCTCGTGCTGACCGGCCACTCGCTCGTGGTCGTCGACGTCAAGGGCACGCGGGGACGCATCGAGGTGTCCGGCACGCGCTGGTTCCCGCCCCGGCGGGAGGCGTTCGGCTCGCCGGTGGCCAAGCTGCGGGGCACCGCCAAGGCGCTGAAGGGCCTGCTGGTGTCCAGGTCCACCCAGCTCGAACGCGTCTACGTCGACAGCCTGGTCGTGCTCAGCTCCCCCGACGCCGAGCTGATCGACCCGGCCGGGCGCGACGCCGTCAACGTCACGACCGTGCCCGAGCTGGTGGCCACGCTGAGCGACGTCTCGCGGGTGCGGCGCGGGTGCAGCCCGCACGTACGCCCCTACATGACGGCCGTGCTCGACGCGCTCAACCAGACCGTACGCCGCAGCACCGCCCCGCCCCGCTTCGGCAACTGGGAGGTCGAGGAGCAGCTCGGCGGCGACGCCAAGGTCACCGAATACCGCGCCTTCAACGCCACGCTGCCGGGCAGCGAGACCGTGCTGCTGCGGGTCTACCAGGCCGACCCGCTCGCCGACCACGAGTCGCGGGCGGCCGAGCGGCAGCGCATCGCCAACGCCTACCAGAGCCTGGCCCGCATCCCGCCGCACCCGTGCGTGGTGCGCTCGCGCGACTTCTTCGCCATCGACGACGAGAGCCGGTTCGTGCTGGTGCTCGACGACGTGCACGGTCGGTCGCTGCACCTGTCGCCGCCCCGGGGCGCGCGCATGAGCGTGCTTCAAGACCTGCTGAGCGGGCTCGCGCACGCCCACGCCAACGGCGTCGTGCACCGCGCGCTCACCCCGGCCAGCGTGCTGGTCACCGACGACGGCCACGCCGTGCTGACCGGCTTCGACTACGCCAAGCTCGGCCCGCGCAACTACACCGTCGCCCACGAGCTGGGCAACGTGCTCGACGCCCACTACGTCGCCCCCGAGTGCCACGAGCGGCCCGACCGGATGACGACGGCCTCCGACGTCTACTCCGCCGGGGTGATCGCCCACCAGCTCCTCACCGGCGAGCTGCCCACCAGCGCCGACGCCGACGGCCCCGACGTGCCGGAGGTGGTGCGCCGGATGCTCGACCACTCCCCCGCCAAGCGGCCGTCGGCGGCCGAGGCGCTGCAGGCCCTGACCGCGCCGCCGCCGCCCCGGCGCTCCCGCTTCGGTGGCCTGGTCCGCCGCCTGGTCTCCCGCCCCTGACGGTCAGCTCGGCGCCGTGATGGTGTCGAGGACGTCGATGACGTAGATCCTGGGCTCGTCCCCCGGCGACGGGACCGCGAGGCGGCAGCCGACGTGGCGGCCGGGCAGCGCGTCCAGCCAGGCCGGGGGCGCCGCGCCCGGCTTCAGGGTGAAGGCGCTCGGCCCGCCCCGCCGGTACGACGAGTCCACGAGCGCCCGCGACGGCCAGGCGGCGGCGACGTACTGGACGATGACCTTCGACCCCGCCAGGATCTCCTCGCCGGAGCCGTCGATGAGGAGGCGGGGCGGGCCGGCGGGCGTCAGGTCGGCCGGCACGACCGGCAGGGTCCGCCCCACCAGCCGGGCGTCCGGCGGGTAGCCGCCCAGGATGTCGAAGACGACGACGAGCGTGTCCGAGGGCGACACCCCGGCCCACGGCAGGCCGGGCCCGAGCGCGTCGGCGGCCGGTCCGACCAGCATGACCCGGCTGCCCGCCGGACGGCCGATGAGCGAGCGCCGCCAGACCTCCGGCACCTGCCGGCCGTCGAAGACGACGGTGGCGGGCTGGTTGCCGTCGAAGGTGCTGAGGTACGGCCGGTTGCCGGCCCAGCGGCGGATGTCGACGTCGGCGAGCACGACGTCCCCCGGCAGGGTGCGCCGCCCGCTGCCCGCCGACAGCACGGTGATCCGGGGCATGCGGCCGGGCTTGCCCGCGGGGATGGACACGACCGGCCTGCTGCCGAAGCCGCCGCTGACGACGGGCTGCGCGCCCTCCTCGGCCCCCGTGTGCGAGGCGGAGCCGCACGAGGTGGCGAGCATCAGCATGGCGGGCCAGAACAGGCGCACGGTCTTCCTCCAGGGCACGAAAGATCCGAGAGGTTCTTCGCCGTGGAGCGCACAAGCAAAGCCCGGGCTTCGTCCATCTCCCGACAAAGGCGCGGGAGACTGGGATCCGTGAGCAAGCCCAGCCTGGCGCGGAGGGTCGCGGACGCGGCCGAGATCGCGCTGACCACCCGCAAGTACGTGACGTTCATCGACGTGGTCACCGGGCTCCGCTGGCTGCACTCGCGGCACGTGGACCAATGGCGGCAGGGCCGGGCGCCCACGCTGGCCGGCCTGGCGGCCGTGGACGAGGACCGCCTGGTGGCGACGGCCGCGCTGCTGAAGGACTGGGCGCTGGCCAAGGGGCTCAAGCCGGTCGACACCCCTTACGTCGCGGGCACCCGCGACCGCCGCGAGCTGCGGTTCACCGCCGGACATCCGCAGGAGCCGTTCCGCGTCCACTGGATCTCGCCCGAGCTGAGCGAGGCGCGGGTGCGCCGGCTCACCGAGCGGCAGAGCAAGGCGCCCGACCTGGTGGCGGTGGCGCCGCTGGAGTCCTGGACGTGCGCGGCCTGCGGCGACACCGGCCCCTACCTGATCATGGAGGACGACCGTCCCCACTGCCTGACCTGCGCCGACCTCGACCACCTGGTGTTCCTGCCGTCGGGGAACGCGGCGCTGAGCCGCCGGGCCAAGCAGGAGAGCCGTCTCGCCGCCCTGGTCGTGCGCTACAACCGGCGGCGCAAGGTCTACCAGCGCGTCGGCCTGCTGGTCGAGCAGGCCGCGCTGGAGGCGGCCGAGGAGCGGTGCCTGGCCGACGAGGAGGCCCGCGAGCGCCGCCGCGAACGCGACCGGGTCCGCCGGGCCGAGCAGGACGTGGAGTTCCAGGCCAGGATGGCGGCCGAGATCGCCCGGCTGTTCCCCGGCTGCCCCGAGCAACGGGCGCGGGACATCGCCGAGCACGCCGGCCAGCGCGGCAGCGGCCGGGTCGGCCGGACGGCGGCGGCCAGGGCGCTCGACGAGAACGCGATCACCCTGGCCGTGATCGCGTCCATCCGCCACCTGGACACCGACTACGACGAGCTGCTGATGTCCGGGGTGCCGCGGATGACCGCCCGCGAACGGATCAAGGACCGCATCGAGGGCAAGCTCGCCGAGTTCCGCGGCCGCACGCCCTAACGGGAGGCGGCCGGGCTGCGGTGGACGACGCGGCCGTCCAGCATGGTCAGCCACGCGTCCACGCCGGACAGCTGGTCGGCGGCGAGCGCGGTCACGTCCGCGTCCAGCACCACCACGTCGGCCAGCTTGCCGGGCGTGAGCGAGCCGATCCGGTCCTCCATGCGCAGCGCGTACGCCGCGTCGATGGTGTGGGCGCGCAGCGCCTCCTCCAGCGTGATGGCCTGCTCCGCGCCGATCGGCCCGTCCTCGCGGGTGCGCCGGCGCACCGCGTTCGAGACCGTCTCCATGGGCCGCAGCGAGGAGACGAACGAGTCGCTGGACAGCACCGGCCGCAGCCCGGCGTCGATCTCCTCGCGCATCGGCTGGAGCCGGTGCGCCCGCCGCTCGCCGAGGCGGCGCACGAAGTCGGTGCCGCTGTCGTACAGGAAGTTCGGCTGGTTGACCGGGATCACGCCGAGCGAGGCGAACTCCCGCACCTGGGCGGGCGTCGGGTGGCCGCAGTGCTCGATGCGCGGGCGGGCGTCGTCGCCCGAGACCGCCACCGCCGCCTTGATCGCCTCCAGGGAGTAGCCCATCGCGCGGTCGCCCTGGGTGTGGATGCCGACCTGCCAGCCTGCGACGGCGGCCCGGCGCACCAGGTCCGTGAGCTCGTCGGGGTGGTGGTAGAGCGAGCCGGTGAAGTTGTCGCCGTACGGCTCGTCGAACATGGCGGTGCCGCCGAGCAGCGTGCCATCGCAGTAGAACTTCATGGCGCCGAAGCGCAGCCGGTCGTCGCCGAACGGCCCGGCGAGTCCCACCTCCGTCAGCTCGTCCAGGAGGTGGGAGAGGGGCATGACGACCGTACGCACCGGCAGCGTGCCCGCCGCGTGCGCGGCCCGGTAGACCTTGAGCTCGCGCCGCGAGACCTGGGGGTCGCAGACCGTCGTCACCCCGGCCCGCAGGTACGTCTCCCGCGCCCCCTCCAGCCAGCCGAGAAGCTGCTCGCCCGGCAGGTCCACGTGGAAGTTCGGGCCGTGGCAGCCGATGTCGACGGCCACCGGCAGCAGCAGCTCCATGGCGGAGTCCAGCACCATGCCGGTGAGCCGGCCGCCCTCGTCGCGCAGGAACGACCCGCCCGCCGGGTCGGCCACGTCGTCGCCGATGCCGCGCCAGGCGAGCGCCGCCGAGTTGACCACGGCCTGGTGCCCCGACACGTGGTAGACGATCACCGGGTGCTCGGTGGTGGCCTCGTCGAGCTGCGCGCGGGTGGGCCGGCCGCCGGGGTACTTGGCGTCGTCCATGCCGTACGCGCGGATCCACTGCCCGGCGGGCGTGCGGGCCGCCTCGGCGGCGACGGCCGCGACCAGGTCGGCCGCGCTCCCCACCGCCGGGTAGCGCGCGTCCACCGCCACCAGGGTCTCGGCCGTGGACAGCAGGTGGTTGTGCGGGTCGATGAAGCCCGGCAGCACGCTGCGCCCGCCCGCCCGCACGACCTCGGCGCCCGGCCCGGCGGCGGCCAGCACGTCGGCCTCGCGGCCCACGGCCAGGATCCGCCCGTCGCGGACGGCGACGGCCTCGGCGGAGGGGTTCGCGGGGTCCATGGTGAGGACCTTCGCGCCGGTGATGACGGTGGTGGACACTAGGTCTCCTTGTCGGTGAGGACTTGCTTGTACGGGCGGGCGGGCGCGGTCAGACGGTCGTGGGCACGGGGTCGCGGTGGCGGGGCGCCACGGCGAGGCAGACGACGCTGAGCGCGCACATGCCGACGAGCAGCGCCACGGCCGGCCACGCGGCGCCGCCGGCCCCGGCCACCAGCGCCGTGGCGACCAGCGGCGACAGGCCGCCGAAGATCGCGCCGGCGCCCTGGTAGGCGAGCGAGATGCCCGTGTAGCGCACCTGCGGCGGGAACATCTCGGACAGGATGGCCGCCATGGGCCCATAGGTGCCCGAGGTGGCCAGCCGCATGAGGCCGAGCATCCCGAAGATCAGGAACGTGCTGTGCGAGCCGAGCACCGCGAACTGCGGCACGGCGAGCACGGCGGTGGCGACCAGGAACCAGATGGCGACCTTGCGCGAGCCGAACTTGTCGCCCAGGTAGGCGATGCCGAGCGTGGCCACCAGCTCGACGAACGCGGCGAAGCTCAGGCCGTTGAGAATGAGCTGCTCGGACTCGCCGACCGAAGACCCTGTGGCGTACGCCAGCAGGAACGTCGTGAGGATGTAGTAGCCGCCGATCGCGACCGGCAGCGTGCCGATGCCGAGCAGCACCGAGCGCCAGGACGTGCGGAAGACGGCCTTGATCGGCATCGCGCTCTTCTCGGTCCGCGCGAAGACCGGCGACTCCTCCACGCGGAGCCTGATCAGGAGGCCGACCAGCACCAGCACGGCCGAGACGATGAACGGCACCCGCCAGCCCCACGACATCAGCGCGTCGCCGCCGAACAGCGTGATCAGGCTGAAGGCGCCGGTCGCGAGCAGCGCTCCGGCGGGGTTGCCGAGCTGGGCGAACCCGCCGTAGAAGGTCTTGCGGCCCTCGGGGGCGTGCTCGACCGCCATCAGCACCGCACCGCCCCACTCGCCGCCGACCGCGAGGCCCTGGATGAAGCGCAGCAGCACCAGCAGCGCGGGGGCGAGCGCGCCGATCGAGGCGTACGTCGGCAGCACGCCGACCGCGAACGTCGCCGCACCCATCATGAGCAGCGTGACCACCAACGCCGACTTGCGCCCCACCCGGTCACCGAAGTGGCCGAACACGATGCCGCCGAGCGGCCGGGCGAAGAAGCCGACCGCGTAGGTCGCGAAGGACGCCATGAGCGCGACGGCCGGACTGCTCGCGTTGGGGAAGAACAGATCGTCGAAGATCAGTGCGGCGGCCGTCGCGTAGACGTAGAAGTCGTACCACTCAATGGTGGTCCCGATGAAAGCGGCTCCGGCCGCCCGGGTGGCACGGTTCAAGGGATCCTCCGGGGTGTCTGGGGGCTGCGATGACGATAAGCGCAGGTCAGCCGGATGGGGTCGAGCCAAAACGCACTCCGGGGGGTGCGTTAGAGTGCGGTATGCACCACACGGAGAGGCGCTCATGTCGCTGACGGTCGCCCGTACGATGGCGCTTCCCGGGATGCGCATGCGGCTGCTGGCCGGGCGCACCGGCACCTGGCGGGCCGTGCGCTGGGCGCACGTGTCGGAGCTGGCCGACCCCGTGCCGTGGCTGTCCGGCGGCGAGTTCGTCATGACCATCGGGCTGGGGCTGCCCGCCGAGCCCGAGGGCCGCAGGGCCTACGTCGAACGGCTCGCCGCGGCCGGCTGCGCGGCGCTCGCCTTCGCCCTGCACGAGCATGTGGACGAGGTGCCGCGCGACCTGCTCGACGCCGCCGACGCCTGCGGGCTGCCCGTCCTGGAGGTGCTGACCTCGTTCATCTCGGTGACCGAGGCGGTCGCGCGCTGGCACGCCGACGAGCGCGTACGCGGCGAGCGCCGGGTCGTCGCGGCGCAGGAGGCCATGGCGCGGGCGGCGCTCGCGCACGGCACCGCCGGCATCCTGCGCGCCCTGGCCGAGCACGCCGGAGGCGAGGTCCTGCTGCTCGGGCCGCACGGCGAGCACAAGCACGCGGTGCCGGCGCGGGAGCGGCCCTGGCACGCCCGCGCCGCCGAGGCCGCGGCGGCGAGCGGCGGCGGGCGCAGCGCCGGGGTGCTGGACGACGGGATCGAGGCCGTCCAGGTGCACAGCCTCGGGTTCTCCGGCCCGGCCACCGGCTGGCTCGCGGTGCGCACCGCGTCACCGCTCGACTGGCACGTGCGGATGCTCACCAGCCACGCCGCCTGCCTGCTCGCCATCGAGCTGCTCGGGCTGCGGGTGGGGCGGTCCAGGATGCACGCCCAGCGGGGGGCGCTGCTGGCCGCCGTGCTCGACGGGCGGCTGCCCGCGGCGCGGCTCGGCGAGCTGTGCTCGGTGGCGGCGGCGCCGTACGAGGTGGTGGTGGTCCGGCCGGGCGTGAGCCTGGAGGCGGCGGTCGAGGCGCTGGAGGAGGTGGCCGAGGCCGGCGACGAGGAGACGACCCTGGTGTGCGAACGGCCGGAGGGCACGGTGTTCGTCCTGCCGGAGAGCAGTGGCGTGCCCGGGGAGCAGGCGGGCGGGCGGCTCGGCGAGCAGGCGGGCGGACGGCTCGGCGAGCAGATGGGCGGGCGGCCCGGCGAGCGGACGGATGGGCGGCTCTTCGGGCGGGCGGATGGGCGGCTCGGTGGCCGGCTGTGTGCGCGGCTCGGGGTGGCCGGGGGTGGCTGCCGGGCGGGTGGGCTGGAGGAGGTGCCGGCCGCCGTGCGGCACGCGGCCGCGCTGGTCGCGCGCGGCGGCGACGGCTACGCGCACGTGGACGACCTGGAGCCGCAGGCGCTGCTGCGGGACGCCTTCGTGCCCGAGGCGGCCCGCCGCTTCTCCACCGCCGTGCTGCGCCCGCTGCGCGAGCACGAGGCGAGGCACGGCGGCGACCTCGTGGGCACGCTCCGCGCGTACCTGGAGGCGGGCGACAACGCGGAGACCGCCGCGCGCCGCCTCGGCGTGCACCGCAACACGCTGCGACGCCGGCTGGCCGCCGCCGAGCGGGTCTCCGGCGGCCCGCTCACCGACCCCGGCCACCGGCTGCGCCTGTGGCTGGCCCTGTCGCTGCCGGACCTCGTGCCGCCCGGCTCGTCCCGCGCCGCGCTGGGTCTGGACAGAGCCGCCCGTGACGCCGATGCTGAAGGTCGGCACCCCTGATTCGCTCGGTTGGGAGCGTACCCATGACCATCCGCACCTGGACCCGCTGCGCCGCCGCCTGCGCGGCGGCGCTCGCGCTGAGCACCGTCCCCGCCGCGCCCGCAGGGGCGGACGACGGCTGCGCGGGCACCGCCGCCACCATCGTCCGCACCCCGCAGGTGGGCCTGGTGCTCGCCGACGGCGACACGGGCTACAAGCGCCCGGTGTGACCGGTCAGGCGCCCAGGAACGCCTGGGCGTTGCCGCCGAGCAGCTTGGCCCGCGCGGTCCCGGACAGGAACCCGGCGCGCCGGATCAGCCCGCCCGCCGGCGACTCGCCGAGCGGGTAGGGGAAGTCGCTGCCGAGCAGCACGTGGTCCTCGCCGAAGGTGTCGACGAGCAGGCGCAGCGCCCGCTCGTCGAAGACCGCGGAGTCGACGCCGAACCTGCCGAGGTAGTGCGACGGCGGATGTTCCGAGACGCCGACCACGCCGGGGCGGCGATGCCAGGCGTTCTCGAAGCGGCCGAGCCAGAAGGCGAAGGAGCCGCCGCCGTGCGCGAAGCAGATCCGCAGGCTCTCGGGCACCTGGTCGAACACGCCCCCGAGGATCATGGCGAGGATCGACAGGTGGGTCTCGGCGGGCATCCCGACGAGCCACTGGGCCATCCAGCGCTCGACGCGCGGCCCGGCCGGCAGGTCCCACGGGTGCACGAAGACGGGCGCGCCGCGCTCGGCGCAGTGCCGCAGGAACGCGACCACGCCGGGGTCGTCGAGATCGCGGTCGCCGACGTGGTTGCCGATCTCGACGCCGCGGTGGCCGTTCGCCAGGCAGCGGTCGAGCTCGGCGCAGGCCAGCTCGGGATCCTGCAACGGCACCTGGCAGAACGGGATCAACCGCTCGTGCGCGCAGATCTCCAGCGCCAGGTCGTTGAAGATCTTCGCGATCCGCACGCCCTCCTCGGCCGGCAGGTCGTAGCCGAAGAAGACCGGGGTGGGCGAGACCACCTGCCGGTCCACGCCGTCGGCGTCCATCCTGGCCAGCCGGACCTCAGGGTCCCAGCAGTCGTCCTGGATCCGGCGGAACTCGCGCTCCCCCACGAGGATGGTCGCCTCGCGCTCGGAGTCGACGCGCAGCCGGGGCGCCCCGGGCCGGCCCAGGTCGGGCCAGCCCTTGGGCACGTGGTGCGTGTGGACGTCAACGATCACTTCAGCCCTTGCCAGGGTGGAGGGCGCCGCAGCGGCCGCAGGTGCGGGCCTTCTCGTCGGCGTAGAACGCCTCGAAGACCGGGGGCAGGTCCTTGACGATGTCGCGTACCTGCAGCTCGACGTCGTGCACCAGGCCGCCGCACTCCGCGCAGTACCACTGGAAGCGCTCCAGCGTGCCCTCCGGCCTGATCCGCTCGATCACCAGCCCGACCGAGCCCTCCTCCGGCCGCTGCGGCGAGTGCGGCATCCCGCCGGGCAGCAGCCACATCTGGCCCTCGCGGACGTGCACGGTCTCGGGGCCGTTCTCGGTGACCACGTTGACGTGCATGTTGCCGCGCACCTGGTAGAACAGCTCCTCGTACGGATCCACGTGGAAGTCGGTGCGCGCGTTGGGCCCGCCCACCACCATCACGATGAAGTCCTCGGCCTCCTCGAAGACCAGCTTGTTGCCCACCGGTGGCTTGAGCAGGTGGGCGTGCTCGTCGATCCACTTGGTGAAGTCAATGGGGGGAATCACGATCGCTCCTGGGGGTGGTAGGCGACGGCTTGCATCTCGATGAGCAGGTGCGGGTGCGGAAGCTGGTGCACCGCCACCGTGGTCCGCGTCGGGCCCTCCTCGTCGAAGAACTCGGCGTAGACCTCGTTGTATCCCTTGAAGTCGTTCATGTTCACCAGATAGGTGGTGATCTGGACGAGGTCGGCGAGCGAGCCGCCGGCGGCCTTGAGTATGTCGCCGATGTTCTCGATGACCGCCCTGGTCTGGGCGCGGATGTCCAGGTTCGTCGCCCCGTACTTGTCCACCTCCACGCCCACGAACGTGTCGTCGTGGCGGCGGCAGCTCGTGCCAGAGACGTACAGGAAGTCGCCGGCCCGCTTGACGTGCGGGAACCGGCCGCGCGGCGTGGCCTTGCCGGGCACGCGGATGCCCTTGGCCATCACGGGGTCGTCCTCACTGCGTGAACACCGCCCGGACCGATCCGAGCCCGTCGACGTGGGCCTCCAGCTCGTCGCCGGGGCGTACCGGCACGACCGGGCCGAGCGTGCCGGTCAGCACGACCTCGCCGGCCCGCAGCGGCCGCTCGGTGCGGCCGAGCCGGTTGGCCAGCCAGACGGCGGCGTTGACCGGATGGCCGAGGCAGGCGGCGCCCGTCCCCGCGGAGACCTGCTCGCCGGCCCTGGTCATCGTCATGGCGGCGGCGCGCAGGTCGAGCCCGTGCAGCGGGACCGGGGTGTTGCCGAGCACGTACACGCCGGAGGAGGCGTTGTCGGCCACGGTGTCGAACAGGCCGATGTCCCAGCCGGCCACGCGGGAGTCGGCGATCTCGATGGCGACCAGCGCGAAGTCCACCGCCCTCAGCACCTCGGCGGCCGTGAACGGGCCGCCCGCGAGGTCCGCGCCGAGCACCAGCGCGATCTCGGCCTCGGCGCGCGGCTGCAGCAGCCGCTCGTACGGGATGGGCAGCCCGTCGAGGTAGGCCGCGTCGGCGAAGAGCGGGGCGCAGGTCGGATGGTCGATGCCGAGCTGCCGTTGGACGTCGGGGTTGGTGACGCCGACCTTGCGGCCGACCGGCCGCCGCCCCTCGGCCAGCGCCGTCTCGGTGGCGAGGTCCTGGACGGCGTAGGCGTCGGCGAGCGTGCCGATCAGGTCACGGACCGGCGCGCACGGTTTGCCGGTGCGCGCCGCCTCGGCCAGCCGGTCGGCGGCCTGCGCACGCGCGTCCACCGCCTGCGACCATTCGTCATGCATCGGGTTGCTCCATCTTGATGGTGATCGTGGTGGGTTCGGAGTAGAAGTCCAGCGACTGGGTGCCGCCCTCCCTGCCGATGCCCGACAGGCGCAGCCCGCCGAAGGGCGTGCGCAGGTCGCGCAGATACCAGGTGTTGACCCAGACCAGCCCGGCCTCCAGACGCTGCGCCACCCTGTGGGCGCGGTCGAGGCCGCCGGTCCAGATCGCCGCGGCCAGGCCGTACTCGCTGTTGTTGGCCAGGTCGATCGCCTCGGACTCGGTGTCGAAGTGGGCCACGTGACACACCGGGCCGAAGATCTCCTCCCTGTTGAAGCGGGACCACTCGGACAAGCCTGTCACCACGGTGGGATCCACGAAATAGCCCGCGTCGCGCTTGTCCCCGAAGGACGGCGTGCCGCCTCCCGCGAGCACCTTGGCTCCCTCCGAGCGGGCCAAGGCGTAGTAGGACAGGACCTTCTCGCGGTGCTCGGCCGAGATCATCGGCTGCGGCACGACCTCCTGGGCGCGGGCGGCCAGCCGGGTGCAGAACTCCTCGAAGATCGGGCGCTGGACGTAGAGGCGCTCGGTGCACAGGCAGACCTGGCCGCCGTTGGTGAAGACGGACCTGACGCAGCCCTCGACCGCGCGGTCCAGGTCGCAGTCCTCGAAGACCAGGGCGGCGTTCTTGCCGCCCAGCTCGAACGAGACCGGCTTGACCCGGTCGGCCACCGCCTTCATGATCGCCGATCCGGTCCTGGTCGAGCCGGTGAACGTCACGGCGTCCACCCAGGGGTGCTCGACCAGGAGCTGCCCGGCGGAGCCGTGGCCGTAGATGATGTTGACCACGCCCGGCGGCAGCCCGGCGGCGGCGCAGATCTCGGCGAACACGGCGGCCGAGCCCGGCGTGTGCTCCGACGGCTTGACCACCACGGTGTTGCCGGCCACCAGGGCGGGGGCCAGCTTCCACGTCATGAGCAGGAACGGCAGGTTCCACGGGACGATCACCGCGACCACGCCGAGCGGCCGGCGCACGGTGTAGGAGAGCACGCCCGACAGGTGGAAGGCCTCGTCGGGGCGGTGGGCGGCGATCTCGGCGAAGGCGCGGAAGTTCGCGATGCCGCGCGGGATGTCGATGGTGCGGGTCTGGTCGAGCGGCTTGCCGGTGTCGGCGATCTCGGCGGCCACGAGGTCGTCGAAGCGCTCCTCGATGCCCTCGGCGAGGCGCCGCAGCCACCCCGCCCGCTCGGCCACCGGCAGCGCGGCCCAGTCGCGGGCGGCCTCCCGCGCGGCGCGCACCGCCCGGTCCACCACCTCCGGGTCGGCCTCGCCGACCTGTCTGATCACCGCGCCGGTCATCGGATCGTGAACCGGGAAGGCCGTGCCCGCGGCCACCGGCTCGCCGCCGATGAAGTGGGTCAGCACTGCGGTCTCCTCCTTCCGGGGACGACATCCGGGGGATGACATCCGGGGGACGACGGGCCCCTCGATCGCCATCGTCTCCCCCGACCAGGCAGGAGAGGACGCGGAGAAGACCTGTCCGAATGGACATCTTCCGGTACCCCTTGATCGCTGTCCATCATGATCGGATGGCGCAGACGTGGGAATTGTGGGGATCCGTCATTATTGCTGGTACGTTTGCGCTGTTCCTGACCCCGCTCGCGGTCGTGCTGCTCTTCCGCCGCCGCGCCCACGCCGGCCGCCCCGCGCCGCTGCGCACCGCGATCGCCGAGGTGGGCATCGTGGTCGGCACGGCTCCGTGGATCTGGATGATCCTGACCCCCGCGAGCGGTCCCGGCGGCGTCGGGCTGATCCCGTTCGCGGACCTGGCCGATCTCGCCTCGGCCCCGTGGCAGACGGTGTTCGTGCAGGTCGGGGGCAATCTGCTGGTGTTCGCCGCGCTGGGCGCGCTGCTGCCGGTACGCACCGCGGCGATGGCTTCGACGGCCCGGGTTGCGGCGGTCGCGGCGGCCTTTTCGGTCCTCGTCGAGGTGCTGCAACTCGTGCTGCAACTCGGACGTTTCTCGTCCGTCGACGACGTCCTGCTCAACACGGCGGGCGCGGTGATCTCCGCGTCGGTTACTCGCCGCTGGTGGGCCGGGCGAATACCGGCCGGGACAGTTGCCCGGTAACGGTCCGCTCAAACACGGCGTAGTTCACCACACGGGCACGATCAGCTCAAAAACAGCTCGCGACCAACCTCTGTATCTGTGCGATCGTGGACAAGACGGGGCAAGTTCTCTGGAGACGCCACAACCTGGTTGGTGACAGAGGGTGATCAAAGTTGTCTGAATCCCCGGTACCCCACGAGCCCCCTATCTATCGCCGCATCGCCGACGGTCTGCGCGCCCGGATCCTGGCCGGCGAGCTGCGTGACGGGGACCGACTGCCGGGCGAGAACGCACTCATGGCCGACTACGCGATCGCGCGAGCCACCGCCAGACAGGCGCTCGCCGTACTGATCAACGAAGGGCTGGCGGTGCCCAGACGAGGTTCGGGGGTTTACGTGCGGCTGTTCAAACCCATCCGGCGGCACGGCTCACGCCGGCTGTCACGCGAGCAGTGGGGCCAGGGCCGGGCCATCTGGGACGCGGACACCCGTGGCCGGCCGTTCACCGTCGATCACCTGGAGGTGGCTCTGGAGCGCGCGGCCGAGCACGTGGCGGGCATCCTCGACAGCGCCGAGGTGTGGGTACGCCGCCGCCGCTACTCGGTCGACGCCAGGCCCGTGCAGCTCGCGGCCTCCTACTTCCCCGCGCACCTGGTCCAGGACAGCGCGATCACCCTCACCGACACCGGCCCCGGCGGCGTCTACGCCCGGCTGGGCGACCTCGGCGCGGCCCCCGCCCACTTCACCGAGGAGGTACGCGCCCGCATGCCGCGACCGCGCGAGAGCGCGCTGCTCGACCTGCCGGGCGGCACCCCCGTCATCGTCATCGCGCGCACGGCGTACACGTCGGGCGGGCTTCCCGTGGAGGTCAACGAGATGGTGCTGGACTCGGCGGCATACGTACTCCAGTACGACTTCGACGCCTAGTTCAACCCGATCTGTCAAGCGTTAGGTTGACCTGCCCTTGAATTCTCTAGAGAAGTCATTCATCGTCTAAGGAGATGGAAACCTCACCTGGGGCCCCCGGAAGGCGGGCAGCGATGTCCTTTGACCGGCATCTCGCCGAGATCGCCCGGGAGTATCCCCAGTGGACCATCTGGCGGAGCGACGCGGGCCGCTGGTGGGCCACGAGACACCATCCGCTGAGCGCCGAACAGCGCGACGCCGGATGCGCGATGACCATCGACGCGGACGACCCGGAGGGCCTGCGGGACCACCTCCGGGACCAGGAACGACGGGCCGGCGAGCCGCAGGACTGGGGAGCCGGCCCCGCACCACCCCGACGTCCACCCAGGCGTCCGCAGCGGGAACGACCCGCCGCGGGCGCACACGAGCAGCCCGGTGCCGGGTCCAGCGTCTCGGCGGCCCCGGCACCGGGCCACCAGAACGGCGGGGCCACGAGCGCGGAAGCCTCCGACCCGATCGGGGGCGGAGGCTTCCGCTCCTGACGCCGCCGGCTCAGGAGGCCGGCGTCACTTCGGGGGCACGCGGACGACGGTGACCTCAGTGTCGTCGGAGACCGGCCGCTCCTCCGCGCCGGCCTCCCGCGGCCGCTCCTCCTCGTCGTCGTCCTCGACGATCACCCGCACGTCGTCCTGCGGGTGGGGCTGCTGCCGCTCCTGGGACTGGGACTGGGACTGGGGCTCGGACTCGGACTCGGACTCGGACGGGGCCGCGATCTGGGGCTGCTGCCGCGGGGGCGCGATGGCCTCCGGCACCAGCGGCCCGGCGCCCGCCTCGGTGCGCATGAGGTCGCCGAGCACCGAGCCGATCTCGTTGAGCCGCCGCACCACCTCGGTGTGCGTGTTGGTGAGGTAGTCCACCCGCCGGCCGGCCTGCTCGTCCAGCGCCGCCGTACGCCGGCGCGCGGTCTCCAGCATCGCCTCGCCCTCGGCCCGCGCGCTCATGAGGATCTGCTCCGCCTGGGCGGCGGCGTCCTTCATGAGCTGCTCGGACTCGGCCTGGGCCGTGGTCAGCAGGCGCTCCGCCTCGCTCCGCGCCCCGCGCACGGTCTCCTCCGCCTCGGCGCGGGCCGAGGTGAGCTGCTCGTCGGCGTCGGCGCTCGCCTGGGACAGCATGCGCTCGGCGGCCTGCGTGGCCTCGTTCACCCGGCGCTCCGCCTCCGCCTGCGCGGAGGTGAGGATGTTGTCGGCGGTCTCGCGGGAGGTGGTCAGCAGCCGCTGGGCCTCGGCGGTCGACGTCTCACGCAGGTGGGCGGCCTCGGCGCTCGCCGTCTCACGCAGGTGGGCGGCCTCGGCCTCGGCCTCCGCCCTCTTGGCCGCGGCCTCCTCCTCGCCGAGCTGGAGTATCTGGGCGAGCCGCGGGCTCAGGTCCTCGTAGCTCTGCGGCGTCTCGACCATGCGCCGCCGGGCCTCCGCCAGCTCGATGCGGCCCTGCTCGGCCTGGTCGATGGCCCGCGCCAGCCGCTCCTCCAGATCGCGGATCTGGTTGCGGGTGCGGAGCATGTAGTCATGGACCTGGCGGCGGTTGTAGCCGCGCATGACGACCTCGAAGGTGTCCTCTTGCATCAGGTCGGGGAAGCTGCTGTCGTGCTGGTTCATCATGGAGGTTACCTAAGGGTGGATTGCGTGAGGCGGGGAACAACTGCGGGTTGTGAGGGTCTGACAGCGAGACTCAGGAATCGACTTTCCTGCCATCTGCCCACGTCCGCAACCGGAACGCCATACCCGGACCGGCAATTACGATGTGTCGAATGTACATAGCAGCGCTGGATGCCGGGGCCTCCCCCGACATCCATCCCGAGGCGTTCATCGCCCCCGGCGCGACCGTGGTCGGCCGGGTCAGCGTCGGCCGGGCGTCGAGCATCTGGTACGGCTCCGTTCTGCGGGGCGACGACGAGCGGATCGAGATCGGCGAGGAGTGCAACGTACAGGACCTGTGCTGCCTCCACTCCGACCCCGGTGAGCCCGCCGTCCTGGAGGATCGGGTGAGTCTCGGCCACAAGGCCATGGTCCACGGCGCCCACGTCGAGTCCGGCGCGCTGATCGGCATCGGCGCGATCGTGCTCGGCGGCGCCCGCGTCGGCGCGGGCACGCTGGTGGCCGCGGGAGCGCTGGTGGGCCCCGGCAAGAAGATCCCGTCGGGCGTGCTGGTCGCCGGGGTGCCCGGCCGGATCGTACGCGAGCTCACCGACGACGACCGGGCCTCCTTCGCCCGCACCCCGGACAACTACATCGCCAAGGCACTCAGGCACCGGCAGGCGTCAAGGCTTTGACGAGCACGTCGTCCGGCACCGACTTGTCGTTGAGCGGGTCGGCGTACTCCGGCAGCTCGGGCCGGAGGAACCGGACGAAGTCGACGGTCAGTTTTAAGTCGGGCAGGCCCTTGACCAGCTGGGCGTTGGCCTTCGCCGGGTCCTGCTTGACGGCGCCGTAGCTGTCCCAGTCGGTGTAGGCGGTGACGCCCCACTGGAGGGCGTCGGGGAGGGTGGAGGCCCAGCGCTGCCCCACCTTCCAGGTGCCGCCCTCCTCCTTGTAGAGCGCCGCGAAGGCGCGCCCGGCGCGGGCGAGGACGAGGTCGACCCAGCCGGCCTTGACCGGGATCTCCTTCGGCTTGGAGCTGCCGTTCTCGGTCCACTTGACCTCGATCTGGCCGCTCTTCTCGCCGGTGCCGGTGGTGATGGAGACCCAGTTGGGGGTGGCGTACGAGCCCGGCTGGCGGGCCATGAGCCCGCCGAGCGAGAACTTCCGCTTGGGCCGGCCGCCGTTCTTCCCCTCGACCTTGACCCGCGCGTGCATGACGATGTCGCCGGCGAGGTCCTGGTAGAGGAAGGGGCCGCGGAAGCCGTCGAACCAGGCCGAGGTCCTGGGCTCCAGGTAGAGCGCGCCCTTCGCGGTCTTGTTCACGTCCAGCTTGGCGATCCGGTCGACGTCCTTCTCGGTGTCGCTCAGCTTCGTCCACATGGCGAGGTCGGTCGCCTTCGCGAACTCCGTGGAGGCCTCGCCCACCTCGCCGCCGGGCGCGGGAGGGGTGGCCCGCTCAAGCGTCAGCATGCCGGGGCCGGTGACCGTGGGGTCGGCCGAGGTCGTCGTGCCGCATCCGGCGAGCACGCTCGCGACCGCCAACGTCCCTGCTACCTTCGCCCTCATAGGGCACATTCTGCCGTGTCCGGCCGTCGGATGATCCACGACCGGCAAGTACGATGACGCCCGTGCCACCCTGGGATGCGTTCACCGCCACCGAGGCGGCGGTCCGCGCGATGGTCGCCGACCCGCGCTGGCCTGAGCTCCCGGTGCCCGATCGCGCCCACGTCCTGGCCGCCAGGGTCCTCGTCACTCGCGACGGCGACCGGTGGTTGTTCGGCGCGCACGCCCGCTGGCACCTGCA
This sequence comes from Nonomuraea sp. AD125B, assembly GCF_041402765.1. Lineage (NCBI taxonomy): Bacteria > Bacillati > Actinomycetota > Actinomycetes > Streptosporangiales > Streptosporangiaceae > Nonomuraea > Nonomuraea sp. AD125B. The sequence continues at coordinate 449,893 of NZ_JBGLOU010000004.1, read as the reverse complement.
CGACCCTGCCTCCGGCCGCTGGCACCTCGCGCCCCCGCCCCGGGGCGAGCGGGCCCGCGAGGTCCGGCACGCCGCCGCCGACCTGCCGGAGGACGTGGTGCCGTCAGGACCCGACTTCCACGCCGAGCCCGGCTCCACGATGGCCTTCATCGGCCCCGACGTCTCCGCCGACCTCACCGAGCGGCTGCGCGTGCTCGTACGGGCCTGCGGGCGCAAGTCCGAGCTCGACTACCCGCTGACCGCCTTCGACGACATCTTCGCCAGGGACGTGCCGAGCACGGTCGCGGCCGTGTGGGGCACGATCATGTGGTGCTCGTACGCGCCGGCCTTCGACGGCAACGAGCGGCTGCTCACCGTCTTCGGCGAATACCTGCGCCGGCCGCTCCCCGGCGACGAGTGGGTGCGCTGGCTGCCCGCGCCGCCGCTGCTGGACCTCGTCACGATGGTCGTGGAGCGGGCGGAGGCCGGGCGGGCCAGGGAGTCGCGCCGGCTGGCCGCCGTGATGGCCGACACCGCGCAGGTCCTGATGTCCGACACCCGGTTCAGGCCGCGGGCGCTCGCGCTGCTCACCATGGTCGAGCCCGCGCTGCGCGACCCCGGTCTCGACGACGGCCTGGCGGGCGCGGAGGAGGTGCGCCGGGCGTGGCTGGGGCGCACTCCGGCGCGGCTGGGCCGGGCGCTGCTGCCGGAGACCGACGTCGCGGCGCACTTCCGGCACGCGGTCTACGACCTGGCCGAGGCGCTGGCGTTCACGCCCGATCCCGCGCGGGCCACGGCGGGGTTCCTGGCCGACCTGTCCGACTCTCGGCGGCGGCTGCCCGCGCTGCTCGACCATCGGCTGCGGGCGGCGTACGAGGAGCTGGAGCGGGCGGGGATGACCGAGACCTCGGTCGCCGAGACGACCGCGCCCGAGGGGTTCCCCGCCGGCCCGCGGGGCGGGGTGTCGACCGTGCCCGCGCCGGTGCTGGAGGTGGCGCCGCCCGACCGGACGAGCGCGGCGGGGGTGCTGGGGGCGGCGTACGCGATGGGACGGGCCTGGGAGCGCCTGACGGGCGCCAAGGTGCCGGAGCGGGGCCTCGCGGGGCAGTCGGCGCTCGTGAGCAAGCTGGTGCACGAACGCGATGATCATCACGTGAGCGACACCGGTCACATCTAAACCACTAATCCCGCTATTTCCCTCTTACCTCGCCTGTATCGTTCTAACACCCGAAGGATCAGTAATTTCGCTGAATTGTGATCTCCACTTCGGGAAATGACCCCACTGGGGCCCCGGGGCGCCGAAAGGAATGACTCCGATGGGCCATGTCGCCCGAAGGGGGTCCCCCCGTAACCTCGGAGAGGGTGTGGGCTGCGGAAGGAAAGGACGACGCGGTGGGGCACGACGACCTGGACTCTCGGGTCCACGACCGTGTCGCGTTGGACGAGATTGCGCTCTACGCCGAGGTGCTCACGGCCGTGGCTGTCAGCGAGCGGCGGCTGACCTTGGACGAACTCGACGACGCGCTCGGATTGCGGACTTCGGCGAGCCGCTGAAGAAGCATCACGACGATTACCGAGCCCCGGGGACCTAGTTCCCGGGGTTTCGCATAACTAGTCACTTGCGCGGGCCGCCTCCTACGAAAGGAGGATGCCCGCCAGTCACAAGATCCTTAAGACCGGACGAGGCGCGCGATGGCCGCCGAGGCCTCCTTCACCTTCGCCTCGGCCTCCGGGCCGCCGGTGTTGATCGCGTCGGCCACGCAGTGGGAGATGTGCTCCTCCAGCAGGCCCAGCGCCACCGCCTGGAGTGCGCGCGTGGCGGCGGAGACCTGGGTGAGGATGTCGATGCAGTAGGCGTCGTCCTCGACCATGCGCTGCAGGCCCCTGACCTGGCCCTCGATTCGCCGGAGGCGCGTCAGATATGCCTGCTTGTCTCCGCTGTACCCATGCATGGTTCTACGGTACCCGTAACCCGTATGGGGAGCGGGGTCAGCGGAGATCCGCGATCAGCTTCTCCCACTGACCGGCGACCTCGGCCGCCGCGTGCCGGGTCGCGGTGTCGAGGGCGCCGGCCGCGAGCGAGCGCCGCCTGCGCTCGTCGTCGATCAGGGCCAGCAGCGCCGCCGCGAACATCTCCTCGTCGGCGCCGGACTCCGGCACCAGCACCCCGTTGTAGCCCGTGGCCACGAACTCGGCCGGGGCCCGCGCCCCCTCGTACGCCACCACCGGCACCCCGCAGCTCATGGCCTCCAGCACGGTCATGGCCTGGTCGTCGCCGCGCGAGGGGTTGGCCACGATCGACGCCTTGGCGAACTCGCCGGCGAGGTCGGGCGTGGTGCCCATGAAGTAGACGTGGTTGTGCAGGTCGAGCTCCTGCGCCAGGGCGCGCAGCCGGCGCTCCTCCGGGCCGCCGCCGTACAGGCGGAGCTGCCAGTCGGGGCGCTTGTCGGCCACGACGGCGAACGCCCGGATCAGCCGGTCGTAGCCCTTGACCGCCACCCAGCGGCCTCCGGCCGCGACGATCCTGTTGTCCATGCGCGAGCGCGGCCAGGGGCCGGCCGGCAGGGCGTCCTGCACGAAGCGCACGGCGGGCCCGGTGAGCCCCTCGCCGAGCAGCCTGCCCCATTCCTCCTGACCGGCCTCCGTGGCCGCCACGACGGCGTTGAGGCGCGGGTAGAACCGTCTGACGGGCGCCGGCACGGCGGGCCTGGTCCACTCCCTGGCGAGCTTCAGCACCTCGCGCGGCGCGTGCCTGGCGGCCTGGACACCGAGCCCCGGCCTGGTCGTGACGAGCACGTCGCACCTGAGCCCGCGCAGCACCCGCCAGAGCGCGACCTCGGTGCGCACCTGGCCGCGCGGCAGCAGGTGCCGCACCCCCGGCCGGGCGTCCACGACGCTGCGCATGACGACGTTCGGGCCGACGGGGAAGAACGGCTTCTCCTTCTGCCGCCGTACGCTGATCACCTCGACCTCGTGCCGCTCGGCGAGGGCGTTGGCCAGGTTGAGCGTCGCGCGTACATCACCCCGCATGCCGTAGGCGGACGGCAGGAGCAGGGCGATCCTCATGCGCCCACCTCGATGCGCAGCTCGTCGTCGGCGGTGTAGCAGGGCCGTACGGGCACGCCGTCCACCTCGGCCGCCGGATAGTGGAGCCGGCGGCGCTTGCCGTCGACGTCGTCGAGGCGCGAGGCGAGCCGCAGCGGCGCGGGCACCCCCGCGACCTGGAGCGCGGGCTCCCACGTGCCCGCGCCGTCGGGGTCGGCGGCCAGCACGTCCACGAGCGAGACGGCCGCGTGGAAGCGCACGCCCTGGACGTACGCCGTGGCCGACACCCGGGCGCCGGCCTGCCGCCGGTCGAGGGTGAGCGTGGCCTCGTGGCGGGAGTCGTCGTCCTCCAGCCCGGTGTAGGTGAGCAGCCCCATGACCTCGAAGCGGCCCTCCCTGAACCACACCCTGCGCACCTCGGCCCCCGGCTCGGCGTCGGTGATCTTCAGGGCCAGGTAGCCGTTGCGGGTCCGGTAGGAGCGGTAGGCGAGGGTGCGCCTGCACAGGGCGTACGCGTCGAGATGGTCGAGCGAGAAGCCGGGGTCGACGCTCAGCAGCCGGCTGCGCCGGCCGTCGTGGCGCAGGTAGGCGTCCCAGCGGCCGGCCGTGAGGCCGAGCGGCGCCAGCGAGACCGCCAGCGTGGCCTCGCGCGCCCGCGCCCCCGGCGTGCCGAGGCGCACCTCACGCTCCACCCCCGTGGTGCGGTGCCGCAGGACGAGCTCGGTGCCTTCGCGGAGTGGTTCGTCGATGGCCAGTCGCAGGGAGAGCACGTCCGCCAGGGTCACCTCGGCGTCGGTGACGACGACGCCCATCGCGAGCCCCCTCCCCGTCGAATAGACCCATGCGACGTTGAGGTTACCGTGATTTTCCCGTTATGTGGATGGCAGATTTCTTGTCGTCGCCCTTGTCGACACGCGAAACTCCTCCACACGGGGTGTGGAGGAGCTGCGTTTCGCGTCCTCAGGAAGCGCCCTTGACCGATTTGATCAGGAGCTGGGCGACGTCCACGACTTCCAGCGACTCCTTGGCCTCGCCGCTGTTCTTCTTCTCGTTGATCGCGTCACCGAGCATCACCATGCAGAAGGGGCACGCGGTGGAGACGGTGTCGGGGTTGGTGGTCAGCGCCTCGTCCACGCGCTCGGTGTTGATGCGCTTGCCGATGCGCTCCTCCATCCACATGCGCGCGCCGCCCGCGCCGCAGCAGAAGCCGCGGTCCTTGTGCCGGTGCATCTCCTGCGCCTGGACGCCGGGCACCTTGGCCATGATGTCGCGGGGCTGGGAGTAGACCTTGTTGTGCCGGCCGAGGAAGCACGGGTCGTGGTAGGTGATCTTCTCCTCGATCGGCGTGACCGGGGTGAGCAGGCCCTCGTCGACCAGCTTGGCGAGGAGCTGGGTGTGGTGCACCACCTCGTACGTGCCGCCGAGCTGTGGGTACTCGTTGGCGAGGGTGTTGAAGCAGTGCGGGCAGGTCGCGACGATCTTCTTGACGCCCGCCTCGTTCAGCGTCTCGATGTTCTGCTGGGCGAGCATGTTGAACAGGTATTCCATGCCGAGCCGGCGGGCCGGGTCGCCGGAGCAGGCCTCCATCGGGCCGAGCACCGCGAACTTCACGCCGGCGATGTGCAGCAGCTCGGCGACCGCCTTGGTGGTGCGCTTGGCGCGGTCCTCCAGCGCGCCCGCGCAGCCGACCCAGAACAGGTATTCGGTGCCCTCGGGCATCTTGTCCTCGACGATCTCGACCTCGAAGTCGAGCTCCTCGATCCAGTCGGCCCGCTTCATCTCGGACATCCCCCACGGGTTGCCCTTGTTCTCCAGGTTCTTGACCATCACGCCCGCCTCGGACGGGAACGACGACTCCACCATCACCTGGTAGCGGCGCATGTCGAGGATGTGGTCGATGTGCTCGATGTCCACCGGGCACTGCTCGACGCAGGCGCCGCAGTTGGTGCACGACCAGAGCACGTCGGGGTGGATCACGCCGTCCTCGCCGACCAGCGGCTTGTCCAGCAGCGCCAGCACGTCGGTGTCCTTGTGCTCGACGCCGTTCGCGGCGGCCAGCAGGTAGGGGGCCACCTGGAAGGCGTGGTCGCGCTGGTCGAGGATGAGCATCTTGGGCGACAGCGGCTTGTCGGTGTTCCAGGCCGGGCACTGCGACTGGCAGCGGCCGCACTCGGTGCAGGAGTAGAAGTCGAGGAAGCCCTTCCACGTGGTGTCGGCGATCTTGCCCCGGCCGAGCCGCTCGGGGTCGAGGTCCTCGTCCTCGAAGTCGACCGGCTTGCCGTCCACCCGCATCTCCGGCGCGGCGCCGAGCCCGTCGGGGCGGCGCGAGAACAGCACGTTGAGCGGCGCGGTGAAGATGTGCAGGTGCTTGGAGTTCACCACGATGACCAGGAACACCAGCATGAAGCCGATGTGCAGGAGCAGCGCGATCTCCTCCAGCAGCCCGCTCGCCGGGAGCACCTCGCCGAGCGCCAGCGACGCGAACGCGCCGGAGGAGTAGGGGAGGTTGCCGTTGGCGGCGGCCGCGCCGCGGGCCAGGAACAGCGTCCAGATGATGTTGAAGATCATGAACAGGACGAGCCAGGCGCCGCCCAGGTGCGAGCCGGAGAAGCGGGACTTGCGGCCCAGCGTCTTCGGCGAGTTCTTGAGCCGGATGATCGCGAAGGCGACCAGGCCGAGGAGACAGGCGACCGCGATGAAGTCCTGGAGGAACCCGAGGACCGGCCACTGCCCGACGATCGGGATGTGGAAGTTCGCGCGGCCGGTGATCGCGCCCTGGATGATCGCGCCGTACGCCTCGATGTAGACGGTCAGCAGGATGAAGAACGCCCACATGACGAAGAAATGCGCCACGCCGGAGGGCGTCCACTTCAGCAGCTTCTTCTGACCGAAGACCTCGACCAGCTGCGCCTTCAGCTCCTCGCCCGCATTCGCCTTGGCGTACTCGACGCGTTCGGGCGCGGGCGGCCCCACAGTGGCGAGCTTGTACAGGAACTGAACCCGGCGGCCGGCGACGGCCACCGCCAGGACGGTCATGACGAGCCCGATGATGGCTACCCAGAGCACGGGGTCCTCCCACAGACGACGTTGGCTGTCGCTGGCTGTCAAGCGTACGTGCAGCCTTTATACAGACCTCACCCCGGATCCTACCGGCCGGTAACTTATCCGGGGTACGCGACATACCCTAAGGTGGCAGGCCCCTCCAGAACAATGCTCTAGCCTGTGAAGTACCTCTGGAGCGTCGGGGCGAGCAGCGCCACCAGCTCCTCCGGGTCCGCGCTCGCCATCGGCTCCAGCTTGAGGACGTAGCGGGCCATCACCACGCCGAACATCTGCGCGAAGGCGGCCTCGATCCGCAGGTGCGGCACCCCGAGCCCGTTGGCCACCTTGAACAGCAGCGCGTTCGTGATGAACTCGCGGAACATCGCCTGCGCCTGCTCGTTCGTCATCGCCGAGCGCAGCAACGCCACCATCGGCTCCCGGGTCTCCGGCGCGGCCGTCACCCGGAGGAGCAGGCGCACCAGCCGCTCCCCCACCTCCTCGCGCGGCCCCTCCAGCAGCTCGGGCAGGATCGTCTCCGGGTTCAGCGGCAGGCGCATGGCCGCCGCGAAAATGCCCTCTTTCGTGGCGAAATAGTGATGGACGAGCGCCGGGTCGACGTTCGCCTCCCTGGCGATGCCGCGCACGGTGGCCTTGTCGAACCCCTTCTCCGCGAACACCCGCCGGGCCGCCGTCAGAATCTCCCCACGCGTGTCCGCCGACCCGGGCCGCCGCCCGGGCCCCCTCTTGCTCATGGCCTCGCTCCGCGAGGCTCGCTCGGTCGCCATACGCCGCCGTCTTCCCCCGCTCTGGTCGCTCCGCTCCCGCCGCTCCTCCAGACGACGGCACTCCCTCGCGAGTTCATGGCCTCGCTCCGCGAGGCGGGCTCGGTCGCCATACGCCGTTCGTCACCGGCCCACGGCCAGGTAGACGCGCATCGGCACCGAGAGCATGCCCTCGGGGAACTCGCGGCGCAGCTCCGTACGCTGCCGTTCCACCAGCGCGTCGGCCGTCTCCGCCGGCAGCGCCGCCATGTACGAGTGGGAGCGCAGGGCGAGCAGGAAGTCCTCGATGCCGACCAGGCGGGTCCACGGCAGCCACCGCTCGGCGATCACCTCGAAGGCCGCGGCGATCGGCGGCACCGCCCACTCCTCCACCGCCGGCCCCCAGTAGGCGGGCACCTCCTCGGCCAGCCGGGCCTCGTACGCCGCCAGCCAGTCGGCCTGCGCCGCGTGGTGCAGATTCCAGCAGCCCACGATGGCCCCGTGGGGCCGCAGCACCCGCCGGGCCTCGGCGATGGAGGCCGCGGGGTCGAGCCAGTGCCACGACTGCCCGTACGTCACCAGGTCGGCCACCCCGTCGGCCACCGGCAGCGCGTTGCCGTCGCCCTGCACGGCGGCGACCAGCGGCGGCTCGCCGTCGGCGCGCGACCGCAGCCGGCCCAGCATCACCGCGGCCGGGTCCACGGCGACCACGCGGGAGCCGCGCGCCCGCAGCGCCCGCGTGAGGATGCCGGTGCCCGCCCCGACGTCGACCGTCGTCGCGCCGTCGAGGTCCACGCCCGTCAGCTCGCACACCGCGCGGAACATCTCGTCGGGATAGCTGGGCCGCCCGGCCTCGTAGGCGTCGGCCACGCGGTCGAAGACCCCGCCCAGCTCCCGCATCGGACCGATGTTCATGTGGTGGCCGCCAGATGGAGCCGGGCGAAGGCCAGCCCCTCCGCCAGGTCGTCGATGCGCTCGGTGCGGCTGGCCGCCTTGCGGGTGTTGACCTCCAACACGACCAGCCCGGAGTAGCCGGTGTTGGCCAGGCGCTCCAGGACCTGGGCGCACGGCTGGTTGCCCCGTCCCGGCACCAGGTGCTCGTCCTTGTTGGTCACGCCGATGCCGTCGGCGAGGTGCAGGTGGGCGAGCCGGTCGCCGAGCTTGGTCGCCATCTCCATGGCGTCGGAGCCCGACACGGCCGTGTGCGACAGGTCGAGCGTGACCTGCGGGAAGTCGTAGTCGATCGGGTTCCAGTCGGGCGCGTACGGCACCACGTCACTCCCCCTGGCCCGCAGCGGGAACATGTTCTCGACCGCGAACGTGACATTCGTCTCGTCGCGCATTCTCGCGAGCCCGACCTCGAACTCGCGGGCGTAGTCGCGCTGCCAGCGGAACGGAGGATGGACCACGACCGCCGAGGCCCCGAGCCGCTCGGCCGCCTTCTGGGCCTTGAGCAGCTTGGCCCACGGGTCGCGCCCCCACACCCGCTGCGTGACCAGCAAGCAGGGGGCGTGGATCGCCAGCACGGGGACCTGATAGTGGTCGGAGAGCCGCTCGATCACGTCGATGTCCTGGCTCACGGGGTCTGCTCCGACCATGATCTCAACGCCGTCGTAGCCCAGGCGCGCGGCCAGCTCGAACGCGTCAGGAGTGCGTTCCGGATATACCGAGGCGGTGGACAATGCGATCTTCGCATTGGGCACGCGGATGACATCAGCCACGTTGCCAGCCTAAGCCGGAGAAGCCGATAAGGCGCGCGACGCCCTAGCGTTGGGGGCATGCCACGCATTGCGAGGGGGGCGATTCCCAGCCCGAACATCTGGAACACTCCGCAGGTCTACGAGGTGGAGAACCGCGCCGTCGATCCCGAGCGGGCCGCCGACGCGGCGATGCGCGCGGTGCGCTCCTGGGAGGGCGCCACCGTTCTGGACATTGGTTGCGGCACCGGCTACCACCTGCCGGGCCTCGCCGCGGCCGCCGCCCGCGTGATCGGCGTGGAGCCGCACGGCGACCTCGCCGCGCTGGCCCGCCGCCGCTGCGCCGCGCTCGCCAACGTGGACGTGCACACCGCCGTGGCCCAGGACCTGCCGCTGCCGGACGCGAGCGTGGACGTGGCCATGGCGCGGTGGGCGTACTTCTTCGGGCCGGGCTGCGAGCCGGGGCTGCGTGAGCTGTCCCGGGTGCTGCGGCGCGGCGGCACCGCGTTCGTCATCGACCTGGACGCCACGCGCGGCGCGTTCGGCCGGTGGTTCTCGCGGACGGTGCCGGCGTACTCGGCCCGCGAGGTCGAGGCGTTCTGGGACCGCCACGGCTGGCAGCGCCGCCCGCTCGACCTGCGCATGGCCTTCGAGCGCCGGGCCGACCTGGAGGCGGTGCTGCGCATCGAGTTCGCGCCCCAGGTGGCCGAGCAGGCCATCGCCGAGACCCCGGGCCTGGAGCTCGACTACCCGAACGTGCTCCGCTGGCGCCACTACTGAGCCGCGTGGAGCCTCCGGCGGGACGAGCCGTCCCCACGGAGGCTCCACGCGGGGACGGGCCTAGTTCCGGCACCCGGTGACGGGAGACACGGCCGGCGCGGGAACGGGTGAGCAGTTGGTCGGGGTGTTGCCCTGCACGATCGCGGCCGACCGCACCACGGCGCCGACGCCGTTCTCGTTGTCGATGCCTCCGGGGGCGGTGGTCGCCTTGTTGCTGTTGACCAGGCTGCGGGTGACGGTCACGGTGCCGGGAACGAAATTCGCGATGCCTCCTCCGACGGTGCCGGCCTCATTGCGGGTGATGAGGCTCTGGACCACCGCGAGGGTTCCGTCGTTCGCTATTCCGCCGCCTTTCTCCCCGGCGCGGTTGCCGTTGATGACGCTGTTGGCGACCGTCATTCTTCCGTTGTTTCCGATGCCGCCGCCGTTCCTGGTCGCGGAATTTCCTTGAATGATGCTGTTCGTCACGTTGACGATGGTTCCGCTGACAGCGCCGATGCCGCCGGAGAAGGTGGCGGTGTTCTTCTGGATGAGCACCGCGTCGAGGTTCGTGGTCCCGCTGTTGACCGCGATGGCTCCGCCGAGCCCGCCCGGAGAGGTCGTCGCGTCGCCCTCCCTGAGCCTGACGCGGTCGAGGGTGAAGTTGGCGTTGACGGTGAACAGGCGGAACTTCGCGGTCGCGCTCCGCTGGATCGTGCTGTTGCGCCCGTGGATGGTGAGGGGTCTGTTGATCGACAGGCCGGTCGTGTTGATCGGGTTGAAGGTGCTGTTGGTCAGCACGTAGGTGCAGCCGGGCGTGAGGTTGAGCGTGGCGCCCGACGCGGCGTTTCTGATCGCGTTCACCAGGGCGCTCCCGGAGCACGGCACGGTCGCCAGCGCGTTTGCCGCCGGCATTCCGGCCATGAGCGCCGCGGCCGCGAGAATGGCGCCCCCGGCAGCCCGGTGGATCCTGTTTGCACGCATTTAATTGTTCCCCCGAATCGTACTGATCGCGAAATGCGCAGTAGTGAGCGTGAACGGTCATCCCCGGGGACGATCACCCTTACACGCATGACTTATCGGGCATGAAAGCAAAAGCGGGTCATATATGACAAGGAGCTATTCAAGCCTTTACGAAATCAGGAACGAGTACGGCCGCCGCGGGCCTGCTTCCCTTGACGCCGGTGTCAACGTTTACCGTGGGGGCATGCGCATCGGAGAGCTGGCGGAACGCACCGGGGCGAGCACCCGCTCGCTCCGGTACTACGAGCAGCACGGTCTGCTCCAGGCCCGGCGCGGCCCCAACGGCTACCGGCAGTACACCGAGGAGGACGTGCGGCTCGTCACCGAGATCCGCGCCCTGCTCGCGGTCGGGTTCTCCCTGGAGGACACCCGGCCGTTCGTCGACTGCCTGCGCAGAGGGCACAGCACGGGAGGCTCGTGCGCCGAGTCCGTCGAGGTCTACCAGCGCAAGCTCGACGAGATCGACGCCGAGATCCGGGTCCTGCTCGGCCGCCGCGCCGAGGTCGCCGCCCAGCTCTCCCAGTCGTGCCCAGGATGTTTCGTGAGGGGATGAGGACATGATCACGTTGACCACCGAGAACTTCGAGGAGCAGGTGCTCAAGAGCGACCGGCCGGTGCTGGTCGACTTCTGGGCCGAATGGTGCGGGCCGTGCCGCATGGTGGCGCCCGTGCTGGAGCAGATCGAGGCCGAGCGCGGCCTCACCATCGGCAAGCTCAACACCGACGAGAACCCCGAGATCATGGCCAAGTACGGCGTCATGGGCATCCCGACGCTGCTGCTGTTCGAGAACGGCGAGCCGGTCAAGCGGGTCGTCGGCGCCAAGCCCAAGCGCCTCCTGGAGTCCGACCTGGGCCTGATCTAGCCCGGCCTGCCCGATCTGGCGCGCCTGTCGGGGCGGATCGTCGGAGCCGTTTGTCGGTGCGCGGCGCTAGCCTGCTCGGCATGGCGAAGACGTCTGCCCCGAAGCCCGGTTACCGCTGCGCCGAGTGCGGTTGGCGCACCACCAAGTGGGTCGGCCGGTGCGGCGAGTGCCAGGCGTGGGGCACGGTCGACGCGGAGGGCGGCCGGGCCGGCGTCACCATCGTCCAGGGTGGCGCCACCACCGCGCCCGCCCTGCCGATCGGCCAGGTCAAGGCCGAGGTCGCCACGGCCCGCACCACCGGCGTGAGCGAGCTCGACCGGGTGCTCGGCGGCGGCCTGGTCCCCGGCGCGGTCGTGCTGCTGGCCGGCGAGCCCGGCATCGGCAAGTCCACGCTGCTGCTGGAGGCCGCCGCCCGCATCGCCGAGCGCGAGACCGTCCTCTACGTCACCGGCGAGGAGTCCTCCGCCCAGGTGCGGCTGCGCGCCGACCGCATCGACGCCATCCGGCCCCAGCTCTACCTCGCCGCCGAGACCGAGCTGTCGGCGCTGGTCACCCACGTCGAGAAGGTCCAGCCCACGCTGCTCGTCGTCGACTCGGTGCAGACGATCGGCTCCGCGCAGGCCACCGGCGTGCCCGGCGGCGTCACCCAGGTCCGCGAGGTCGCGGCCAACCTCGTGCGCCTGGCCAAGGAGCGCAACATGGCCACCGTCCTCGTCGGCCACGTCACCAAGGAAGGCTCCATCGCCGGTCCGCGCACCCTGGAGCACCTGGTCGACGTCGTGCTCAACTTCGAGGGCGACCGCTACTCCCGGCTCCGCATGGTCCGCGCGATCAAGAACAGGTTCGGCCCCACCGACGAGGTCGGCTGCTTCGACCTGCACGAGCGCGGCATCGAGGGCATCACCGATCCCAGCGGCCTGTTCGTCTCCCGGCGCAGCGAGCCGGTGCCGGGCACCTGCGTCACCGTCACCGTCGAGGGCACCCGGCCGCTGCCCGCCGAGGTCCAGGCCCTGGTGGCGCGCACCGAGGCGCAGCAGCCCCGGCGCACCTCCTCCGGCCTCGACACCTTCCGCGTGCAGATGATCCTCGCCGTCCTGGAGCGGCGGCTCAACGCCCGCCTCGGCGGCTGCGACGTCTTCACCGCCACCGTCGGCGGCATCAAGCTGGCCGACCCCGCGGTCGACCTGTCGGTCATGCTCGCGGTGGCGAGCGCCGCCGGCGACAAGCCGCTGCCCCCCGGGCTGGTGGCGCTCGGCGAGGTCGGCCTGGCCGGCGAGCTGCGGCCGGTCAAGGACGTCCGCAGGCGGCTCAACGAGGCCGCCCGGCTCGGCTTCAAGCGGGCGCTCGTCCCCGCGGGGTCGCTGGAGGACGGCACCCGCAGGCACAACGGCCAGCGCGCGCTCGTGCCCGTCGGGCCCGTCGCGTTCGCCCCCGGGTTCGAGGTCGTCCAGGCGGAGAACGTCTGGGACGCACTCACACACGTCACATAGCGCCGCTAAGCTGGGCGTGACCGATCGACACGGGGGTCAGGTGGATAGGAGTCTGGACGACCGCCGGCGCGAAGCTCTGGCGGCGGTGGCGCCGGGCACGCCCCTGCGCGACGGCCTGGAGCGCATCCTGCGCGGGTCCACCGGCGGGCTGATCGTTCTCGGCTACAACGACGACGTCGAAGCGGTCTGCAGCGGCGGGTTCACCCTCGACGTCGACTTCTCGGCGACCCGGCTGCGCGAGCTCGCCAAGATGGACGGCGCCATCGTGATCAGCGGCGACGACAAGATCGTACGCGCCGCCGTGCACCTCGTGCCCGACCCGGCCATCCCCACCGACGAGTCCGGCACCCGCCACCGCACGGCCCAGCGCGTGGCCCGGCAGACCGGCCTGCCCATCATCGCGATCAGCAAGTCGATGCGCATCATCGCCCTCTACCTCGACGGCATCCGCTACGTCCTGGAGGAGTCGGCGGCCATCCTGTCCAAGGCCAACCAGGCCCTCGCCACGCTCGAACGCTACAAGCACCGCCTCGACGAGGTCTCCGGCACGCTGTCGGCCCTGGAGATCGAGGACCTCGTCACCGTCCGCGACGTCGCCGCCGTCGCGCAGCGGCTGGAGATGGTGCGGCGCATCTCCGACGAGATCAAGGGCTACGTCGTCGAGCTCGGCACCGACGGGCGGCTGCTGTCCCTGCAGCTCGACGAGCTGGTGGCCGGGGTCGACTCCGAGCGGGAGCTGGTCGTGCGCGACTACCTCCCCGCGCCCTCGGGCCGGCGCCACAAACGGCTGCCCGAGGCCATGCACGACCTCGACCAGCTCTCCGGCGCCGACCTGCTCGACCTGTCGGCGGTCGCCCACGTCCTGGGGCACGGGGCCGACAAGCTCGACAGTCCGGTCAGCCCGCGCGGCTTCCGGCTGCTCGCCAAGGTCCCCCGCCTGCCCGCCACCGTCGTCGACCGGCTGGTCAACCACTTCGGCGGGCTGCAGAAGCTGCTCGCGGCCAGCATCGACGACCTGCAGGCCGTGGGCGGGGTCGGCGAGTCCCGCGCGCGCAGCGTCCGCGAGGGCCTCTCCCGCCTCGCCGAGTCCTCGATACTCGAACGCTACGTCTGACCGGCGAGGGGCGTCACCGGAGGTGGAAGACGCCCTTGGGGCTGCGGAGCTTGCCGAAGCGGGCCATGGCGACGTACGTGCCGGGCAGCGCGGGCGGCGGCGTGGCGCGGCAGTCGGCGCTGGAGCGCTTCCTGTCCCAGTTCAGCGTCCGCACGTACGGCACCCCGCGCTGCAGCTCGGCGACGTCCTCGCCGGCCCCGCTCACGCAGTCGGCCGTCGACCAGATGCGGTCCTGGCCGGACATGATGCGGATCTCCATGGCCCGCGGCCCGACGTCGGCCCTGCACATCACGGGCCCCGTGTTGACGAGCGTGACGATGAAGGACGGCCGGGAGCCGGCCGCGTAGATCTGGTCCTTGCCGCCCTGCAGGCTCAGCACGAGGTCCTCCTCGGCGCAGGGCGCGCCCGCCCGCCTGACGCGGCTGGGCGACGGGCTCGGCCGTCGCGCGCTGGGCGTGGGCGAGGGGGTGGCGGTGCCCATGGCGAGCGTACGCAGCCCGGCCAGCAGCGGGTCGACCGCCGGCGAGACGCTGGGCGAGACCTTGGCCTCAGAGGAGCTCTGCTCCGGCCCGCCCTTGCCCCCGCTGGAGCACGCCCAGGCCACCACGGCCACCACGACGAGCACCGCCACCAGCACGCTCATCCGGCGCCGCCAGTAAACGTCACCGCCGTCGCCACGCATCGTCTCCGGATCCATGAGACCCAGCATGGTAACCAGAAGGTCACTCAGGGTGACGACACGCCGAGGTCATTCCCATCGGCATACCCTTGTCGGCGTGGTTGAGCCTCATCTTCTGCACAACGCTGTCCTCAGTTGGTACGAAGACAACGCGAGAGACCTCCCCTGGCGGGCCGCCGACGCCACGCCCTGGGGGGTGCTGGTCAGCGAGATCATGCTGCAGCAGACCCCGGTCGTCCGCGTCCTGCCCGTCTGGCACGAGTGGATGGAACGTTGGCCGGCCCCCAAGGATCTCGCGGCCGAGCAGCCGGGCGAGGCGGTCCGGCACTGGGGAAGGCTCGGCTACCCGCGGCGGGCGCTGCGCCTGCACGCCTGCGCCCGGGCGATCACCGACGAGCACGGCGGCGAGGTGCCCGCCGATCACGCGACGCTGCTGGCCCTGCCGGGCATCGGCGAGTACACCGCCGCCGCGGTCGCCAGCTTCGCCTACGGCGGACGGCACGCGGTGCTGGACACCAACGTCCGGAGGGTGTTCGCCAGGGCCGTACGCGCCGAGGAATACCCTCCTACGGCCACCTCGGCGGCCGAACGGCGGCTCGCCGAGTCCCTGCTGCCCGAGCTGGGCGCGGCCCGCTGGGGTGTGGCGGTGATGGAGCTGGGCGCCCTGGTGTGCTCGGCCCGCGCGCCGCGCTGCGCCGACTGCCCCATCGCCGACGTGTGCGCCTGGCGGCTGGCGGGCAAGCCGCCGCACGCCGGCCCCGCGCGCAAGGGCCAGACCTACGCCGGCACCGACCGCCAGTGCCGGGGGCGGCTGCTGGCGGTGCTGCGCGAGGCCCACGGCCCGGTGCCGAAGGCGGCGCTCGACGTGGTGTGGGACGACGCGGTCCAGCGCGAACGCGCCCTGGACGGCCTCATCGCCGACGGCCTGGCCGAAGCCCTCGACGACGACACCTACCGCCTCCCCCACGCCTGACCTTCAGGGTCAGCTGACCCAGGGCGGCACCAGGCGTTCGGAGCCCTTCGGGGCCAGGTCGCAGGCGTCCGGGGCGGATGTGCCGTCCGGGTTGTAGACCTTCGTCCCGGCCGGGGCGGTCACGATCGACACGAACCCCCGCACCGGATCGGCGAACATCCGCCGGCTCACGTCCGCGGGCAGCACCATCGTGTCCCCCGCCGCGACCTCGTGGCGTTCCTCGCCCAGCTCCACCACCGCGGCCCCGTCGAGCCACGTCCACAGCACCTCGGCGTCGAAGGCGTGCACCGGCCCCTCCATGCCGGGACGGGCGTCCACCCGCCACACGGCCTGCTCCGCCTGCCCCTGCGTCGGGGAGGCGAGCGTGGTCATCACGCCGTTGGGCGTCTCGGTACGCCGGCATTCGGCGTTCGGCACGACAGACACGGGCATCCTCCCTTTCACGCGATCCACGGCGGGGTGCCGAGGTCGGCCCCGTCGGCGGACATGGCACGGGCGCCGGCCCGGGCGGTGACGACGGCGGTGTAGCCGGCGTCCGGGCCGGCGGTGACGCGGCGCGGCGTGCGCGCCGGCATGACGACGGTGTCGCCCGCCGCCACGGCGAAGCTCTCCTCGCCGAGCTCGACGGTCGCCGCCCCGTCGAGCCAGCTCCACACCTGCTCGACGTCGAAGTCGTGGAGCGGCCCCGCCACGCCGGGCTTGGCCTCCACGCGCCAGAGCGACCGCCCGGCCGCTCCCTGGGTGGGCGAGGCGAAGGTCGTCATGACGCCGCCGGGTGTCTCGGTACGCCGCGCGTCGGCGGCACGAATGACGGTCATGCGGGAAACCCCTTAGAATAGGCAACCACGTTGTCCATCAATATAGTCAATCAGGTTGTCTATTGTGTCAAGCGACGCCCCTGGGTTCGAGTTGCCGCTGCGCCTGCTGCTGGCGTTCCGTGCGCTCATCGACGAGCTGCACGCCGAGCTGTCCCGGCAGGGACATCCCCACATCAGACCCATGCACGGATTCGTCATGCAGGCCATCGGCCCCGCCGGCACGACGGCCGTCGAGCTGGGCCGCGCGCTGGGCGTCTCCAAGCAGGCGGCCGGCAAGACCGTCGAGTCGCTGGAGCGCGTCGGCTACGTGGAGCGCGCCACCGATCCGCACGACAGCCGGCGCAAGATCGTACGGCTGACGCCGTACGGGATGGACGCGCTCCACCGCTCGGCCCGCATCTTCGACGAGCTCCGCGCCCGCTGGGCCGCCGAGCTGGGCGCGGAGCGGCTGCGGGCGCTGGAGGCCGACCTGCGCAAGGTCACGCCGGCCAATCCGTGGCGGCTGGACACGCCCGCCTGGTTCACCTCACTCTGAGTGAGGTCAGGCGGCCAGCTGGAGGCCCAGGCCGGTCAGGTTGCTGCGGGCCCAGTCCAGCTCCTCGGCCAGCAGCGACACCAGCGCCCCCGGCCCCTTGGCGCGTCCCGGCACGGCCAGGTTGTGCGTCTCGACCTCGATGTGGGCGCTGCCGCTGACCGCGCCCGACAGCATGGCCGTCAGCGTGTCGTGCAGCACCTCGCCGGTGCTGGACGTGCGGCCGGTGTGGTTGTGCACGTGGCCGAGCTTGACGACCGGCGCCCCTGCCGCGGCCAGGTTCTTGAGCGCCGCGCCCGGCTCCTCGTCGCCGGAGGCGAGGTGGCAGGCGTCCAGGCACACGCCGAGATGCTCGGAGTCGATGCCGCCGACCCGCTCCAGCGCCTGCTCGGTGGTCTCCAGCACGCAGCCGGGCCACGGCTCGAAGCCGACGCGGATCGTCTTGCCGGTGACGCTGTGGATGCCGCGCAGCTCGCGGGCCAGCCGCTCCAGGCGGCGGGTGGCAATGCTGTGCAGGTCGGCCGGCCAGTCACGCCGCCAGCCGATCGGTATGGTCGAGATGCTGCCGAAGCGTACGTCCTCGGGCAGCAGGAACGCGAGGATGCGGGCCAGCGCCATGGTGTAGCGGTAGCGCTCGGGCTTGGCCCAGTCGGGGCCGGGGACCTCCTGGTTGCGGCCGCCGGTGCCGTTGAGGCTCACGACCTCCAGGCCGCGCTCCTCCAGGGAGCGGCGCAGCCGGACGAGCTCGATGCGGTCGGCGGTGAGGTGGTCGGCGACGCTCGGCGACAGCCACAGGCCGATGCCCATCCGCTCGACGCCGAGCCGCTTGCGCACCGGCACGGCGTAGCGAGTGAGATGGGCGATCAGGTTCTCCAGGTCTTCAGCGGGATGGACGCCTGCGTTGTAGGCGAGGTGAACGAGCGTTCCGTCATCGTGACGCAGGCGCATCGGTTTCCTCCACGGCTTGCTTATGTGTGTCCGTCGCCCGCCTCGGACGTGCCGGACCTCGTCGAGCATGCCTGCTCGCGGGTCCCGCCGGCGTCCGCCCAGAGTTGATTCCTGACTACTCCCCGGGGAGCAGGCCCCCACGTTAGGGACGCGCTCTTGCGGCTCACTTGGATGAGACTTGGCTCTACTCTACGCAGTGTAGTACTACCACCGGTGGCGGGATACCCGGTCGTCCAACAATTACGCAACGACGTGGTGACGACGGGCGAGCCGACGCCCGAAAGGGGCACTGGCCGGCCCCAGGAGCCACGGAGAGCGCTCCCCGACCTGGGTGGCGACGAACTTCCTCACGTCCGTGACCTGTGACGCCACACGATGCCACAGAGCGACGCGCCCCGGAGACGCGAAAAGCTCCCGTGTGACGAAGCACACGGGAGCTCTCCGGTGTCACGCCGGCGCCGGAGCGCCGGACGGGTCAGTGCTGGATCGGAGCCGCGATGGCCGCCGCCGAGTCGGGCACCTTCGAGGACGTCTCGCCCCGGAAGATGAACTTGGCCTCGTCGCCCTCGCCCTCGATCGTCACCTTCACGACCTGCCCCGGACGGAGCTCGCCGTAGAGGATCTTCTCGGACAGGGAGTCCTCCAGCTCGCGCTGGATGGTCCGGCGCAGCGGCCGGGCGCCCATAACCGGGTCGTAGCCGCGGTCGGCCAGCAGCTGCTTGGCCTCCTGCGAGACCTCGAGCCCCATGTCGCGGTCCTTCAGCCTCGCGTCGACCTGGGCGAGCATCAGATCCACGATCTGGATGATCTCGACCGGCGTGAGCTGGTGGAAGACCACGATGTCGTCGACACGGTTGAGGAACTCGGGCCGGAAGTGCTGCTTGAGCTCCTCCTGGACCTTCGCCTTCATCCGCTCGTAGTTGGACTCGGTGTCGTTGGACTTCGCGAACCCGACCCCGATGCCCTTGGAGATGTCACGGGTGCCGAGGTTGGTGGTCATGATGATGACCGTGTTCTTGAAGTCGACCACGCGACCCTGGGCGTCGGTCAGGCGACCGTCCTCCAGGATCTGCAGCAGCGAGTTGAAGATGTCGGGGTGGGCCTTCTCGATCTCGTCGAACAGGACCACGGAGAACGGCTTGCGCCGCACCTTCTCGGTGAGCTGGCCGCCCTCCTCGTAGCCGACGTAGCCGGGAGGCGAGCCGAACAGCCGGGAGACGGTGTGCTTCTCCATGAACTCCGACATGTCCAGGCTGATCAGCGCGTCCTCGTCACCGAAGAGGAACTCCGCCAGAGCCTTGGACAGCTCGGTCTTGCCGACGCCCGAGGGGCCGGCGAAGATGAACGAGCCGCCGGGACGGCGCGGGTCCTTCAGCCCGGCGCGGGTGCGCCGGATGGACCGCGACAGGCCCTTGATGGCGTCGTCCTGGCCGATGATCCGCTTGTGGAGCTCGTCCTCCATGCGGAGCAGGCGCTGCGACTCCTCCTCGGTCAGCTTGAAGACCGGGATGCCGGTGGCGGTCGCCAGGACCTCGGCGATGAGCTCCTGGGTGACCTCGGCCACGACGTCCATGTCGCCGGCCTTCCACTCCTTCTCCCGGCGCTCGCGCTTGAGCTGGAGCTGCTTCTCCTGGTCGCGGAGAGCGGCGGCCTTCTCGAAGTCCTGCGCGTCGATCGCGGACTCCTTGTCGCGACGCACGTTGGCGATCTTCTCGTCGTACTCGCGCAGGTCCGGCGGAGCGGTCATCCGGCGGATGCGCATCCGGGAGCCGGCCTCGTCGATGAGGTCGATCGCCTTGTCGGGCAGGTAGCGGTCGCTGATGTAGCGGTCGGCCAGCTGCGCCGCGGCCACCAGCGCGTCGTCCGTGATGGACACGCGGTGGTGCGCCTCGTAGCGGTCACGCAGACCCTTGAGGATCTCGATCGTGTGGCTGAGCGAGGGCTCGGCCACCTGGATCGGCTGGAAGCGGCGCTCGAGCGCGGCGTCCTTCTCAAGGTATTTGCGGTATTCGTCGAGCGTGGTCGCGCCGATCGTCTGCAGCTCGCCGCGGGCCAGCATCGGCTTGAGGATGCTGGCGGCGTCGATCGCGCCCTCCGCGGCGCCCGCACCCACGAGCGTGTGCAGCTCGTCGATGAACAGGATGATGTCGCCGCGCGTGCGGATCTCCTTGAGCACCTTCTTCAGGCGCTCTTCGAAGTCGCCGCGGTAACGGGAGCCGGCGACCAGGGCGCCGAGGTCAAGCGTGTAGAGCTGCTTGTCCTTCAGCGTCTCGGGCACCTCGCCCCTGACGATCTTCTGCGACAGGCCCTCGACGACGGCGGTCTTGCCGACGCCGGGCTCGCCGATGAGAACGGGGTTGTTCTTGGTCCTCCGGGAGAGGACCTGCATGACCCGCTCGATCTCCTTCTCACGGCCGATGACCGGATCCAGCTTGCCCTCGCGGGCCGCCTGGGTCAGGTTGCGGCCGAACTGGTCGAGCACCAGGGACGTGGACGGGGCCGACTCCTGGGGGCCGCCCGCGGCCGCCGGCTCCTTGCCCTGGTAACCGTGCAGCAACTGGATCACCTGCTGCCGGACACGGTTGAGATCAGCTCCAAGCTTGACCAGCACCTGGGCCGCCACACCCTCACCCTCGCGGATGAGCCCGAGCAGGATGTGCTCGGTGCCGATGTAGTTGTGGCCCAGCTGCAGAGCCTCACGGAGCGACAGCTCGAGGACCTTCTTGGCCCGCGGGGTGAAGGGAATGTGCCCCGACGGAGCCGACTGGCCCTGGCCGATGATCTCCTCGACCTGCTGGCGCACACCCTCAAGGCTGATGCCCAGGCTCTCCAGAGCCTTGGCGGCAACGCCCTCACCTTCGTGGATCAAACCAAGAAGAATGTGCTCAGTGCCGATGTAGTTGTGGTTGAGCATCCTGGCCTCTTCTTGGGCCAAGACGACAACACGCCTCGCTCGGTCGGTGAACCTCTCGAACATCTCGTCGCTCCTCACAGAGCGGTCAGTCAGGGCCGGTAAATCCGGTCCCGTCCTCCCGCATGCTAGCCCTGGCTCGGCGAACCGTGCCCACTCGCCTCTGACACGCTCTATAGCAGAGACGTTCCCCGAGAGCAGGGCGTTCACCCTCTATCCAACTACTGTTCGGGGGTCACGTGTTCCCGATACGCCGCAAGCGAACGATGTTTAGGCCGCTACGGGGAGACGACACCGAATTGCCGCCGCGGCGTATGCAGATCGACACGGATCGGCCGCCGGACGCCCGGGTGTGCGGCCCGGCGAAGGGGTCGCGCCCGCCGCATCGCCGATGATGCCGCGTCCGTTTCTCATGCGTAATCATCCTATGTCGTGTGGCGGGGATGGCCAAGCGCGGTCACTACGCCCTGAGCATGACCCGGCACCTACCGCTCCCGTCGCAAAAGCTCATCCGGTCAGCCGGGTTACCGGCCTCATCACGCGGGCGCGTGGGGACCGGGCATTGTGCGCACCCGCCCCGCCAAGCCGGTTTTGCCCCGCCTCTCGCAGACGCTTCCCAGCTTTTACTCAGGAACACCCGCGAGGAACAGCACGAGGAACGCGGTGGAGGAGCCCGCGCGCATGCCCGGAGGAACGGACAGCGGGGGCCTTTCGGCTTTGGAGCAGGCCGGGGACGACGCTTCACATATGCGGGCGCGGCCGGCGAATCGGCGGCCGACACCAGCCGCGACAGCCGATCAAAACGCCCGCATATGTGAGCGCATCAGCAGATCGTCCTCTGGGGCGTTCCACCATTCGAGACGCCCCTGAATACGATCATGCGCTTATGGCGGCCGCCGGGGTCCAAGGCGAACGGCATAAGCGCACGGTCGAGCGACGACTCTTTCAGTGAGCCGCCTCGTACTGCTCGACGACGGTGGAGGCGATACGGCCGCGCTCGCTGACCGGCAGGCCGCGGGACTTCGCCCACTGCCGGATCTCCGAGCTCTTCTCCCGGGTCATCGCACGGTTGCCGCCGCGGGTGCGACGACGCGTGGTGGTGGCGCCCGCCCGGCGCGCGTGCTGCACGAAAGGCGAGAGCGCGTCCCTCAGCTTCTTGGCGTTAAGGTCGCTGAGGTCAATCTCATAGGAGGAGCCGTCAATAGCGAAGCTGACCGTCTCATTGGCCTCGCCCCCATCGAGGTCATCGATGAGAATCTCCTGGATGTGCTTGGCCATCTACGCAATCCTTTCGCGGGCATTGTTTCATTCGCCTGCCCAAACATATACCCGAAAAGGCGCGGAGACAATTCAGCACAGCGGGGATTCGCTGACTGGCCGATCAGTTCTGCTTCTCGGCGGGCTGCTGAGCCTTAGGCCGGCGCCCGGCGCCCTCGTGGCGGACCAACTTCACCACGCCAAAGATGAAGGCTCCGCCGACCACGACCGGGGGGATGAGCGCTGACAATACATCTGTTAGGGCTTCCATTCGTCCTCGCCTCCACGGCTGACGGGGTTTCGAGGGCGCTATATGCGCCCGGGGCCGCTGCCCGGAGGAGCGTGACCCCAGTGCAGCGTACGGCGGCAACCGCCCGCAACTGACCATAGCGGCACACACATGCCCTGCGAGTCTCAGGGGCGCCGACATCCGGCAACCCGGACGCCCCATAGCCTAATGGCAGTCTCTCCAGACTCCTTACCGGATCAAGCGGAAATTTTGCGAAAGGCATCCGCCCAGGTGTGGAAGGCTCAGCGAAGATCTTTTACCACACGCGTTCCGGCCAGCCGGTCGTGCGGGCCGCGCTCCAGCGGCTTGTCCATCAGGATCAGCAGCCCCACCGCGAACAGCAGCATTCCGGCCAGGAGATTGACCACCGGAATGCCGATCAGCATGAGCGCCCCTGGATAGACCAGGGCCCGTTTCAGCGCGGCCCTGGACGCCGGCGCCTCGGGGGACAGGCGAATCCGCATGATCGCCTTGCCGAACGTCCGGCCCCCGCGGGAATGGGCCCACCAGTCGTAGCCGGTATAACCGGCTCCGGCGACCAGGGAGGCGCCCACACCGGGCAACCTGCCGTCGAACAGCTCCAACAACCCGACAGTCCGGAAGACGCCCCAGAGCGCGATGAACAGAATGTAATAGAAGACCCCGAAGACGAGCCCTTCAATCAGCCGGGCGCCGAGGCGTTCCCACCATTCCGCCGGCAGCGTGTCCGCTCGCGGCGCGGTCCCGGTCATAACCTCCACCTCGCGTCGTCGGCGGCCCCGAATGGGGTGTGCGGGTGTCCCCATTCTGGTACGGCCCGGCGGGCAAAACATAGGGGCCGGCGGTAAGCCGGCCCCCAGGTTCGCGTCCCGCGCGGACTACTTGATCTTCACGACCACCGTACGCGCGACCTTGTCGGCGAACGTCTGCTGCAACGGCTTGTCCCAGAGCTGGGATGCGCCGTTGACTCCCACGCCCGCGTAGGCGAGCACCCAGCCGAGCAGCGGGATGGCGTTGAACACCCACCAGCCCCACGTGACGCCGGCCCGCTTGAGCGCGGCGTCGTTCGGCAGGCCCTTGGCAGGCATCGGCTGGCCGACGAGGACGACCTTGATGCCCATCACCATCTTGCCGACGGTCTGGCCGCTCATCTTCAGCAGGAAGAAGTCGTAAGCCACCCAGAGGGCCGCCGCGACGAGCGCCGCCAGGATGCTGGCGAGGAACGACGTGCCGATGCCGCTGCTGGTGCCGTCGAGCGAGCTGTAGCTCGCCACGAAGAAGATGCCGAGGATCAGGCCCACGACGAAGTTGATGACGAACAGGATGACGCCGTCGATCAACCTGGCCACCAGGCGCTGCCACCACTCGGCGAGCGGGGCGGGCGCGCCGGGCGGCTGGACGCCGACCGGCTGGCCGTAGCCGGGCTGGCCATAGCCCTGCTGCTGGCCGTAGCCCTGCTGTCCGTAGCCTTGCTGCTGGCCGTAGCCCTGCTGACCGTACTGCTGGTCGCCGTACTGCTGGCCGTAGCCCGGCTGGGACTGGCCCTGCTGGCCGTAACCCTGCTGACCGTAGTCAGGCTGGGACTGCGGCTGCTGACCGTACTGGGCCTGCTGGCCGTAGCCCTGCTGCTGACCGTAGTCGGGCTGGGACTGCGGCTGCTGGCCGTAGCCCTGGCCGTAGTCGGGCTGGGACTGCGGCTGCTGGCCGTACTGCGGTTGCTGGCCGTAGCCCGGCTGGGTGCCGTACTGGCCCGAGGAGGGCTGCTGGCCGTAGCCGGGCTGTGACTGCGGCTGCTGGC
Source organism: Nonomuraea sp. AD125B (assembly GCF_041402765.1). NCBI lineage: Bacteria > Bacillati > Actinomycetota > Actinomycetes > Streptosporangiales > Streptosporangiaceae > Nonomuraea > Nonomuraea sp. AD125B. Next base: position 425,936 of record NZ_JBGLOU010000004.1, on the reverse strand, counting down.
CGTACTGGGGCTGCTGGCCGTAACCCGGCTGGGACTGACCCTGCTGGCCGTAGCCCGGCTGGGACTGGCCCTGCTGGCCGTAGCCCTGCTGACCGTAGTCAGGCTGGGACTGCGGCTGCTGACCGTACTGGGGCTGCTGGCCGTAGCCCTGCTGCTGGCCGTACTGCGGTTGCTGGCCGTAGCCCTGCTGGCCGCCGTACTGGGGCTGCTGCCCGTAGCCCTGCTGCTGGCCGTAGTCGGGCTGGGACTGCGGCTGCTGGCCGTATTGAGGCTGCTGGCCGTAGCCGGGCTGCTGCTGGTTGTAGGAGGACTGGCCGAAGGCGTCGTCCGTGCGGTAGCCGACCACGGTGGCGTCGGGGTCGGGCTCGCCGGGGTGACGGCCCTGGTGCTGCTGGCCGTAGGGGGGATTGCCAGGCGCGGAGTTCTCGCCGGATTCGTCTTGCGGATACGGCGGCTGTCCGGTGCTCACCGTGTCACCTCGCTTCGCGTGCGCATGTGGCACGTGTCAGGGCACATGCCTGTGCTGCCCAACGTATCGACATAGGTATCAACAATCACCTTTCCAATTGGTCAAGGTCCGCGTCACCCGATGTCAGATGGAGCAGCATGCGGGTGTTGCCCAGGGTGTTCGGCTTGACGTGCTCCAGGTCGAGGAACTCGGCCACACCCTCGTCGTACGAGGCCAGAAGTTCGGCGTAGACCTCCGGTGAGACCGGTGTCCCCTGGATGGGCCGGAACCCGTGCCGGGCGAAGAATTCGATCTCGAAAGTGAGACAGAATACGCGCCGCAGACCCAGATCCTTAGCCTGCTGTATGAGGGCCTCCACGATCCGGTGGCCGATGCCCATGCCCCGGCACTCCGGATCGACGGCGACCGTGCGGACCTCGGCGAGATCCTCCCACAGGACGTGCAGGGCGCCGCAGCCGGCGACCCGCCCGCCGAGATCGGCCACCCAGAACTCCTGTACGTCCTCGTACAGCGTCACCGTGGTCTTCTCCAGGAGCCGGGGACCCGCGCCCGCGTAGGTGTCGACCAGGCGCCTGATGCCGCGGACGTCGGGCGTGCGGGCACGCCGGACCACCACCGCGGTCTCGGGCGCTGTCAGCTCGGCCACCTGCTCCATGGCTCTCCAGAGTACAGATGTCATTACGGCTCGGACCTAACTCCCTCAACCGCCCCGTACCCGGGGTCCGGTACGACTGTCCAGGCGCAGGTCCGACGTTCGCCGACGTCAGGCAAAACCAAGGGCAAAAAGGACATAAAGTCTCTCGTGTACGCTTGATCACGAGATCACCTTGTGACCCTTCGGTTGTGAAACCTCAACAGATCAAGCAGTTCTGGTTGAGCAGGAACCGGGAGTGCATTAGTGTCCAGCGACGACGTTCCCCGCGTGTCGCGCGCGGGAGACACGCCCAATTCCCGCAAGGGAAGCCGGGGACCCGCCGATGGCGCCCGCCGCACGCCATCACTGGGGTGAATCCGAAACGTTCGGTAGGGCTCCTCCGGCCCGAACCCGTCAGCTAACCCGGTAGGCGTCGAGGAAGGGAGTCGGTTGGTGAAGCGCACGCGCACGCGTGGGGACGAGAGGACGGCGGGCGGGAGCGCCCCCCGTCGGGAGCGGTTCCGGCGACCGTTCCGCCTCGGAGCGGCGGCCCTGATGGCCGGCGCGTTACTGGCGGCCCCCATCGCCCCGGCGTCCGCGGAGCCCAAGCCCTCGCTCAAGGAGCTGTCGGAGCGGGTCGAGAAGATGCACGTCGAGATCGAGACGCTCACGGAGCAGTACAACGGCCAGCGGGAGAAGTACAAAACCGCCAAGAAGGCCGCCGACTCCGCCCAGAAGACCTTGGCCGACAGCCAGGCCGACCTCGCCGCCAAGCGCGCGAAGGCCGTCATGCTCGCCCAGAACGCCTACATCACCGGCGGGCTCAACCGCTCGCTCACCTTCATGCAGTCCGACGATCCTGAAGAGTTCCTCGACCGGGCCGCGACCACGCACGCGCTGGAGACGCAGCAGAGCGAAGAGGTCAACCAGCTGCTCAAGGCCATGGACGCGGCCACCCGCGCCGAGGCCGGCGCCAAGACCCGCATGGAGGAGCTGCGCGGGATCGTGGCCGACCTCGACGCCAAGCGCGACAAGATCACCGCCCTCGTGGCCAAGACGGAGAGCAGCCTCTTCCGCCGCGCCCTCGGCGAGGCCGGGCAGCCCGGCACCCGCGCCGTACGCGTCAACCTGCCGATCCCCGGCACCGGCAAGGCCGCCGCGGCCGCCAGGTGGGCGCTCACGCAGCAGCTCAAGCCGTACGTGTGGGGCGCGGGAGGCCCCAGCTCCTACGACTGCTCCGGCCTGGTCATGGCCGCCTTCAGGCGCGTCGGCATCTCGCTGCCGCACTACACCGGCGACCAGTGGACCGCGGGCCGGCACATCTCCCGTGAGGAGATGCGCCCCGGCGACCTGGTCTTCTTCTACAGCGACCTGCACCACGTCGGCATCTACATCGGCGGGGGCATGATGGTGCACGCCCCGCGCACCGGCGACGTCGTACGGGTGGCCGCGCTCGGCAACCGGCCCTTCGCGGGCGCGGTGCGCATCGCAGACTGAGCCGGCATGACCCGGTGACCTTTGCTCAAGCGTCCCTTCAGATGAGATGGCGGCGTGCCGCCCAGGCCACGGCCTCGATGGCCGTGGCCACACCGATGCGGTCGCAGATGCCGCGCAGTCTTCGGCGCACCGTGCGTCCGCTGATGTCCAGACGTCTCCCCACTCGATCCACAGTGACGCCCTTGGCCAGCTCGCCGAGTAAAGCCAGATCCGCGTGGCTCAGCTCAACGCCTTCAGTGAGCACTTCCATCGGGAGCCCTCCCCCCCAACAGCAGAATTTGGACCTCACAACGGGCCAAAGCCGCTCGTCTCGCAGAAGGTAAACGCATCTCTGAAAGGTCGTCAAGCGTGATAAATCCCGCCCTTGACGAGCGCTATTGACATGATCGCGTATATGTGACCTACTCGCCATATGCCGACCGGATGCTGGACGCGCGATGACCGATCTCGTTGATCAGTCCGGAGGCTCATCTCCCTCCCCTTCGGGTTCGGCGGACCTTCTGGGTTTTGATCCCGCGGACCCCGGATTTCTGGCTGATCCCTATGCGCGCTACCACGCGCTGCGCGAACGCGGGCCGATCTTCCGTACGCCGGCGGGGCTGTTCGTCCTGACCGATCACGAATTGTGCGGTGCCATGCTCCGCGATCCGCGTTTCGGTCACGGCCCCAGTCCCATCAACCGCGTCAATCCAGGTCAGCCTGTCGAGTCATTTCTGCGTATGGATCCGCCCGATCACACCCGGTTACGCGGTCTGGTCAGCAGGGCGTTCACGCCCCGCATGGTCGAACGGCTGCGCCCGCGCGTCGAGGCCGTCACCGCCGGGCTGATCGCGGCGCTGCCCGAGGAGGGCGACCTGGTTTCCGGCTTCGCGTACCCGCTGCCGGTCAGGGTGATCTGCGAGATGCTGGGGGTGCCGCCGGAAGATCACGAGCGCTTCCAGGGCTGGAGCGAGACGGCCGCCCGCAGCCTTGACCCGATGCTTACAGCGGAGCTGATATCGGAGAGCGGGCGGTCAGGAAGAGAGTTCCGCGACTACTTCCGCGACCTCCTGGAGCTCCGGCGCCGGCAGCCCGGCGACGACCTGCTGAGCGCGCTCACCCGGGTCGAGGAGCTGACCGAGGGCGAGCTGCTGGCCACCTGCGTGCTGCTGCTCGTGGCCGGGCACGAGACGACCGTCAACCTCATCGCCAACGGGGTGCTCGCCCTGGTCCGGCACGGCCTGCTCGCGTACGCCGCCGAGCGGCCGCGACAGGTCGTCGAGGAGGTGCTGCGCTACGACCCGCCGGTCCAGCTCACCGGACGGGTGGCGCTGCGCGACGCGGAGCTCGGCGGGACGCCGGTGCCCGCGGGGACGGCCGTGGTCGCGCTGATCGGCGCGGCCAATCGCGACCCCGCGATCTTCCCCGACCCCGACCACTTCGACCCCGGCCGATCCGACCCCACCCGATCGGACCCCGGCCGATCCGGCCCCGGCCGATCCGACGCCACCCGCTCGGATGGCGCTCGTGAGCCGGGGCGGCATCTCGCCTTCGGGCTCGGCATCCACTTCTGTCTCGGGGCGACGCTGGCCAGGATGGAGGGCGAGATCGCGCTCTCCGCCCTGGCCGCCGCGGCGCCACGGATGGAGCTGCTCGATCCCGCGCCGCCGTACAAGCCGAACCTGGTGCTGCGGGGGCTCGCGCGGCTCCCCGTGCGGCTCAATCGTCAGTGAGTGGGCTTCACCAGCGGGAACAGGATCGTCTCGCGGATGTTCTTGCCGGTGAACGCCATAATCATCCGATCGATGCCCGCGCCCATGCCGCCCGTGGGCGGCATGCCGTACTCGAGGGCCGCCAGGAAGTCCTCGTCGAGCTGCATCGCCTCGGGGTCGCCGCCGGCGGCGAGCAGCGACTGCTCGACCAGCCGGTGCCGCTGGTCGATCGGGTCGTTGAGCTCGGAGTAGCCGGTGCCCAGCTCGGTGCCGAAGCCGATGAGGTCCCACTTCTCGGTGAGCAGCGGGTTGTCGCGGTGGAGGCGGGCCAGCGGCGAGGTCTCCAGCGGATAGTCCATGACGAACGTCGGCTGCACCAGCGTGTGCTCCACCAGCGCCTCGAACAGCTCCTGCACGAGCTTGCCCGAGCCCCACTTCGGGTCCCAGTGGACCTCGCGCCGGTCGGCGATCTTGCGTAGCTCCTCCAGCGTGGTGGAGGTGGTGATCTCCTCGCCGACGGCCTCGGAGACCAGGCCGTAGAGCGTCGCCCGGGGCCATTCGGCCATGCCGAGGTCGATCTCGACGCCGTCGTGCACCACGACCGTGGTGTCCAGGGCGGCCACGACGGCCTTCTGGTACATCCGCTGCGTCAGGTCGGCGATGTCGTGATAGTCGAGGTAGGTGCCGTACGCCTCGAGCATGGTGAACTCGGGGTTGTGCGTCGAGTCGGCGCCCTCGTTGCGGAAGTTGCGGTTGATCTCGAAGACCTTCTCGACGCCGCCGACCACGAGCCGCTTGAGATAGAGCTCGATCGCGATGCGCAGATAGAGCTCCATGTCGTAGGCGTTGATGTGGGTGCGGAAGGGCCGGGCCGCCGCGCCGCCGTGGATCGGCTGCAACATCGGCGTCTCGACCTCGAGGTAGCCCTCCTCGTGCCAGAACTCGCGCACGGCGCGCACGGTGGCGCTGCGGACGCGGGCCATCTTCCTGGCCTCGTCGTTGACGATGAGGTCGACGTAGCGCTGGCGTACGCGGGCCTCGGGGTCGGTGAGGCCGACGTGCTTCTCCGGCAGCGGGCGCAGGCACTTGGCGGTGATCTGCCAGTCGTCGGCGAGCACGGACAGCTCGCCGCGCCGCGAGGTGATGACCTCGCCGGTGATGCCGACGTGGTCGCCGAGGTCGACGTCGCGCTTCCAGCGGGCCAGCGACTCCTCGCCCACCCGGTCGAGGGAGATCATGACCTGCAGGTCGGCCTCGCCGTCGCGGAGGGTGGCGAAGCAGAGCTTCCCGCCGACGCGGCTGAGCATGACGCGACCGGCCACCGACACGCTCTCGCCGGTGGCGGTGTCGGGCTCAAGGCCCTGGTATTTCTCCCTGACCTCGGCGTTGGTCGCCGTACGGGGGAAATTCACCGGGTAAGGATCGACGCCCTCACTGCGAAGGCGGTCGAGCTTCTCCCTCCGGATCCGCATCTGCTCGGGAAGTTCTTCGCTCACAGCACTAAAGCGTAGGGGATATGGCGAACTGCAAGGGCTCGTCGGCCCGTTGCAGGGTGCCTGCAAGAGGGCTCTTTTATCAATGACTCACGAGCTCAGGGGGAGGCCGGCAGGGAGCCGGCCCAGGGGAGCTCCAGGAGAGAGAAATGTTCAAGAAGCTCGCGATCGGCACCCTCGCCGCCGCCGCCACCACCGCAGTCGCCCTGTCGATGCCCACCGCCGCCTTCGCCTCCGCGCCCCACGCCGACGACTACTCCTCGCACTGGGGCCCGGTCTACGCCAAGCACTTCCAGGCCAAGGCCGAGGGCAGCGTCACGGTCAACTGGGACGACGACGGCGAGTCGAACGAGGTCCACGTGCGCGGCAAGCTCTGGGACCGCGACAACCGCAGCTACGACGAGGGCGGCAAGTGCGCGTACGTGCGCTTCCAGGCCGAGGACTTCGACGGCGACTGGTCGCCGGTCTTCTGGCGGAAGTACTGCGGCTACCCCAGCTTCCAGCGCTTCCACTTCGAGGAGAACGACGTCCAGACCCTGCGCGTGCAGGTCTGCCAGATCGGCCTCAACAGCAAGTTCCCCACCAAGTGCGGCCGCTGGGACTACATCTACACCAACGAGAACGAGTAGTGACGCCTGAGCTCGCATCCGAGCACCCTGGCGCCATGACGACCGAGCACCCGAAGACCGCGGGCGGCCCCTTATCCGAGCGGGGGGCCGCCTGCTCCTGTGTCAGCCCGCGTTGCGGTGGTAGATCAGGCGCAGGCCGATGAGCGTGAGCCACGGCTCGTGCACGTCGATCGAGCGCGACTCGCCGACCACCAGCCCGGCGTGCCCGCCGGTGGCGACGACCGTGACCTCGTCGGGGTCGTCGGCCAGCTCGGCCGTCATGCGCTCGACGATGCCGTCCACCTGGCCGGCGAAGCCGTAGATGATGCCGGCCTGCAGGGCCTCGACGGTGTTCTTGGCGATCACCGAGCGCGGCCTGACCAGCTCCACCTTGTGCAGTTGCGCGCCGGCGGAGGCGAGGGCGTCCACCGAGATCTCGATGCTGGGCGCGGTGACCGCCCCGATGTACTCGCCCTTGGCCGAGACCGCGTCGAAGGACGTGGCGGTGCCGAAGTCGACGATCACGCAGGGGCCGCCGTACTGGTCGATGGCGGCGAGTGCGTTGACGATGCGGTCGCTGCCGACCTCCTTGGGGTTGTCCATGCGGACCGGCACGCCGGTGCGGATGCCCGGCTCCACGATCACCGCCGTGACGTCGCCGTAGTAGCGGCGGCACATCTCCCGCATCTCGTTGAGCACGCTCGGGACCGTCGAGCAGATGGCGATGCCGTCGACGTCGGCGCCCTTGAGCAGCGGCGACTGCGCCAGCAGCCCTTGCAGGACGACCGCGATCTCGTCGGCGGTGCGGCGGGCGTCGGTGGCCAGCCGCCAGTGCTCGATGACGTCCTCGCCCTCGAAGAGCCCGAGCACCGTGTGCGTGTTGCCGACGTCGATCGTGAGCAGCATCAATTACCCCCGTAGATCCAGTGCGATGTCCAGGGCCGGCGCCGAGTGCGTCAACGCCCCTACCGCCAGGTAGTCAACGCCAGTTTCGGCCACAGCACGGGCCGATTCCAAGGTCAATCCCCCGCTCGCCTCAAGGGCAACCCTGTTTTTCGCCTGCTTTTTCACGAGTTGTACGGCACGCTCTGTGTCCTCCACCGTGAAGTTGTCCAGCAGCACCTCCCGCGCGCCCTCGTCGAGCACCGGCTGGAGCTGGTCGAGCCGGTCGATCTCCACCTCGATGGGCAGGTCGGGGTGGCGCTCGCGGACCGCCCGGAACGCCTCGGCCACGCCGCCGGCCGCCACCACGTGGTTGTCCTTGATCAGCGCGGCGTCCGACAGCGACATGCGGTGGTTGACGCCGCCGCCGCAGCGTACGGCGTACTTCTCCAGCGCGCGCAGGCCGGGCAGCGTCTTGCGGCTGTCGCGGACGCGGGCCCCGGTGCCCTTGATCGCCTCGACCCACCTGCCGGTGAGCGTCGCCACCCCGGACAGGTGCGTGAGCAGGTTGAGCGCCGTGCGCTCGGCGGTCAGCAGCGCGCGCGTGGGCCCCTCGACGGTGAGCAGCACGTCGCCCACCCGGACCCGCTCGCCGTCCTTGGCCCGGCGCTCGGTCCGGTCCGCCCCCAGCCGGACGAACACCGCCTCCGCCACCGCCAGTCCCGCCACGACGCCGTCCTTGCGCGCCACCACGTCGCCCGACGAGCGCTGGTCGGCGGGGATGGTGGCGAGGCTCGTCACGTCACCGGCCTCCCACAGGTCCTCCTCCAGCGCACGGGCGATGAGCGCGTCCACCTCGGCCGGGTCGAGCCCGGCGGCCGACAGCTCCTGCGCCAGCCGGGCCGGCATCGTGTCCTCGTGCGGCGTGTACGTCATGCGAAGGCCCTCCTCCGTCAGGGTCACGTCGAGGTGGCCCAGCCATTCGTTGTCGTCGCGCGTCTCATGATCCTCGCGCCAGTGTGAGCCACGGGTCTCCAGCCGGGCCGCCGCCGCGCCGGTGAGCACGGTGGCGACGGTGAGCAGGTTCGCCGCCTCCCAGGACTCGGTGCACGGCGGCACCGCGACCGGCGTCCAGCGGGCGTCGAGCAGCGCTTTGGCGGTGGCGCGCAGCGACTCGCGGCTGCGCAGCACGCCCGCGCCCCTGCTCATGTGCGCCTGGATCCGGGCCCGGACGCGCGGATCCACCAGCCCGGACTCTCCCTCGGCCGGCACCGGGTCGCCGGGGGCCGGGCGGGCCGCGTGCACGTCCTCGGCGATGCGCTCGGCGAACACCAGGCCCTCCAGCAGCGAGTTGGAGGCCAGCCGGTTGGCGCCGTGCACGCCGGTGCAGGCCACCTCGCCGCAGGCGTAGAGGCCGTCGATCGAGGTACGGCCGCGCAGGTCGGTCCGTACGCCGCCGCTGGCGTAGTGGGCGGCCGGGGCCACGGGGATCGGCTGGGTCACCGGGTCGATGCCGTGCTCACGGCAGACCGCGTAGATGGTGGGGAACCGGGTCTCCCACTTGCGCCGGCCGAAGTGGCGGCCGTCGAGGAAGACGTGGTCGCGGCCGGTCGCGCGCATCGTCCGCATGATCCCCTTGGCCACGACGTCGCGCGGGGCCAGGTCGGCCAGCTCGTGCGCGTCGGCCATGAAGCGGTTGCCCTCGTGGTCGGTGAGGTACGCCCCCTCGCCCCGCACCGCCTCCGAGATCAGCGGCTGCTGGCCGGTCGAGTCCGCGCCGAGCCAGAGCACGGTGGGGTGGAACTGCACGAACTCCAGGTCGCGCACCACCGCCCCGGCCCGCAGCGCCAGCGCGACGCCGTCGCCGGTGGAGACCACGGGGTTGGTGGTGGCCGCGTACACCTGGCCCATGCCGCCGGTGGCGAGCACGACGGCCCGCGCGAGCACCGCGCCGACGCCGTCGCGAGCGCCCTCGCCCATCACGTGGAGGGTGACGCCCCTGGCCCGGCCGTGGGCGTCCTTGAGCAGGTCGAGCACCAGGGCGTGCTCGATGACCTCGATGGAGGGGCGGGCGCGTACCGCCTCGATGAGCGCCCGCTGCACCTCGGCGCCGGTCGCGTCGCCGCCCGCGTGCACGATGCGGCTGCGGCGGTGGCCGCCCTCGCGGGTGAGCTGGAGCTCGCCGTCCGGGGTGCGGTCGAAGCGGGCGCCCCGCTCGATCAGCCGGCGCAGCGCGCCGGGGCCCTCGGTGACCAGCGTCCGCACCGCACGTACGTCGCACAGCCCGACGCCGGCGATGAGCGTGTCGTTCAGGTGCTCCTCGGGCGTGTCGCGGGGGTCGAGCACGGCCGCGATGCCGCCCTGCGCCCAGCGCGTCGAGCCCGAGGACAGCACGTCCTTGGTGACGACCAGGACCTTGGCCTCGGGCTCCAGCTCCGTGTAGCGCAGGGCCACGGTCAGGCCCGCGATGCCGGAGCCCACGACGACCAGGTCGGCCTCGGCGCTCCAGCCGGGCGCGGGAGCGGTCAGCCGCAGGGGAATCGCCGGTGCGCTCATTGGGCTCTCCTCCACTCGGGCGATTTCGTCAACATGACGATAACGCCTCCGGGAGCGCGTGCATGCCCAGGGGTCAGGCTCAGGCCGGATCCACCGTCAGGACGACGTTGTCGATCAGCCGGGTGGCGCCGATCCTGGCCGCGACGGCGAGCACGGCCTCGCCCGCGTGCTCCTCGCCCACCTCGGTGAACGTCGCGGGATCGACCAGCACCACGTAGTCCAGGTCGAGCCGGGGGCCGGCGGCGGCGAGGACCGCGCGGGCGGCCTCACGGATCGCGCCGGGCCGCCGCTCGGCCTCGCCGGCGCGCAGGGCGCGGGAGAGCGCCAGCGCCACCTGCCGGTCGTCCTCGGACAGGTAGCGGTTGCGGCTGGACAGGGCCAGGCCGTCGTGCTCGCGTACGGTGGGCGCGCCGACGATCTCGACCGGCACGTCCAGGTCGGCGACCATGCGGCGGATCAGGGCGAGCTGCTGGGCGTCCTTCTGGCCGAAGACCGCCACGCTCGGCTGGACGAGGTTGAACAGCTTGAGCACCACCGTCAGCACCCCGTCGAAGTGCCCGGGGCGGGACTCGCCCTCCACGATCTCGCCCATCCGGCCGGCCAGGAGGCTCACCTGGCGGTCGGGGCGGTACATGTCCTCGGCCGACGGGTGGAAGACCACGTCCACGCCCTCGGCCCGGCACACCTCCAGGTCCGCCTCGAACGTACGGGGATAGCGGGAGAAATCCTCGTTGGGCCCGAACTGCAGCGGGTTGACGAAGACGCTGACCACCACCTGGTCGGCCCGCGACCGGGCGAGCCGCATGAGCGAGCGGTGGCCCTCGTGCAGCGCGCCCATGGTCGGCACCAGCGCCACCTCGCCACCGCCACGCGCCTTGACCAGGTCTTCCCTGTTCCTGGCGACGATCAAGTCCATCGGGCGGCCCCTCGCGTTCATGGCCTCCGCTTCGCGGCGGCGCTTCCTCGCACGGTCAGGTCCATATATTGCCGCCCAGCGCGTCGAGCAGCCGCTCCGCCTCCTCCGGTTTGAGCAGCCCGGCGGCGAGCGCGCGGTCGGCCGTGAGCCTGGCCAGCGCGATGTAGGCGTCGGCCGCCTCGGGGGCGGCCAGGATGAGCGCGTCGACGTGCTTGCGCACGGTGCCGGCGTCGCCGCGTACGACCGGGCCGGTGAGGCCGGCGATGCCGAGCCGCAGGACGTTGTCGAGCGCGGCGCCGAGCAGCGGTCCCAGCATCCGGCCAGGATGCTCGACGCCGATGCGCCCGAGCAGGTCGGAGGACTCGGCGATGAGGGTGACCATGTGGTTGGCGGCTCCGGCCAGGGCCGCGTGGTAGAGCGCGCGGTCGGCGTCGGCGATCCAGACCGGCTCGCCGCCCATCTCGATCACCAGGGCCTCGGCGATCGGGCGCAGCGCGTCGGGGGCGGTGACGCCGTAGGAGATGCCGGTGAGCTTGTTGAGGTCGTCGTCGCGGCCGGTGAACGTCATCACGGGATGCAGCGCGAGCGGCAGCGCGCCGCGCTCGGCGGCCGGGTCGAGCACCGACAGCCCGTACGCGCCGCTGGTGTGCACGACCAGCTTGCCCTGCAGGTCGGCGCCGGTGGCGGCGAGGCCGCCCACGAGGTCGGGCAGCGCGTCGTCGGGCACGGTCAGCAGGATGAGCTGGGCCGCGTTCACCACCTCGTCGGGCCGCGACGGCGTCACGCCGAGCCGCTCGGCCGCCCAGCGCTGGGAGTTGTCGGACAAGCCGCTGGCGGCGACGACGCGGTGGCCTGCCTGCCGCAACGCGGCCCCGAGGGCCGAGCCGACCTTGCCCGCCCCGAGCACGCCCACGCTGAGCCGCGCCGGGCGATCTCCTGCCTCCATGACGTCTCACCCCTGTCGACCGGATGGCACTGCCGCCCAGCGTAACGGCCTCTCCGTCCAGGGAATGTGACTGGTGCTTTGCTGGAGGTTGAGTTATTGGCAAAAGCGACAAGGGCAGACAAATAGTGCACCCCCTGTCGGAAGAGATGAGGAGAGGGGTTCACCGCATAGCAGCGGGCGCCGAGTCCGCAGTGGACCCGACGCCCGCGGGGTGTGACCTCTTGGAGGTGCGCCTGGCCGGCGCGACCGCCGACTGCCCGGCCGGGAGTCCGAGCCCGGACCGGACCGCGCCGGTCCGGGCTCCCCGCTTCGTCAGCGGCTCGTCTGGTGGGAGTAGGCCCCGCCCTTGCAGCCGGCGATGCCGAGGCCGATGACCGCGACGGTGTTGCCGCAGACGTTGATCGGCGCGCTGATCGGGACGCGGATCTGGTTGCCACCGAGGATGCTGCCGTTGCCGCTGGTGATGTCGGCGTGGGCGGCCGGCGCGCCCAGCGCGAGAGCCGCGGCGGCACCGACCAGGACCAGGGTCTTCTTCAGCATGTGTGCTCCTTCTTGACAGCGCGGCACTGGGGCCGCGGACGTTGGCTTGTGCCGGGAACGGCCGCCGCAGTCGCCACTGGGGGTTGGCGCAACGCGACCGTCTGGCGACAGAACGTAAACAATAGCGCAAGCACACGACAATGAGTAGTCACATGATGACCAAGCGTGCCGTCGGCCGGTCGTGAGATAGTCCATGACATGTGGCTGACCTGGCGCGCGGCGACCCAGCGAGCGCTGTACGGCGAGGCGGGCTTCTACCTCCGCGAGCGCCCCTCGGGCCACTTCCGCACGTCCGTCAGCGCCTCGGCGGCGTTCGCCGAGGCGGTGCTCGCGCTGCTCCGCGAGGTGGACGCCGAGCTGGGCAAGCCCGACGCGCTCGACCTGGTGGACATCGGGGCCGGTGAGGGCACGCTGGTCACCCGTGTGCTGGCCGCCGCCGAGCCCGGCCTGAGCGAGCGGCTGCGGGTCACGGCGGTCGATCTGTCGTCCCGGCCCGAGGGTCTGCCCGAGCGGATCGAGTGGCGCGGCGGGCTGCCCGACTCCATCCAGGGCCTCGCCATCGCCAACGAATGGCTCGACAACGTGCCAGTGGACGTCGTCGAGCAGACCGCCGGCGGGCCGCGGCTGGTCATGGTGGACGTCCACACGGGCGAGGAGCGGATCGGCGGACCCCTGCGGCCGGCCGACCGGGAGTGGCTGGAACGGTGGTGGCCGCTGCCCCGGGTGGGGGCGCGAGCCGAGATCGGCCGGCCGCGCGACGAGGCGTGGGCGGCCGTCGTCACCCGCCTCACCAGGGGCCGGGCGATCGCCGTCGATTATGCACACCCTGTGGACAACCGTCCCCCCTGCGGCACGCTGACCGGCTATCGGGACGGGGCGGTCGTCAGCCCCATACCCGACGGCACCTGCGACATCACCGCGCACGTGGCGCTCGACGCGTGCGCCGAGGCGGGCCGCCGGGCGGGCGCGATATCCACAACCTTGTCCACACAGCGCGCGGCGCTGCGCTCCCTGGGGCTGACCGGCGCCCGGCCGCCGGTCGAGCTGGCGCACCGGGATCCGCGCGGCTACCTGCGGGCGCTGGCCCGGGCGTCGGAGGAGGGCGAGCTCATCGACCCGTCCGGGCTCGGCGGCTTCGGCTGGCTCGACCAGCGCCGCTGACGGCGCTGACGGCGCTCAGGCGGGGGTGGCGGTGAGGTGGAGTGCCTCCAGGCCGCGGATGACGTAGCCGGGCTTCCACGAGGGCTCCTCGCGCAGCTCCAGGCTCGCCGTACGGTCCAGCAGCGCCCCGAACGACTCGATCAGCTCGATGCGGGCCAGCGGCGCCCCCAGGCAGAAGTGGATGCCGGCGCCGAAGGAGATGTGCGGGTTGTCGGCCCGGCCCACGTCCAGCCGGTCCGGGTCCTCGAACACGGCCGGGTCCCGGTTGGCCGAGCCGAACAGCAGCGCCACCTCGGCCCCGCGCGGGATCTCCACCCCGTGGACCTCGATGTCCTCCAGCACCCACCGCTCGAACATCTGCAGCGGCGTGTCCCAGCGCAGCAGCTCCTCGACGGCGGTGGGCAGCAGCGAACGGTCGGCGCGCAGCCGGGCCAGCTCCTCCGGGTTCCTGAACAGCGACCACCAGCCGTTGCCGGTGACGTTCACGGTGGCCTCGTGGCCGGCGTTGAGCAGCAGCACGCAGGTGCCGATCAGCTCGTCCTCGGTCAGCTCGGGGATCTGGGCGAGCGCGCTGATCAGGTCGTCGCCGGGGGCGGCGCGGCGGGCGCGGGCCAGGTCCCTGAGGTAGGCGGCGAACTCCGTGGCCGCGCGGACGGCGGTGTGCTGCGCCTCGACGGCCGGGTTGAGCTCGTACATGCCGCAGATGTCGGCCGACCAGGGGCGCAGCAGGTGGCGGTCGGCCTCGGGGATGCCGAGCATCTCCGCGATCACCGTGACCGGCAGCGGCTCGGCGACCTCGGCGAGCAGGTCGCCCCCTCCCTTCGCCACGAACGCGTCCGCGAGGCCGCCCGCGATGGCCCGCACGCGCGGCCGCAGGGACTCGACCATGCGCGGCGTGAACGCCTTCGACACCAGCCGACGCAGCCTCGTGTGCACCGGCGGCTCGACGTCCAGCATGCCCGCCCTGATCACCCGCCAGAACGACTCCTGGAACTCCGGCTCCCGCGGCCTGCCGAACTCCTCGTGCGTGGCCACGTGCAGGTACGACCGGCCCAGGCGGCGGTCCCTCAGCAGGGCGTTGACGTCCGCGTGGCGGGAGACGAGCCACTGGTTCGTGGGCTCGTAGTAGCAGACGGGCCGCTCGCGCCGCAGCTCGTCGTAGACCGGGTACGGATGGGCTACGAAATCCGGATTCCAGGGGTCAAAGTGCACTATTGCATCTTAGGAGGCTCCCCCTCCTGCTCGGCAGCCTCCACCTGCCGCTGCCTGGCGTTCTTGCTGCGCACCCGGATGTTCAGCAGCTCCACGACCACCGAGAACGCCATAGCAAAGTAGATGTAGCCCTTCGGGATGTGCTGGTCCAGCCCCTCGGCCACGAGCACCACGCCGATCAGCACCAGGAACGCCAGCGCCAGCATCTTGACGCTCGGGTGCTGGTCCACGAAGCGGCTGATCGGCCCCGAGGCGAACAACATCACCAGCACCGCCACCACGACCGCCGCGATCATCACGCCGAGCTCGTCCACCATGCCGACCGCGGTGATGACCGAGTCCAGCGAGAAGACCACGTCCAGGACCATGATCTGCACGATCACCGACGTGAACGAGACGGCGGCGGCGTTCTTGCCGTCCTTGCCCGCCGGGCCGTCCATGGTGTGACCGATCTCGGTGACGCTCTTGCCGAGCAGGAAGAGCCCTCCCAGCAGCAGGATGAGGTCGCGTCCCGAGATCTCGTGCCCGAGCACCGTGAACAGCGGCTCGGTGAGCTGCACCACCCACGACAGGCCGAGCAGCAGGAGCAGCCGGCTGACCAGGGCCGCGGCCAGGCCGAGCACCCGGGCCCTGTCGCGCTGCTCGGGCGGCAGCTTCCCGGCCAGGATGGAGATGAAGATGATGTTGTCGATCCCCAGGACGATCTCCAGGGTGACGAGGGTGAAGAAGCCGATCCAGATTTGGGGATCGGCGGCCCATTCCAACATCTGCATACCTCCGTGACACGCGGGCCGAGAACTTTTCGGGCACAACGCATTACCCGCCGCATAAGTTCACGGGCTTGCGTCCGGCCGCGGGGTGTCGGTTATAGTGCGGGCGTAGGTCATGAGTGCCAGCGACAAGCCCCGGCTAGCTGGCCGGCAACCCTCGCGTCCGCGGCGGGGTGCCCCGGGTGAAGACCTGGTCCGTCACGAGGTGTGGCGGGCAAGCGCGGGCTCCGAGGCCGTTTCCTGGGGTCCGATGACCCGAGGAGCAGTGCTGTGCCCACGCTGACGATCTTCAACGACGCCGCCGCCCCCGCCGAGGCCCCCGCCGCCGCCGCGCCGGAGAGCGACCGGCCCATCCCCGCCGTGGTCGGGGCCGACCTGGAGGTGCCGGTCAAGGGCGGCCGGCTCGTCCGGTACGCCAACCTCGACTACGCCGCCAGCGCGCCCTGTCTCGAGCCGGTCAGCGCCGCCGTCGCCGCCGCGCTCCCGGCCTACTCCAGCGTCCACCGCGGCGCCGGCTACGCCTCCCAGCTCACCACCGCCAGGTACGAGCAGGCCCGCCACACCGTACGGGCGTTCGTCGGCGCCCGCCCCTCCGACGCCGTGATCTTCACCCGCAACACCACCGACGCCACCAACCTGCTGGCCCGCTGCCTGCCCGCCGGCACCACCGTCGTGGTCTTCGACACCGAGCACCACGCCTCGCTCCTGCCCTGGGGCGAGGCCGTCCGGCTGGCCCCGCCCGCCTTCCCCGGCGAGGCCGTACGGGCCGCCGACGAGGCACTGGCCGCCATCGACGGGCCCAAGCTGCTCGTCGTCACCGCCGCCTCCAACGTCACCGGCGAGCTGTGGCCGATCGCCGCGCTGGCGCACATAGCGCACCGCCACGGGGCGCGCATCCTGGTGGACGCCGCGCAGCTCGTGCCGCACCGGCGGCTCAACCTGACCGCCCTGGACCTCGACTACGTGGCCTTCTCCGGGCACAAGCTGTACGCGCCGTTCGGCGCGGGGGCGCTGGTGGGACGCGGGGACTGGCTGGCGGGCGGGGAGCCGTACCTGAAGGGCGGCGGCGCGGTGCGCGCGGTGGGCGAGGAGGCCGAGTGGCACGAGGACCCCGAGCCGCGCCACGAGGCGGGCACCCCCAACGTGCTCGGCGCGATCGCGCTCGCCGCGGCCTGCGACGCGCTCAGCGCCACCGGCTGGACCGCGCTGGTGCGCGAGGAGGAGAGGCTGCTCGCGCGGCTGCGCGCCGGGCTCGCCACCATCGAGGGCGTACGCGAGCTGGCCCTGTGGGGTGACGACCACCCGCGCGTGGGCATCGTGTCGTTCACCGTGGACGGGCACACGGCGCGGGAGGTGGCCGAGGCGCTGTCCGGCGAGTACGGCATCGGGGTGCGCGACGGCAAGTTCTGCGCGCACCCGTTCGTCCGGCACCTGCTGGGCACGGCCGACGGCGGGTGCGAGGACGGCACGGCCTCGGCCGTACGGGCCTCCATCGGCATCGGGACCACGCAGGAGCACGTGGACCGGCTCATCGAGGCTCTGCGCGCCATCGTCTCCCGCTGACCGCGGGCGACCCGGGCGCCCGGTCAGCGGTTCGGCGGCTTGCGGTGCTCCGGCTGGTCCTCGGAGACCAGGGCGTCGATGTCGCGCATGTCCGCGTCGTCGAGCCCGCCCGCGTGGGTGCGCGGCGCGGCCGGCTGCCGGGGGGCCTCCGGCCGCTCGGCGGGCATCCCCGGCTCCGCGGGCGTCATCGGCCCTCCGGCGCCCGGCTGGTAGGCGCCCTCCGCGCCGCCGGGCCTGACGTTGACGTTGGACGGGCCCGGACCCATGGCCGGGCCGCGCCGGTGCTCGATCAGCTCGTCCTCGGCGACCCGCTGCCGCGCGCGGCGCCGGAAGATCGCGCCGAACAGCCCGTCCAGCCCGATCCGGCCGCCGCCGAGCGCCAGGAACAGCAGGCACAGCGCGCCGAGCGCGCCCGCCAGCTCCCATCCGCCCTCGCCCACCAGGACGCCCCTGTTCCCGTGCACGAAGACGATCGCGCCGATCATGTCGATCAGCAGCAGCAACGCCACCGGCCGCACCAGCAGCCCGAGAATGAGGAAGACGCCGCCGACGGTCTCGACCACGGTGGCGAAGCCGGCGGCCGCGCCGGGCAGCGGGATCCCCATCCCGCCGAACATCTGCGTCGTCGCGCCGAGACCGCCCTGCCACTTCTGCAAGCCGTGCGCCACGAAGATCACACCGGTGACCACCCGGGCGATCAGGGCCGCCACATCGAACACAACTCTCTTCATGGTGCTTCTCCCCCCGTCTCCCGTCTTCTCCCCACGACCACCCCAAGTCCCCGCAGGTGCGGTGAATCCGTACCGATCCTTGACCAACGACCGTGCCCCGCGCTGGCTCACCTCCAGGGACGGTGGGAGCATGGCCGTATGACGGAACGTGTGGTCGGGATGGGCGCGGGCGCGAAGGAGCTGGCCACCGAGGACATGATCCTCAACATCGGCCCCCAGCACCCCTCGACGCACGGCGTCCTCCGCCTCCGGCTCACGCTCGACGGCGAGCGCATCGCCACCGCCGAGCCGATCATCGGCTACATGCACCGGGGCGCGGAGAAGCTGTTCGAGGTCCGCGACTACCGCCAGATCATCATGCTGGCCAACCGGCACGACTGGCTCGCCGGGTTCGCCAACGAGCTGGGCGTGGTGCTCGCCGCCGAACGCCTCCTCGGCATGGAGCCGCCGGTGCGGGCCGTGTGGGCGCGCACCCTGCTGGCCGAGCTCAACCGGGTGCTGAGCCACCTCATGTTCCTCGGCTCCTACCCGCTGGAGCTGGGCGCGATGACGCCGATCTTCTACTCCTTCAACGAGCGCGAGCGCATCCAGGCCGTCATGGAGGAGATCTCCGGCGGACGCATGCACTACATGTTCAACCGGGTCGGCGGGCTCAAGGAGGACCTGCCGCTGGGCTGGCTGGACCGGGTGTCGGAGGCCGTCGCCGAGACCCGCCGCCGGGTGCCGGTCATCGAGGACCTCATCCTGCACAACGACATCTTCGTCGCCCGCACCAAGGGCGTCGGCGTGCTGACCCGCGAGCAGGTCATGCAGTACGGCGTCAGCGGCCCCATCGCCCGCGCCTCCGGCGTCGACCTCGACCTGCGCCGCGACGACCCCTACCTCGCCTACCCCGAGCTGCCCGTCAAGGTCGTCACCCGCGACGCCGGCGACTGCCAGGCCCGCTTCGAGGTCCTGTTCGAGCAGGTCAAGGTCTCGCTCGACCTGGCCGACATGTGCGTCGAACGGCTGCGCTCGCTGCCACCCGGGCCGATCAACCAGCGGCTGCCGAAGGTGCTGAAGGTGCCGGAGGGGCACACGTACGCGTGGACCGAGAACCCGCTCGGCATCAACGGCTACTACCTGGTCTCCAAGGGCGACAAGACGCCGTGGCGGCTCAAGCTGCGCTCGGCCTCGTACAACAACGTCCAGGTGCTGCGCGAGATGCTGCCAGGACACCTCGTGGCCGACATGGTCGCCATCCTCGGCTCGATGTTCTTCGTCGTGGGGGACATCGACAAATAGCGCTCAAAGCCGGGACGGGCCGACGCCCGGCGCGCGCCCGGCGCCGGCCTGCCGGACGAGCAGGACGACGACCGGCGCTACCGGGGCTTCTGATCCTCCGGGTCCTTCGGCACCCGGCAGGCGTGCTCCAGGTAGAGCGCCGCGACCACCAGCACCACGCACGCCGCGAACGACCCCGTGGCGATGAAGAACTCCGAGCGCGGCGTCTCGCGGTCGAGGATGCCCACCGTGTGCAGCGCGAAGCCGGCGAACCCGCCGCCGAAGGCCGCCCCCGCGTACGCCGACGCCTTGGCCAGCGCCGCCAGCCGGGCCACGGCCAGCGGCTCCACCGGCTTGGTGCCCGGCTTGCGGGCGATCCTGGCCTTGGTGATCCAGCCGCTGTAGCCCTCGCCGAGTGCCAGCAGCAGCAGGGTCGGGATCGCGGTCCACGGCAGGAGCCACGCGATGTCGCCATAGAACCGGTGCAGCAGCGCCCAGGTGAGCAGCGCGAGAACGACGAGGATGCCGACCAGGTGGCCGGGGTGCGTGGGCCTCAATCGGGCCTCTGCAAGGTCAGGTCGGGCCGCGGCCGCACGCCCTGCCGGTCGAGCCCGGCCAGCAGGTCGACCACCCGGCCGTGGCCGGGCACCACGGCCGCCGGGTCGGCCTCCAGCCAGGGCACCAGCACGAACGCCCGCTCGTGCGCCCTCGGGTGCGGCAGCGTCAGGTCGGGGTCGTCGCAGACGGTCTCGCCCACGACGATGAGATCGACGTCGAGGGTGCGCGGCCCCCAGCGCTCGGCGCGCTCCCGCCCGAAGGCGTTCTCGACGCTGAGCGCCCGCTCCAGGAGCGTGCGCGGCTCCAGCGTGGTCTCGGCGACCACGATCGCGTTGAGGTAGGGGTCCTGCCCCTCGGGGCCGCCCACCGGATCGGTCTCGTAGACCGGGGACGCTTTCACGAATTTGAGGCCCGGCGCGTCGAACAGGGCGTCGACCGCTCCCTGGAGGATCTGGAAGCGGTTGCCCAGGTTGCTGCCGAGCGCGATGACGGTCTTCATACGCGACTCCGCTCGATCGTCACGACCACGTCGTCGAAGGGCAGCGGGATGGGCGCCGCCGGCTTGTGCACGCTCACCTCGACCTTGACCACCGGCTCGTACGCCAGGCAGACCTCGGCGAGGCGCTGCGCCAGCGTCTCGATGAGCTGAACCGGCTCGCCCGACACCACCCGCGTCAACTCCTCGGCCAGCTCGCCGTAGTGGACGGTCGCCGTGAGGTCGTCGCCGGCCGCGGCCGGCGCGGTGTCGAGGAACAGCGTGGCGTCGATCACGAACTCCTGGCCCAGCTCGCGCTCGGCCGGGAGCACGCCGTGCCGCCCGCGGGCCCGCAGGCCCCTGAGCGCGATGCGATCAAGGCTCAAGCTCGCCGTCCTCCTCCTCGTCGTCGTCGCCCTGGAGCACCGGCGAGCCGTGGTGCATCCACAGCCGCCAGCCCTGGGAGGTGCGGAGGTAGACGTTGCTCGCGACCACCTTGCCCGCCGCGAAGCTCGCCTCCCCCTCGTCGCCGGCGGTGAGGATGTTCTCGACGCAGGTGAGGACGGCCACGTCGCCCAGCACGGTGGTGTTGACGTCGGTCAGCACGAACTGGATGTAGGTCGTGTTGGCCATGATCAGGGCCCACGAACGCAGCACCTCGGACCGCCCGGTCAGCAGCGCCCACCCGGGGTGCACGCAGCTCACCTGGTCGTCGGCGGTGTCCTCGGCCCAGATCTCGGTCATCTTGTCGAGGTCGCCGCCCTCGATCGCGGTGTAGAACTCCTGGTTGACCGTCTCGATGGCGGCCGTGTCGACGCTCATGTGCCTGCTCCCGCTCGTGTCCATGCGGCGGCCACGCGCACCGCGTCGGCGTTGGGGCCGACCTCGTGCACGCGTACGCACCAAGCGCCCGCCTGAGCCGCCAGGGCGGTCACGGCCAGGGTGGCGTCGTCGCTCCTGCTGAACGGCCGGGGTGTGCCGTCGGGGTCGGCCAGCAGCCGCCCCAGGAACCTCTTGCGCGACGCCCCGATGAGCAGCGGATAACCCAGCTCCGCCAGCTGGGGGATGCCGGCCAGCACCGCCCAGTTGTGCTCGGCGTTCTTGGCGAAGCCGAGGCCGGGGTCGAGCACGATCTGCTGCTCCGACACGCCCTCGGCCAGCACCAGGCTCACCCGCTTGCTCAGCTCCTCGCGCACCTCGCCGACCACGTCGTGGTAGACGGCCCTGGTGTGCATGTCGTGGCTGTGGCCGCGCCAGTGCATCACGACGTAGGAGACGCCGGTCGCGGCCACCACGCGCGGCATCTCGGGATCGGCGAGCCCGCCGCTGACGTCGTTGACCAGCCGCGCGCCCGCCTCGACCGCGGCCCGCGCCACCTCGGCGCGCATGGTGTCGACGCTGACGGCCACGCCCTCGGCGGCCAGCGCCCTGATCACCGGGACGACCCGCGCCAGCTCCTCCTCCAGGGAGACCCGGGCGGCGCCGGGACGGGTGGACTCGCCGCCCACGTCGACGAGGTCGGCCCCCTCATCGACCAGCTCGAAGCCGTGCCTGATCGCGGCCGCCTCGTCGAACCAGCGGCCGCCGTCGGAGAAGGAGTCGGGGGTCACGTTGACCACGCCCATGACGAGACACCGCTCCGCCCCTCCCGGCACGCTGATGGGCATGCTAGTCATGGGCCAAGCCTAGGCGTTCCACCACACCTGCTGACATCGCGGGTCCCCGGTTGTGGATAAGGATGGCTCACCTGCCGAGGATGAGCGCCATCGCCTCGGAACGGGTCTTGTCGCTGGTGCGGAAGTCGCCGCGGACCGCCGAGGTCACGGTCTTCGCGCCCGGTTTGCGTACGCCGCGCATGGTCATGCACAGGTGCTCGCACTCGACCACCACGATCACGCCGCGCGGCTCCAGCACGCGCATCAGC
This sequence comes from Nonomuraea sp. AD125B, assembly GCF_041402765.1. Taxonomy (NCBI): domain Bacteria; kingdom Bacillati; phylum Actinomycetota; class Actinomycetes; order Streptosporangiales; family Streptosporangiaceae; genus Nonomuraea; species Nonomuraea sp. AD125B. The sequence continues at coordinate 404,047 of NZ_JBGLOU010000004.1, read as the reverse complement.
GCGTCGGCGATCTGAGACGTCATCCGCTCCTGCACCTGCGGGCGGCGGGCGAAGACGTCCACCAGCCTGGCCAGCTTGGACAGGCCCGTCACCTGGCCCCGCTGGTTGGGGATGTAGCCGACGTGGGCCAGGCCGTGGAACGGGACCAGATGGTGCTCGCAGGTCGAGTAGACCTCGATGTCCCGGACGAGCACCATCTCGTCGTGATCGACGTCGAACACCTTGTTGAGCACGTCTTCGGGCGTCTGGCCGAGGCCGGAGAACTGCTCGGCCATGGCCCTCGCCACGCGGGCGGGCGTCTCGACCAGGCCGTCGCGGTCGGGGTCCTCGCCGATGGCGGCGAGGATCTCGCGGACGGCCTTCTCGATGCGGGCGAGGTCGACGTCGTGCTGTGTCACAAAGTGCTCCGGTGGTGCTTGCTTCAGACGCCGTCGCCGCCGGCCGGCAGCGCGTCCTGGTGGCCCGAGGTCAGCGAGCCGTTGGCCGACTGCTTCTCCTTCGGCGTCAGGATGGGCGGCCGGTCCGAGGGCAGGCGCTTGCCGTATCCCGCGTAGGACGGACGGTGCTCCTTGACGACCACCGGCGCGAAGATCTGCAGGACCTGCTCGCGGGAGAGCGTCTCCTTCTCCATGAGCTCCAGGACGAGGTTGTCGAGGACGTCGCGGTATTGGACCAGGATGTCCCACGCCTGGTCGTGCGCCGTCTCGATCATCCGGCGGACCTCCTCGTCGATCGTGGAGGCGATCTTCTCGGAGTAGTCGCGCTCGTGGCCCATCTCGCGGCCGAGGAACACCTCGGCCTGGCCGCTGCCGAACTTGCGGGCGCCGAGCTGCTCGCTCATGCCGTATTCGGTCACCATGCGGCGGGCGACCGCCGTGGCCTTCTCGATGTCGTTGGAGGCGCCGGTGGTGGGCTCGTGGAAGACGAGCTCCTCCGCCGCGCGGCCGCCGAGCAGCATCGCGAGCTGGTCCATCATCTCGGACCTGGTGGCGAGGAACTTGTCCTCCATCGGCAGCGTCATCGTGTAGCCGAGCGCGCGGCCGCGGGACAGGATCGTGATCTTGTGCACCGGGTCGGAGTTGGGCAGCGCGTGCGCCACCAGCGCGTGACCGCCCTCGTGGTAGGCGATCATCTTCTTCTCCTTGTCGGACATGACCCGCGTCTTGCGCTCGGGCCCTGCCATGACACGGTCGATCGACTCCTCGAGGAGCTCCATCGTGATCAGCTTCTGGTCGGCCCGCGCGGTGAGCAGGGCGGCCTCGTTGATCACGTTGGCCAGGTCGGCGCCGGTGAACCCGGGGGTGCGGCGGGCGATGGTGTCGAGGTCGACGTCGGGCGCGAACGGCTTGCCCCGGCCGTGGACCTTGAGGATGCCCTTGCGGCCCTCCAGGTCGGGACGGTCGACGGTGACCTGCCGGTCGAAGCGGCCCGGACGCAGCAGCGCCGGGTCGAGGATGTCGGGCCGGTTGGTCGCGGCGATGAGGATCACGCCGCCCTTGACGTCGAAGCCGTCCATCTCGACGAGGAGCTGGTTGAGCGTCTGCTCGCGCTCGTCGTGACCGCCGCCGAGGCCGGCGCCGCGGTGACGGCCGACCGCGTCGATCTCGTCGATGAAGATGATCGCCGGGGCGTTGGCCTTCGCCTGCTCGAACAGGTCGCGCACGCGGGAGGCGCCGACGCCGACGAACATCTCGACGAAGTCGGAGCCGGAGATCGAGTAGAACGGCACGCCCGCCTCGCCCGCGACCGCGCGGGCCAGCAGGGTCTTGCCGGTGCCGGGCGGGCCGTAGAGCAGCACGCCCTTGGGGATCTTGGCGCCGATCGCCTGGAACTTGGCCGGGGCCTGCAGGAACTCCTTGATCTCCTGGAGCTCCTCGATGGCCTCGTCGGCACCCGCGACGTCGGCGAACGTGGTCTTGGGAGTGTCCTTGCTGATGAGCTTGGCCTTCGACTTGCCGAAGTTCATCACCCGGGAGCCGCCGCCCTGCATCTGGTTCAGCATGAACAGGAAGATCAGCACGATGATGACGATCGGCAGGAAGCTCATGAGGATGCTGACCAGGAGGTTCTCCTGGGGCACCTCAGTGGTGAAGCTGTCCGTCTTCTTGGCGTCGACCTGCGCCTGGAGCTCGTCGGTCAGCTTGCTGCCGTAGCCCGTGACCCAGTAGGCCTGGACGAGCTTGGTCGGCTGGTCGCCTTTGCGCACGGTGACGGGGTTCTTCAGCGTCACCTCGATGCGGTTGTCCTTGTCGACGACCTTGGCGTTGCTGACATTGCCGGCGCGAATCTGCTGGAGCACCAAGGACGTGTCGGCCTGCTTGAAGTTTCCGCCGCCACTCCACAGCTGGGTGACGAGCAGGAGCAGCACGACGATGCCCAGGATCCACAGCAGTGGCCCACGTGTAAATCGCTTGAGATCCATCCGATGCGGAACCCCTTGCGGGCCCGTCCCTTCCTGACCATGGCCTGGAACCCCGGGCGTGCCCGGGGCCGCGGCATCCGGCACCGCGACTTCTGACTACCCGAAGGGGACTCAAGGTCACCCTTCCGGAGTCTGAAGGTACACCGGCAGAGCGGGCGGAGGGACCGCCCGCTACACCGGCCTTGCCCTATCAACGTACGTCACGTTGCGCGATGTTCCCGGCCGTGGCAAGAGAGAACGCTTAACGTTCTAACGGTAAACGTGGGGCGCGAGAGTGCCGATGAACGGCAGGTTGCGGTAACGCTCGGCGTAGTCGAGCCCATAACCGATGACGAACTCGCTGGGAATGTCGAAGCCGACGTATTTGACGTCGATGGGCACCTTCACGGCGTCGGGTTTGCGCAGCGCGGTGCAGATCTCCAGCGAGGCGGGATTGCGCGACTTCAGGTTCTCCAGCAGCCAGTGCAGCGTCAGCCCGGAGTCGATGATGTCCTCGACGATCAGCACATGGCGGTTCAAGATGTCGGTGTCCAGGTCTTTCAGCACGCGGACCACCCCGGACGACTTGGTGCCTGCGCCGTAGGACGACACCGCCATCCAGTCCATCTGCACGGGCACGTGCAAGGCCCTGGCCAGGTCGGCCATCACCATGACGGCGCCCTTGAGCACGCCCACGAGCAGAACGTCCTTGCCCGCGTAATCGTCGTCGATGCGCCCGGCCAGCTCTTTGATCCTGGCCTGGAGGTCGTCCTCGGAGATGAGCACTTTTTCCAGGTCATTGCCCATGTCGGCAGCGTCCACCTGTGGTTCCTTACGCGTGGGGACTCTTGGCGAGTATCAGGGTGCCATACCGCCGTGCGGCGCTCAGACCCCCGGGCAGATCGGCGGGCTTCTGCCCGCGCCAGCGGGTGACCAGCCGGTCCACGGCCAGCACGTGCGTCGCGGAGAGCGCCCCGGACGGCGCTCCCGCGGCGATGGCCGCCCGGCGCAGCACCCGCCGCCTGACGGCGTCCGGCAGCCGCTCCAGCTCCGCCACCGAGAGGGTGACGGATCCGGCGATATCGCTTAGAGCGCAATCCCGGTAGGCCGAATCGGCCCATGCGTCGAGCGCGTCGGCGTCCTCGCGAGCCATCCGCGCGGTACGCGCGAGCGCGTCCGCCACCCCCGGCCCGAGCTCCTCCTCCAGCACGGGCAGCACCCGGCGGCGGACGCGGACCCGGGTGTAGCGGGGGTCGTCGTTGTGGGGGTCGTCCCAGGGGTCGAGCCCGAGCGCCCGGCAGGCGGCCACGGTGGTGGCCCGCGGCAGGTCGAGGAAGGGGCGGCGGTAGAGACCGGCCCGCGCCGCCATCCCGGACAGCGAGCGCGGCCCGCTCCCCCTGGCCAGCCCGAGCAGCACGGTCTCGGCCTGGTCGTCCCTGGTGTGGCCGAGCAGCACGGCCGCGGCGCCGTGCCGGTCGGCGGCCGCGGCGAGCGCGGCGTAACGGGCCTCCCTGGCCGCGGCCTCGGGACCGCCCGCCGTGCCCACCGTGACGGTGAGCACCTCCGCGGGGTCGAGCCCCAGCCGCGCGCCCTGGGCGGCGACCGCCCGCGCCCGCTCGCCCGACCCCTCCTGGAGCCGGTGGTCGACGGTGAGCAGCCCGCCGCGCAACCCGGCCCGCGGGGCGGTGAACGCCAGCGCGGCGGCCAGCGCGGTGGAGTCGGCCCCGCCGCTGCACGCCGCCAGCACCAGGGCCTCGGGCGGCAGGTCGGCGAGCGCCTCCCGTACGGCTCTGCGGACGTCGGCTACGGCTGGATGTGGGCCCACGACCGTCATTGTCGCGGGTCCGGGCCGCTCCGGGTCAGGCGGGCAGGGCCGGGGTGTCGATCACCCGGTTGATCCACAGGCCGGGGTCGGCGATCTCCTGGGTGGTGGGCAGGGTCTCGGCGCTGGTCCAGATCTTGTTGAAGCCGTCCATGCCGACGCGGCCGACGACCGTGCGCACGAAGGCCGAGCCCTCGGCGTACTGCTTCATCTTGACCTCGATGCCGAGCAGCCGGCGGACGGTGCGGTCGAGGCGGGAGCCGCCCTCACGGCGATGGGCGAACTTGCCGCGGATCTCGGCCACCGACGGCACCACGGACGGGCCGACGGCGTCCATCACGTAGTCGCCGTGCCCCTCCACGAGGGTCATCACGGCCGTGAGGCGGTCGAGAATGGCCTTCTGGGCGGGCGACTGGATGACGTCGATGAGGTTGCCCTCGCCGCCCCGCACCACGTCGGCGACCGTGTCGGCGGCGCCGCGCAGGCGTTCGAGCAGCGTGGGCAGGTCGAGGTCGGAGGCCAGCAGGAACTCGGTCATCTGCGAGCGGACGTATTCGCGCAGCCAGGGCACGCCCGTGAACTGCACGCGGTGGGTCTCCTCGTGCAGGCACACCCACAGCCGGAAGTCGTGCGGGTCGACGCCCATCTCGCGCTCGGCGTGGACGATGTTGGGCGCGACGAGCGTCAGCCGCCCGGCCGGCTCCTGACCGGTCGGGTCGGGCGGCAGGAACAGCTCGTACTGGCCGAGCACGCGCGAGGCGAGGAAGGCCAGCACCGCGCCGACCTCGACGCCGGTGATCCGCGAGCCCACGGCGGTGACGATGGCGGGCGGCGGGTTGGGGCTGTTGCCCACGCGCTGGGTCAGTGGTTCGAGCACCACGCGGAAGCCCTCGACGTTGGCCCTGATCCAGCCGGGCCGGTCCACGATGGTCGCCGGCTGCGGCGCAGTCTCCGTGTGGATCTTCGTGAACTCGCGTACGTGGCCCTCTGCCTCACGCGACAGGGTGCGGAGCTCGGTGACGGCCTGCCTGGCCTCCTCCCGGCTCACTTGAGGACCGGGGCGCACGAGGCGCGTGCCGGTCGTGACGGCCAGATCCCAGTCGATCACCTGCATACCGTCCACCGTACGTGCTTCCGGTCAAGACCGCGCGACGATGGCCGCGAGCCGGTCGAGCACGGGCTCGGCGTTGACCGGCACCTGGTCGGCCAGGAAGGCGAAGGTGACCAGCCGGCCGTCCTTCGTCGTGGCCAGCCCGGCCAGGGTGTTGACGTTGTTGAGCGTGCCGGTCTTGGCGCGTACGAGGCCCACCTGGCCGCGGCTGTCGCGGCCGGTGAAGCGGCGGCCGTTGCCGAGCGTGCCGGAGAACCCCGCGATCGGCATGCCGGAGGCGACCGCGTGCAGGCCGGGCGAGGCCGGCGAGCCCGCCATGGCCACCAGCTTGGCGAGGGCGGCGGCGCTGATGCGGTTGCGGATGGACAGGCCGCTGGCGTCGGACAGCGCGACCCCCTGGGCGGCGCCGAGCCGCTGGAGCACCGCGATGATCGCCTTCGTCCCGCCGTCGAACGACGCGGGCTGCCCCTCCTTGATCGCCACGTGCCGGGCGAGGGCCTCGGCCAGGTCGTTGTCGCTGTGGGTCAGGGTGTGCTCGACCAGCGCGTAGACGGGTGCCGAGTCGACCCGGCCCAGCTCGGCGGCCCCGGCGGGGGCCTTGCCCGGCCGGACCGGCTTGGCCACCGTGACGCCCTTCCCGCGCAGCAGCCGGGCGAAGGCCGCGGCGGCGTGGGCGGGCGGGTCGGACACGCGCGGGGTGTTGGAGCGCGGGTTCTGGCGGCCCTCGTCGATGGCGAGCGCGTGGACGGGGGCCACGTTGCCCTCGGGGATGTAGCCGGGCTTCCAGCCGGGGGCCGTGGCGGGGCCGGTGTACAGAGACGTGTCGTAGGTGAGGGTGACCTTCTTCACGTTGCGGGCCTTGAGCGCGGCGGCCGTACGGGAGGCCAGGGTGGCGAGGCTCGCCTGCTTCGGGTAGCCGCCCTGCCGGGCCGACGGGCCGGCCAGCAGCGGGTCGCCGCCGCCGACGAGCACCACCGTGTCAGGAGCCGCGCCCTGCACCACGCGGGTGGACAGCCGGGCGTCGGGGCCCAGCGAGGCGAGCGCCGCGACGCAGGTGACGATCTTGGTGGTGGAGGCGGGGGTGATCGGGGTGTCGGCGCCGGCCGCGAAGATCCGCTCGCCGGTGGCCGCGTCGAGGACCACGGCGCCCACTCGTTTTCCGAGCGCTTCGTCACCCAGCGCGTCGGTGAGCTGTCGCGTCAAAGTACCCTTGGTCGGGAGAGGTCCGCCTCCTGACTTCACCGAAAGCCCGGCCAGCACCGGCCCCGAGGTGACCACGGGGGCGGGAGGAGGAGACCCTTCCGGCGAGGACGCCGTCGGCTCGGTCGGTGACGTCTGCCTCGTCAGCGCGCCCAGGCTGAAGTCGGTGGTCATCGCGTACACGCCGGTGACGACCGTCAGCACCTGGAGCACGGCGAGGGTGGCCAGCATCACCAACCGGTCGTGCCGCGCCACGTCTGCCCTCTCTCCTGTGTTCGCCTAGAGACATTAACGCCCGTCCGGGGGTGCCCGGGGGCTTGAGCGGAGGAACCGCGGTGGAGTTCGACGTTGTCGTTGAGATTCCCAAGGGGCAACGGAACAAGTACGAAGTGGACCACGAAACCGGGAAGATCAGGCTCGACCGGCTCCTGTTCACCTCCACGCAGTACCCCGCCGACTACGGCTTCATCGAGAACACCCTGGGCGAGGACGGCGACCCGCTGGACGCCCTGGTGCTGCTCCAGGAGCCGACGTTCCCCGGCTGCTACATCACGTGCCGGGCGGTGGGCATGTTCCGGATGACCGACGAGAAGGGCGGCGACGACAAGGTCCTGTGCGTGCCGTCCACCGACCCGCGGATGCACCACATCCAGGACATCCATCACGTGTCGGAGTTCGACCGGCTGGAGATCCAGCACTTCTTCGAGGTCTACAAGGATCTGGAGCCCGGCAAGTCCGTCGAGGGCGCCAACTGGGTGGGCCGCGCCGAGGCCGAGGCCGAAATCGAGCGCTCCTTCCAGCGGCTCAAGGAGTCCGGCGGGCATCACTGACACGCTCATGGGGCGCGTTTCACAGGGGCCTGGTGGCGCCCACCAGGTCCCCCCGCCAGATGGAGGCCACCCGCACCACGTCGCCGGTCTGCGGGGCGTGCACCATCAGGCCGCGGCCCACATAGATCCCGACATGGTGGATCGTGCTCGGGTCGCTCGTCACGTGCGCGAAGAACAGCAGGTCGCCGCGGCGTAGCCGGTCGAGCGGGACGTGCGGGCCGGCCGTCCACTGGGTGCCCGTCCAGTGGTCGAGCGCGACGCCGGCCCGCTCCCACGCGCGCATGGTCAGGCCCGAGCAGTCGAAGGTCGCGGGGCCGTCGGCCGCCCACACGTACGGCTTGCCGAGCTGGGTGAGCGCCCAGTCGGCCGCCACGTCGCCCATCGCCGAGCCGCCGGTCATCAGCCCGGCGGCGGAGGCGGCCACCGCCCGCCGCCTGGCCAGCAGGTCGGCCCGCGTGCGGGCGGCGTCCACCCTGCGCTGCAGGCGGTGCTCGCGGGCCCGCAACGCCGTCGTCTCGCGGCGCTGACTCTCCACCGCCTCCCTGGCGGCGTCCTTCGCCGCGCGGGCGCGTTCGGCCATCACCTGCTGCTCCGCCCGCGCCTCCGCCGCCTGCGTCCGCAGGATCGCGGCCACCTGCTGGGCGTCGCGGAGCCTCGCGAGCATCGCCGCCCGCTCGCCGCTGAGCTGGCCGAGCACGCTCGCGCGGTGCAGCGCGCCCTCGTCGTCGCCGTGGTCGGTGAGCAGGCCGAGGATCGGGCCCAGCATGCCGAGTCCGCCGTACGCCTCGGCGGCGAGCAGCGCGACCGGCTGCCTGGCCCGTTCGACCTCGGCGTCGGCGGCGGCCAGGCGGGCCTGGGTCTCGCGGGCCTTGTCCTCGGCGGCGCGCAGGCTCACCAGCTGGCCGTTGTACGCCTCGACCAGCCGCTCCACGTGGGCGGCCAGGGTGGCGAGCCGGGACTGCGCCGTGGCCAGCCTGGCGCTGGTGGTGGCGAGGGCGAGGGAGCGTTCGCGTACGGTCTGGCGGGCCTTGCGGAGGTCGTGGGTGCCGGGGCGCGGCTCGGGGTGGGCGGCCGGGCACAGGGCCACCAGGAGGCAGCCCGTCAGCAGCGTGGCCCGAATCGTGCGCATAGGTCCCCCCCGGAAACAATGGTGACTCTATGCACACGATTCCCACCTGTTTCACTCACGTAACGTGACGGAGCGGCCCGGGTCACGGGGTCGTGGCCGACGGCTCCTCGGCGGTGGCTGTCGTGGTCGGCGCGGTCGGTGCCGTGGTCGGCAGCTCGGGCGAGGACGCGGGCGGTGCCGTGGTCGGCGGCGTGGTCGGCTCCTGTGTCGGAGGCTGCGTCGGCGCCTCGGTGACCGTCGGGGTCGGCCGCGGCGGCAGGCAGTGCGGACGGAAGCGGCCCCGGCAGGGGCGGTCGGGCCGGCCGTGGTGCGAGGGCGTGGCCGAGCTGCCCGGGATCGGGCCGCGAGGGCCGTGCGGGTTGCCGGGGTCACGGGGATTGCCGGGATTTTGTGGATCGCCGGGATCGATCGGGCTGGGCGGCTCGGCGGCGGCGGGATCGCCGGGCCGGCGGTCGGGCGGACCGGCTTTCGGCTCCGTCGGGTCGCCGGCGGCAGGGGGACGGCCGGTCGGCGCGGAGCGCGTGACGACGGCGGCCGGCTCGGCCGCCGCCGGGATGCCCGTGGCGTTCGCGACGGGCTCCACGGTCACGGGAGCGTCCTCGGGGCGGTCCTGCCAGGGCAGACGTACGGCGGGCGGCTCGCCCGCGGGCGGGAACGCGGCCGTCGCCACGTCCGAGACGACGCCGTCCCGGCCGAGCCCCTGGAGGATGACCGCTATCGCCACCACGGCCCCGACCGCCGCCAGGAGGCACGCCAGCGCCCTCGGCCACCGCCGAGCCGCCTTCTTCTGGGGGAGGGGAAACCCGGCGACGCCCAGGCGCGAGGTGCGGCGGGCGACGTACCGGCGGTAGGGCGCGAGCTCGGGGTCGGCGAAGCAGCTCAGCACCCGCAGTCGCAACGCGTCGGGCAGCTCCGGCTTCGGGAGCAGCTCGAAGACCTTGGCCGCGGCGACCTGCCGGCCCCGGCGCGGGGCGCAGATCGCGCACTCCGACAGGTGGCGGACCAGCCGCTCGCGCTTCTCCGTGGTCAGGCGGCCGGAGAAGCCCCTCAGGATGGCGGCCCGGCGCGGGCAGTCGCCCGGGTCCTGGCCGGCGAGGAGTTCGACGGTGATGGCGTCGCGCAGGCGGCGGAGCGCGGCATCGCGCGCGGGCTCGACCTGGCGGCCGGGGATGCCGAGCACCAGGGCCAGCTCGGCGTCCGGCAGCTCGTGCTGGATCGTCAGCTCCAGCAGCTCGCGGTCGGCGGGCGGCAGGCTGTGCACGGCGTCCCACGCCATGATCTGCAGCCGCGAGTCCCCCGGGCCGTCCGGCAGCTCGTCCAAGGGCCACTCGGCGTCCGGCGTCCACTCGGCGTCGGGCGCGCCGGCGCCTGGTGCGGCAGAGGCGGACGTGCCCGCGGCGGGCGGGACAGCGGCGGGCGGGACGGGGGCAGGTGAGACGGGGGCGGGTGAACCTGGGGATCGCGGACCGGCGCCCGACGAGGCGGAGCCCGGCGAGCCCGAGGATGGCGGGGTGGAGCCGGGCAAGCCCGAGGAGGGCGAGCCAGAGGAGGGCGGGCTGAAGCCGGGCGAGCCCGAGCCGGCCGCCCCCGAACCTGCCGCTCCCGAGCCGGCCGCGCCGGAGCTGGGCGGGGTCGAGGAGGGTGGGGTGCGGGTGGTGGCGGTGCGGCGGCGGAGGCATTCGGCGCGGGCCAGGGCGTACAGCCAGGACCGCAGCCGGGCGGGCTCGGCCAGGGCGTCGGCGTGTGCCTCGGCGGCTATGAGCGCGTCGCGGAGCGCCACCTGGGCGGCGTCCGCGTCGCGGAGGAGGGACCGGCAGTAGCGGTAGACGCCCTCCGCGTACGCGTCGTAGAGCACGGCTGGGGCTCCGGGATCGCGGGCGCGAAGGGCTTCCACCAGGTTGCGGTCGTTCATATGACCGAGGGTAATGGATTGGTAACTAATAGTTCTACCGTTTCCGCGCCGATGGCATCGCTTGTCGCGCTACCACCAAGAATTACATGCCGATTTTTCGGTATCTATTGCTGAGTATCCGCAATGATTTGCGTGCGCCGATCCTCCGCGAACGGCTCGGTCGTCGGCTTCACCGTGTGCACCGGCACGGCCCCGGCCAGCGCCAGGTCCTCGAAGGGCCGCCCGGTGGAGCCCCACGTACGGGCCGTGACGTCGGTCCTGGCCACGTCGGTGCCGCGGGGCAGCCCCGAGACGGTCAGGATGAAGCGGGGCGGGCTGCCGGCTTTGACGTCGTCCACGAACGTGCTGCCGCCGCCGAGCAATTTGCCCGCCTTGTCGCGCAGCAGCGCGTTCACCACCAGACTTCCGGCCACCAGCTGGTACGGATTCCCCACATATCCCGTAATAAGGTAAGAACCGTCTTTCTGGCGCATTGTCTGCACCCGAGTGACGGGAAACCGCTGAAACGCGGACGGGACCCGCGCCGCCTGCCGCCACTGCGCGGGACGGTACTGGATCGACACCTTGGCGGGCCGCTCGGCGGCGGTCGCCTGGCCGGTGAACTCCAGCGTCCCGCCCGGCGGCACGGCGTCGAGCGGCTGGTCCAGCCGGACGACCTCCGCGCCCTTGGCGTCCTGGCCGACGATCGTGGCCACCACGTGCTCGCCGAAGTGCCACGGGTTGGCGTTGCTGAGCACGCCGGCCCAGCTGACGGCGTACCCGTCCGCCGACTTGGCGATGGTCGAGACCTGTTCCTTGAGCGCGAGAGGCTTGAGCTCCTGCACGGGCTGCTTCTCGCTGGAGCACGCCGCGAGGCAGATCGCCCCGAGTGCGAGAAGGCTGACGGTTCGGCTGCGTGGGATCACTTTGCCGTGATAACCCGCGCATGGGCACGGCCGGCGGTGACACGCGCCAGCCGTACCAACTCTTTAACGCGGGCGCGCCACCCTGGTCTCGTCCCACACCGGCTGCGGCGACTCGTAGACGTTGCCGTCGGAGCCGAAGACGAGGTAGCGGTCGAAGTCGGCGGCGAACCAGCGGTCGTGGGTGACCGCCAGCACCGTGCCGTCGAAGGCGTCGAGCCCCGCCTGCAGCGCCTCGGCGCTGGCCAGGTCGAGGTTGTCGGTCGGCTCGTCGAGCAGCAGCAGCGTCGCCCCGGACAGCTCCAGCAGCAGGATCTGCAGCCGGGCCTGCTGGCCGCCGGACAGCGTCTCGAACCGCTGCTCGGCGACCCGGCCGGCCAGCTCGTAGCGGGCGAGGGCCTTCATGGCCTCGTTCTTGAGCCGGGCGTGCTCGGTCATGACGATCTCGACCGGGGTGCGGCCTCTCAGATCGGGCCTAGCGTGGGTCTGGGCGAAGTGGCCGGGCACCACGCGGGCGCCCAGCCGGGCCACGCCCTCGTGCGCGACCGGCTCGCCGGCGACCAGGCGCAGGAAGTGGGACTTGCCCGAGCCGTTGGAGCCGAGCACCGCGACCCGCTCGCCGTACCAGACCTCCAGGTCGAACGGGCGCATGAGCCCGGTCAGCTCCAGCCGCTCGCAGATCACCGCGCGTTTGCCGGTGCGTCCGCCGCGCAGCCGCATCCGGATGTTCTGCTCGGCGGGGGCCACCTCGGGCGGGCCCGCCTCCTCGAACCTGCGCAGCCGCGTCTGGGCCGCGTGGTAGGCGGGGGCCATGCCGTCGTTGTACCTGGCCTTGTTCTTCAACATGTTGACCAGGGTCTTGAGCTTGGCGTGCTCCTCGTCCCAGCGCCGGCGCAGCTCGTCCAGGCGCTCGTTGCGGGCCTTGCGCGCCTCGGCGTACGTCCCGAAGCCGCCGCCGTGGATCCACACCCCGCCGGACTCGACCGTGACGATCCGGTCGGCGGCGTTGGCGAGGAGCTGGCGGTCGTGGCTGACCAGCAGCACCGTCTTCGGCGTCTCCCTGAGCTGCTGCTCCAGCCACTCCTTGCCGGGCACGTCGAGGTAGTTGTCGGGCTCGTCGAGCAGCAGGGTCTGGTCGGGGCCGCGCAGCAGCGCCTCCAGCACGAGCCGCTTCTGCTCGCCGCCGGACAGCGTCGCCACGTCCCGGTATTTCACCCGCTCGTACGGCACCCCGAGCGCCGCCACCGTGCAGGTGTCCCAGAGCACCTCGATCTCGTAGCCGCCCGCGTCGGTGTAGTCGGCGATGGCCTGCGCGTAACGCATCTGCGTCTTCTCGTCGTCGCGCTCCATCATCGCCAGCTCGGCCGCGTCGAGCCGCTCGGCGGCCTGCCGCACGGCCGGCGGCGCGACGCCGAGCAGCAGCTCGCGCACCCCGCTGCCGTCGCGCACGCTGCCGATGAACTGGCGCATCACGCCGAGACCGCCGGAGCTCGTGACCGAGCCGTCCACCGGCTGGAGGTCGCCGGCGATCAGGCGCAGCAGCGTCGTCTTGCCCGCGCCGTTGGGCCCGACGAGTGCCGCCTTGACGCCTTCGCCGATGCGGAAGGAGACGTCGTTGAGCAGAGGGCGCCCGTCGGGCAGCACGTATGTCAGATGTCCTACTTCGACGTGGCCCACCCGCGCAGGCTATCCGGGCGCTTCCGCCCCTCGCATCCGATTTTTCTACACGAGCGCGCTCTTGTAGAAGATGCTCGCCCTGCGCGCCCCCGACGCCCCGGAGGCCAGGCCCAGGCACAGCCGGGGAGCGCCCGAGACGATCTGGATCGCCATGCCCTCGGGCTCGCGGTGGTCGAGCGACTTGCCGGCCTGGGTGAGCGAGCGTTGCACCTGCTCCCCGGTACGCAGGTCGACGCAGGTGATGTAGGTGTTGCCCGGCGCGGGGTTGGAGGCGCTGTAGGCGGTGCCGTCCAGCAGGTAGAGATAGTCGCCGTAGGCGGCGTAGCCCTGGAAGACGCCGAGCCCGGACGGCTGCGCGACGTCGTACAGCTTGTCCTTCCCGCCCGCCTTGACGGCCGACAGCGCGTAGACCGCGTACCGCATCTGGCCGTCGAGCAGGTAGCGCATGACCAGGCGGCCGGTCGAGGGGTCGATCGCGCAGGTGGTGTTGGTCGCGCCGGAGATCAGCGTGTACGTGGTGACGCCGGAGGAGGACGGCGTCAGCGTGCGCCCGTCGGCGAAGGAGAAGCGGGCCAGCCGCCTGCCCCACATGGCGCCCGAGCTGTCGGGCGCGGCGTCGGTCTCCGTCCAGAGAACGCCCGGCGACTCGACGCCGATCTGCACCCCGTGGCCGAAGCCCTTGAGATACATGTGGCCGAGCACCGCGCCCGACAGGCTGAGCCTGGTCAGGCAGAGGTCGCCGGCCGCGGCCGAGGCGGCGCCGTTCTTGAGCTGGACCGCGTAGATGTGCCCCTTCGGGTTGTCGAAGGCGAACGACTGCAGCACGGTCTCGTCGTACAGGGCCTTCTTCCAGATGAGCTGGGTGGCGGGCGCGGCCAGGTCGAAGCGGCCGGCGGCGGCCGAGGCACGCGACGTGCCCGCGGCGACGGTCGCGGCGAGTCCCGCGCCGATCGTGAGCAGACCGCGACGGCTCAACGACATGTGACCTCCACTCGGGGTGTTTCGCGGAGTCAACACCCTAGTGGGCGAAGATCGGAAAAGACTGCGAAAAGCACGATCTCGCCGCGCTAGCGGCCACTGCCCGACGTGATGCCGCTGTAGGAACCGATCACCTCGACCTGGCCGGGTCCGGCCGTCCTCGGCGGGATGTGGGCGACGATCTGGATCAGCTCGGTGAACTTCATGTAGGTGTAGTACTTGCCGGGCAGGAACCCGCTGTTCTTCTGCTGGACGTAGTTGCGCTGCGGCCCCTGCCGTACGTCATAGCGCCGGGTCCGTTCGACGGTGGTGAAGGCGAGCGCTCCGCCGTCGGCCGTGCGCACGGCGTAGGAGGGATACGCGGCGGCCGGGCGGGCGCTCTCGGTGAGCTTGGCGTACGGGGCCATCTTGATGCGGGTGCTCGCGGCGCCGGTGGTGAGCCGGTCGGCGGCGAAGCGGCTCTTGGACGCCGCGGCGCCCTTGCCCACCAGGTGGGCGGCGTAGCTCCTGGCGAACGCGGCGGGCGACATCATCAGCCCGGCGGCATCGGCCTGGGCCACTTCCACGGCCGCTCCCGAGGCGTCCTTCGCGATCTCGGGGAGTTCGTCCACGGCCTGGTCGCTGAAGACGTCGGGGGCGTACATCTGCAGCCACGACTCGCCGTCGCGGGCGAACAGCAGGTACGTCGGCTCCTTGGCGGTTTCCTTCTTGCCCTTCCAGTACGCCGTGGTCACGAACCAGCCCCCACCCTTGACGGCCGTCACGGTGGGAGTGGGCTGGGTGTAGCCGAACGGCACATGGTCGCGGTCGCCGAGCTTGAGCTGGGAGAGGTAGCCCGCCTTGTCGATGGCGAGGCTGGAGCCGCCCTCGTAGCCCGCCAGCAGTTTGGCGCTCATGGCCTTGTTGGCGGCGTTGTTGCGCTTGACGTAGGCCGCCAGGAACGCGGCGATCCCCTCGGGCGTGCCGGGCCCGGCCGAGGCCGCCGGCGTGCTGGTGGGCGATGCGGTCGGGGCCTGCGCCTTCGGCCCGATCCCTGGCAGGACTGAGCACCCCGCCATCGCCCAGAACCCCACCAACCACATCAATCGCCGCATCGAGTCAACCTCACCAACTTTTCCTGTCAAAGCGCACAAAGCTAGCAGCTACTCGGGAGAAGCCGGGGGACCCTGGACAGCAAGTGATCTAATGACTAGAACTGTAGGGAACCTCACCCCCCTAGGAACCACCATGACGCGATCCCGTCCCGCCCTCGCACCCCTGGCCATCGCGTTGCTCGGGTTCACGGCGGTGCCGCTCCCGGCCGCCGCCGCGCCCCCCGCCGCCTGCACCCCCGCCGTGGTCGCCGGCGCGACCACGGACGCCCGGCTGACCAATTTGTTCACCGCGTACGGCAACGACAACGGCCGCCTGGACGACTGGACCGGCGCCGACGGCACCTACTCGCTCCGGCTGCCGAGCGGCAAGGAGCTGTGGATCTTCTCCGACACCTTCCTCGGCCGGGTCAACCCGGACGGCTCGCGCCCGCCGGTGGTCGAGGAGGGCGGCACGACGGTCTTCCTCAACAACTCCTTCGCCGTCGAGCGCGACGGCCGGCTCTCCACCATCCACGACGGCACCGCCGCCGAGCCGACGGCCGTGATGCCGCCGCGCGACGAGAACCACTGGTACTGGGCCGGCGACGCGACGCTGGCGGGCGGCATCGTCGAGGCCACCTACCAGGAGTACGAGCGTTTCGGCACCGGCGCGTGGGACTGGCGCTGGCACCGCAACGTGGTCGCCAGGTTCGCCCCGGGACGGCTGGAGCGGCCGATCAGCGTGCACGACCTGCCCTCGGGGCACGGCGTCGCCTGGGCCTCCGCCACGCTCAAGGACGGCGGTTACACCTACGTGTACGGGGTCGAGGACCTGGGCTCGCCGAAGTACATGCACCTGGCGCGGGTGCGGGGGCAGAGCCTGCTGGGGACGTGGGAGTTCCTGACGGCGGACGGCACCTGGTCGCGGAACGAGACCGACTCGGCGCGGATCATGAGCGGGGTGGCGAACGAGTACAGCGTCACCAAGGTCGGATCCTCATATGTCCTGATCACGCATGACACGTCCGAGCCGCTGAGCCCCAACATCGTGGCCTACACCTCGTGCTCCCCCGCCGGGCCGTTCACCGGCAGGCAGCACGTCTACACGACGCCCGAGACCGGCGGGAACATCTTCACCTACAACGCCCACGCCCATCCCGACGTAGCGGGGGACGGGCTCGTGGTGTCGTACAACGTCAACAGCTTCGTCAACACCGACCACTACCGCGACGTCACCATCTACCGCCCTCGCTTCCTGGACGTGACCTTCGAGTGAGACGCAATTGGGGAGCTCGGCTGCGGGAGGTCACGGTCGACGGGCTGCGGGCCGTCGTGCTGGAGAACGAGCGGTTGCGGGTGACGGTCCTGGTCGACAAGGGCGGGGACGTGGTGGAGTTCCTGCACAAGCCCACCGACACCGACTTCGTCTGGCTCTCGCCGCAGGGCCTGCGCAGCCCGCGCGACCACCTCCAGGGCGCGGCCGACGACGTCGCCCAGTTCGTGGACCACTACGAGGGCGGCTGGCAGGAGGTCTTCCCGAACGGCGGCGCGCCCAGCGAGTACGAGGGCGCACGGCTGGCCCAGCACGGGGAGGTCGCGGGGCTGCCGTGGTCGTACGAGATCGTCGCCGACCGCGAGGACGAGGTCGCGGTCCGGCTCGCGGTGCGGACGCGGCGGCTGCCGTACCGGCTGGAGAAGGTGCTCCGGCTGCGGGCGGGCACGGCCGCGCTGGAGGTCGAGGGGGCGGCCACGAACGACGCCCCGGTCCCGCTGCACGCGATGTGGGGTCAGCACATCGTGTACGGCCGGCCGTTCCTGCGCCCGGGGGCCAGGATCAGGCTGCCGGAGGGCGTGCGGGTGATCCCGCACGCGAGCGCGATCGGCGCCGGCGGGCGGCGGGTGCGCGCGGGCGGGCCGTGGGAGTGGCCGCTGGTCCCCGCCGACGCGGGCGGGGTGACGGATCTGAGCGTGGTGCAGGAGCCGGGGTCGCCGAGCGACATCGTGTACGTGACGGGCTTCGGCGACACAGGTTGGTACGAAATTTCCGAAAATATCGGCATGCGGGTGGAGTGGGATGCCACGCTCCTCCCCTACCTGTGGATGTGGCAGGAGCTGGGCGCGTCCACCGGCTACCCCTGGTGGGGACGGGCGTACACGGTGGGCCTCGAACCGTTCTCCAGCCTGCCGACCGACGGCCTCGCCGCCGCGGTGGCCAACGGGACGGCCCTCGCCCTCGGCCCCCACGAGACGAAGAGGTTGCGGATGCGCGCGGAGGTGCTGGCGTGAGCGAGTTCGACGGCAAGGTGGCGCTGGTCACGGGCGGCTCGACGGGGATCGGGCGGGCGGTGGTCGACCGGCTGGCCGCCGCAGGCGCGTCCGTGGTGTTCTGCGGGGTGGACCAGGATGCCGAGTGCGACGGCGAGCGGGTCGTCGGCCAGGTCGCCGACGTGCGGCGCGCCGCCCAGATGCGCGACCTGGTGGAGCTGGCCGTGTCCAGGTTCGGCGGGCTCGACGTCGTGGTGACCTGCGCGGGCGTGCAGCGCTACGGCACCGTCGAGGACACCCCCGAGGAGGTCTGGGACGAGGTCCTGGACATCAACCTCAAGGGCGTCTACCTCACCTGCAAGGCCGCCGTCCCCCGGCTCAGGGAGCGCGGCGGCGGCTCGATCGTGCTCATGTCGTCGGTGCAGGCGTTCTCCTCGCAGGCCCAGGTGGCGGCCTACACCGCGAGCAAGGCCGCGATCAACGGCCTGACCAGGGCCATGGCGCTCGACCACGCGGCCGACGGCATCCGGGTCAACGTGGTGTGCCCGGGGTCGGTGGACACGCCGATGCTGCGCTGGGCGGCCGACCTGTGGCGGGGCGAGCTGTCGCAGGAGGAGCAGGTCCGGCAGTGGGGGCGGGCGCATCCGCTGGGCCGGGTGGGGCGGGCGGAGGAGGTGGCGGAGCTGGTCGCCTTCCTCGCCGGGCCGCGCTCGTCGTTCATCACCGGGGCCGAGCACCGCGTGGACGGCGGCCTGCTGGCGCAGAACCCGGCCGCGCTCCCCGAATAGGCGTTTTTCCTTTCCTGAATGGCAAGAATTGCGTCAACGCCGAGAACTCACAGGTCACTCCCGCGATTGGGTGGTCGCGACAACCCACCCGACAGAAGGAGAGACCCTCGTGAGGCTCAGCAAAAAGGCCGCCGGCTTCGTCGTGGCGGCCGCCGCCCTGTTCACCGTGGCCGCCCCGGCCGCGAGCGCGCTGGCCAGCCCCCGTTCGACCTGCTACGGCGGGCGCGTCTGCCTGTACGCGGGCTTCGACTACAACCGCGGGCAGACCGACCTCTGGCGCGACTTCGTCGCCGACGACGCGAACTTCGCCGACAACAACTGGCTGAACTGGGACTTCAGCAATTCCTGGCGAAGCATCGACAACGACACCAGCTCGGTGCGCAACCGCGTCGGTTGCAGCGCCACGCTCTGGCAGCACCCGGGTTACACGGGCGCGCACAGCACCTTCACCCACAACTCCAACGACGGGTTCCTGGAGAACAACGCCATCGGCAACAACCGCGCCAGCTCGCTCGACATCTGGTGCCGCTGACCGTGAACGCAGGCGCCGGTTCCCGGAACTGGCCGCTGGGAACCGGCTGTCGCGCTCTTCTCGCAGGCATGTCACTGCTGGCCGTGACCGCCTGCGGGGCGGAGGAGCCAGCCGCACCGGTGAGCACCACCACGCCGCTGACGCTGCCCTTCGACGCGTACAAGACCACCCCCGAGCAGCGGGCCACGCTGGGGAACGCGCACAACCTGCTGGTGGCGCGGTGCATGCGCGAGCGGGGCGTCGCCGTCGAGCCGCCCGCCGAGGACGCGGCGCTCATCGCCGCGCTCGACCCGGGCAACTCGCGCCGCTACGGCGTCACCGACACCGCAGCGGCCGGCCGCTACGGCTACCACCTCGCCCGCCCGCCGTCCCCCGACACGACCGCCGCCTGGGCCGAGCTGCCCGCCGCCACGCAGAGCTACCTGTACGGCGCCGGCGAGCGGCGCGGCTGCCTGGACCGGGCCTCGCTCGTCCTGGAGCGCGGCGCGCGCAAGGCGGACTGGCCGTGGCTCTCCCGCCAGGACGTGCTCACGCTGGAGCGCTCCGCCAAGGCTCCCGAGGTGGTCGCGGCGGCCGGCCGCTGGCGGGCGTGCATGAGCCGGGCCGGCCACGACTACCCGTCGCCCGAGGCGGCCATCACCGACAGCCGCTGGAACCTCGACGAGCCGGCCGTCACCGAGGACGAGAAACGCATTGCGGTCGCCGACACGCGGTGCAAGCAGTCCTCGGGCCTGGTCGCCGCCTGGCACGCGGCCGACGCGGCGCTGCAGCGGGCGCTCGTCCGCGACAACGCCGCCCGCTTCGCCGCGCTCCGCGCCGATCTGGCGTACCGGCTGCGGCGGGCCTCAGCCGTTCTCGCCGCGCACGAAAGCGGCCAGGTCGGCTGACTGGCGCAGCCTGCTGGGCTCGTGGACGTACATCATGTGCCCGGCCTCGTAGTAGGCGAACTCGACGTTGCCCGCCAGCTCGGGCGGCACCGGCAGGTGCGCGAAGCTGTGCTCGGCCGCGAAGTACGGCGTCGCGCCGTCGTGGTAGCCGCAGGCCACGTGCACCCGCAGGTGCGGGTTGGCCCGCATGGCCGCCGCCAGCTTGTCGACGACCTGCACGTGCGCGCCCTCGAACTCCTTGTACGACCACGGGTGCACCCGCGAGGTGAGCAGCTCGTACGGCAGGTCGTTCGCGTAGTCCAGCTCGGTCCGCAGGTAGTGGTTGAGCGCGGCGCTGTACGGCCCCATGATCGCGTTCATGCTGGGGTCGGCCGTGAAGTGCTCGCGCCCGGCGTCGGGGTCCCAGCCGACGAAGCGGCCGTCGAGCCGCCCGACGACCTGGCGGCGCGAGCGCAGCAGCTCGGTGAAGAACCTGATGTGCTCGACGCGCAGGTCCACCCGGTCGACGTAGTCCTCGCTCAGCCCGGTCAGCGCGGCGATCTTCGCGACGGCGGCCGCGCGCTCCTCGGGGGTGAGGCGGGCGCCGCGGGCCAGCGCCCACGGGTAGTCGCGGGCGGCGTACTCCTCGGCCTCGCGCAGCACGTCGGCGAGCGGCCGGTCGCCGTGCAGCCCGTGGTAGTGGGCGATGGCGGCGTAGGTCGGCAGGTAGAGGGCGTAGGCGAGGTCGTTGCCCTGGTTGAAGTCGCCGGTGATGAAGTCGAGCACGGAGGAGATCAGCATGACGCCGTTGAGGTACATGCCGTAGCGCGACTGCAGGTGGTCGGCGAGGCCGGCCGCCCTGACCGTGCCGTACGACTCGCCGGCCAGGAACTTCGGCGACATCCAGCGCCCGTTCCTGGTGGTCCAGAGCCGGATGATCTCGCCGACCGACTCCAGGTCGCCGGTGAAGCCGTGGTACGGCTCCGCCTTCTCCCCTTCGGCGGCCCGCGAGTAGCCGGTGGAGACCGGGTCGATGAAGACGAGGTCGCTCACCGTGAGCAGGGTCTCCTCGTTGTCGGCCAGCCCGTACGGGGGCGGCAGCAGCGCTCCCGCGTCGCCCATCACCACCCGGCGCGGCCCCAGCACGCCGAGGTGCAGCCACACGCTGGACGAGCCGGGCCCGCCGTTGAAGGCGAAGGTGACGGGCCGGCTCGCGGGGTCGGCGCCGTCCAGCGTGTACGCCGTCACGAAGACCTCGGCCTTCGGCCGGAGCCCGTCGAACCTGCCTTCGGTGAACACCTCCTCGCGCAGCACCATCGTGCCGGTCACGGCGGTGTACGTCTGGCCGGAGGGGAGGGAATGGGAGGTGGTCACCAGGTTGTCAGCGGGAGGGGCAGGCTGTGATGTTTCCGACATAGCGCCCCATTATGGAGTGGCTACCTCGGGGTCCGCGAAACGCTCGTTCGGGACGGTGGCGTACCAGCCGGGCCGGCCGGGATCGCGGTCGTACGGATAGCCGCCGAGCTCCCGGTACAGCTCGGCGTAGCGCTCCACCCGCTCGCGGTCCAGCTCCACCCCGAGCCCCGGCCCGGTCGGCACCGCGACGGCCCCGCCCGCGTAGGCGAGCTTGCCGCCCTCGATGACGTCGTCGCGGAGCTGGTGGTAGTGGGCGTCGGCGGAGTAGGTGAGGTTGGGCAGCACCGCGCCGAGGTGCAGCATGGTCGCGAGCTGGATGCCCAGCTCCCCCGACGAGTGCACGGCCACGCCGAGCTGGAACGTCTCGCACACCCCCGCCGCCTTCACGCACGGCCGGATCCCGCCCCAGAACGTGGTGTCCAGCAGCACGACGTCGGCGGCCCTGCGCAGCACGTTGGAGGCGAGCTGCTCGAAGTTGACGACGACGGTGTTGGTCGCGAGCGGCACCCGCACCTGCTCGCGCACCGCGCGCAGCCCCTCCAGGCCCCAGACCGGGTCCTCCAGGTAGTCGTTGTTCAGCCCCTCGATGGCCTTGCCGAAGCGCAGCCCCTCGGCGACCGACAGGACGGCGTTGGGGTCGTACCTGAGCCGGTCGCCGGGGAACGCCGCGGCGAGCGCCCGGTAGCACTCCAGCTCGTAGTCCGGCGGGAAGACGCCGCCCTTCAGCTTGTGGACGGTGAAGCCGTGCGCCTCCTTCAGCCGCCGGGTGTGCTCCACGAGCTGGTCGGGGGTGCGGACCTCGGCGTACCCGTCGTCGGCGTAACGGAAGAACAGGTAGGAGGCGAACGGCACCTCCTCGCGCACCCGCCCGCCGAGCAGGTCGCACACCGCCACCCCGAGGTGCCGCCCGATGAGGTCGAGGCAGGCGAACTCGATCGCGGCGAGGAGCTGGGTGCGGTTGTTGTAGAGCGAGGCCGTCGGGTTGGCGATCTTGAACCGCAGGGCTTCGAGCTGGAACGGGTCGTGGCCCTTCAGGTACGGCAGCAGCGCGCGGAAGGCCGACTCGGCGCTCTCGCCGCCGCCGCCCATCTCGCCCAGGCCGACGAGCCCGTTGTCGGCCTCGACCTCGACGATCGTACGGACGAAGCGCCCCCAGTGCGCGCCGTTGCTGTGCCGCAGCGGCGCCTCCAGCGGCACGGCCACCGTGGTGGCCCGGACGTCGACGATCTTCACAGGCGCGTTCCCTCCGCGACCGCCACCCCGCAGGCGGGCAGCCGTACCGTTGTGGTCTCGTTCCCCAGGGCGACCGTCGCCTCGACCGGCTCGGCGGCCAGCGACTGGAGCCTGACCCCGTTCTGCCCGATCGAGGTGATGAGCACGTCGGGATGGTCCACCGAGGCGTACGTGGTGGTGACCGGCGCGGCGTCGGTGACCAGCGCGCCGACGAACGGCTCGGTGAGCCCGGCCGCCGCCGCCGCGCCCAGCCGGCGGGCGGGGGCGCCCGCCTCGGAGGCCACGGCGTACCTGAACGTGGTCTCGCCCTGCTGCTGCGCGGGGAAGTTGGTGTCCCAGATGTTGTTGAGCGCCCAGGAGTAGACCGTGCCGTCCTCCTGGTCGAGCGTGGGCGGGAACGGCGCGTACGGCATGTGGATGGTGCCGAGCTGCACCAGCGGAGCCTCCAGCGTGGCCCAGGCCACGGTCAGCTCGGGGTCCTCGAAGGCGATCCAGTGCCGGATGGGCAGCATGTACGCCGCCGAACCCGGCACCCGCGGCACGTCGGGCCCGCCGACGCCCCCGGTCAGCTCCCACGCCGAGGGCGGCCCCGCGGCGAACGGGAAGGCCAGGAACACCGCCTCCTTGGCCGGGGTGCCCTGCTTGGCGAGCTGGTAGGTCAGGTCGAGCCTGGGCACGCCGTAGTGCAGCTCGATCGTGGTGCGGATCCAGTCGACGCCCTTGCCGCGCAGCTCGACCACCAGCCGCTCGCCGACCGCCGTGCGCCGGCACTCGGTGACCGTGGCGTGCCGGCCGATGGCCCGGTCGCCGAGCAGCGTGCGGTCGTGCGCGCCGACGTGGCCGGACAGGTGGTTGAAGTGGGGGGCGGTGGCGTACTGGTCGTAGACGTACTGGCCGAAGCCGGCCGCGGCGTCGCCGTTGACCAGCTCGCGCCCGGCCCGCTTGTCGAAGACCGAGCTGAGGTGGCCCTCGCGCACGTCGTAGGCCACCCGGTAGAACTCGTTCTCGATGACCGCGTCGACCGGCGGCTCGGCGGGCTCGGGAGGCTGCGCCTCGGCCCGCACCACGTCGAGCCGGACGTGCCCGAAGCCCGGCACGTCACGGACCACCGCGTGCACGTGCCGCCCGATCGGACGGGTCGGCCAGTCGTCGGGGTCCACGAACTCCTCGTGGTGCGGCACCGTCTCCCCGGTCCGCGCGTCCACCAGCGCGATCGGCACGTCCACCGGCACCACGTCGCGCGGCAGGAACGCGCGCACGACGTCCGTCCGCGCGCGGGTGGCCGGGTTGAACACCGCGAACGCGGGCCGACCCTCCCCCTCGGCCAGCGCGGCGGCGAAGCGGCGCACGGCCGCGTGCAGCAGGTCCGCCGCGTCGTCCTGGGCCTGGTAGGCGCCGGAGGACTTGCGCGTCCACTGCAGGCCGCCGGAGTCGCCGGCCTCCTCGGCGTCCTCCCACGGGTTGGCCGCGCCCCAGGTGTGCTCGTTGAACAGGGCGACCCCGTCGTAGGCGGCGTCCACCTGCGCGGTGACGTCCACGCCGGCCAGCGTGTGCAGCGTCTCGGCCACGCGCAGCGCCGACTGCGCCCGGCGTACGTAGCCGAGCGGGCGCGCACCCGAGCCGAGCCCGTCGGCCCACCAGTCGGTCCAGTCGCCCTCGTGCACCGCCAGCCGGTCCAGGTGGTGCTCCTCGACGTGCGCGAAGAAGTCGCTGTTGACCGCCGAGCGCAGCCGCGGCCAGGCCCACTGCTCGTTCCAGCGGCGGGCGATCGAGGCCGGCACGATCGACGGACCCGCGTTGTCGGCGTGCGCGCCCTGCACCCGCAGGTGCAGCACGTCCAGCTCGTACGGCTCCCGGGGCGCGTCAGGGCCCTGCCACCCGAACGTCCCCGGCCCGTACGGGTAACCGCGCGTGGCCAGCGCCGCCAGGTAGCGCGGCAGCAGGTCGTCGGCCAGCTCGTAGGAGTCGGTCAGCCCGACCGTGTTGCCCTCCATGTACGCCATCCCGTGCGGCGTGTCAGTGAACCACACGAGGATCTCGTTCCCGCTCGGCGCCCGCCACCGGAACGGCCGGGTGAGCTTGTCGCCGCCGTGCAGGTAGGGCACCGACCGCCCGGCCCAGTTGTGCGCCGCCGCGAGGTAGCGCACGCCTGCCGCGCTGAGCGCGTCCACCAGCCCGACGACCGCGCCCGGCACGTCGGTGTGCATGGCGGAGGTGACCGGCAGCCCCGACTCGCGGGCGAAGCGGAGCTGCCGGTGCAGCTCCTCCGTCGAGCACGCCTCGGTGTGGAGCTGGAACGGCAGCGCCGTCACCTCGATCACGCCCTCCCGCGCGAAGCGGCGGAACGACTCCACCGCCTCGGCGGGCCGCGCGGCCAGCCACTTCTGCGCCGGCCACGACGACTCGACCGTCCAGCGGAACTTCGCGTCGTCCGGCCAGGACGCGGTCTCCTCCGCCAGCCGGACCGCCGCGTCGAGGTAGTCGAGGTGGTGGCGGAGCACCGTGCCCTGCGGGTCGGTGTAGCCGATGTCGAGATGCGAGTGGTGCACGACGAACACGCTCCACTTGCGCTGCGGCGTCACCGTCACCCGGGCGGTGCCGACCACGCCGCTCTCGTCGCGGCACTCCAGCGTCAGCGCGCGCGGCGCGTCCACCTCGGGCACCAGCAGCGTCACGTCCGTGCCCGTCGCGCTGTCCACGCCCACCAGCACGTGCGTCAGCGGCACGGTGCTCGACACCCTGACCGCCTGACGCCCGTCGTGGGTGAACAGCGGCACCGCCGCCACCCGCACCTCCAGCCCGCGCTCGCTGATCACGGGCGTCGAGGTGTCGTCCCGCAGCGCCTGCCTGATCCCGTCGTAGTCGGGGCTCCCGAGGCTCCGCTGGAGCAACCGGCTGGTCATTGCACACTCCCTAGGGAAAGGCCTCGGGCGAAGAGGCGCTGGGTGGCGAGGAAGAGCACGACCGTCGGCAGCGAGACCACCAGGCCCGCCGCGAGGCCGACCGGCACCGGGGTGCCGGCGTAGACGTCGGTCATGAGCCCCGCGATGGCGGTCATGACCGGCCGTACGTCCGCGGTCTGGCTGAGGGTCAGGCCGAAGACGAGGTCGTTCCAGATGAAGGTGAACTCCAGGATGAACACGGCGGTCAGCGCGCTGGCCGACATCGGCAGGTAGATCCGCCAGAAGATGCGCCAGGTGGACGCGCCGTCCATGCGGGCCGCCTCGAAGATGGAGAAGGCGACGCCCTGGTAGAAGTTGCGCAGCACGAACGCGCCGAGCGGCACGTTGATCGCGGTGTAGACGAGGATGAGGCCGAGGCGGGTGTCGTACAGACCGGCGTCGCTGTAGCTGACGAACAGCGGCACCAGCAGCATCTGGGACGGGAACACGGTGCCGCCGAAGATCAGCAGGAACCACCAGAAGCCGTGCCGCAGCCGCAGCACCACGATCGTGTAGCCGGCCAGCGCCCCGATCAGCACGCCCAGCAGCGGCGAGACCACGGCGTAGAGCGCGGTGCTGGCCAGGCTGCCGCCGAGGTCCGCGCCCTCGACGGCCCGCGCCACGTTGTCGAGCAGCGCGAAGTCGCCGGCGGGCGCCCAGGCCCGCGACGGGTCGTACGACTCGGCCGGCCGCGCGGCGTTGACCAGCAGCAGGTAGGTGGGCCCGAGCCAGACCAGCCCGAGCACGATGAGCACGGCCCTGCGGATCATCGCACCTGCCTCTTCAGGTAGAGGTAGGACGCGAGGCCGGTCACCACCGTGAGCAGCACCGCCACGGCCGAGCCGTAGCCGTACTGGCTGGCCACGAACGTCTCCTTGTACATCGTCACCGCCAGCGTCTCGGAGTTGCGCCCGGGACCGCCCTGCGTGAGCACCCACACGATGTCGAACGTCTTCAGGCTCGCCACCAGCGCGAGGCCCACCACGACCGCCGTCAGCGGGCGCATCAGCGGCCAGATCACGTGCCGGAACAGCCGCCACCCCGACGCGCCGTCCAGCCGGGCCGCCTCGATCGGCTCCTTCGGGATGGACTGCAGGCCGACGACGAACAGCAGCGTGTTCACGCCGAGCTGCTGCCAGGTCCAGACCAGCAGCATGGCGAGGGTGTTCTGCGGCGCCTCCTGGAGGAACGCGGTGTCCACGCCGAGCAGCAGGTTCGCGATCCCGTCATGGGACAGGACCGGGCTCCACACCATGGCGAGGCCCGCGCCGCTCAGCGCGTACGGCAGCATGAACGGCACGCGGTACCAGACGCCGCCCTTGAGGTCGTACGACAGGACCGCCACCAGCAGGCCGAGCCCGACCGGCAGCACCATCGTGCCGGCCACCCAGATCAGCGTGTTGCGGACCGAGGTGAGCAGGGCCGGGTCGCCGAACAGCTTGACGAAGTTGTCCAGGCCGGCCCATGCCGGGGGCTCCAGCCCGTCGTACCGGGTGAGGCTCAGGTAGGCGGTCCACACGAACGGCGCGTAGAGCAGCACCGCGACCAGGACGGCCGCGGGCGCCACGTACCCGTGCCGGAACCTCCCGAGCACCGGTGAACGGGTCACTGATGCGTGCTCCAGTACTCGTCGGCGGCCTTCTGGATGGTCTCCAGGACCTCCTTGTAGCTGCCGGGCTCGGTGACGAACTTGCCGAACCCGTCGAGCGCGGCCGTCAGCACCGGTGGCGGCGTCGCCTCGAAGTAGCGGTTGACCAGGCGGTACTTCCCGCTGCCCGCGTCCTTGGTGACCGCGCCGAGCGCCTCGTCCTGGATGGCGACCTTGGGGTTGGCGCTCACGTCGCCGCGGCTGGTCGCCCACTTCTCCTGCGCCTCGGCGCTGGTCCACCACTTGAGGTACTTCATGCTCGCCTCGGGGTCGGCGGCCTTGGTCAGCGAGCAGAGCGGCCCGCTCTCGAAGATCATCGACGTCTTGGGGAGTGCCGCGTTGACGTTGGGGATGACGAAGAAGCCGTAGTCGGTGCCGGCCTTCATGTCCCGCTGGGTCATGCTGGTGTTGAACCAGGTGCCGAACGACACCATCGCCGCCTTGCCGTTCTTCAGCACGTCACCGGGGTCGGTCTTGTCGCCCGGGTTGATGAAGTAGCCGGCGTCGATCATCGACTTCCAGCGCTCCATCACCTGGACCACGCCGGGGTCGGTGTACTTCGCCTGTCCGGTGGACAGGCGGTCGTACAGGTCGGGGTCGGTGCCGGCCATGAGCTGCTCGAACCAGACGAACGAGAACAGCACGCTCGTGTGGTAGAACGCCTTGACGCCGTTCTGCTTGAGGGTGTCGGCGACCTTGATCAGCTCGTCCCAGGTCTGCGGCGGGGTCAGGCCGTGCTGGTCGAAGACCTTCTTGTTGTAGAACATCCCCCAGTAGGCGACGTTCATCGGCACGCAGTACTGCTTGCCGCCGATCGTGTAGTAGGGCGCGAGGTCCTGCGACAGGTCGCCCGCCTTGATCGCCTCCTGCCAGACGGCCGTGGTGTCGGCCACCTGCTTCTGCTTGACGATCTCCTCCAGCATCCCCCCGGTCTGCCAGGTGAACAGGTCGGGCTTGACGTTCGTACGGAACGACGCCTTGATGAACGCCTGGTACTGCGCCGAGTCCGTGTATCCCGTCGGCTTCATGCCCAGGCCGATCCGCTGCTTGGACAGGGCGCCCATCTCGTCGAAGAACTTCGTCCACGCGCCCTTGTCGTTGTAGAGCGTCAGCTCGGTCTTCTTCTCCTGCGTGGTGGCGCCGTTGCCGCCGCACGCGGCGAGGACGAGCGCCGCCACGCCCAGCGTGGCAACACGTGACCGGAACATGGGCCGGCCTCCTTGGTTCTTGTTTCTATCGGGGGGATGCGTCTCCCGGAGGAGACTGGAGCCGACGCTCGACGACCGTCTTCACGTCGGCCAGGTGAGCCCGCATGCGGGCCTCGGCCGCCGCCGCGTCACGCGCTTCGATGGCCGCGAGGATCGCCAGGTGCTCGTCGTAGTCGCGCCGCCGGTCGTCGAAGATCTGCAGGATCTCGCGCTGCTCGGGGCCGTGGACGGTGAGCAGCGAGTCGACCACCTCGTGCAGGACGCCGTTGCCCGCCGTACGGGCGGTGGCCCGGTGGAAGGCCATGTTGGCGTCGTGCAGCTCGGCGTCCTCGCCGCGCAGGTGCCGCCCCGCCTCGTCGAGCACCCGCCGGAACGCGGCCAGCTCCTCGTCGCCGGCCCGCTCGGCGGCCAGGGCGGCCAGCGGGGGCTCGATGACGAGGCGGGCCTCCAGCAGCTCCAGCAGCCGGGCGGCGCGGATCTCGCGCATGTTGGGGTTGGGCAGGACCAGGCGCTCGATGTCGGCGCCTACGTAGATGCCGGAGCCGTGGCGCAGCTCGATCGCGCCGGTCGCCTCCAGCCTGCGGAGCGCCTCGCGCAGCGTCGGCGTGGTGACGGCGAAGCGCTGCGACAGCTCCCTCGTGGACGGCAGCCGGTCGCCCGGCCGGTGCCCGCCCGTACGGATGAGCTCCAGCATGCGCTCGGTCAGAGCGTCGGACAGTGTCGGCCGCGTCACCTCGGACATATCAAGTGATCTAATCACTTCTCGCGGGCGGCGTCTATGAGGAGTTGGCTGTTTCCTCGTTTTTCAGCCTTGGACCAGCTTTTTCAGCTTTTGGCCAGCTTTGTCATCAGCTGGGCCATCATCTCCACTTGGCCGCGCCGCGAGCTCTCCACCTGCCCGGCCCACGCCTTGGCCGCCGGGTTGATCCCGCTCGCGACCTCCTCCTGCGCCATCCTGGCCGCGTCGCCCTGGTGCGCGATCAGCAGGTCGAGCAGGTCCCGCTCGAAGTCCTTCGACTTCCTCAGCGCCCGGATCCGTTTCACGTCGGTCTCCGGCATGCCGCCGTGGTGGTCGTGCGCCCCCTCGCCGGCCTGCAACGGCTGCTCCCAGTCGTGCAGCCAGCGCAGCATCATCTCGACCTCGTCCTGCTGGGTCGTCTCGATGGCGGCGGTGAGCGTTCTGACCTCGGGCGACCTGGCGCGCTCGGCGCCCAGCTTCGCGATCTCGATGCCCTGGCGGTGGTGCTGGACCATCATCTGGACGAACATCACGTCGTCGGCGTTCAGCGGGGGCTCGGCGGGCGGGGCGCCGCAGCCGGCGACGGCCAGCACGATCCCGAGGACGACGACCGCAATCCCGCGCACTCTCGTCACCCCTCTTCTTACAGGAAACTTTCCTAAGAGTTGACGATTTCTCCTGCGGGCGCAAGCTCTCCTTTGACATCAACCGAACTTGAGCTTGCATGGTGGATCTCCATGGAGCCCTTCACGATCGGCGTCATCCTGCCCGGCATCCCGGTGCAACGCCGCGACGGTCTCGACCTGCCCGCCGCCGCCCGGCACGCCGAGCAGGCCGGCCTCGACGGCGTCTGGCACGGCGACCACCTCGCCATCGGCGCCCCCACCCTCGACGCGCCCGTCGCCCTCGCCACCGCCGCTGCCGTCACCAGCCGCGTCGCCATCGGCACCAGCGTGCTCGTCCCCGCCCTCCGCCCCCTCGCCTGGGCCGCCAAGCAGATCGCGACCCTCCAGCACGTCTCCGACGGCCGTCTCGTCCTCGGCGTCGGATCGGGCGGGGGGCCGGCGCAGTGGGCCGCGGCCGGGGTGCCGTACGCCGAGCGCGGCGCCCGTACCGACACGGCGCTCACGCTGCTCCCGAGCCTCCTGTCCGGCGAGCGGACGCCGCTGCCTGACGGCTCGGCCGCCGAGCTGTCCCTGTCCGTGCCGGTGCCTCCGGTGTGGGTGGGGAACGCCTCCCCGGCCGCCCTGCGCCGGGCCGCGCGCCTCGGCGACGGCTGGTTCCCGTCCCTGATCTCCCCGCGTGCGGTGGCCGACGGGCGCGCGCGGCTGAACGACCTGGCCGCCGGGCACGGCCGCCCCGCGCCGGTCATCGCCATCGGCTGCAGCGCGGCCCTGGGGGCCGGGGCGCCCTCCCGGGCCGAGCTGGCCGCGGGCATCGCCTCCGCCTACGACCGGCCGTTGGCCGACGTCATGGACATTCCGCTCACCGGCACCCCTGAGCAGGCGGCGGAGAGGCTGGCCGCGTACCGGGAGGCCGGGGCGAACCACGCGGTCGTCGGCGTGGCGGGCGACGACTGGCGGGCCCAGGTGGACCTGCTGGCCCAGGCCCGCGCCCTGCTGCTCTAGGTCCGTAGCCAGCGCAGGGCCGCGTCGAGGCAGTCCTCCGGGCTGGTGTTGAAGGCGATGGCCGCGTCCGGCGCGTGCTCCCGTACCAGGTTGATCATGCGCTCGAAAATGTGCAGTGCCGGCTCGTGCCCTCGGATGCCGCCGCCGATCACCACGCACTCATGACCGCCCCGGCTCAGCGCCTCCACCAGCGCTCCCTCGGGGTCCGCGGCGAGGTCGACCAGACAGTAGTCGGCCTCGACGCCATGCTCGGCGAACCTGGCCCGGCCGCGGGCGATGGCCGCCTGCACCGGCTCGGGATCCCAGTCCTTCAGCGTGGCCGGATCGAGCCCGACCACCAGCACCCGTGCCGCCATCCGCCCGCCCCTTTCACGGCTGTTGGCCACCAGCACATCAGCACATCAGCACATCAGCATGGCACTCCGACTCCAGGCAGCACCAGCACGCGAGACCCCGCTCAACTCGGCTTCAGTCGAGGCAGAACTCGTTCCCCTCCGGGTCGGCCATGATGATGTGCCCGCCGGCCATCGGAGGGGCCGGCTCGTGCCGCTCCAGCCGCGTCGCGCCATGCCCCACCAGCCGCCTGGCCTCCGCCTCCAGCGCCGCCATGCGCGCCTCGCCCTCCAGGCCCGGCGCGGCCCGTACGTCGAGGTGCAGCCGGTTCTTGACCTGCTTGCCCTCCGGCACCCGCTGGAAGAACAGCCGCGGCCCCGCCCCCTCCGGGTCGAGCAGCGCGGAGGCGTCGTTGTGCCGCTCGGGCGGCACGCCCATCGCCTCCAGCGCCTCCTCCCAGGACGCGAAGCCGGGCGGCGGGTCCTGCAGCCGGTAGCCGAGCGCCTCCGCCCAGAACGCCGACAACTTCGCCGGGTCCGCGCAGTCGAACGTGATCTGCACCTCAAGCGCCATGGTCGCTCTTTTCCTTCTGTCCGGTCGTGTGCAGGTAGAGGTCGCGGAGCAGGCACACCTCGGAGAGGTGGTGGATCAGCTCCCTGTTGATGTGCAGCACCAGCGCCGCCATGGGGTGGGCGGCCCACTCGCCCTCCGCCTCCCCGCAGGGACGGGCGAGACCGGCCTCGCCGAGCGCCTCGACGCCGGCCGCCCACCTCGCGTACTCCTCGTCGAGCTGCGCCAGCGCCTCGGCGGCGGTGGCGGCGTACTCGTAGGAGTGGTAGTCGGTGGCCGCGCGGCCGAAGTGCGCGGCGTTGCGCATCGCGAGCACGCCGACGATCACGTGCCCGAGCCGCCAGGCGATCGTGGTGAACGGCGCCGGCTCGGGCATCGGGAACGTGAAGTCGATCGTCACCGCCCCCGTCCCGCCCTGAATCGGCGCGGACCCCGTGCCCCGGGGCCGCACGTTCCAGGAGCCGGGCGCCGGCTCCCAGAAGTACTCCTCGTCGCTGAGCCCGTCGAGCCGCGGCCGTAGCTGCTGGGTCCAATGCCACGCGAACTGATCCCGCAACAGCGGGTTCCAGATGATTTCCTCGCTCACGGGACCCACTTTCCCTCCTTTCCCGGACAGGTACGGTCCGCGATCCGTGAAACCCTGACGTACGTGACCGTCGAGGGAACCACCGAACGCGTGCTCCGCCTGCTGGCCCTGCTCCAGCGCCGCCCGTCATGGACCGCCACCGAGCTGGCCGCCGAGCTGCGCGTCACCGACCGTTCGATCCGCCGCGACGTCGAGCGCCTGCGCGCCCTCGGCTACCCGGTGCACGCCACGGCAGGCGTCGGCGGCGGCTACCAGCTCGGCGCGGGCACCCGGCTGCCGCCGCTGCTCCTCGACGACGAGGAGGCGATCGCGACCGCGGTGTCCCTGCGGCTGGCGTCCGGGGGGACGGTCGCCGGCGCGGGCGAGGCGGCCCTGCGCGCCCTCGCCAAGCTCGACCAGGTGATGCCGCCCCGGCTGCGCGCCGAGGTCCGGGCCGTGCACGGGGCCATGGACACCCTGGTCGGCCCCGGCATCGAGATCGACCATGAACTGCTGGTGACCCTCGCCCGCGCCTGCCGCGACGCGGTCCGCGTCCGCTTCGGCTACGCCGCCCGCGACGGCGAGCCGCGCGAACGCACGGTCGAGCCGGTCCGCCTGGTCGCCACCGCCCGCCGCTGGTACCTCATGGCCTGGGACGTCGACCGCGACGACTGGCGCACCTTCCGCCTCGACCGCATGCGCGACGTGACCGCCACGACCTGGCGCTTCCGCCCCCGGGACCACCCCGACCCGGCCGCCTACGTCCAGCGCTCCGTGACCGAGTCCCCCTACCGCCACCACGCCCGCGTACGCCTACGCGCCCACCCCGACCAGGTCCGCGACCGGATCCCCCCGCAGGTGGGCCGCGTCGAGGCCGACGACGAGGACGGCTGGTGCCTGCTCACAGCCGGGGGCGACGACCTGAACTGGCTCGCCGTGCACATCGCCGCCCTCGGCTTCGAGACCCAGATCCTCGACCCCCCTGGACTCCGTGAGGCCGCCGCCCGCCTCGCCCGCAACCTGACCGCCGCCGCCGGACCGGATGCCGACACGGGGCCGGCATGACCCGCCCGGTCCCGGCGCCGCGCTCCACTAACCGATCCTGGTCACGTTCCCGGTCCTGGCATCGACCTTGACTCCATGCCAGGCGCCTTCCGAAGTGAGGACATCGGCATCCCAGACGAGTGCCTCGTCGCCGTACCGGTCCAGGCTCATGTGGGTGATCCTGCCTTCCGGCACCGCAGAGGACACCTTCGCCGCCGCGTCCCTGAAGCTGAGCCGGGCGTCCTTGCTGATGCCCATCACCCTGGCCTTCTCACCCTCACCGGTGTCCTTGACCCTGGCCCCCGAGACCTTCCCCGACGCATCCACCTCCAACAGCCGCTCGGTGCCGTCGGGCCCGGCGAGCTGCACCTCCCAGACCCGGCCACCGTTGTTCGACTGAACCGAGAGGACCTTGGAGTCCTTGACCGCGTCCATGGCCGCGGCACTCGCCCTCTCGCCCGCCCCCGTACCGCCCGGCGGCTCCGAGGGCGCCGTGAAACCGGCCAGGGCCGAGCCCATGAAAACGGTGCCGATGATGACCTTTGTCCGTCTTGCACCATCCATACCGGCCAGGCTGCCCGCGCCCTGCTAAAGCCACGCCCACAACTCGGCCAACAGGACCCGGACCCCGAGAACCGCCGAACGGCCTCGACCCGTCACCGGACCTGCCCATCGCAAGAGCTCCACCTGGCGCTCCTTGCTGCGCGGCCCGTTGAAGGGACGGCCTGCACCCTCCACCAGGGAATGGTGACCGTGCCAGGGACTCTCGGTTAGCAAGGCCGTACCGACAGCGGGGCTCCAACTTCCAGATCATGCCTCCGCCCAAGCACCGAATCGGTTACCGAACCGAAGAGCCCGCGGCCAGACGGGATACTCTCGGCCGCAAAGCTCTGCCGACGCTGAAGTTTTTACCGGCTGACCTTAACGACGAACACAGGGAACGAGTACTCGACCTGCTCATCCGGGCCGGCAACATCCTCAGCGGGGACTTCCCGCAGATCAGCCCACAGCACCACACCCGGCTGTACATCAGCAGCCATCAGGGCGAGCACAGGTGCGGGATCGTCCACGGCACGGTACCGCCCTCCGAACGGCAGGTCATCCGGCTCGGCAGCAACGATCGAACACCGCAGCTGGCCGGCCTGCTCGTCATACCAGGCATAAAACGTCACCGGCCCGACAACATCGACGAACCGCGCGCGGAGCCGCTCACCAAGCGTGACAAGAGCCCGCTCAGCAGGCCGCACGTCGAAGCCCTGCGGGACGAACCCGAACGCCACCATATTGGCCCGAGCCTCCGCGTTCACATTCCCTCGGTCGAGGATCAGTTCCTCGTCCGCGAAAGACAACACGAACTGCGCGAGACCGTTCGACACTCACTATCTCCGCTCATTGACGCTCCCTGAGCGAGAGCGACTATCTCACGGGTCGGCCAGGTCTAGCTGTATTGACCCGCAGCGTTGTTGACGCGGGTGATCGGTGGATGGCCGCCGAGTGCGGTGTGGCCTCGGTGGTGGTTGTAGGTGTGGAGGAAGTCTGGCAGAGCGATGGTGCGTTCGTCGTTGCTGGCGTAAGGGCGGGCGTAGGCCCATTCATCGAGCAAGGTGCGGTTGAAGCGTTCGGCTTTGCCGTTGGTCTGTGGCCGGTAGGGGCGGGTGTGCTTGGCGGTCGCGCCGAGTTCGGCCAAGGCCTGGCGCCAGGCGGTGCCGCGGCGGTAGGCCAGCGCGTTGTCGGTCAGCACGCGCTGGATGCGGGTGATGCCCAGGCCGGCGAAGTGGGCGGCGGCGCGGCGGAGGAAGGCGGCGCAGGTGGTGGCCTTCTCGTCGGGCAGGACCTCGCTGTATGCCAGGCGGGAGTAGTCGTCGATGGCCGAATGGATGTAGTCAAAGCCGATGGTGCGGCTGCGGTCGTGGCTGCGCTGGTCGCGGCCGTGGATGCGCCAGCCGCCGCCGGTGGGGATGCGTCCGAGCTTCTTGACATCGACGTGCACCAGTTCGCCGGGCTGGTCGCGTTCGTAGCGGCGGATGGGCTGGCCGGTGGGTCGGTCCAGCCAGGCCAGGCGGTGCAGGCCGTGGCGGGTCAGGATGCGGTGCACGGTGGAGGCTGCCAGGCCGAGGATGGGGCCGATGCGGGCGGGGCCGAGCTTGCGGCTGGTGCGCAACCTGCAGACCTCGGCTTCCACTTCGGCGGGGGTGCGGTGCGGGATGGTGTGCGCTCGGCTGGGCCGATCGTGCAGGCCTGCTTCGCCCTCGGCGCGCCAGCGGCGGATCCATTTGTAGGCGGTGGGCCGGGAGATGCCCATCTCGGCTGCTACGTGCGCGACCGGTCGGCCGGCCAGGACTCGCTGAACGAGCAGGCGGCGGGCGTACACGGTCAGCCGGGCGTTACGGTGGGACATGAAGCCTCCGTGCGGTGCAGATTCGACACCTTCACCACATCGGAGGCTTCTCTATTGATCAAGTCCCACTGTTAACAACGCTCGTGGTCAATACATCTAGCCGCCGCACTGGGTCAGCCTATCGCCACGTCCGCAGCACATTTCGGCCGCGGGTTTCTCATGACACTTTTCGGGCCACCGCGCACCGACTCCACTACCTATCCGTAACGCTCATATCATCCCCTGACCACGGCCTGGGTGATTCTCCATGGGAGGAACCGCCGCGTCCATGGATACACGAGCTCCTCCGTCACCCACCCGACTCCGCTTCGATAGAGAGTCTTCAGCCCTGTGATCCACTCGTTACTGGGCTCGCTTACCGTGTCGATCGACACTGGACCGGGAGGCGCGGGAATCATGAGGACATCCGTCGATATGAATGGGTCTGGAGCTGGTGGAGTCCACTCGCCTCCTCTCGGGTCGCAACATAGCCCGAGACGCCCGCCAGCAAAGTGGGCCAGTATCCTTCTCCTCATATGCGTAGTCGGAGCCGGCTTGCTTTTTGTGAATCAGGACGCGTCGCCACGATCGACATGGGAATGGACACCGGAGCCTTTCGATCCGCCCGTACAATACGCCTTCATTCCCGAGAATTCGAGCTGTCCCGGCTGGTCTCCCGATGCAGCGGAAGAAGGCGAACCTCCGCTGGTCACTTGCACCGAGTGGCGGTTACACGTCAATCTCAAGCTCGGTAGAGGAAGGCAGGACATCGGCGTACCGTACGGGGTGGGATGCGGCGGGTACCGAAAAGGGGTCAGTGTCGGCGATGACGATTGCACCAGCAACATCGACCTTTACGACGCGGCCAGTCAGATACAGCTGAACGATACCGAGGGACGCAGGGTCACGCTCCGGATCACTCGCGACGGCCATCGCATCGCTTACTTCAGCAAGAAATACATGCAGTTCGTGGGTTGGGATCTGCCGACGGCGCAGCGAAAGGCGACCTCCCCGCGCCTCGACGCCCAAGCACTCGGTGATGTACGCGACCTGGACATCTCACCGGACGGAGAATTCTTCGCGGTGTCCTTCGCCGGGAGCCGACCTCGCTTGCTCATCACCGAGTTCGCCACCGGACAGACCACCACCCTTCAAGGATTCTGTGCGATCATCGGCATGAGCCATGATGCGGCACGGATAGCGGCACAACGAACGTGTTCCGGCATCAGCGAGCCGAGCACGGTGACCATCCTGAAGCGCGATGGCGCCGTCATCAGCGAACGGCGAGAAGGCTACTCCGCCGAAAGCCTCTCCCCGGACGGCCAGTTTCTCGTGGACATACAGGCCGACGCCGGCGATGGCGATGAGTATCTGGTCACTCGCGACGTCATGACCGGAAAAATCATCAGGAAACTGAAGCTTCATCTCCTCTCAGAACCGAGCGACGCGGTCGGCCATGGCTGGCTGACCGATGACGAATACATCGTCGAAGCCGAAGCGCCCGAGGGCGATGGATCATTCGGTTATTATCGGGTCAACGTCCATTCTGGAGTGTCGCACAGAATTCGCGACCTCGGACTGCACCCTGGCAACACCGTTTCTCTGGGAAGCGCGCTGATTCGCGATTGAGACCGTTGCCGCCCTGCCCGGCTTCCCGAGGAGGGACTGCGGCAAACTGGGGCGGTGGCGACAGGAGCGGAGATCTCGCCTCGGGAAACCGAGGTGCTGGAGCTGGTCGGTGCCCATCTCAGCAATGCCGAGATCGCGGCCCGGCTGTGCATCTCGGTGCGTACCGTGGAGAGCCACGTCTCCTCGCTGCTGCGCAAGCTTGAAGTGCCGGATCGGCGGGCGCTCGCCCGGCGTACGCCCACGCCGGCCGGTGCCGTCCCGGCACCGTTCCTGCCCACCCCGCTGACTTCGTTCATCGGCCGGGCGAGCGAGCGGGCCGAACTGACCGAGATGACCAGGGCGCACCGGCAGGTGACCGCGGTCGGTCCCGGCGGAGTGGGCAAGACCCGGTTGGCGCTGGCGGTGGCCGCGGAGGTGAGCGGTGAGTACGCCGACGGAGTGTGGTTCGTCGACCTGGTCCCGGTCACCGATCCGGGCCTGATCGCGACCGCGACCGCGGTCGCGGGAGCGCTCGGCCTCGGTGAGCAGCCCGGCCGCGACATGACCGAGTCCGTGCTCGCCGCGCTGGCCGACCGCCGAGCGCTGCTGGTGCTGGACAACTGCGAGCACGTGGCGGACGGGGTGACGCTGTTTCTCGAGCGGCTGTTGGCGACGTGCCCGCGGGTGACGGTGCTGGCGACCAGCCGGGCCCGGCTGATGGTGCCGTTCGAACGGGTGTATCCGGTCCCGCCGCTGTCGCTGGCCGCCGACGGCGACTCGGACGCGGTCGCGTTGTTCATGGAACGGGCGGCGGCGGTCGGCCGGCCGCTGGATCCGCCGTTGCGCGGCCAGGTTGCCGCGATTTGCGAGCGGCTGGACGGGATGGCGCTGGCGATCGAGCTGGCCGCCGCCCGCTGTCCGATGCTCGGGTTCGACGGCATCACCGCCGCCCTGTCCCACCCTCTGCGGATGCTCACCGGCGGCTCCCGTGCCGATGACCGTCACCGCTCGGTACGGGCGGCGCTGGACTGGAGCCACGCCCTGCTGGAGCCCGCCGACCGGGCGCTGCTGCGCCGGGTGTCAGTGTTCGTGGCACCCTTCACCGCCACGGCGGCGGCGCAGGTGACCGGGGACGAGGACGAGGAGGGCCTGGTCGCCGACGGCCTGGCCCGGCTCGCCGGGCAGAGTCTGCTGACGGTGACGACGTCCCTGGGCAGGACCGAGTACCGGGCGCTGGAGACCATCCGCCAGTACGGTATGGAGCGGCTGTCCGAGGCCGGTGAGCTGATCGACGCTCGAACCCGGCACCTTCGCTGGTGCCTGGCGCAGGCGGCCGGCTTGGCAGTGGTGGACCCAGATTGGCGGGCCCGGTTCGACCTGGTGGCCGACGACCTCCGCGCCGCCCTGGCGTGGGCGGCCGACCGCCCGGAGCAGCGCGCCGACGCGTTCGAGCTCGCCCGGTGCCTGGCCGAGCTGACCTTCACCCGTCACCTGACCGGCGAGTCCCAGCGGCGCTATGAGCAGGCCGCCGCACTCGCGACCGACCCGGCCGCCTCCGCGTCGATGCTCCGGCAGGCCGCGGCCGTAGCCGGGTGCCGGACGGCCGGTGATGACATGTACCGTCTGCGCCACGCGGCCGCGGACGCCGCCCGCGTGTCCGGCGCTACTGCCGCCACCGACCTGGCGACCGCCGCCACCATCGCGTTCCGGTTCTCGACCACATTCGTACGACGCCCGTCCCAGGAGGAGACGCTCCAGCTGATCACCGAGGCGCGGGAGCAGGCCGGCGACGATCCGGCCGCGCACGCTGCGGTCGCACTGGCCGAGGCCGCGGTGCTCACCGACGCGTTCGGCGCCGTCCAGGGCCCGCCCGGCAACGCCGTACCGGAGACGCGTGAACGCGCCGAGCACGCGGTCGAACTCGCCCGCCGGACCGGCGACCCGCTCGCCGAGTCGGCCGCACTCGACGCGCTCACCGGCGCTCAGAGCTGGGCCGGCGACACGTTCGCCGCGGCGGCCACGGCCCGGCGCCGGATCATGCTCCTGTCGCCCCTGCCGAGCACGCCGGCCGGCACCCATGAGCTGATCGACGCGCTCGGGATCGTCGCCGAGGCCGCCCTCGGGGCGGGAGACGTGCAGGACGCCCGCCGATGGGCACGACAACTGGCCGATCACCCATCGCTGGCGGAGGTGGGTCATCGCGCTACGTGCCGGCTGCTGATGGTTGCCGCGCTGGCGGGCGACGTCGACGAGGTGCTCACCGGCAGCGTCCGGTTCCTCGACGCGTGGCAGCGGGCAGGCAGCCCCGCCCGGTCCATCCTCGCTCCGGCGGCGGCCGGTGTGGCGATGATCCACGGCCTGCGCGGCGACCACGACGCCAGACGCGAATGGCAGGAGCTCCTGGGCCGGCTCGGCACCTCACCGGAGCACACCTACGGCTACGGGGCGGTCTTCGACACGATGCTCCTGCTGCACCACGGGCAGGCAGCGGAGGCGCTGGAACGGATGGCCCCCGAGCCCCGGCAGATGTGGAAGTGGATCACCTGGATCTGGCACCACTGGTATGTCGCGCTGCGCAGCGAGACCGCCGTACTCGCCGAAAGCCACAACGCCCGCGCCATCGTGACCGAAGCCCGCACCGTCGTGGCCGGCAACCCGGTCGCCGCTGCCATGGTGGAACGAGCCGGCGCCCTGCTCGACGGCGACCGGGAGGCGCTGCTCGCCACGGCGGACGCGTTCGACACCGCCGGCTGCCACTACCAGTTCGCGCGGACCCTCGTGCTCGCCGGCGGCGCCCACGCCGAACGCGGCGCCGCCGCTCTCGCCGCCCTCGGTCTCGCCCCGGGGAAACCAACCGGCCGAAGATGGTGACCTCGTTAGCGCACCGGACCGGATCGCTCTGTAGGCATGGGTTGTCCGGAGCGTGCCCGCACAAGATCCCTGCGTGGCAGAACCCGCTGGCGAAGGCGACACCAGGGCCCTCACCACCGAGCTCACCCTGAGCAGTTCCTCATCGAGAGTGAGTTGGAGCCGATTCGGCGTCAGTGGTGTCGCACCGCCGCCGATGGAAACCCCAGTGGGGACGCTGTTAGCAGGAGCGTCAGCAAAAGCCCTTCGCGATACGGTTCGGAACCGCTGCATCCTCGGGAAATCCATGAATCCCCCGCTCACCTTGAGCTAGCCACCGCGCCGGACGCCCGGCGTACCGTTCAGGATGACGCGCCAACGCCATGGCAGCGTTTGAACTTCCGTCCCGAACCACACGGGCACAAAGCGTTGCGACTCACACCACGATTTCGGGCTTGAGCGCTTTCGGCGGACCGATTCCTGCGCGCATGAATCACATTGTCCAGGTTCTGACGGCTGGCTCTGGTATTGGGGTGCTCTGCGCCTAGAACCCGTACCAGGCTCTGCCAGACCGCCCGGCCCTCCGCCTCCGCCTCCTCCAACCGCCCCAGCCCTCCCAGCGCAGCAGCAAGGTTGCCACGGCTGGTCAGCGTGTCGGGATGCTCCTCACCCAGCACCCGCGCCTGGACCTGCCAGACTGCCCGCATTTCCGCCTCCGCCTCTCGCCACCGCGCCAGCCCCAGCAGCACGAGCGCGAGTCTGACATGGCTGGCCAGCGTGTCCGGGTGCTCCTCACCCAGCACCCGCGCCTGGACCTGCCAGACCGCGCGATCCTCCGCCTCCGCCTCCTCCAACCGCCCCAGATCCCGCAGCACGGCAGCAAGGTTGGCACGGCTGGTCAGTGTGTTCGGGTGCTCCTTACCCAACACCCGGACCGTGCTTCTCCAGACAGCGCGGTTATGGGCCTCCGCATCCTCCAACCGCCCCAGCCTCTGCAGCGCCAGCGCGAGGTGGCTACGGCTGGCCAGCGTGTAGGGGTGCTCCTCACCCAGCACCCGCGCCTGGACCTGCCAGACCACTCGAGCCTCCGCCTCCGCCTCCCCCAACCGCCCCAGACCCAACAGCACGGCAGCAAGGTTGGCACGGCTGGCCAGCGTGTCCGGGTGCTCCTCACCCAGCAGCCGCACCATGCTCCGCCAGACAGCGCGGTTATGGGCCTCCGCATCCTCCAACCGCCCCAGCCTCTGCAGCGCCAGCGCGAGGTGGCTACGGCTGGCCAGCGTGTCCGGGTGCTCCTCGCCCACCACCTGCACCATGCTCCGCCAGACCACGTGGCTATGAGCCTCCGCATCCTCCAACCGCCCCAGCCCCAACAGCACGGTCGCGAAATTGCCGCGGCTCGTCAGCGTGTCCGGGTGCTCCTCACCCAGCACCCGCGCCTGGACCTGCCAGACCACGCGAGCCTCCGCCTCCGCCTCCCCCAACCGCCCCAGATCCCGCAGCACGGTCGCGAAATTGCCGCGGCTCGTCAGCGTGTCCGGGTGCTCCTCACCCAGCACCCGCGCCCGGACCTGCCAGACCGCGCGAGCCTCCGCCTCCGCCTCCTCCAACCGCCCCAGACTCTGCAGCGCCAGCGCGAGGTTGTTGCGGCTGGTCAGCGTAAGGGGGTGCTCCTCGCCCAGCACCCGCACCTGGACCTGCCAGACCGCGCGGCTATGGGCCTCCGCCTCCCCCAACCGCCCCAGACCATGCAGCACCAGCGCGAGGTTGTTGCGGCTGCTCAGCGTAAGGGGATGCTCCTCACCCAGCACCCGCGCCTGGACCTGCCAGACCGCGCGAGCCTCCGCCTCCGCCTCCCCCAGCCGCCCCAGCCTCTGCAGCGCCAGCGCGAGGTTGTTGCGGCTGGCCAGCGTGTCCGGATGCTCCTCACCCAGCACCCGCACCTGGACCTGCCAGACCGCGCGAGCCTCCGCCTCCGCCTCCTCCAACCGCCCCAGATCCCGCAGCACGGTCGCCAAATTGCCACGGCTCGTCAGCGTGTCCGGGTGCTCCTCACCCAGTGAGGCTTGATTGATGGCGTAGTCGTGCGTGACCAGGGTGAGAGCACGCTGGTAATTGCCCTGCTCGTACTCATGCACTACCGCCTGCCTGAAGATCCAATCGTGCTCGCCGCGCGTAGTGACGATCTGATGATGGCTCGTCAGGGCCGCTATGTGCGGACTGAGGAGGCGCCGCCGACCGAGCTGATCGACGGTAGGCGGCTCGCTGGTGGTGTGTGGCCAGGCCGCAGCGAGCCATGCCAAGGCCACTTGGACGACCGCCTCCCCGGAGGGAAGGTCCGCCGAGGCTGCAGGCGCAGGAGTGGTCAGGACGGCTTGCAGCAGCCGGTGCATGGAGATGGTGTGCCGATCCAGGCTGATCAGGCCATAGGAGACGAGCAACCGGAGCGCGTCCAACGTCGCCGGATTGGGCACGCCGGCGTCTCTGTCTGCCCAGTCCGCGTCGATCAGGTCCCGCGGGATATTGTCGGGGGCGTAGCAGGCCAGCACGCGCAACAGGTGCTCGGCGTGCGGGTTGCGATCCCGGATGGTGCCCAGGTGGGAGTTCCAGAGGCGGGCGATGGCCCGCCCGGCATCGCCCCCTTCCGGCACAGCCGCGTACAGATGAGCCGGATGCCGGGACAGCAGCTCCAAGTACGCCTTCGGGCTGATCCGGGTTTCCCGCAGGTAGGCCCCGGCCTGCTCCAACGCCAGCGGCAGACGCCCCAGCTCCTGCGCGATGGCCGCTATGGCAGGCCGGTCGGCTGGTTCGGGGCATCTGCTGGTCTGGGCGAGCAGGTCGATGGCCGCGTCCGGGCCGAGCACGTTCAGCGGAACTGGGCGCACTCCGTCTGGCCAGGCCACATCACGGCGGGTGGTGAGCAGGATGTGACCAGTGCGGAGCTGCCCCAGCAGGTCCCGGACATCGCGCGGGTCTTCCACGTTGTCCAGCACCAGCAGCCAGTCCTGATGTGCCTGCAGCCAGCCGTACGCCCATGCCGCTGCCTGCTCCACGCCCAGCACGGTGGTCAAGGCCGACTGCCGGGGCAGCGGTGGATGCAGCCGTTCCGCCAGCATGGCCAGCCCGTTCTGGATCTGATCGGCACCATCTGCGACGATCCACCACCGCACCCGGTACCGCTCCGCCCGCGCGAGTGCGTACTGGCGGGCCAACTCGGTCTTGCCCACCCCGCCGATCCCGTGGATCACCTGACCGATCACCACCCGCGACCGGTCCGCCTGCAGCTCCCGCTCGAGCGT
The DNA here is from genome assembly GCF_041402765.1 of Nonomuraea sp. AD125B. Classification (NCBI taxonomy): domain Bacteria; kingdom Bacillati; phylum Actinomycetota; class Actinomycetes; order Streptosporangiales; family Streptosporangiaceae; genus Nonomuraea; species Nonomuraea sp. AD125B. The sequence goes on along the minus strand of NZ_JBGLOU010000004.1, from coordinate 361,104 downwards.
CGCCAGCGCCTCATCGCGGCCGACGAATACCTCGGCCGCCCCGCCGGGCAGATTGCTCAGCGCCGACGGTGCCGCCACCGTGCCGGGAGCGTGCAGGGCTCCGGGAGGCAGGTGAACGTTGGTGCTCTGGTCGACCAACTGCCAGCCCTGACCGAGATTGGCCTGCCTCGCCTGCCCGGTGGCCTGCGCCTCGACCCGGCCCGCAGGCTCACCGCTCACGCTGATCGGCGAACGACACGGACATCGTCCCCTGCCCCAGGTTGGCCTGCTGCGCGTGACCGGTCGCGACCGCGTTCACCTGCCCCTGCCCGACCAGCGCCTGCCCGCGGGCCTGCTCCACCATCCGCGCCACCTCAGCCGCCAGCCCAGGATCGGCGGCGAGGGCCTTCCTGATCTGCACCCGCAGCGCCGCCTGCAGGTCGGCATCGTCCGGAGCCTGCGCCAGCTCCGCAATCGCCTCGGGGACCTCCTCCTCGGCGGGGTGGGTCCCGAATACACGCTGGAGGATCTTCCGCCCCCACCCCACGGTCGCATCGGCCGCGTCCTCCTGCGCCTGGGCCAGCACCGCCGCCCCATATGAGGCCACCGCTGCCGTCGCCCATGGAGAGACCGCCGCCACCAACGCAGCCAGATCCACGCTCACGCACCCGCCCCTCACACAAGCGCCCCCGAGCGATGCATCCGCATCCCGCTGCCCCGAATCTAACGGCCCGCCCCGCCTGATGCGTCCGGAGAAGCCGAATACGTCTCCTACGCCCTCGGGGCGGTATCCAGCAGGTGCGCTCTCATCAGGGCGATGGCCTTCATGACGTCGCTGACCATCCGATCAGCTTGGTGTTCGTGGCCTGGCCACTTCCCCTGGTCGATCCACGCGGTACTCAGGCCCGCCATGCCGCCGCTCTCGATGTCGGCGATCAGTTTGTCCCCGACCATCCGCCCGCCCTCGGCCAGGGTGGTCCCCCGCACCCGTTTGTAGGCGGGTGGCGGCACTGACCGCGATCGGCTGGAGAGCCGCAGCACGGCCGGCGACTGCCCGGCGCGCGACAGCCAGTGGCCGTAGCGGTGGAGGTCGGTGACGCCGGGCATGCGCTGCGGGTCGGAGCCGCAGTGGACACCTCGACGCCGCCGACCGAGCGGCGGGCACGGCCGGCGGTGGACCTCGCCCGGGCGCATGCGCAGCGCCGCCAGGTGGATGAGGCGCTGGCGCGACTGCTGGAGGTTGAGAACGTCGCTCCTGAGCACATCCGTAATCAACGTAGCCCAACGATGCCGGATCCTGCATCGGCACCAGGTCAGAGACGAGCTGCCGCACCAGCCTCGGGAACCGGCCGAGCGGATAGGCGCGTAGAAAACGTACACGTGCGGATCCTGCGGCACTCGCAGATCTCCGTGACCACGAACGTCTACACCCAGATCGCCAGTCCAGAGACACACAAGCCCTCGACGTACGCAAAGGCCCTCTCGGATGAACCGGGAGGGCCTTTGAACTGGGAGCCGCCTTGGGGATTCGAACCCCAGACCCCTTCATTACGAGTGAAGTGCTCTGGCCGACTGAGCTAAGGCGGCGGGTGCCATGCAGCGTGAAAAGTCTACAGGAGCCCGGACAGTCCTCGCTCCCCCCACAACCACGCGCCTCCGGACAGAACACACGCCCCCTAGGAGGGCGCGGGCCCGTCGCCGCCGTACATCGCGTCGTGTTGCTTGCGCGGCGAGCAGACGCTGGCCTTCGAGCAGGAGCACCGCCGCCCCCCGTCCGCCAGTCGGACCACCACGGAATCGGACGGTACGTTGTGGCCCACCACCGTGCCGGCGCCCTCCGGGGTTTCCACGTTCGTCCCGACGCGCGGGGCGGAAGCGCGGAACTCCTGGTAGAGCGGGTGCTCGTACTTGAGGCAGCACATCAGGCGGCCGCAGGCGCCGGCGATGCGGAGCGGGTTGACCGGGAGGTCCTGGTCCTTGGCCATGCGTACGGAGACCGGTTCGAAGTCCTTCAGGAACGTGGCGCAGCACAGGTCGCGGCCGCAGGGGCCGATGCCGCCCTGGAGGCGGGCCTCGTCCCTGGGGCCGATCTGGCGGAGCTCGACCCGGGCGCGCAGGTTGCGGGCCAGGTCGCGGACCAGCGCGCGGAAGTCTACGCGGTGCGGGGCCGAGAAGTAGACGGTGTAGACGTTGTCCTCGTCGAGGTAGTCGATGCCCACCACCTTCATCGGCAGGCTGTGCCGCTTGATCAGGCGCTTCGACACGCTTCTCGCCTCGGCCCTGCGGCGCTTGTTGGTCTCGTCGCGGGTCAGGTGCTCCTCGCCGGCCAGGCCGGCGCAGACCGGCAGGCCGTCGATGTCCTCGCTGGTGTATTGGGGCGCCCAGACGCACTCCGCCACCTCGGGGCCCGAATCGGTCGGAACGAGCACCTTGTCGCCCACCTTGGGGCTGTGCCCGCCGGGGTCGAGGTAGTAGAGCCTCCCGTAGCGGGTGAAGCTCACGGCCATGATCATTCCCATGGGCTCGCGCTCGCCTCCTGACGCCTAGGTCGTTCCGGCCTTCCTGCCCACACTACGTGGGCAGGTGCGCCGAAAGTCAGGGGGCAGGCGTGATCAGCCGCCGGGCGAGCACATCTTGTCCTCCGGCGGGTTCATCCCGTAACGGCTGAGGGCGAGCATGCTGTCCTGCTGGCAGGGCATGTAGAAGACGCCGGCCACGCCGGGCTGGCGTCTCAGCGTCGCAACCGGTGTGGCCCAGTCGCTCCCCTGCTTGAGGAGCACTCTGAACGATTCCGGCAGGTCCGAGGCCTTGGTGGCCTTCACCAAAGCCTTGTTCGAGGCGAACTCGCGCTTGAAGTTCTCGTACGCCGCCCGTTGGTCCTCGAACGTGTACGACTTCACCTCGGGCATGCCGTCGATCAGCTTCCTGAGGGCGCTTTTCTGGGCGCTCGTCGCCGCCTTGCCCTCCTTGACGACCATGGACCCGTCCGGCTTGCGCTCCCAGCCGCAGGACCCTTTGGTGCACAGGAATACGTTGACCCGCATCTCCGAACGCGACTTCAGCACCTCCTCAGTCGCTGTGTTCTCAGTGATCCCACCGATCCCGGGCAGCGCGCGAAGGGATGTCTCTACCTCGCGATGGTTCGCCCCCTGCTTCAGGGTCAACCGGATCGACACCGGCAGGTCGGTGGCCTTGACCGCGTCCAGCATCGGCGGGTTGTGCGCGAAATCGGCGCGGAAGTCGTCGTAAGCGTGCTGCTGATCCACGGTGTACGCCGCCTCGACCTGCGACAGTCCCCGAACCGCCCGCTCGACTGCGGACACCTGCTCGGCGGTGGCGTCGCGCCCTCCGCACCGAGGCTCCTTGACCACGAGAGCGCTGGTCGAGCACATGAAGACGGTCATGTCGGCATCGCCGGGCTCGATCCGCGCCGGTGCGGCGACCGCGATCTGATCGTCCCCCGAGCCCAGGGTCAGCCCCACGGCCGTGGCCGCGACGCCGGCCGTCACGGCGACGCCTACCACCAGCAGCCGGGCGTCCATCCACGAGCGACGCCGGGCGGGCGCGGGCAGGGGCCGGAGCGTGTCGGGGTCGATGGTCGCGCCCGCCTCCGCCAGGGCCGCGCGCAGTCGTTCTTCCACCGGGCTGTTCATGCGTCCTCCCCGAGTGCCCTGGCGAGGGCGGCCAGCCCCCGCGCGATCGTGGACCTCACCGTGCTCGCGCCGACCCCCATGGTGTCGGCGATCTCCTGGTCGGCGAGGTCGAAGTAGTAGCGCAGGGTCAGCGCCTCGCGCTGCCTGCGGGGGAGCTCGCGCAGGGCGAGCAGCACCTCGCGGCGCTCCTCACCCAGCAGCGCGGCGCTCTCCGCCGACCAGACCGGCGGCTCGTACGGCAACGCCCGCCGGAACACGGTCGCCCGCCGCCGCAGCACCGACCGGCATCCGTTGAGCACCGCCGACCGGACGTACGCCAGCGCCTTGTCGGCGTCGCGCAGCCGCCCCCGGCCGGCATGGGTGCGGGTGAACGCCTCCTGGACGACGTCCTCGGCGGTCGCCCGGTCGCCCACCATGATGAGGGCCAGCCGGACGAGACCCACATGGTGCTCGGCGAAGATCGACGCCACGTCGACCCGCTGCCGCGCCAGGGCCTCTTGTTGGGTGAGTAGTTCGACTTCCACGTATCAGAGACGCCTGGCGAGCCCGTCTGCTGCTCGGGCGGTCAGCCGGTTCCGGGCGCGCAGGCGTCGGGAGAACCGTCCGCGAAGGCAGAGCTGTAGTCCAGGAGGCCGTACTCCCACGCCAGCTTGGCGACCGTCTCGAAGCACCTGGCGTTGGACGCCCAGCTGACCCCCGGCATCCGCGCCACCCGGTTGGTCACAGTGTTCCAGTCGGCGTCGGGTCGCAGAGTCAACCGATACGACTCCGGCATGTCCGACATCTTGGTAACTCTGAGCATCCCGTCGTTATCGGCGAAAATGTCCTTGAAGTTCTCGTACGCCGTGCGCTGATCCTCGAACACGTACGACAGGACCGCGGGATCCTTCGCGAGCGCCGCCGCCATGGCCGCCCGCTCCCGGGCCGTCGCCGCCTTCTTGTTCGCCTTGCCCCTGCCCTTGCCGCACCGAACCATGGCCGAGCCGGCGCTGCACAGAATGATGTTCCCGTCCGAGTCAGGGGTCCAGGACAGCGCATCCCGCCGCCCCTCGGCCGCATCGATGGCCCAGGAGACGCCCGGCCGCCCGGTGACGGCCCGCGTCACGCGGTCCCGGTCGGCGCCCTCCTTCACCCGCAGGACGAACGTCTCGGAAAAGTCCTTCGCCGTGATCTGCCGGAGCAAAGGCTTGTTCGCGGCAAAGTCACGCCGGAAGCTCGCGTACATCCCGGCCTGATCCACGAAACGCACCTCCTCCACCTCCGGCATGCCCTCCAGCAGCGTGCGAATCGCCCGCTTCTGGGCCCCCGTGGCCGTGCGCTTCTCGCAGCCGAGCATGGACGGGGAGGAGCACATGAAGACGCGGATCTCCCACTCGGCGTCGCCGACGGCGGAGGCCGGCAAGCTCACCGCGACAACCGCCGACGCCACCAGAGCGACACCCAGCAACCCTCGTAACACCGCACGCATGAGCTTCGAGCCCTCCAGAAGGATGCACGCGATCAGCGCAGCGCCAGCATCATCGCCTCGACCGCGATCTGCGGGTTGACGTTCGCCGCCAGCCGCTCACGGCATTGCATGATCGCATCGATCCGGCGCAATGTCTCCTCGGGCGTGGACTTCTTCGCAAGCTGGTCCAGATCGAAACGCAGGTCGTCGTTGGCCAGCTCGACGCCCGCCCCGAACTGCACGGCGAGCACGTCGCGGTAGAACGACACCAGCTCCAGCAGCGCGGCGTCCAGCGAGTCGCGCTTGATCCGGGTCGCCCGGGACTTCTGCCGGTCCTCCAGCTCCTTCAGCGCGCCGGCGCCGCCCCGCACCAGGCCGCGGTTGAGCCCCTTGCCCGTGGAGCCCTCGCCGTAGATCCTGCGCAGCTCGGTGGTCTCGTTGTCGTTGAGCGCGGCCGTCGCGGCGGCGGCCTCCTCCTCGGCGGTCTTCACCAGGCGCTCGGCCGCCGAGACGCACTCCCCCACCCCCGTGAGCGAGCGTGGGATGCCCAGCACGGCCTCGCGGCGCTGCCGGGCGGCGTCGTCCAGCGCGAGCGCCCGCGCTCGGCCGATGTGCCCCTGAGCGGCGCGGGCGGCGAACGCGGCCGTCTCCCACGGCACCCCGTCGCGGGCGGCGAGCACCCGGGCGACCGCCTCCGTGCCGGGCGTCGTGAGCGTGATCAGGCGGCAGCGCGACCGGATGGTGATCATCAGGTCGTCGGGGGCCGGGGAGCAGAGCAGCCACACCGTACGGGGCGGCGGCTCCTCGATGGCCTTGAGCAGCGCGTTCGCGGCCGACTCCGTGGCCCGGTCGGCGTCCTCGAACAGGATGACCCGCCACCGGCCCTGCGTCGGCGCCCCGGCCGCGCGCAGGATGAGCTCGCGGGTCTGCTTGACGCTGTAGGACAACCCTTCGGGGCGTACGGACTCCAGGTCGGGATGGGAGCCGATGAGCACCTGGTGGCACTGGTCGCAGTGGCCGCAGCCGGCGTCGGGACAGAGCAGCGCGGCGGCGAAGGCGCGGGCGGCGTCCTCGCGGCCGGCGCCGGGCGGGCCGGTGAACAGCCAGGCGTGCGTCATGCCCGCGCCGCGCCCGCCCGCGACGACCTCCCCGGCCGCCGCCGCGGCGCGCGACAGCACCGCGACGGCCTGGTCCTGGCCTACGAGGTCATCGAAGACGGTCACGAGGCAAGGTTAGTCGCGGATGGCGGGCATCGTGCCGGTGATGTCCTCGGACTCCCGGGGCACCGGGTCGGGCAGGAGCTCGTGGATGCGGTCCTGGATCTGACGGGTGATCTCGTCCATCGGCTGTGTGCCGTCGACCACGAGGTAGCGCTCGGGCGCGGCGGCGGCCAGCGCGCGGAACTCCTTGCGCACCCGCTCGTGGAACTCCAGCGGCTCGGCCTCGATGCGGTCGACCGCGCCGCCCAGCCGGGTCAGCCCCACCTCGGGCGGGGTGTCGATGAGCACGGTCAGGTGCGGCACCAGGCCGCCGGTGGCCCAGGCGTTGATCTTGGAGACGTCGTCGGGCGCGAGCGCGCGGCCCGCCCCCTGGTAGGCCAGCGACGAGTCGACGTAGCGATCGGTGATCACCAGCGAGCCCCGGTGCAGCGCCGGGCGGATCACCTTCTCCACGTGCTCGGCCCGATCGGCGGCGTAGAGCAGCGCCTCCGCCCGCGCCGACAGCCCCTTCTCGGCCGCGTCGAGCAGGATGGCACGCAGCCGCATGCCGACCTTGGTGGAGCCGGGCTCGCGCGTCTGCACGACGTCGTAGCCCTGGTCGCGCAGCCAGATCGCGATCGTACGGGACTGGGTGGTCTTGCCCGAGCCCTCGCCGCCCTCGAAGGCCACGAAGAGCCCCGGCACGTGCTCGGACCCCTCGGCGGGGAACCGGTCGCCCCGCACGGCGGCGATCAGGTCGGCCGCCAGCGGGACGCCCTTGCGGTCGTCCATGTGGCGCAGCGCGAGCAGGCCGACGGTCATGGCGAGCGCGCCGGCGACCACCAGCACGAGGTTGGTGCCGTCGAAGCGGTAGCCGATCGCGCCGAACGCCAGGTCGTACTCGCCGAACAGCGCCGCCAGCGGGCTCGCCACGGCCACCACGAGCAGCAGCGTCACCCGCGCCGTGGACTGCAGGAACGCGAACGTCCTGCCGCGCCGCCCGTCCTCGACCTCCAGCCCGATGAGCGTGTAGCCGATGATCCAGGCGATGCCCGCACACGCGCCGAGCAGCACGGTCAGCATGACCACGATGACGAGGTTGTGCACCAGCGCGATCGCCACCAGCACCAGCCCGGCGACCGTGATGGCGAGCCCGAACAGCCGCCGCCGCGACAGCTCGCGCAGCAGCCGCAGCCCGAAGAACATGCCGAGCGCCATGCCGAAGAAGACCGCCGCGAACACCACGCCGTAGGCCGCGTCGCCGCCGCCGAGCGTGCCGACGTAGATCTTGGCCACGCCCACCACGGCCCCGCCGGCGGCGAACGCCCCCAGCATGCCGATGATCAGCCCGCGGACCAGCCGGTCGCGGCCGACGAAGCGCCAGCCTTCCACGATCTGCTTGAGCACGGAGGGCGTGGAGACCCCGCTGTCGCGCTTGGGGATGTCGCGCAGCGTGAAGATCAGGGCCGCCGACACCAGGTAGGCGCAGGCGTTGACGATCAGCGCGAGGTAGGGCCCGGTCAGGGCGGGCGCGAGCCCGGCGATCAGGTCGCCCGCCACCGACAGCGCCGCGAACAGCATGGCCGCGACCGGCGCGGTGCCGTAGGTGACCAGCAGGTTGAGCCGGTTGGCCGCCTCCAGCTCCGCCTTGGGCACCAGGTTGGGCACGGTGGCGTCCTTGGCCGGCACCCAGAAGAGGTTGACGCACTCGACGAGGACGGTCGCGACGATGATCCACTGGTAGCTGCCGATCAGCGGGATCGACAGCACCACCGCGAAGCGGGCGAGGTCGGCCGCGACCATGGTCAGCCGCCGGTCGAACCGGTCGGCGAACACGCCTGCCAGCGGCCCGAGCAGCACGGCCGGCAGCATCTTGGCGACGAAGACGCCGCCGACGGCGAGCGACTGCACGCGGTAGTCGGAGCCGCTGGTGAGGTTGGCGGCCAGGGCGGTCAGCGCGAGGAGGTTGAGCCAGTCACCCAGACTGCACACCGACATGGCCGTCCAGAGCCGTCGGAACGGCACGTTGGCCAGCACGTGAGCGTGGGGGCGTCGGCCAGGGGCAGTCATCTTCTCAGCGTATCCAGGTGTGGGCCAGGGGCGGGTGGACAAGCGACGGGCCGGCCGCACCCGGGGGCTTGCCGAGAGTATTACGCCCGCGCGCCGGCGCGCAGGTCACCCATCGCGAACAGGTCTGCGACAACGACGTCACTGGACGACTCCGGCCCCATGTCGAGCTTCTTCCACCACTGGCAACCACTCCGCGTGGATATCGGGTGGTAGATCCAATTCGTTCCACAGCTCGGCCAGCAGTACGCCGTCGACGTGGTCACGCACCTCCTGCGCGGTGCCCTCGCGCAGCAGCAGCGCGTACGCCTCCCGCCGTTCCCCCCGGTCGGCCAGGTCGTAGTCGCGCCCCCGCAGCCGGGCCACGCCGAGCGCCGCCGCGACCGGCAGCCGCCCCAGCCTGCTGGGCACGTGGAAGCTGCGCCCGTCGCCCGTCTCCCGCGCGGCGAACTCGACCTTCGGCTCCAGCACCAGCCGGAACCCCGCCGCGTCGAGGATGCGGCCCGCGGTCTCCAGCGTCGGCGACTTCCTGCCGTGCTCGTAGGCCGACAACGTGGTCCTGGACGTGCCGCTCAGGCCGGCCAGCGCCGACTGGTTCATGCTCGCCGCCTGCCTGGCCTGCCGGAACAGCAGCCCGCCGCGCTCGGCCCAGGCCGCGACACCGGCGGCCAGCGCCGCCTCCATCGCCGAGGACACCATGCTCACCCCGCTTCTTGTATCCGGACGGATACTACGGCATGATGGCCTCTCGTGACCACTCGATTACCTTACGTCAGGAGCGGAGCTCCAGGATCGTGATCTCCGGCGGCGCGCCGACCCGCACCGGCGGCCCCCAGAAGCCCGCGCCCCTGGTCGTGTAGACCTGCACCCCGTCCACCGTGGCCAGGCCCGACACCACCGGCTGCTGCAGGCCCACCACCAGGTTGAACGGCATGATCTGCCCGCCGTGCGTGTGCCCCGACAGCTGCAGGTCCACGCCGTGCCGGGCGGCCTCGGCCACCTGCACGGGCTGATGGGCCAGCAGCACGGTGGACCTGCCGGAGGTCCGGCCGCCGAGCGCCTTGGCGAAGTCGGGGCCGTCGCCCTGCGCGGCGCCGCCGAGGTCGTTGACCCCCGCGAGGTCGAGCACCGCCCCCTGGTGAGCGATCTCCACCCGCTCGTTGCGCAGCGGGCGCACGCCCAGCTCGCCGAGCTCGTCCAGCCATTCGACATAGCCACCCGGAGAGAAATACTCGTGGTTGCCGGTCACGAAGTAGGCCCCGTACCTCGACTCCAGGTCCTTCAGCGGCCGGGCCAGCGGGCCGAGCCGGGCGACCGAGCCGTCCACCAGGTCGCCGACGATCGCGACGACGTCGGCCTCCAGCCCGTTGATCATGCGGACGATGCGCTCGGTGTGGGACCGGCCGGTGAGCGGCCCGAGGTGGATGTCGCTCACCACGGCGAAACGCAGCCCGCTCAGCCGCGGGTCCAGCTTCGGCAGCGTGACCCGCACCGGCTCGATGACGGGGTCGCCGAGGGCGCTCGACACGCCGTACCCCACCGTCGCCGCCGCACCCACCCCGGCCACGGCGGCGGTGGCCCGCCCCAGGAACAGACGTCTGCTCAGGGCGGCGGGCGGCTTCACAGGGTCGGGGACCGCGTCGGGGAGTCCCGCCGCCATGTCGTCCGGCGCCGGCGTGCCCGCGAGCACCGCGACCGGCTCAGGCACCGGCGCGCGCCGCCGCTCGGCCCGGCGCAGCCACACCGCCGCCACCGCCCGCGGGATCTCCAGCACCGCGAGGAACACGAACAGGTAGAACAGCATGGCCAGCCACAGATAGCCCGGCCAGGCCAGCCACGTCCCGAAATCCGCCCGCGTCCCGACGAACGTCGCCACGACCAGCAGCATCAGCGCCACGACACCCCAGGTCAGCGCCTTGCGGAGCCGCCCGGGGGCCGTCGTCGAGCGCACCAGCCGGTGCCACAGGTAATAGTGCGCCAGCAGGATCAGACCGACGAAGACCAGGACAATCACATAGGTGATGCTACTTACGATTTGGAGGCCGACTTCTTCGCCGCCGCAGGCGCCTTCTTCGCCGCCGCGGTCTTCGTAGTAGTCGACTTCGCCGTCGCCGCCTTCGTCGCGGTGGTCTTCGTCGCCGTGGTCTTCTTCGCCGGCGCCTTCCGCGTGGTCTTCTTCGGCGCGGGCGCCCGCTCACGCCGCTCGGCCAGCAGCTCGGCGGCCCGCTCGATCGTGATGTCCTCGACCGTGTCGCCCTTGCGCAGGGAGGCGTTGGTCTCGCCGTCGGTCACGTACGGCCCGAACCGCCCCTCCTTGACCACCACCGGCTTCTTCGAGGCGGGGTCGTCGCCCAGCTCGCGCAGCGGCGCCGCCGCGGCGGCCCGCCGCCCGCGCTGCTTGGGCTGCGCGAACAGCTCCTTGGCCTGCTCGATCGTGACGGTCAGCAGGTCGTCCTCGGCCGCCAGCGAACGCGAGTCGGTGCCCTTCTTCAGGTAGGGCCCGAACTTGCCGTTGTGCGCCACGACCTCCTCGCCCTCCAGCTCGCCGACCACCCGGGGGATGGACAGGAGCCTGAGCGCGTCGTCGAGCGTGATGGTGTCCAGCGACATGGTCTTGAACAGCGAGCTCGTACGCGGCTTCGGGGCGTCGGCCTTCTTCGTACGCCTCTTCGGCGTCTCCTCCTCGGCCGGCTCGGGCAGGACCTCGGTCACATAAGGCCCGTAGCGCCCGTCCTTGGCCACGATGACGTGCCCGGTCACCGGATCGCGCCCCAGCTCGCGGTCACCCGTGGGCCGCGAGAACAGCTCCTCGGCCTTCTCGGCGGTCAGCTCGTCGGGCGTCATGTCCTCGGGGACGTTGACCCGGGCGCCGTCCCGGTCGAGGTAGGGGCCGTAGCGGCCGACGCGCAGCACGATGTCCGTGCCCTTGATCGGGAAGGAGCTGATCTCCTTGGCGTCGATCTCGCCGAGGTCGGAGACCATCTCCTTGAGGCCCTCGTCGCCGTCGGCCCCGTAGTAGAAGCGCTGCAGCTCCGGCACCCGTTCGGCCCGGTCGTTGGCGATGTCGTCGAGGACCTTCTCCATGTCGGCGGTGAAGTCGTAGTCGACGAGGTTGCCGAAGTGCTGCTCCAGCAGGTTGACCACGGCGAACGCCAGGAACGACGGCACCAGCGCCGTCCCCTTCTTGAACACGTAGCCGCGGTCGAGGATGGTGCCGATGATCGAGGCGTACGTCGACGGCCGCCCGATCTCGCGGTCCTCCAGCTCCTTGACCAGCGACGCCTCGGTGTAGCGGGCCGGCGGCTTGGTCGAGTGACCGGCCACGTCGAGCCTGCTCACGCTGAGCGCGTCGCCCTCGGCCAGGTTGGGCAGGCGCTTCTCGGCGTCGTCGCGGTCGCTCGACGGGTCGTCGTGACCCTCGACGTAGGCCTTGAGGAAGCCGTAGAAGGTGATCGTCCGGCCGGAGGCGCTGAACTCGACGTCCTCGCCGCTCGACGACGTGCCGCCCACCTTGACGCTGATCGACTCGCCGACCGCGTCCTTCATCTGCGACGAGACCGTACGCTGCCAGATCAGCTCGTACAGGCGGAACATGTCGCCGCTCAGCCCGGTCTCGCCGGGCGTGCGGAACTCCTCGCCCGACGGGCGGATGGCCTCGTGGGCCTCCTGCGCGTTCTTGACCTTGCTGCTGTAGACGCGCGGCTTGTCGGGGACATACTGGGCGCCGTACAGGCGGATCGCCTGCGCGCGCGCCGCCGCGACCGCCGTCTCCGACAGCGTGATGCTGTCAGTACGCATGTAGGTGATGAAGCCGTTCTCGTAGAGCCGCTGCGCCACCTGCATCGTGTACTTGGCGGAGAAGCCCAGCTTCCTGCTGGCCTCCTGCTGCAGCGTGGTGGTACGGAACGGCGCGTACGGCTTGCGGGTGTACGGCTTGCGCTCGACGGACCTGACCGCGAACGACGACCCGCGCAGCCGCCCGGCCAGCTCGCCCGCGGCCTGCTCCGACAGGTGCAGCACGTCGGCCGTCTTGAGCTGGCCGGTGCTGGCGAAGTCGCGGCCCTGCGCCACCCGCCGGCCGTCGACGCCGGTCAGCGTGGCGGTGAAGTCACGCGGCCGCTCCTCGGCCTTGCCGGTGTCGAACAGCGCCTGCAGGTCCCAGTAGTGGGCGGAGGTGAACGCCATGCGCTCACGCTCGCGCTCGACCACCAGCCGCGTCGCGACCGACTGCACCCGGCCCGCGGACAGCCGGGGCTTGACCTTCTTCCACAGCACGGGGCTGACCTCGTAGCCGTAGAGCCGGTCGAGGATGCGGCGGGTCTCCTGTGCGTCGACGAGGCGCAGGTTGAGGTCGCGGGGGTTGGAGACGGCGTCGCGGATGGCCTGCGGGGTGATCTCGTGGAAGACCATGCGGTGCACGGGGACCTTGGGCTTCAGCACCTCGCGCAGGTGCCAGGCGATGGCCTCGCCCTCGCGGTCCTCGTCAGTGGCGAGGTAGAGCTCGTCGGCGTCCTTCAGAAGCTGACGTAGCTTGTTGACCTGCGCCTTTTTGTCAGGATTGACTACGTAGAGAGGTTCGAAGTCGTGCTCGACGTTGACCCCCAGCCGCGCCCACGGCGCGCCTTTGAACTTCTCGGGGATGTCATCGGCCTTCTCCGGCAGATCGCGGATGTGCCCGATGCTGGACTCGACCATGTAGCCGGCACCGAGGTATTCCTTGATCGTCTTCGCCTTGGCGGGCGACTCGACAATCACCAGGCGTGTTCCGCCGGTGCTGCCGTTGTTGGCTGGCACGCTGCTTCCTACCTCACTGTTCGCTTGCAAATCCCCCTGCCGGGAGTCGGCACAGACTGAAAGGTAACCCGACTCGCGGAAATTTCCTTCCCCCGGGCTACCCACTAGCTTCCGGGTCCACCCGCAAGCACGCAGAATAAGGCCCATCGAGCGGCATGGCGCCCTGACTCACCCTGGAGACTAATCGTTGTGCTCGACTACTCCTACATGGATATCTTCATTCCGCGCGACCTCACTCGCGAAGCAGCACGTCAGCTGCTGACCGAACACGCAGAGTACGGTCAGTGGGAGCTCGCGCGCGTCCGCGTCCACCCCGACGGCAGCCGCCACGTACGGCTCCGCCGTAAGATCATCCGAGTACGCAGCACGCTCTGACCACGCCCGCCCGATCGCGGGCATGGCTTTGCCCGCCCCGGGCCGCGCCCCCGGAACGGGCAAAGCGTCTTCTGCCGTTCGCTCACGGACCGTGAGCGAGGGCCATCCTGCCGAAGATCCCTGCGAATGCGTTACTTACGGCCTGACGCGATTCCTTACTTGCGGCCGAACCGGAACCGACGAGCCGTGGCGAACATCGTCGCCGAGGCGGCGAACATGGCGCCGAGCGCCAGGGCCAGCAGCGAGCTGGAGTTCATCCCGGTGACGCCGGCGGGCTGCGCGGCGCTCATCAGGCCGATGTCGCCGACCGGCAGGCCACGGGTGACCGAGCCCACAGCGCCGCCGACCGGGGTGGAGCCGACCAGGTCGGTCGCGGAGCTCAGCGGCGAGGACGGACGGGCGGGGCGGGCCGGGTTGCTAGCGACGCGCCCGTTGCCGGGAACGCCGGCGGCGCCACGGCCACGACGGTCACCGGTGCCCGACATCGCGGACTTGGCCGGCTTGCCGGACTTGGCAGGGGCGACCGCGGCCGGGGTCTGCGCCTCGGCGGGCAGCCCGGGCAGCTCGGGGAGCTGCGGCAGGCCGAACGTACGGGAGGCGTCCTCGACCACCGGGAGCGAGGCGGCGACGTCGGCGCCCTTCCGGACCTCGCCCGCGAGAGCGGAGACGCCGCCACCGGTCGCGAGGTCCTGCGCCGGCTTGGTGACGCTCTGGCCGGAGGCCAGGCCCTCCACCGGCTGGGCGAGCCCCTTACCCGAGGCGAGCTCCTGCACCGGCTGCGCGACGCTCAGCCCGTCGGCCGCGCCGCCCTGCGCCTTCTGCGCGCTCGGAACGGCCTGCCCGCCCGCGACCCCCTGAAGGGCGCCCAGAGCCGGGATGCCCTGCAGCCCGCCCAGCCCGCTCAGCGCGGGAACACCCTGCAGCCCGCCCAGCACCGGCAGACCGCCCGTGCCGCCCGGGACCGAAGCCCTCTGGACCCCCGGCAGTGCGCCGTTGGCCGTCCTGAACTTGTCGGTGGCCCGCCCGAACCGGTCGAAGCTCCCGGCCATCCGGTACGGCGCACGGCCGACGTGGGCGCCGCCGAGGCAGCCGGCCGCGGCGTCGCCCAGCACGGCGACGGCGTTGCCGCAGACGTTGACCGGCGCGGCGATCGGCGCGACGACCTGGTTGCCGGCCAGCACACCGGCCCGCCCCGAGGTGCGGTTGCCGCCCGCGCCGCGGCCGTTGTCGTGCACCTCGGCCCCGCCCTTGCACGCCGCCGCGGCCGAGCCGAGCAGCGCGGCCGCGTTGCCGCAGACGTTGACCGGAGCCGCGATCGGCGCGACCACCTGGTTGCCGCTGCCGACGCCCGCCTGCCCGGACGTACGGTTGCCGCCCGCGCCACGACCGCCCTTGTGGACCGTCGCCCCGCCCTTGCATCCGGCGAACGCGTGCCCGACCACCGCCACCGCGTTGCCGCAGACGTTGACCGGAGCCGCGATGGGCGCCACGACCTGGTTGCCGGCCAGCACACCGGCCCGCCCGGAGGTGCGGTTGCCGCCCGCGCCGCTGCCGCCCCCGCGGACCGTCGTCCCGCCGACGCAGCCCGCGGCCGCGTTGCCGACGGCGTTGCCGCAAGCGTCGATCGGCGCGGTGATCGGCGCGATCACCTGGTTGCCGCTGCCGACGCCGAATCGTCCGTCGGTGTCGTTGCCCGACGAACCGGGTGCGGGCACGTGACGGGAGGTCTGGTAGGCCGAGCCACCGCCCCCGCCGCCGCCGTTGCGCACCGAGGAGCCGCCCCGGCAGCCGGCGAACGCCCGGCCGACCGCGGCGACCGCGTTGCCGCAGACGTCGATCGGAACGGAGATAGGCGCGACGACCTGGTTGCCGCCGAGCACGGAAGCGTTGCCGGAGGTACGGTTGCCGCCCGCGCCGCGGCCGGTGTTGTGCACCTCGGCCCCGCCCTTGCAGCCCGCCGTGGCGGCGCCGAAGATCGCGATCGCGTTGCCGCAGACGTTGAGCGGGGCGGAGATGGGCGCGTTGATCTGGTTGCCGCCGAGCACGGAGGCGTCGCCGGAGGTGCGGTTGCCGCCCGCGCCGCCACGCCCCTGCGTACGGGCGGTCGCGCCGCCCTTGCAGCCGGCGTCGGACACGCCGATCAGCGAGACCGCGTTGCCGCAGGCGTTGATCGGGGCGGTGATCGGCACGTTGATCTGGTTGCCGCCGCCCACCGAGGCGTTGCCGGAGGTGCGGTTGGGGATGCCGTTCCCGCGGCCGCTGACGGCGGTCGCGCCGCCCTGCGAGGCCGCCTCGGCGGCGCCGATCGCCGCGACCGAGTTGCCGCTGATGTCGATCGGCAGGGAGATGGGCAGGTCGACCTGGTTGCCGCCGAGAACGGAGGCGTCGCCGGAGGTGTCGGCGACCGCGGTGCCGCTGCCGGCGAACGACATGACCGCCACGGCCAGAAGGGCGGCAGGGGTCGTTGCCTTGGCCCACGTACGCATGATGAATGCTCCTAGTGGTTCTTGGGGGGATACCTGAACGGATCGCGGGCGTCCCGAGGCCGTGGTGACGAAGGTCACGCACAGCGGGACCTCGGGATTCGCGAATCGGGAGAGCTGACGTGTCACCCGCCGGCGGAGGGGATCAGGCCACGCTCCGCCGTGACGTACCGGTCATCGGTGTCGGACAGGACCGGCCGGGCGCAATCGCGCCTCCGAGTCGGCCGGGGTCCGGGCGGGGATCAGTCAGGAGAGAAGGAAGGGTCGTCCGCCGCTGTGCGGACGACGGGGGGCAGCACGTACGCGATGGGAACGCGCCGCGCCTGCAGCCGCGGGTCGAGAGGCGACCGCGCGACATCCCCGGCAACGGGCCCGTAAGGGCCGCTGCCACCGCCGTTGGGCACCAAGCCGTTGGTGCCGTCGAGGATCGAACCGGCGGTGGACGGTGAGGGCAGGCCAGGATCCTGCTGGCTGTTGAGCCCGGCCACGGTGCGCCCGGCCATGGCCTCGGCGTTGTCGGACGCCGCGAAGCCGCCGGAGCCCACGAGGGCGGGGAACTGGGTGGAGCCGGCCTCGGCCTCCGCCACGGCGGAGGTCCCTGTCGCCGCCTTCGCCCCTGTCGCCGCGGCGGAATCCGCGGCCGCCGGGGCGGCGGTGAGCAGGCCGAACAGAACAGCGAGCAGCCAGCCGGCGGCCACCAGGACGCCGATCGAGGCCGCTCGCACGACGAGCCGACGGGCACCGGCCGCGAACCGCGCCATCCGGTGACCCCGGTCGACGTTCGCGTTCTGTCCCGGGGAAGCGGACACGCGCGCACGGCACACAGCGAGGGGCATCACCCTCGACCGCTCTGCCGCCGTGCCCGCCACAAGACCTCCCGAACTCCAGAACCGGCCCCACAGATCGTGAGGCCGGTCGTGGACTCACCCCTCAACGATCCGTAACCGTAGCAGCACGCAAAGTCGCCGCAAGCCACTTTTCCCAGGGAACCCAGGAATTGGCCAAGCCCTTCGCGGACGTACCGCGGCCAACCCCCCGATTCCCGCCACCCCCGCGTCATGAGACCCCCATCAGGAGTTCCAGCGCGCCCCATCCCGACCCTCATCGGGAGGGTCTCCGAAGACTGGCCCGATACTTGGTATGACGCACTCCTCAGAGTTTGCTAACCTTACGGAGCCGACGCGGGATGACGGTCCCACGTGCAGGCACCAAGTCCGGGTGGCGGAATAGGCAGACGCGCTAGCTTGAGGTGCTAGTGCCCAGTGATGGGCATGGGGGTTCAAGTCCCCCCTCGGACACAAACCGGCGGCCTATGGAGTCCTGGTCACGCGCAGACGTGACCAGGACTTTCTGTTTTGACGGGTGATACGTCAGCCGCCCACCGATCTCTTCGTAGATCCTGCCCTTGCGGTTCGGGTCGGCGTTCGAAAGCACTCGCACCATATCTCCGAGTTCGTGTGTGATCTCCGCCGGCTCCTCACGCCCCAGCCGACTTCGAGGCGATACATCCGCGCCGCTGAGCCGTTGCTCAACCGCCTTCTTACGGACGAGCTCCTCCCGAATCCAGCCGGTGACCAGCGCCGGGTCAGCGCCCGCCTCAAGGGCCGCCCGAGGCTGGGCGAGCTTGCGATCACACTCGGCGACCTGACGTCGTGCCAGGGCCAGCGTTTGAGTTGTGCGGCGCGAACAGTCGGTCGAGTCGCGGGACGACGCGGTCCTCTCGTAGATGAACGTTGTGGGGGTGCATGACGTGGTTGGCAAGGGCGGGAGAGTTGCCCGAGCGGGTGCCGACGTTCGACAACGGATCGCGGATGAACGTGGTCACCTCGGCCGTGCTGAGGTCGGCGGAGACGTCCGCCTGGGTGACGATCGGACGATGAAGGGCCAGCGGCCGTCCGCCCGTGGGGCCGCGGATCGCGCTCTGCGGGGTGAGGCGCCGTAGTTGTAGAACGGTGCGTGACACTCGCGCTCCCGTGCCTGGCTGCGCCTGGCCCTGTCGCCGCTGAAAGGTCTAGATCTGAGGTGTCGTCGAATGAGGGCCTGAAACGCTTCTCGCCGCCCGATCCAAGTAGAGGTGTAAGGGCGAACGACGAAGGGAGCGAGGCCAGTGCGCCTCCACGAGGACCCCGCGGCCTTTGAGGCCTTCTATCGCCGCCACGTCGATGCCGTCATGAGATTCGTGGTCCGGCGGGTGAGCGATCCTCACCTCGCCGCCGACCTGACGGCGGACATCTTCCTGGCGGTCCTTGACTCGGCGCACACCTACGTGCCCGGCCGGGGTAGCGAGCTCGCTTGGCTCTACGGCATCGCACGCAACGTCGTATCCGCCCAGCACCGCAAGGCGGCCATCGAGGCGCGGGCGGCCAGCCGCGTCGCAGGCCGCCGGCTGATGGACGACGACGATCTCACCAGGATGGAGGAGCGGATCGACGCCGAGCGCCGGATGCGCAACGCCTTGGAGGTCATGCAGGGCCTTCCCGAAAGCGAACGCGCTGTGCTGGAGCTCGTCGCGATCGATCAGCTCACCGTCACCGAGGCCGCCAAGGCTTTAGGCATCAGGCACGTGACCGCACGCGTCAGACTGCACCGCGCCCGCCGCGCCCTCGAGAAGGTCGTCTCGCTATCGGCCGTGTACCAGGAAGGACGGATATGACCAACTTCGAAGATCGCCTTCTGAGTGCACTCAAGGACGAGATCACGACGAGAAAGGCAGAAGATCAAATGACAACTGTGACACCCGTACGACGCACCCGGCGCATCCTGGGCCTGTCCGCCGTGGTGGCGGGGGCCGCGGCGGCCGCCACGGCCGTGGTGATGCTGACCGGCGTGACCGCCAGCGCGGCGTACGCGGTCTCCAAGGGCTCGGACGGCGCTGTCGAGGTGCAGATCAACTCGTTCATCGACCCCGACGGCCTGGAGTCCGAGCTGGCCGAGGCCGGGGTCAAGTCGGTGGTGGACTACCTGCCCGCAGGCCAGACCTGCAAGCAGCCCCGGGGCGAGAACGGGGCCGCGGACGGGAAGTTCACCGCGGGGATCAGCAAGGCGGGTGACGGGATCGCCTTCCAGATCAAGGAGGGGGAGGTCCCCGAGGGGTCTACGCTGGTGCTGGCCGTCACGAAGAGCGTGGACGGCGACTCCGCGCCGCCGTCCACGGTCTCTCTGCAGGTCGTCAAGGGGACGGTCGCGCCCTGCGAGCCGACGTCCGCGCCCACGATCCCGCCCGCTGACGACGAGACCGGCGGAACCACGGACAAGCAGGACAACGGTCCCACCCTCAACGAGGGTACGGAGGAGGGACAGGGCGTCACCAATTCCGCGCCCGCGACCCCGCCCCTCCACAACGAAACCGGCGGAACCACGGACAAGCAGGACAACGGTCCCACTCTCGACCAGGGTACGGAGGAGGGACAGGGCGTCACCAACAAGAACGACTGACCGCCCCAATCCGAACGGCTCCTCACCCACAGGACCGTGACTCCTCACCGGTAGACCGCTGGTCCGGCGACCTCCCGCCGGAAGGCAGCGGCCCGCCCGGCGGCCCCTCCCGAGTAGCGGGGCCGCCGGGCCTTCCGTCGTCACGATACGTCATGGTCTCGTTACGGTCTGCTTGAGGCCACCCGGAGAAGACCAGGACGGACACGGGAAATCCATGCACATGGTCGTGCCCTGCTACCGGCCCTACCTCGCCGGCCGCGAAGAACCCCACCACCCCGATGGGCTCCAGCGCGTCCCGCAGTACAACCGTTGAACCGCTTCAAAAGCAAGTCAGCACCACAGCGGACCAGGAAGTCCGGGCGGCTTCGAGGCGCCGACGAGCGTCTCGATTTCGGGCAAGGCGAAGCGAATCACCTCACGTAACCGAGCGTGTTAGCTGGAGCCACCAGGCTGACGCCGGGCCACCGATCCAGTCGGTCTTGGTTAAAACGGACAAACGATTGCAAATCACACCTTGACCTCAAGTAAGGTTGATGTTGCAAGATCATCGTCATGACGGAACCCAAGACCTCTGACCATCAGATTGCCGTGATCGGCGCGGGTGCCATCGGCAGTGCGGCAGCACGTCGCATCCTCGCCCATGGTCACGACGTGGTGGCGTGGAACCGTACACCGAGCCGCCTCGACCCGTTGGCCGCCGCCGGGGCACGGCCGGCGGGGTCGGTGAGAGAAGCGGTGTCCTCTGCCACGCTGGCCCTTTTCACCCTCACCGACTACGTCGCCGTGCAGCAGTGCCTCGCCGAGCTGGATGGAGACCTGTCCGGGCGAACCATTGTCGCGATGTGCACCGGAACCCCTGAGGACGCGGAACGCGCCGCCCAGCGGGTGACCGCCCTGGGAGCGTCCTACCTCGATGCGGGGATCCAGACCTCGCCGGAGATGATCGGCACCGACGCGGCGACCATCCTCTACGGCGGCTCACGACCGGCGTTTGAGCGACACCGCGCGGTCCTGGGCCTGCTGAGCACACCGTACTTCGTGGGAGAGGCACCACAAGCGGCCGCCATCTGGGATCTCACTCTCTTCGGCCTCTGGTACGACGCCCAACTCGGCCTGTTGAGAGCCCTCGACACCGTGCGGGCGGCAGGCATCGACGTCGCCGAGTTCACCGACACCGCAGTCAAGCAACTCGGACACGTGGTCGCCGGAGCCCCTGGCACCGCCTCCGAGCTGCTGAAGGCCACCTATCCGGCAGGGCCCGCCACCCTCGCCGAGCACCTCACCGTCATCCGCCACCTCGTCCGGCTGCGGGACGGCCAAACGCTCGGCGACGGCGGACTGCCGACGGTGGCAGCCAGAATAGAAACGCTCATCGCACAGCGTCGTGAAAGCGAAGGCCTGACCGCTACGATCGCTGCTGAACAAGGTCTTTAGCGCCTCCGTAAAAATCGCAAGGAGGAATCGAGACACCCTCTAACTCTGCTTTTGACCTTTGAAGCGGGGTTCGGCCTGCTTCGGGTTGCGATGGACCGTCCACTGCATGAATGCGGGCATCTGCGGCGCGTCTCGGCATGTTTGCGCGTTTCTCCGCTACCGACCGTTACCCATGCAGGCCAGAACGACGTGTAGTCGCTCGGCTGAAGAACAGGGCTGCCGTTGACGTCGACCTGTGCGGCAAGTCGAGGGCCACCGTCTCACCGTGGATCTGACGGATTCCGGAAGGCGGTGGCCCGATGCTCAGAATGGCGCCGCGGCCTGATCGACCGCAGGCATTGATGCTCTCGCCTGCCCCACTCAGCGAGGCGGCACGCATGCCATCCCGCCCGGCGAACGAAGATCGGTTTCGCTGCTCGATCCGGCGGGCCGTCGGAGGGCTGGGTCTGCTGGCCACGGTGGTGGTGCTGCAGGCGCCGCATGGGCTGTCGGATGAGGAGGCGGCCGGGGCGCTGCGGTTCGATCTGCGGTGGAAGGCCGCTTGCGGGCTGGGCCTGTCTGACCAGGGGTTCGACCCGTCGCTGCTGACCTGCTTCCGGCGTCGGCTGGCCCGCTCGTCAGACCCGGACCGCATCTTCGGCATCGTCCGCGCCGTGGTGGCGGAGACCGGGGTGCCGGCGGGCCGGACGCGGCGGGCGCTGGATTCGGTGGTGCTGCTGGACGCGGTCGCCACCCAGGACACCATCACCCAGCTGATCGCCGCGATCCGTCGGGTGGCCCGCCCGGTGCCCGGCGCCGGCGCGATCGTGGCGGCGCACTGCCATGCGCACGATCGGCCCGCTGCAGGTCTTCGGCGACGCCGCCTACGCCACCGCCGAGCTGCGTGCAAGCCTGACCACCGCCGGGCACCGGCCGCTGATCAAACCATCCGCGCTCACGCCCACCGTGAACGGCGGGTTCACCGTGGACGACTTCGCCATCGATACCGCCACCGGCACGGTCACCTGCCCCGCCGGGCGCACTTTCCCGCTTGCCGCCCCCGCCGGCCGCTACCAGCAACGCCGCGCCACCTTCACCGGCGTGTGCGCCGCCTGCGCTACCGCGGCACCGCCGCCAACGACCGCTGGCTCCACCGGCGTTCAGCCCCGGACGGCCCGACGTCGAGGTGCCAGCCAGGGCGTCCAGCGCGCCCTGCTTGGCCGTTTTGCAGACGGCGTTGACCGTCATCCGGTTCACGCCGTACTTCTCGGCCGCCTCGCCCTGGGTGGACTGCCCGGCGAGCACCTCGACGACCACCTGGTACTTCACCGACGGGCGAGCAACCTGCCCATCCGAGGCACGTCTGGGTTCGCCGATGCGTTGAACAGTTGCATGGTGACCGATACATTTGTATAGAGTCTTGGACGTGCGACCAATTTCTGAAGAAGACCTGACGACGCGCGCCCGCATCCGCGACGCGGCAATGGCGTTGTTCGCCGAGCAGGGAGTCAAGGCCACCACCATCCGTGGGATCGCCGAGGCCGCCAAGGCCTCGCCCGGCCTGGTGCAGCACCACTTCGGCACCAAGGAAGAGCTGAGACAGGCTTGCGACGAGTACGTCATCAGCTACCTGCGCGAGCAGGTCACCGTCGGCGTCACCGACCACAATCTGGACAAGCCCGAATTCATCGAGAACGTCCACCGAACCGCGCCGCCCTTGATGAAATATCTGGGCCGCGCGCTGGTGGACGGTTCCCCCGCAGCCGCCGCCATGTTCGACGAACTCGTCAGCGTGACGGAGGAGCATCTCGCCGACGAAGACCGTTCCAAGGCCGACCATCGCGCCCGCGCGACCGTACTGACGGCGATGAAGCTCGGCATCACCGTGCTGCACGAGCACGTCTCCCGCGCCCTCGGCTCGGACCTCTACACCCCGCAAGGCGCGGTACGCGTCAGCAAGGCCCAGCTCGACCTGATCAGACCGGAATTCCTCGGCCGCGAACTATTTAACCAAGCGCGGACGGGCCTGGAGAAGCTCGAGGGACAGCAATGAACGCCGCAGTGCACGCCGGCGGTCTGGTCAAGACCTTCGGCCAGGCCAGGGCCCTGGACGGGCTCGACCTCACCGTCAAGACGGGCGAGGTGCACGGCTTCCTGGGCCCCAACGGCGCGGGCAAGACCACCACCATCCGTATCCTGCTCGGCCAGATGCGCGCCGACAGCGGCCAGGTCGCGTTACTCGGCGGCGACCCCTGGCGCGACGCAACCGAGCTGCACCGGCGCCTGGCCTACGTGCCGGGCGACGTCACCCTGTGGCCCTCGCTCACTGGCGGCGAGGTCATCGACCTGCTGGGCAGGGTACGCGGCGGCCTCGACCCGGAACGCCGCACCGAGCTGCTCGAACGCTTCGAGCTCGACCCGCGCAAGAAGTGCCGTACCTACTCCAAGGGCAACCGGCAGAAGGTCGCGCTGGTGGCCGCGTTCGCCTCCGACGTCGAACTGCTGATCCTGGACGAGCCGACCTCGGGCCTGGACCCGCTCATGGAGGCGGTCTTCAACGAGTGTGTCCTGCAGGAAAAGCGCGACGGCCGCACCGTGCTGCTGTCCAGCCACATCCTGTCGGAGGTGGAGACGCTCTGCGACCGCGTCAGCATCATCCGCGCCGGCCGTACCGTCGAGTCCGGCACCCTCGCCGACCTGCGCCATCTCACGCGCACCTCCGTCACCGCCGAGCTGATCGGGCCGGCGCCCGGCCTGGCCGCCCTGCCCGGCGTGCACAACCTGACCGTGGACGGCGCCCGGCTGCGCTGCCAGGTCGACGGTGATGCGCTCACCTCGGTGCTCGCCGAGCTCGCCCAGGCAGGCGTACGTGCCCTGACCACCCAGCCGCCGACGCTGGAGGAGCTGTTCCTGCGCCACTACGAGGGAGCCACCAGATGACCGGCACCATGACCGGCACCGGGACACTGATCCGGCTCATCCTGCGCAGGGACCGCGTGCTGCTGCCGGTGTGGATCGCGATCACCGCGCTGATGCCGGCGAGCATCGCCTCCGCCACCACCGACCTGTACGCCGACCAGGCCTCCCGCGACTCCTTCGCGGCGGCCTCGGCGAGCAACCCCGCGCAGCTGGCCATGCGCGGCCCCATCTATGACGCGAGCGTCGGCGGCCTGACCGCATGGACGCTCGGCTCCTCTCTCGCGCTGTTCGGCGGGCTCATCAGCATCCTGCTGATGATCAGGCACACCCGCGTCGAGGAGGAGACAGGCCGGCGCGAACTGCTGGCCTCGGGTGTCATCGGCCGTCACGCCCCGCTGGCCGCCGCGCTCGCGGCCGTGCTGGCCGCCAACCTGCTCCTGGGCCTGCTGTCAGTGCCCGCCCTGGTCGCGGGCGGCCTGCCCGCGGGTTCCTCGCTGCTGTTCGGGCTGTCCACCGCCGCGAGCGGCTGGACTTTCGCGGCCGTGGCCGCCGTCACCGGGCAGCTCACCGCGTCCTCCAGTACGGCGCGCGGCATCGCGATCGCGGCCGGCGGCCTGCTGTTCGCGCTGCGCTCGCTGGCCGACACCGGCGGCATCGGCTGGCTGGCGTGGCTGACGCCGTTCGGCTGGGTCCGGCTGACCAAACCCTACGCCGGCGACCATTGGTGGGTGCTGGGGCTGATCGCGGCGTTCGTCACCGCGCTGGCGGCGGCCGCGTTCGCGCTGTCCACGCGGCGTGACCTGGCCGGCGGCCTGATTCCCGCCCGCCCCGGACCCGCCGAGGGAACGTTGCCGGGCGCGTTCGGACTGGCCGCTCGCCTGCATCGCGGCACCCTGGCGGGCTTCACGATCGGTTTCGGAGCGCTGGGCGCCCTGCTCGGAGTGGCGGCGCGCGGGCTGAACACCCAGCTGGACACGCCGCAGTTCCGGGAGCTGGCCGCGACCCTCGGTGGCGCCGAGGCCCGGCTCTCGGATGTGTTCTTCACGTTCGTGATGTACGTGCTCAGCCAGCTCGTCGCGGGGGCCGCGCTGGTGTCGGCACTGCGCGCCCGTGGCGAGGAGGCGGCGGGCCGGGCCGATCTGCTTCTGTCCACCCCCGTCGGCCGGCTGCGCTGGGCGCTGAGCCACCTGGTGTTCGCCGTCATGAGCCCGGTGCTGCTCCTGACCGCGCTGGGCGCGGCAGCGGGGCTCACCTTCGACGGCGACGTGGCCCGCGTCACCGGAGCCACGCTGGCCTACCTGCCCGCGGTCTGGACCGTGGTCGGGATCGCGACGCTGCTGTTCGGCCTGCTGCCACGGCTGACGGCGGCCGCGAGCTGGACCGCGCTCGGCCTCTTCCTGCTCGTGGATCTGCTGGCGGAGTTCAAGCTGGCCACCGGGATCATCCTGGACTTTTCGCCGTTCGTGCACGTGCCGGCGACGCTCCTGGGCAGCGCCTCGTCACCGGTAGCGCCACTGCTGGGGCTGACCGTAGTAGCCGTCACTCTGACCACGGCGGGGCTGGCGTTCCTGCGCCGCCGCGATCTGACGCCCTCCGCCTGAAACAGCCCGATGAGGCGCTGATGGCCGACCTCGATATGGTCCACGATGTCGAGTCCACCGCCACGCTGACCACCGCAGCTGACGCTGTGGCGGCTGCGGCCAGGCGTGCTGGGCGCACCTGCTTGGCGGCAGGCTGGTCAAAGATGGTACGCACCAGCGTGGCAGCCGGCGTCCAGCGCCCGCGTCCGGAACGCCTCGACTTGCTCATCCAGTGTCTTGGCCATCTGCGAGACCTGGCTTTTGGAGATGTGCTTGATGCCGAGCCGCTCGATCAGCTTGTCCACGCGCTGGGGGAGACGCCGAGCAGGTAGCTGGTCGCGACGACGCTGATCAGCGCCTGCTCGGCCCGGCGCCGTCGTTCCAGCAGCCAGTCGGGGTAGTAGGAGTCGGAGCGCAGCTTCGGGGTCGCCAGCACGATGGTGCCGGCTCGGGTGTCCCATTCGCGGTTGCGGTAGCCGTTGCGGGGAGTTGGTGCGTTCGCTGCTGCGCTCGCCATAACCGGTTCCGCACAGGCTGTCGGCCTCGGCCGACATCAACGCTTCGGCCATGGTCTTCACAATGGATCGCAACAGATCCGGGTCGTCGGTCTCGATCTGCCGCGCCAGCCCCAGGCCGAACTCGGCGCCCGCCTGACTGGAACATCTGGCGTTGTTCGTTCGTGATCCGGAGTGTGACGCGCTCTTCCGATCTCGACGAGCGGCTGCGCACGGCTGCCGCCGGACGCACCGGGCTGACCGCCTGCGGCGCCGGCACGCGGCCACCCGCAGAGCGTGATCAACGACGGCGCCCACCGTCACGCGCGCGCTGTGCAGGCGCCAGAAACGTCACATCATGCCCGAGTGTCTGCGAGACTCCGGGAAACCATGAAGATTTTGTGGATCGTCTGCGTCCTCGTCCTGACGGGCTGCACGGCAGCCCCAGCGGGCACCGTGCCGAGGACACCGGCGGCGAGCACGCCCCCTGCCGCATCGCCCACAGAGAGCGACCTCGACGACGAAAAAGACGAGGATGCCTCTGACCACAGCGCCAGCACGGTGCTCGACGTGGCGGTGGCGGGCCCGGACGCGGCCTGGGCGGTCGGCTATGCCGTAACCGTGGAGGACGAGCCGTCCGACGGCGTGCTCCTGCGGATGGACCACGACGGATGGCGTGTCGACCAGCGCCTGTACGAGCGATTCCCTGGCGCGATCGACTCCATCGTGTCGGGAGTGGACGCCGACGGACCGAACGAGGTCTGGGCGGTCGGCGACACCGGCGACCTCGACGAGGACTCCGAGGAGGTGCGGCTCCCCTTCGCCCTGCGCTGGGACGGCCGGCGTTGGAAGACGTTCAGACCTGCTCAGCTCCCGAAGGTCGGCGCGCTGGCCGACGTCGCCGTGGACGGTTCGCGGGCGTTCCTGATCGGTAGGCGCGGGGAGGGCACGACGTCCGTCCCTGTCCTCGTGACCTGGAACGGCAGGCGTTTCGGCAAGCAGGAAGTCCAACGCGGAGGCAGATTCCACGCCGTGGACGCCGGAGCCAGGCAGGTGTGGATCGCGGGCAGCTCATCCAGCGGGCGATGCGCTGACTCGCGCCCGGCGATCTGGCACAGTGCGACTCCCGGCAGCACGCCGGTGGAGATGCGATTGCCCGCGCTGGGCCAGGGCATGCTGCGGCACATCTCGCAGAACGGGCCGTCCGATGTGTGGGCGGTGGGTGAGCGCGGCACCTCGGGGGACTGTGACGAGTACGGTACAGGCAGACCGCTGATCCTGCACTGGAACGGAAGCTCCTGGACGCAGGTCGAACCCCCAAGGTGGAAGGGCTCGCTGTACGGTGTCGCCGCCGTCGGCGAGGACGACGTGTGGGTGGTGGGCTACGAAGAGGACGTGACGAGCGAAGTCACGTTGCTGCACTACGACGGGCGGCGGTGGAAGCGCAAGGCCGGGTACACCGAAGGCGGCTCGAACGTCTCCGGCCTCGCCCGGGTCGACGCCAACCTGTTGCTGGCCGCCGGGGACCGCTGAGCCGACCGTTCTCTCCGATCCCGTCCTCTCCTGCACCCGATCGGCATCCCAGCGGCCACCGCGCGATCCGGAGGTGTGGCGGCGGCAGCGCGGTCTGCTCGCCCGATCTGCTGGTCCTGCGGACCGTCCCCGTGGTCCTGTCAGGACAGGGGGCAAGTGCTGGCCGGAGCGAGGGGGTGACTTGCGTGCGCTCGCTTCCCGGAAGTGCCGACCTTTCGCGGCCCCCATCGCGTTTGACGGGTACCGACATGAGGAGAGACGTTGGATCGCGATGCCGGCTTCCGAGCGTTCGTGGATGCCCATCAACGCTCGTTGTTACGCCTGGCCTACCTGCTCACCGGAGAGACCCACCGCGCCGAGGATCTCCTGCAGAGCGTGCTGGTTCGCATGGTCGGGCGGTGGTCGAAGTTGCACCACATCGACAACCTCGACGCCTACGCGCGCAAGGCCATGGTGGCGGCGCCGCGGATCGGGGAGGTGCCGAGCGCCGATCCGCCCGATTGCGCGTACTCGACCGAGGACTCCGCCGTGTTGCGGGTCGTCCTGCATCAGGCGCTCATGCGGCTGACGCCCAAGCAGCGTGCGGTGATCGTCCTGCGCTTCTACGGGGACCGGACCGAACGAGACGTCGCCGACCTGCTGGGCTGCTCGGTCGGCACCGTGAAGAGCCAGACGCACCACGCCCTGGCCCGGCTGCGCTCGCTGGCGCCCGACCTGGCGCCGAGACTGCCCGCCCTGGATGACCCGGCCCGTAGTGAGGGGGCACGCCGATCACCTGGCTCGGAGATCAGCTTTCCCGCATCGCCGACGGCATGCCGGAGCGCGACCTCGCCACCAAGGCGTTGGAGGTCCGTCAGCGCAGGCGGCGCAACGTCGTGGCGCCAGCCGCCGCCACGGTGGTCGTCGTCACGCTGCTCGCCGCCACCGTCGGGCTGCGGGCCCTGCCCACGCAGCCGCGTGCCGCCGCCCGCCCGGATGCGCCGCCCGAGCTGACCACCATCAGGGTGGGGGTGATGCCGACCGCCGAGCGGGGGTCGTTGGACCTGGCGCAGACCGACTACCTCACGGTCATGGCGAGGAACGCGGCCCGCGAGAGGGTCAAGGTGGTCGCGAGCATGTACCGGGCCGCGCCGGGCAGCTTCGCGATCGTCGTGGACGCCAAGTCGAAGATCCGCACGGCGGAGGACCTCAAGGGCAAGAAGGTCGCGGTCCCGAACCTCATGGTGCTCCAGACCCTGATGCTGGAGGCGGTGCTCAAGCAGGCAGGGCTGGAGCGCAAGAACGTCCGGAGGATCGAGATCACCTATCCCATGATGCTTGACGCGCTCAAGAGCGGCCGGGTCGACGCCGCGGTACTGGCCGAGCCGTTCGTCACCTTGGCCCGTGAGAGCCGGCGCACCCGCGTTCTGGAGGACCCGGCGACCCGGCAGCTCGCCGGCCTGCACACGGCGGGCATGGCGGCCTCCGACGAGTGGATCGGTGCGAACCCGCGCACCCTGGCGGTGCGATGCCCAGCGACATGAGGATCACCGAGGCGACCGCCGCGAAGCTCTCCCTCGGCTCGTATCCGGCGCGGCTGGACCACGCGGAGCTGCGGCGCATCGCCGACCTGGGCTTCGCCTACGGCTGGTTCGAACGCCCGGTCGACCTCGGCAAGGTGATCGTGAAGGGCGGCTGAGGCGACGGCCGGAGACGGTCACGCGGGCTGCCGCGCGTGTCCTAGAGGCGTTCACGTTCATACGCCGCTGGGCTTTCTGCCTCGTTTCCACCGCACGGGCACGGTGCGGCGGCGGCTGCCACGCCGGGAGGTGGCGGTGGAGGGCTGGACCTGGCCGGCCTCGGCGGTGTCAAGGTAGCGGATCAGCGCCTGACGGTTACGGTCCAGCACCTCCATGCGCTCCTCGATGTCCCGGAGGGTTTCTCGCAGGATGCCGACCAGGTCCGGGCAGCTGGTCAGCCGTGGCTGCTTGCCCGCGGCGCACGGCAGCAGGTCGCGGATGACCTCGGTGGACAGCCCGGCGGCGAGCAGGCCCCGGATCTGCGCCACGATCATGGGGGCGTCGTCGGCGTAGTCGCGGTAGCCGTTGGCCAGCCGGACGGAGGTGAGCAGGCCCTGTGCCTCGTAGTAGCGCAGCAGCCGGGTGCTGACCGAGCTGCGGCGCGCCAGCTCGCCGATGAGCATGTGATCTGCCCCGTATCAGCTTGACGTTCCAACCGATGTCAAACTTTAGCGTCGCTTCCATGCAGTACACGCATCTGGGCCGCACCGGCCTTCAGGTTTCCCGGCTCGTGCTCGGCACCATGAACTTCGGGCCGGACACTCCCGAGGACGTCAGCCACGCGATCATGGACCGTGCGCTCGACCTCGGCATCAACTTCTTCGACACCGCCAACATCTACGGCTGGCGCCTCGGCGAGGGCTGGACCGAGCAGATCATCGGACGCTGGCTGGCCAAGAGCGGGCGCCGCGACGACATCGTCCTGGCCACCAAGGTGTACGAGCCGATGGGGGAGGGCCCGAACACCCGTGGCCTGTCGGCGCTGCACATCCGCCGCCAGGTCGAGGACAGCCTGCGCCGCCTGCGTACCGACCACATCGATCTCTACCAGGCGCACCACATCGACAGGGCCACGCCGTGGGAGGAGTTCTGGCAGGCCATGGACCTCCTGGTGGACCAGGGCAAGATCTTGTACGTCGGCTCCTCCAACTTCGCCGGCTGGCACATCGCCCAGGCCAACGAGGCCGCTCGGCGACGCCACTCGCTCGGCCTGGTGAGCGAGCAGTCGCTGTACAACCTCGCCGAACGCACCGCGGAGCTGGAGGTGCTGCCGGCCGCCCGCGAGTACGGCCTCGGCGTGATCCCCTGGTCCCCGCTGTACGGCGGCATCCTCGGCGGCATCCTGCGCAAGACCCACGCCGGACGCGCCTCAGGATCCGACCTCGCCGCCAAGCGGCTGGCGGCCAACCGCGAGCGGGTGGCGGCCTACGAGCTGTTCTGCGACGAGATCGGCCGCCCTCCGGCCGACGTCGCCCTGGCCTGGCTGCTCCATCAGCCCGGCGTCACCGGCCCGATCATCGGCCCGCGCACGCTGGATCAGCTCGACCGCTCGCTGCAGGCCCTCGATCTGCGTCTCGGCGCGAGCGAGCTGGCCCGCCTCGACGAGATCTTCCCCGGCCCCGGCCCGGCCCCCGAGGCATACGCCTGGTAACCGGCCCGCCACCGACGTCCGAGGGACCGGAGATGCGGAAGAGGCCAGCCCCATCCCGCTCGGCAAGCAGGAGAACCGCAGGCCTCCCGCCGGTCCAGCAGCCGCGGGCTGGCGCCCGGGCTCAGCGGTCGCACATCGTGGCGGTGAAGGCGTCGATCAGGTGCTGCCGGTTCTTGGGCACGCCTGTGGTGTAGACGGTGGCGGCGCGCCCGGCCCGGTCCCGGCCGCTGATCATCGCGGCGCCGGGCATGTCGCCGGCGGCGAAGTAGGTGTCGCCGCAGCCGGTCCTCATCCGGATCACGCCCAAACCGTAATGGGCGTCCGCGGGCCAGCCTTCCTGCTCGACCTTGACCGGCCGGGTCATCATCTTGCCCAGCGGGGCGTTGCGCCAGAACCGGTTGAGGTCCTCGGGAGTGGAGACCAGGCCGCCGCTGGGGCCGAACTCGTAGGCGGGAAGCCGGTCGGTCAGGTCCACCTCGCCGTCCTGCGGGTGGCCGGGGTGCACCCCGTAGGTGCGGGCGTGCGGGCCGCGGATGCCGTAGTCGCCCTTGGCCGGCCAGTACGTGTCCCGCATCCCGTACGGCTTGAGGATCAGCTCCCGGCTCGCCTGGCGGAAGTCCTCGCCGGTCACCGCGGTCACGATCATGCCGAGGACCAGGTAGTTGGTGTTGGCGTAGGCGAAGGAGCCCCGGGCCGTTGGCTTGCGGGCCAGCGCCACTCGCAGGAAGTCCGGAAAGGGCTCCGTCCATTCGATCGCGTCGAGGAACTCGGGCAGGCCACTGGTCTGCTGCAGCAGCATCCGGACGGTGATCTTCCGCCCGTCGATCCCGGCGCCGTCGCCGGTGCCGCGCAGCACCCCGGGCAGGTAACGCTCCACCGGCGCGGCCAGATCGATCTTCTTCTGCTCGGCCAGCCGCAGCACTGTGGCGGCGATGATCGGCTTGCTCCCGCTGGCGATCCTGAACCGGCCCTCGGGCCCGATCATCGGCTTCCCGCTTCCTCGCCGGGCGGTGCCGGAACGCCGGGTCACGCTCGCCCCGCTCGGATCGCGTACCTGGCTCAACGCGCCTGCCATGCCGTCCGTGGTGGTGAGCGCGTCAAGGCTGGACTGCGGCGAGGGAGCCGCGGTGGCGGCATAGGCGGGAAGGACAGGGGCGAGGACCAGGCAACCGGCGGCAAGAGAACCAGCGACAGCAGCAGCGAGCAACTTCGTCATGCATCCAATGTCTCGGGAATCTCATCAAAGCTCAGTCGCGCTTGCATGCCTGTGCGGGTGGGGTCTTCCCTACCATCGAGATGATCGCCAAGCGACGCATACGCTCACGCCACCCGCCTGGCGCACCCAAACGCCACTCTCTACCGCCGGTGGGTCACTCGCGCAGTTTCCTTTCCGCCCCTCGGTACACCCCTGCCTGGCGGCCCTCGAAGATGCCATCAACGCCGGGCAACGTGCCTAATCAGATCATGACTGACCTGCGGAACAGAGCTCACACCACAGCGATCTTCGCGGGGCGTGCGGGGGCGGAGGGGTGGCCGCGTTCCCCGCCGAGAACGTGCCCAGCGACACCCACTCGCCGCTTCCTGCACCTCACTCTGAAGGTTGTCGCGAAACGGCCTGGCAGACCGGATTCAAAGTACTCGCGAGAAGGTAGGTCGTCGAAAGGTCTCTGTCCTGGCCGATGAACGCCCGCCGCAACGTGGTCGACTTTGAAGGCAAACCCTCGCGCAGCGAAACCCACCTGACCGTCGCTTCAATCACGCTCATGACCAGACGATTGACCAGGAAAAGGCCACGAGCATGGACCAGGCATCGGACCGACGCAGTCCCGGCGGCCTGACCCACCCGTGGAGCCGGATCGAAGCCGCCTCCTCGGGAGCCGGCTCACTCGTCCGGCTCACTCCTCCGGCAGGGCGAGCGTGCGGGCCGCGTGGCCGGCCCACGCCGTCAGGAACGTCTCCCGGTCCAGGTCGCCCGGCGTGTGGCCGATGAGAATGCGCAGCAGCGGGAAGTAGGTCAGCGACGAAATGAGCACGGCGGCCGTGGCCTCCGGGTCGGCCGCCTCGGCCACGCCCGCCGCCCGCTGGGCCTCGATCCAGACAGTGCACTCGCGGTACAGAGTGGCCAGCACGCCCTGCCACATCGGCTCGAAGATCTCCGGGAACGCGGTGAACTCTCGCAGCATGATGCGCACCAGGTCCCGGTCGCCGTCGATCACGTTCCACACTGCGTCCGCCATCAGGCGCAGCGCCTGGCGGGGGTCGTCAGGGACGTGCTCCACCACCTGCGCCCTCCGGCGCGCCATGGTGTCCAGGTTGCGCCGCACGGCCGCCTCCAGCAGGGCCTTCTTGGAGGGAAAGTGCTTGTAGAGCGCTCCCGAGCCGCCGGCCAGGCCGCAGGCGCGCTGGATGTCGGTCACCGAGGTCGCGTCGTAGCCGTCCCGCGCGAACAGCCGGATGGCCTCGTCCAGGATGCGTTCCCGGGTCACGCCCGGGGTCGTTCTCGCCATAGTGAGAGAGTACTCTCTTTCCATGGTTCAAGTGATCGTGGAAGAGACCATCCGCTGCACGCCACAGGAATACCTGGACTTCGTGATGGACGCCGAGCGCTACGCGGAGATCGACGACAAGATCGGCCCGATCGACTGGGTGCGTCGCGTCGGCCACATCGTGGAGTTCAGGTTCCGCCCCCGGCTGCCGGGCATCCCGGGCCCCGCGCCCAAGCTCGTCTCCCAGATGCGCCTGACCCCCGGCCGGCGCGTCGACGTCCGTTACGCGCCCCTGCCCCGCAACCGGCTCAACCACCTGCTGTCCCGCTTCAGCGCCTCCTTCGAGGCGGAAGCCGTCGCGGACGGCGTCTCCCGGGTGCGGCGCACGATCTCCATCGACTTCGCCCCGTTCCTGCGCTGGCTGCTGGAGCCGGCCCTGCGCCGCCGGCTGCCCGCCGACGTCCGCAACGAGGTGCGGGGGTCCAAGCGGCGGCTGGAGGGCGAGGAGTCCGGACCGCCGCCGGCCTGAGCCCTCCGGTGGCGGTCCGGCCGGCCGCGTCACGCGACGGCGGTCCCTTCCAGCTAGACCATCAGGTCGGGGATCGCCAGCCGCGTCACCCCGAGCATCGTGGTGGACGGCGCCACCCCTGCGCCGCCCAGGCCGCCTCACGGGCGAGAACACCCCCACCTGGTTGCGCCCACTTCCCATGCCCGAGGTCCTCCGTCTGGACAGTGGAAACACCGAAGAAACGGCCGACCCCCTAGACCTGGTCCTCGAACATTCCGGCGCCGGCAGATTCCGCGCAGGGCCTCCCCCAGTGCACCGGCGTGTCCAACAGGAAGGGACTCATTGTGATACGAATCACTGCTCCGCGCATGGCGGGCTTGGCCTGTGCCGTCCTGGCCTTGAGCACCGTGTTCCCCGGTACCGCGATGGCCACGGCTCCCGTGGCCGAAAGCGCCGGCCGACCGAAGATCGCCGACGTGCAGAAGGCGCTGGAGACGGTGGCCCGGACGCCCGGCGTGGTGGGCGTCATCGGGGAGGTTTACTACGACGGCAAACGCATCGGCAAGGGCTCGGCCGGCTCGCGCCTGCTCGATGGCAAGGGCGGGAAGATTCCGTCCGATGCCCGTTACCGGATCGGCTCACAGACCAAGCAGATGACCGCCACCATCGTGATGCAGCTGGTCAGGGAGGGCACACTGAGCCTGGACGACAAGCTCAGCGAGGTCCTGCCGCAGGTGGCCGAGCAAGACCTGGTCGAATACGCGTCCGACATCACGGTACGCCACCTCATTACCCTGACCAGCGGCGTCCCGGAATACCTGCCCGCCGCGCCGTTCGACTTCACCACCCGCTACACCCCCAACCAGTTGCTGGAGATCTCCCGCAAGAGGCAGCGGCCGGTGGAGATCGGTACGTGGAACTACTCCAACACCAACTACCTCCTGCTCGGCATGATGATCGAGAAGGTGACCGGCCACAGCATGGCCGCCGAGTTCGACCGGCGCCTGTTCGGCCCGTTGAAGATGACCGACAGCTATCTGCCCACCAAGCCGCCGCAGGGCATCAAGGGCCCCCACGGACACGGCTACTGGACCGACGAGACCGGCAAGCTGCGCGACGTCGACCGGCTCAACGCCAGCACCCTGCTCACCGCCGGAGGCGTGATCTCCACCGCACGCGACGTCAGCCGCTTCCAGCAGGCCTTCCAGCAGGGCAAACTGCTGCCCGCCGACCTGCAGAAGGTCATCACCGACCCGCCGCCCGGCCAGGCCCCGCTGCCGGCGGGCGGCCCCTGCGCGGGCAACCCCGAACTGCTCCCCGGACACGGCGGCGCCGCACCCGGCTTCGCCGCCACCACCTACACCTCCTCCGACGGCCGCCTGCAGTACGCCGTCTCCACGACGGTGGCAGGCCGAGAACCGGAACGGGAGGCGGCCATGCGAGCCGTCTCACAGTCCGTCAAGGCGGTGTTCTGCCCGGCGAGCTAGGCCACCCGGCCCTGGCCGGGTCGCTGGTGGCCACCGCATGGCGGTCGGCGTAGCGGCCCACCACGTTTGGTGCCCAGGACGGGGCACAGGCCGTAGCCGAGAAGGATCAGAGTCGTGGTGCGGGGAGGAAAGCACAGCGCGAGCTGCCTTGCTGAGCTCCGCCCGGTAGAGCCGCCGACCGCGGCGGTGGGCCAGGTCCATCCATGCCTGAGCGAATGCCTTCCCTCGGCGCTGTAGAGAGCGATCAGCGTGCTCATGGTGCTGGCTCCGTGCTGCCGAAAGATCTGCAGCTGCACAAGGAGGAGATTGCCCCGGGTGCAAGGCATGTGGCGGGCGTGCGCGTAGGATCCGATGCTGCGAACTGAGCCTGCTCGGGGGCTGCTGAGACCTCATTGTGGTCACGAGATGTCCAGCCACAAGCTGTCGGAACCACTCGACCGCCCTTCAGCTCGGCCGGCTCCCCCCGATCGGCCGCACCCGTCCCACCGTCCTACGCTCGGACCTGGCCGGCGACTGACCCTCGGCCGGCCGGCGTCCGTCGTACGCCGCGCCACGCGCAACGCACCTGGGTTTATGGACGCGAAGAAGCGGAGGGGCCGGCGTCCGGCAGCGGAAGGCTTCGCAGTCGCGGTTTTTGGATCTTTCCCGAACCCGTCTTCGGCAGGTCGTCCGCGATGTCGAAATAGACCGGAATCTTGTACTTGGCCAAGCGAAGGCGCAGGAATTCGCGCAGCTCGTCGGTGGTGACACTCGCTCCGGGGCGTAGGACCACGAACGCGCGGCCGACCTCGCCCCATCTGGCGTCGGGTACGCCGAGCACCGCGACCTCGGCGACTGCCGGATGCTCGAAGATCACTGCCTCGACCTCGGCCGGATAGACGTTCTCCCCGCCCGATATGTACATGTCCTTGACCCGGTCGATGACGTACAGGTGATCCTCCTCGTCCAGGACGCCGATGTCGCCGGAGCGGAACCAGCCGCCGTCGGAGAACGCGGCGGCGGTCGCCTCCGGGTCGCGCCAGTAGCCGGGGGTCACGTTCGGCCCCTTGATGAGCACCTCTCCTGGCTCTCCCTCGGCCGCGTCCGTGCCGTCGGGCCGCACGACCCGCACGTCGGCGAAGAACACCGGCACCCCTGCCGAACCCACCTTGCGCACGCTCTGACTGGCCTCGAGGAACGTGGCGCCGGGCGCGGTCTCGGTGAGCCCGTATCCCTGGCAGAACACCAGGCCCCGTTCCTGGTACGTGCGGATCAGCGCGGCGGGGATCGCCGCTCCCCCGGCCATGAGGTGGCGCAGCGACGACAGGTCCGCGCCGGCCCACCTGGGCGACCGGGCGAACGCGGCGAACATCGTGGTGACCCCGAACATCCACGTGACCCTGTGCTTCTCCATGAGGTCGTAACACTCGTCCACGTCCCAGGACGGCGTGATCACCGAGCAGCCGCCCTTGAGGAAGGTCGGCAGCAGAGTCTGGTTCAGGGCGGCCACGTGGAACAGCGGCGCGCTGATCAGCGTCACCTCGTCGCTCGTGACATCGACGCCGAGCAGGAGGTTGAAGCAGTTCCACACGAGGTTGCCGTGCGTCAGCATCGCGCCCTTGGGCCGCCCGGTCGTACCCGAGGTGTAGAGGATGAGCGCGGTGTCGTCCAGCTTCACGGGCGTGTCGATGGGGGTGGGATCGCCCTCCGCCAGCCAGGTGTCGTAATGCCGCTCCCCCGGCCCCGGAGCGTCGAGGGCCACGACCTCTCGAAGGGCGGTCGCGGTGCCCGGCAGGGCTCGCACCACCTCGACGCACTCGGGCGCGTAGATCAGGACCTCCGCGCCCGAGTGGTCCAGCATGTAACCGATCTCGGGCGCGGCCAGCCGGAAGTTCAGGGGCACGAAGATCGCCCCGAGCAGATGCGAGGCGAACATCGTCTCGACGAAGGCGACGTGGTTGCGGCCGAGGTAGGCGACCCGGTCACCGCCCCGCACCCCCGCTGCGCGCAACCGCGACGCCAGCCGGGTCGTCCGTTCGTGTACCTCGGCGTAGGTGACAGGCCGGTCCGCGAAGATGAAGGCGGTCCGATCGGGTGTCATCTGGGCCCGGCGGGCGGGCCACCCTCCCAGTCCGGCGTTGCGCATCGGTGTTGGACCTCCTGTGAGGTGAGGGATCACAGGTCAGGCGTAGTGCCGGTAGATCGCCCGGGCGGCGCAGGCCGGCTTGGCCGCACCGTCGGTCTCGACGGTGAAGTCGACCGTCATCTGCACGCCGTCGCCGGGAACGTCCTCGACCGAGGCGACCGTCCCGGCGAGGCGGATCCTGGCGCCCACCCTGACCGGGCTGGGGAAGCGAACCTTGTCCAGGCCGTAGTTGATGCTCATCTTGACGTCCCGGATCTCCAGCAGCTCGTTGAACAGCGGGATGATCAGGGACAGGGTCAGGTAGCCGTGGGCGATCGTGCCGCCGAACGGTCCGTCCTTAGCCCTGTCGGGGTCGACGTGGATCCACTGGTGGTCGCCGGTGGCCTCGGCGAAGACGTTCACCCGCTCCTGGGTGATCTCCAGCCAGCCGGTGTGGCCGAGGTCCCTGCCGGCCAGCGCCCTGATCTCGTCCAGCCCGCTCACCGTCGTGGTCATCTGTCTGTCGTCCTCTCTGCTCCGCCGAGCCCGAGCAGGCGTACGGCGTTGTCCTTCAAGATCTTCGGGCGGACCTCGGGCTTGATGTCCAGCTTGTCGAAGTCGGCCAGCCAGCGGTCCGGGGTGATCACCGGATAGTCGGACCCGAAGAGCACCTTGTCCTTCAGCAGCGTGTTGGCGTACCGCACCAGCTGCGGCGGGAAGTACTTCGGCGACCATCCCGACAGGTCGATGTAGACGTACGGCTTGTGCGTGGCGACCGCCAGCGCCTCGTCCTGCCACGGGAACGACGGGTGGGCCAGGATGATCCGCAGCTCGGGGAAGTCCACGGCCACGTCGTCCACCAGCATGGGATTGCCGTACTTCAGCCGGATCCCGCCCCCGCCGGGGACGCCCGCGCCGATGCCCGTCTGCCCGGTGTGGAACAGCGCGATCGCGCCGAGTTCCTGGATCGCCTCATAGAGGGGATAGGCGATGCGGTCGTCGGGCGAGAAACCCTGGATGCTCGGGTGGAACTTGAACCCGCGCACGCCGTACTCCTCCACCAGCCGCCGCGCCTCGCGGACCCCGGCCTTGCCCTTCCAGGGGTCCACGCTGGCGAACGGGATCAGCACGTCGGCGTGCTCGGCGCAGCTCTCCGCGACTTCCTCGTTGGAGATGCGCGGGTGCCCGGTGGCGTGCTCGGCGTCCACGGTGAACACCACCGCCGCCATCTTCCGCTCCCGGTAATAGGCGGCCATCTCCTCGATGGTCGGCTGCCGGTGCCCGTGCGCCTTGAAGTAGTCCGCGGAGGCCCCGAACAGCTCCGGGCTCAGCGACCCGTGCCCGTCCTTGGAGATCTCCGCGTGGGTGTGCACGTCGATCGCGACCAGCTCGTCCACGTTCATTTCCGGCATCTCAGGCTCCCTCGGGCGCCTTCGGCGCGGGAATGCCGTACGTCTCGGGCTCGGCGCCGACACCCGCCTCCCATGAGGCGGCGATGGCCTCGGCCGTCCAGCCGCCGTCGGCGAACGCGACGGTCTTCTCCTTCGGATGCGCCCACAGCGCCAGGCGGTCCCCGCCGATGCCGATCGCCTGGCCGGTCACGCCTGCGGAGGCGTCGGAGGCGAGGAAGACGACGAGCCCCGCCACGTCCTCGACCGTGCCCAGTCCCTCGTCCTTGCGCAGCCAGTCCGGGAACGGCTTCCCGGTGCGCTCGGCCTCCTCGATGACCGGCGCGAACGCGGGAATGGTCTTGGTCATCTCGGTCGCGGCCACCGGGACGACCGCGTTCACCGTGACGTTCGCCCTGGCCAGCTCCATCGCCCAGGTGCGGGCCATCGCCACGATGCCGGCCTTGGCCGCCGCGTAGTTCGTCTGGCCGAAGTTGCCGCGCTGCCCGGCCGGCGAGGAGATCAGGATCAACCGGCCGCCCGTCCCCTGCTCGCGCATCCGCACCGCCGCCGCCCGCGCGCAGGTGAACGTGCCGCGCAGATGAACGTCGATGACGGCGTCGAAGTCCTCGTCCGACATCTTCCACAACACCCGGTCGCGCAGAACGCCCGCGTTGGTGACCATCACGTCCAGCCGGCCGAACTCCTTGACCGCGGTGGCGACCAGCCGTTCGGCCACTTCCGCGGTGCCGACCGGGGCGACGACGTCCACGGCCTTGCCTCCGTCACCGGTGATGGCCTCGACCACCTGCGCGGCCGCTCCGGCGTCCACGTCGTTGACGACCACCGCCGCCCCGGCCGCGGCCAGCGCCTCGGCGTACGCGCGGCCGAGCCCGCGGCCCGCACCTGTGACGACGGCGACCTTGCCGGAAAGATCCATGGGATTCCCCCTCATTGGAATGTGTGACGATCTCAAGACGATCGTCAAATTTTTGCCTGATGTTCAAGGTCAGGCGAGGACGACGTTCTCCAGCCACTGACCGACGCGCTTGACCACCTCGTCACCGAAGGTGCGGGCGTCGACGTTGTCGGCGTGGATCTCGATCACCGGGAACCCGGCCGCCTCCAGTGCCCTGGCCGTGAAGTAGCTGCCTCGGGGATCGTCGGAGACCAGGTGGACCACGCCGTCGATGCCGTGCAGGCGGGCCTCCTTCACGTACCATTCGCTCGACCACGGCGGGGTGTAGAGCTGGTCGCCGAAGGCGGCGAAGCGCGCCGCCAGCGCTCTCATCGGGTCGTCGCCGTAGCGGATGTACCCGTCGGCGGCGATCGCCAGGTACATCGACCAGACGAACACCGCGCCGTACTCGTCCTGGAAGCGCTGGTAGAAGCCCATGTCGTACCAGAGGCCGCGGCCGATCCACATCAACCGGGCCCGCTCGTCCGGGCACGCGGCCTGACCCGTCTCGACCCGGTCGCGCACCTCCTCGTAGAAACGCTTGGCGATGTCCCTGGCCCACTCGGTGCCACGGTGCCATTGCGGGAGCATGACGCTGGGGATGCTGTCGACGACGCCGAGCGGGGCGGGCCGGGTGCGGGCGATGAGGTCGCGGGTCTTCCTGTTCCACTCCTCCTGCTCGTCGACCAGGGCCATCACCTCGCGAAAACGCGACTCGCTGAACCGCCTGCCGGTGGTGGTCTCCAGGAACCTGACGAGGTTCTCCAGCTCCGCGGTGAGCAGGTCCAGCCTGGCCGGGCCGATGGCCTGCTCCCAGCGGTGCGGCATGAGCTCCCACCAGTTGACGGAGACCTCGTTCTCGGCGGCGCTTTCCAGCGGGTAGAAGGTCACCCCTGGCTCGTGTCCCCAGATGTCGAAGATCTTGCGGGTGATGTCGCCCGTGACGTCTCCGACGACGATGTCTGGTCTGGGCAGGCCGCCCCACGGACCGGCCTCCGGTTCCGGATCGAAGGCGGAGCCGAGGGTGACCGAGTTGTACTGCTCCGAGTAGTCGGGGTACCCGCGCTGCCGCACCAGCTCCAGGTAGTGCTGCGAACGCTGCTTGGCGGCCACCAGGGACGCCCACCATTGGCTGACCGCGTACGGGATGTCCATCGTGCGGAAGATCTCGTGCGGGACGTCCGCGTTCAGCAGGGCGAACGGCTCGCCGGCGGCGACCCGCCTGCGCAGGTCGGCGAACCATTCGCGCTGGTGTCTGCCCGCCTCGGCCGCCGTGGCGAGGGATTTCACACTGCGCATGGATGTTCCTTCCGCAGGGCGCTCAGATCGGCACGCCCGTATTCCTGGCGCTCCAGCAGCACGGCGGGGATGTCGAGAGCCGCCCGCTGGGCGGGGAAGTCCCAGGCTGGAGCCTCGTCCCCGACCCTGGAGTAGGCGACGAGGAGCTCGGCACGGCAGTGCCGTACGGCTCTCGCCGCGTGGGCGGCGCGCTCGCTCACGGTGGCCCGGTGGGCGGTCGGACCGCTGTAGTGGTAGTGCTCGACCAGCGCGTCCAGGCCGCCCGAGCCGCTGGGCCCCTCCGGGGACGGGCCGCCGAAGGAGTGGTCCTCGCCGACGATCACGTAGCCCTCGGACTCGACGGCCTCGTACACGTGTGGCGTGTCGTGGTCGCTGCCGCTCAGGAAGACGCGCCGCCCGGCGTGCTCCTCAAGCTGTCCCGCCTCGGCCAGCAGCCGTTCCAGCAGCGCGATGTGCTCGTCCACGGGCAGGACCGCGTTGGCCACCGCGAGGAACTGCCGCCCTGTCAGGCGGGCGGGCACCGCCCTGCGCAGCTCGGCGGCGGCGGCCAGCAGGCGGCGCCGCTCGTTGTGCGCCGCCACCGCCCCGGCGAGGTCGAGGGTACGGCCGGTCCACGCCTCCAGCCTGGCCGCGAACTCACCGATCCTGCGACGGTTGTACCGGGCGGTCGTGCGGTGCGGCAGGTGCAGGATGTCCACGAGGTACACCTCGGGCAGTCCCGTGCCCGGCTCCACGCGGCGCAGCTCGCGCAGCGCGTAGAACAGCCGCAGGGAGGCCTCGCAGTCATGCGAGATCACGAGGTGGTCCAGGTCGCCGAAGGACCCGGCGAGCAGCCGCGTGAGCACCGAGCGGGCCATCGGGTCCACCCCTCGGCCCAGGTACCGGTCTCCGAGCTCGGAGCCGGACTCCGGGTCGCCCGTGAGGCGGAGCGCGCGGAGACCCGCGGCGGTCAGCAGTTCGACCGGCACGTCCGCCCCGACGTGGCCGGCGACCGGCGTCCGGTCGCCGGCCGGGAGTTTCGAGGCGGCCGGGGGTGCGCCGCGCCGGGCGTACGCCTCCTCCAGCATGGCGAGCGCCATCGGCATGTCAGATCACCCCCTCCTCGGCCAGGGCCTTGAGCTCGTCGTCGGAGTAGCCGAGCAGGCCGCCGTAGATCTCGGCGTTGTGCTCGCCGAGGGCGGGCGCCGACCGGTCGAGCCCCGTCTCCGAGTCGGAGAAGCGGATCGGCACGCCGGTCCCGTACAGGTCCGCGGCACGACCGTGGCGCGGATGCTCCAGCGGCACGACCTCCTCTCGTTCCAGCACGAGCGGGTCGCGTACGGCGTCGCCGGGCTCACGCACCTCGGCGGCGGGGACGCCGTGCCGGGTGAGCGCGTCGAGGATCTCGGCGAGCGGGCGGTCCGCCGCCCACGAGGCCACCAGACTGTGCAGCTCGCCGGCGTTGGCCACGCGCGCGTCCCGGGAGGCGTACCGCGGGTCCGCGGCCAGATCGTCGCGGCCCATCGCCGCGAACAGGCCGCGGGCGAAGGCGTCGGTGGGGCCGCACAGCGCGAACCAGCCGTCCGCGGCGGGGAACGTCCCGAACGGCGCCAGTCTGGGCACGGTCGTCCCCGTGCGCATGGGCAGGCCCAGCTTCTCGTAGGCGTCGAATGGCTCGCACGCGACCAGCGAGGTCAGCGCCCCCAGCATGGACACGTCCACGTGCTGGCCCTGGCCGGTCGCGTCGGCCCGCAGGACCGCGGCGAGCGTGCCGATCACCGCGTACAGCGGCGCGACGAGGTCGCCCACCGGCAGCCCGAAGCGGACGGGTGGCTCGCCGGGCGCGCCCGCGGTCATCATCACGCCGCTGAGCGCCTGGATGATGGTGTCCATCGCCTTGCCCGAGCCGGGGCCGCCCTGCGCGCCGAAGCCGCTGATCGACGTGCACACGATGCGCGGGTTGATCGCGCTCGCCCAGTCGTGGCCGATGCCGAGCCGCGCCATGACGCCGGCGCTGTAGTTGTCGATCATGATGTCCGACACCCTGACCAGGCCGGCCAGGAGGTCCCGGGCCTTGGGGTGCTTGAGATTGAGCGTGACGCTCTCCTTGTTGCGGCCCCGGAGAAGCATCGACACGGACATGTCGTCGTCCCCGTGGCGGCCCAGCGTCAGCCCGTCCGCCCCGAGATAGGGGGCGTTGTTGCGGGAGGTGTCGCCGCCGGTCAGCGGATTCTCCACCTTGATCACGCGGGCGCCGAGCCCGGCCAGCAACAGGGTCGCGTACGGTCCGGACAGTGCGGTGGTCAGATCGATCACCGTGCGGCCGGCGAGCGGGCGGTCAGCCACGCAGCACCACCTCGTCTCCCTCCCACTGGAACTCCGTCTTCAGACCCGCCTGTCGTGTGATGTGCTCGATGTACGACACGACCCGCCGTCCCTCCTCGTCGTCGCCGAGCGGCACCGGACGGCCCGCGTCGTCGATCCAGCAGGGCACGATGCGGGCCGAGACCAGGCCGTCCCGATCGAACCGGCACACCGCGATCGCCGTGTTCCTGCTCTCCGGATGAAAGGGGTAGTACGGCATGTCCGGGTCGGGCGCGAAGCCGTACAGCTCGACTCTGCGGCGCGCCCACGCGGCCCGTTCGCCTGCGTCGCCCATGGTGGGCGTCAGCGCGCGGGTGACGGTGACGAAGTTGCCGAGCCCGTGGTAGATCGGCCGGCCGCGGTACATCTCGACGCCCCGCATGATGTGGGCGTGGTGGGCGAACACGGCGTGCGCGCCGGCGTCGATGGCGGCGTGCGCCACGGGCCGCTCGTACATCGCGAGGACGGCGGGCGTGTGCCCGACGCCTTTGTGCAGCGACACCAGCACGACGTCGGCCTCGGCGGCCAGGGCCGCCACGTCCTCGGCCATCCGCTCCAGAGAGGCGGGGTCGGCGAAGGTGTAGACGGCGGGCGGCCCGCCGGGGCTGGCGTGGTCGAGCTCGTAGTGGGTCAGCACCTTGATGTACGCGCAGCCGGGCTTGCGGCTGGTCGCCCAGGATTCGCGGGGGCCGACGCAGTTGTAGCTGAGCACGCCGATCCGCGACCCCTCGCGCTCCACGACGGCGGGGCGGCGCGCCTGGTCGAGGGTCAGGCCGGCACCCGTGGTGGTCAATCCGGCCTCGGTGGCGTACTTGATCGTGTCGGCCACCCCCTGGTCGCCGACGTCGTAGACGTGGTTGCCCGCGAGCGTCACCACGTGGAAGCCGGCGTCGGCGACCGCGGAGAGCGCGGCGGGATCGGCGGGCGGGGCGGGGACGTCGGTGCTGACCTGAGCGGTGGACGTGCTGTGGGGCACCTCGATGTGGCCGATCACCACATCGCCCCGGCCCAGCGTCTCCCGGGCCGGGGCGAAGAAGGACGCGGGGTCGGGCTCGTCGACGATGAGGTCG
Organism: Nonomuraea sp. AD125B; assembly: GCF_041402765.1. Taxonomy (NCBI): domain Bacteria; kingdom Bacillati; phylum Actinomycetota; class Actinomycetes; order Streptosporangiales; family Streptosporangiaceae; genus Nonomuraea; species Nonomuraea sp. AD125B. The sequence continues at coordinate 316,880 of NZ_JBGLOU010000004.1, read as the reverse complement.
CCGACGGCCATTACCGTGAAACTCAAGAGGTGGTCTCCTCCTCCAGCAGGCGTTCTTCCGGGGTCCGGGCCGCGCGCCCGGAGAAGCGCGACAGGAAGGCCCGGAGGCGGGGCGAGGCGGGGTTGTCGAAGATCTCCTCCGGCGTGCCGGTCTCGATCACCCGGCCGTTCTCCATGAAGACGCACCGGTCCGCCACCTCGCGGGCGAAGCTCATCTCGTGCGTCACGATGATCATGGTCATGCCGCCGCGGGCGAGGCCGAGCACGACGCTCAGCACCTCGTCCACCAACTCGGGGTCCAGCGCGCTGGTGGGCTCGTCGAACAGCATGATCCGTGGGTTGGTGGCCAGCGCCCGGGCGATGGCGACGCGCTGCTGCTGTCCGCCGGAGAGCTGCCGGGGATGGGCGTCCGCCTTGTCGGCGAGACCCACGCGCTCCAGCAGCCGCAGCGCCTCCTCACGTGCCTGCTCCGGCTTCCGTCCGTGGACCAGCACCTGCGCCTCGACGACGTTGCGCAGCACGTTCCAGTGCGGGAACAGGTTGAACTGCTGGAAGACCATGCCCATGCGACTGCGCTGGGCGGCCACGCGCCGGTCGGGCAGGGGGCGCAGGTGGCCCCGGTGGAACTCGTAGCCGAGCAGCTCCCCGTCGAGGTACATGGCCCCGCCGTCGATGCTCTCCAACTGGTGGACGCAGCGGGCCAGGGTCGACTTGCCCGACCCGGACGGGCCGATCACGGTGACGACCTCGCCCTCGTGCACGTCCAGGCTCACCCCGTCGAGCGCCACATGGTCGCCGAACTGCTTGCGTACGTCGCGGATGCGCAGGACCGGTGCGCCGCTCACCGCTGCCCCTTTCCGAAGTGCCGCTCCAGGCGCCGCTGGCCGAGCGACAAGGCGGTGACCACCACCAGGTACCAGGCGCAGGCGACGATCAGCAGCGGCACGATCTCGTAGGTCCTGTTGTAGATCACCTGCACCGAGTACAGCAGGTCGGCCATCGCGATCACGCTGACCAGGGAGGTGCCCTTGAGCAGGCTGATGAACTCGCTGCCGGCGGGCGGGACGATCACCCGCATCGCCTGCGGGAGCACGATCTTGACGAAGCTCTGCCTGGCCGTGAACCCCATGGCGCGGGCGGCGTCACGCTGGCCGCCGTCCACGGCCAGGATGCCGGCCCTGACGATCTCGGCCATGTACGCGGCCTCGTGCAGGGTGAGCCCGATGACGGCCGCGGTCAGCGAGCTGATCACCGAGTTGGTCGGCCACGAGACGAAGGTCGGGCCGAACGGCACTCCCAGCGGGATCCGCGGCAGCAGGTAACCGAGGTTGAACCAGAAGATCAGCTGGAGCAGGGGCGGAATGCTGCGAAAAATCGTGACGTAGCCGCCGCAGGCCCAGGCCACCGGCCGGAAGCCGCTCAGCCTGCCCGCCGCGAGAAGCACCCCGAGCACACTGCCCAGCAGCATCACTATGACGGTCAGCAGCAGCGACATGCCGAGGCCACGCAGGACGTTCGGGTCGAACAGATACTTGCCGACAACCGGCCACTCGAAGCGCGGGTTGGTGACGAGGAACCAGGCGAACTGCGCGGCGAGCACGAGCAGCACGACTCCGGCCACCCAGCGCAGAGGGCGGATCCGCGGGCGGGCGGCGGCGACGTCCACGGCCTGTGGTGCCACGCTCATTGCGCCGCCGCGGTGTTCATCTTGGGCTCCTGGACCGCCACGTTCTGGAGCCCGTACTTGTCCATGATCTTCTTGTACTCGCCGTTCTTGAAGATCTCCTTGAACGCTTCGAGCATGACGGGGCCGAGACCGCTGGACTTGGGCACGAGCATCGCCAGCTGGTCGACACCGGCGCCCTGCTCCTCGGTCTGCGTGACGTACGTGAAGGCGTCCTTCTCCTTGGCGAGCACGTCGAGCGCGGCGCTCTCGGTCATGCCGGCCGCGTCGGCCCTGCCGGACTTGGCGGCGAGGATGGTGCCGTTGGTGTCGGCGAAGCCGATGAAGTCGAGCCCCGGCTGACCCTGCTTGGCGCACCATTCGGTCAGGCGCTTGGCCTGGTCCTCCACGATGCTGCCCGCGGTGCCGGCGACGCGCTTGCCGCACAGGTCGTTCGAGCTCTTGATGGCCGAGGATCCGGCCTTGGGGATCAGGTAGGAGGTCCGGGTGACCATCCACACGAGCGCGTCGAACTGCTTCTCCCGCTCGGCGCTGTCCTTGACCGGACCGTTGAAGGCGTCGTACCTGGAGGCGAGCATGCCGGACAGCGCCGCGGGCAGGCCGCTGACGATCGAGATCTCGGTGCGGACCCCCAGCACCTTGCCGAGGGCGTCCTGCAACTCCTTGTCGATGCCCGTGACGGTCTTGCCGTCGTTGGCGACGATCCGATAGGGCGGGTGGGAATCCCCGGCGAATCGGATGACGCCCGCTTCCTTGATGGCCTCAGGCAGGGCGTCGTACAGAGCTGTCGCACCGGCCGGCCGCTGCGTCTCGCCGTCGCCTCCGCCGCAGGCTGCGACGCCGGCGAGGGCCAGAGCCGCCGCACCCGCGAGGATGGTCCTGGGGATTCTCATGGTGATCCTTCCGCGACCAACTAATGCTGCAGTTATTTCTGCGGTCGTGGGGATAAGTGTCACATCTAGAGATGCACACCTGTCAAGAGGCGGCTGTGCGGAGGCGATGACGAGCGGGGCGAGCCGAAGCACCGCCCCACCGCCGGGAGCGATCAGGTGAGCGCGAGGATGGAGCTGGTCCGATGGTGGGCGACCAGCTCGGCCAGCTCGGGCTGGAACTCCGCGACGATCTGCTTGACGCGGAACTCGGCGAGCGGCCCCAGGGTGTCGTAGATCTCCACGAAAAGGTCTCTTGCCGCGGCGCGCGGCCAGTCGGCCGGCAACAGCTCCGTCGGCAGGTCGGGGTCGTGGTTGGGGAACGTCCGCCAGGTGTCCATGATCCCCGTACGTGCGACCAGCGCCTCGGACGCGCCGACCGCGCCCCTGCGGACGCGTTCCAGAAGAGGCGCGTACTGGGCCACGAAGCCCTCATAGGTGCGCCGAAGCTGATCGAAGTCCCACGCCTCCTGCGGGGCCCGCATGCCCGGGAGGTCAAGGGCCTCGGCGCGGAAGATCGTCGCCATGGGGATCTCCAGCTCGGTCAGCACGGCCGCGGCGCTGTCGGCGTTCGCGGTCGGCGAGACCCACAGCCCGTCGTAGAGCGGGGCGAAGCCGAGCCAGCGCAGCCTGGCGCGCAGCGCGTGGCGCAGGTCGCGCTGCTCCTCGGAGATGGAGAAGGCCGCCATCACCCATCGTCCGTCCCACGCGCCCTGTTCCAGGCCGAAGGACATGATCCGCTGCCGCCCTTCCAGCAGCACCGCCGCGGCCCGATCCGTCAGGCGGTAGTAGGTGCGCCGGCCGATCTTGGAAGACTCCAGCAGATCCCGCCTGGTCAGGCGGCTGAGCGCGGCCCGGGCCGCCACGGCGGAGACACCGAACTCCTCGGTCAGCCGCACCAGGGCCGCGGACGGCAACTGCTCGGGCCGGCCGATCCAGTAGTCCCCGAGCAGCGTCGTGATCAGGTGCTGCGGGGGTGCGCCCACCTGGAAGCGCGGAAAATCGACGCCCTCCGCCTCAGAGCTCTCTCGATCATTCACATCAGAAGTATATTGACAACGCCTGATCGCGCGCTCGTTATTCGAATGTCACGCTTTGATCCGCCGCCGAGGTCACCCGGTCGCCGCAGGCCAGGAGGTCCAGACGGTCGCGGCAGGTCGCCGAGCACGCGACCGCCGACCACTGCGGGCGATCACTCCGCCCAGTCGTCCGGGCGGCAAACAGGGGATTGACATTGATGACAGAAGGCTGAACGATCGTCTGCGTTGACGGCGGACATCCGCCTCACAGCGGCTGCCAGGCGCCCCGCCGGCCATTCGCGGACCTCTTCGGGCCCCGGCCCAACACCCCCTGCCCGTCCATCCACCGTGGAGGCAACGCAACCATGTTTGCCCGCTCCATGACCGCCCGGATCCTGCTGGCGGCGACCGCGGGGGCAGTCGTCCTCGCCGGCTCCGGCACCGCGGCGTCGTCCGCCCCGAATCCGCCGCCGAAGACCCCCTCGGCCGGCGCCTCGACGCGGGCCGTGCTGCCCACGGTGCGTGAGGCCGCCGAGGGATTGCCGGGGCACACCGTTTATCGTCCGGCCGATCTCAAGGCACTGCCCAAGGACAGCCTGCCCGTGATCGTCTACGGCAACGGCGCCTGCGCGACGAGCAACCTCGAAGGGATCACCTTCCTCACCGGCCTGGCCTCCCAGGGATACATCGTCGTGGCCAACGGCGGGGTGGACGAATTCGCCGTCCCCAACACCCCCGAGAACACGATCGCGCACCCCGAGGCCCTCCTCGCGGCCGCCCACTGGGCCACCGGGTCGAAGCAGTCCCGCAAGCAGTTCGGCGGGCGGGTGGACACGACGCGGGTCGGAGTGCTCGGCCACAGTTGCGGCGGCGTCGAAGCCCTCGCCGCCGGGACCGATCCCGTGATCGACGCGGTCGCCGGATTCAACACCGGATACTTCGCGGAGCCGGCCTTCGGCGGCTACGGGCGCGACCGTCTCGCCGATCTGCACACTCCGACGCTGCTGGTGAACGGCGGTCCGGACGATGTCGCCCACCAGAACAGCATCGACAACTACGCCCTGCTCGACGTCCCCGCCGCCCTGGTCAGCGACACCGCGGCCGGCCACACCGGCTTGATCGCCGGTCTCGAGGCCACCAAGGGCTGGCAGGTGGCCGCGGACTGGTTCGACTACGTCCTGCGCGGGGACCGGGCCGCCGGGGCGCGCTTCGTCGGCCCCGACTGCGGACTGTGCACCGAGGACGGGTGGAAGGTCGAGTCGAAGGGGCTGTCGCTGTGATCCGCCGTAAGACGATCGCGTGCCTGGCCTTCGCGTTGGCGGCCGTCGCCGGAAGCGGGACCGCCGCCACCGCCACCGCCACGCCCCCCGGCGGCACGCCGTGCCTGCCGGACTCCCCCGCCCGCCCCACCTGCATCAGCGGCACCCTCGCTGACGGCACGCCCTACGAGTTCGTCGTCCCGGCCCGCTGGAACGGCGCCGTGGTGGTCGCCCTCGACTTCGCCGGCCCGGGCCGGAACGAGCCCCTGACCGCGCGGTTGCTGGCCGACGGCGTGGCCCGCGGCGGGACGAGCCGGGCGATCACCGGCTGGGACATCCGGTCCGCCATCGACAACCAGGCCGAGGCGCTGGCCCGCTTCGAGGACGCCTACGGCCCGGCACGGTACGCGATCGGTTCCGGGACCTCGATGGGCGGTTTCGTCGCCGCCGGCGTCGCCCAGGTCCACCCCGGCGCCTTCGACGCCGCCGTCCCGATGTGCGGCGGCCTCGGCGGATCCGTCGGCCAGTGGAATCAGAAGCTCGACACGGTCTTCGTGCTTGAGCGCCTGGTCGCGCCGGGGCTGCCGGTCGTCGACATCCCGAAGGACGTCGACTCGGCCCGGAAGGCATGGATCGACGCCCTGGCCGCGGCGCAGCAGACCCCCGAGGGGCGGGCCAGGATCGCGCTGGCCGCCGCTGTCGGCCAGTTGCCGGCCTGGGGACGGAACCCCGACGGGTCCACGCCGCCGCCTCCGGGCAGAGGGGACGCCGACGCGTTGCAGCAGGGCGCCTACCTGGCGCTCGCCGGCGGGCCCCTGCCCTACGTGGGACAGGCCATGAGCAGCCGACGCCAGATCATGGACGTGGTCGGCGGAAACCCGTCCTGGAACACTGATGTGGACTACGAGAAGCAACTGAGCCTCGCCGATCCCGTCCTCCGGCGTGCCGTCCGCGACCTGTACAAGGCGGCAGGTCTGGACCTCGCGGCCGACTTGAGCGACCTGGCCGCGGCGCCCCGCATCGCGGCAAACCCGGACGCCGTCGAGCGCTTCTCGCACGGCATCGTCCTGACCGGTGACCTGCGCATCCCTGTGCTGACCGTGTCCGGCACCGGTGACCAGATCTCCACCGTCGCCCAGCAGCAGTCGTACGAGGAGAAGGTGCGCCGGGCAGGAGCGGGCTCCCTGCTGCGCCAGACGTACACCGAGACCGTCGGCCACTGCGACTTCTCGCCGGCGGAACAGGAGGCGGCGCTGCTGACCATGCTCGACCGGCTGCGGAGCGGTCACTGGCCCGCGACGTCCGCCCCGGCGATGAACGCCCGTGCGGCGGCCCTGGCGGCCGACCCCGCCCCCCGCTATGTCCCGTTCACCCCGCCCCGGTTCAACCGCCCCTATCCCAGCTGAGCCGTACGCGGGCGGTGGGCCGGGGCGACCACCGCCCGCGATGTCGTCGCCTGATGAGGGGGATGTAGGGGGTTGGCCAGGTCTTCTGGACACGGTTGACTCACGCGACATGAGCCGTGCTTACGATCCGGACCTGCTCCCGTACGTCGAGACCATCCCCAGTGTGGAGCTGAGCGAGTTCATCAAGCGGGACAAGCCGCCCTTCGACCCCGCCACCATGGATCCGGCCGTCATCGAGCAGATGACGAAGCTCCTGCCGCAGTACACGCCGGAGCGGCCAGTGACGGTCGAGGACAGGGTGATCCCCGGTGACGTGCGGGTCCGGCTCTACAGGCCCGAGAGCGAGACTCCCCTGCCTGCGCTGATCTACCTGCACGGCGGCGGGTTCGTCTCGGGCGAGCTGGACTTCTTCCAGGTCAGGAACCTGCGCTTCGCGGACCGGATCCCGGCGCTGGTGATCGCCGTCGACTACCGGCTCGCCCCCGAGCACCCCTTCCCCGCGGCGCTGGAGGACTGCATGGCCACGCTGGAGTGGGTGCACGCGTCGGCGGCCGAGCTGGGCGTCGATCCGGGCAGGATCGCCGCGGGCGGCGACAGCGCGGGCGGCAACCTCTCGACCGCGCTGGCGATGCTCACCCGGGACAGGGGCGGGCCGCCGCTGTGCTTCCAGCTGCTCGACGTGCCCGTCACCGACGACCGGCTGGAGACGCCGTCCATGCGGGACTTCGTCGACACGCCCATGTGGAACAGGGGCGACGCGATCTTGAGCTGGCGGTATTACCTGCCCGACGGGGACGGGCCGGTCTCGCCGTACGCGGCGCCCGCCCGCGCGGAGGACCTGTCCGGCCTGCCTCCCGCGTACGTGTCGGTCTGCGAGTTCGATCCCCTTCGCGACGAGGGCATCGCCTACGCGCAGCGCCTGGTGCAGGCGGGTGTTCACACCGAGTTGCACCTGTATCCGGGCGCCTTCCACGGCGCCGCCGTGATCGCGGACACGGCGCTCACCAGGCGGATGAACGAGGACATGATCGAGGCGTTACGGCGGGCCCTGCATTCCCTGTGAGCCGCGTGCGTCCGGGTGGAGGGCTCGGGCGCACAGCGTGAGCGCTTCCGCGAGTGTCGTGCGGTCCGGGTCGTCGATCTCGGCGAGCATGACGGCTTCGATGCCGTCGAGCGAACGGTCGCATCGCCGGAGCGTGCTCAGACCTTTCGGGGTGAGGCGGGTGCGCAGGGCGCGGCCACCACCTGGGTGCGGGTCGCGGCGGATCAGGCCGCGTTGTTCGAGATCGCGGATGACCAGGTTCATCGCCTGCGGAGTGACGAAGGCGATGCGGGCCAGGTCGGCCGAGGACGGGGCGTCGCGCAGGCGCAGCTCGCTGAGCGCCATGTACGCGGTGGTCGTCAGGCCGTGCCGGGCGAGCGCTTCGTCGAGGCAGGCGCGGATGCGGCGTTCCAGCCGGAACACCAGGTAGCTGACACGGGGCGGCGGCGCGTCCGGCGCGGCGGCCGCGGGGGCACCCGGATCGATCACCAGGAGACGATATCGCGCTCCCTCGGAACGGGCTCCGATGTAAGTTTCGCGCCCCCTTATCAAGGAGCTTGATAGCAAGTTACTTGATAACCAGGGGAAATGGCTCTGTGCCAGGTCAACCGGCCGGCATGCGCACCGAGCGGGCGTTGACGGTGGATCGTCGTCCTTTTACTTTCCAGTCCGCGGCGCGTGCCGCGGATGTGGAGAGGAGGAGCGCGCATGAGACGTTTGACCACGGTGCTGGCCGGTGCCTGCGCCGCGGCGCTCTTTGCCGTCATGACCGTGGCACTCGGATCGCCGGCCGTCGCCGCCGCCCTGGTGGAGGTGACCGGTTTCGGCGACAACCCGGGCAACATGCGGATGCACGTCTACGTGCCGGACTCGCGCCCGGCCTCGCCGGCGATCGTGGTGGCGATGCACGGCTGCGGCGGCTCCGGCCCCGGCTTCCACCAGAGCAGCGAGTTCGCCTCGCTGGCGGATCGGTACGGCTTCATCGTCATCTACCCGACCGCCACCCAGTCGGCGGGGTTCGGCAACTGCTTCGACACCTGGTCGGACGCGGCCAAGCAGCGCGGCGGCGGCAGCGATCCCGTCTCGCTCGTCTCGATGATCAATTACGTCGAGCGGACCTATCGGGGAGACCCGAACCGGGTGTACGCCACGGGAAGCTCGTCCGGCGGCATGATGACCCAGCACATGCTCGCCGTCTACCCGGACCTGTTCAAGGCGGGGGCCTCCTTCATGGGCGTGCCCTTCAACTGCTTCGCCGGCGCCTCCGACTACCCGCCGGGAAGCAGCCGGTGCACCGGCGGGAGCATGGACCGGACACCCCAGCAGTGGGGCGACGCGGTCCGCCAGGCGTACCCGGGATATTCCGGGCCCCGCCCGCGCATGCAGCTGTGGCACGGCACCAGCGACACCCTCGTGCCCTACTCGCTGCTGCGGGAGTCGATCGAGCAGTGGACCAACGTGTTCGGGCTGAGCCAGACCCCGACCGGCACCGACACCCCGCAGGCGGGCTGGAGCCGCAGCCGGTACGCCGATCCGTCCGGCACCGTGCAGGTGGAGGCGTACAGCATCCAGGGCGCCGGGCATGTTCTCCCGCAGAGCGGCATGGCCCGCTACGCCGTCGAGTTCTTCGGCCTGACGACCAGTCAGACCGACACCACGCCGCCGACCACGCCGGGAACGCCGGTCGCGTCCGGCGTGACCGCCACCGGCGCCACGCTGACCTGGACCGCCTCCACCGACCAGGGCGGCTCCGGCTTGGCCGGCTACGAGATCCTGCGCGCCCCCGGGGCGACGGGCGGCACGTTCGCCCAGGTCGGCACCTCGGCCACGACCTCGTTCACCGACACGGGCCTGTCCGCGAGCACCGTCTACCGCTACCAGGTCCGGGCGCGCGACGCCGCCGGCAACGTCTCGGCGGCCTCCGGCACCGTCCAGATCACCACCCAGGGAGGTACGACCGGCGCCTGCCGCGCCACCCCGACCGTGCAGTCCCAGTGGGGGAACGGATACGTGATCCAACCGCTGACCATCACCAACACCGGCACCTCGACGATCACCGGCTGGACCGTCACCTTCACCCTGCCGGCCGGGCACACCCTGACCGGCTCGTGGAACGCCACCGTCACCACCAGCGGCCAGACCGTCACGGTCAGAAGCGTCGGCCACAACGGCACGCTCGCGCCGGGAGCCGCCAGCACCAGCTTCGGCTTCCAGGCGAGCAGGCCCAACGGCGACACCGCCCTGCCGTCCGGCTACGCCTGCGCCTGACCGGCTGAGGACCGTCCGGGAGATTCTTGGCGTGGCTACGGCGAAGAGTCGTGCAAATGCCGGACGCGCCGCCCGCCCCCGTGGCGGGCGGCGACCTACTGTCCTCACGACCGGCCATGACCGCACCGGAGGAGGGGATCCATGTCGGGCAGTGACGTGCGCGGCCTGCTCCCTCCCTTCCTGCTGCTGCTCATCTGCGAGCGGCCCGGTCACGGGTACGACCTGATCGAGCGGCTGGCGCGGCTGGGGGCGTCCGACGCGGAGCCCGGACAGGTCTACCGGGCACTGCGTTCGCTCGAACGCGCGGGCCACCTGGCCTCCTCCTGGGTCGCCTCCGAGGCGGGGCCGGCGCGCAGGCGCTACGAGCTGACCACCGGCGGCATGGCCGAGTTGCAGGCGTGGATGCGCCGGTTGATCGAGGTCCGGCAGCTGCTGGAGACCTGTCTGGTCAGATGGGCGCGGGTCAGCCAGGAGACGGGCGGCCACGGGCTCCCGGACGTACGGGAGGAGACCGGGTGGGAGGAGGCGTCATGGGCGAGGCGATGAGCGCCGTGTCCGCCGCGTTCGAGCGACGGGTGGGGCCGGCGACCGCCCTCGGGGAGGACGCCGAGCGGATCGTGCGCGCCTGCCAGGAGATGGCGGAGCGGTTCCGCGGGGGCGGCAAGCTGCTGGTGTTCGGCACCGGAGGGTCGGTGGCCGACGCGCAGCACGTCGCCGTCGAGTTCGCGCACCCGGTCGTCATGGGCAAGCCGGCGCTCCCGGCCATCTCGCTGACCACGGACATGGCCGTGGCCACGGGGATCGCCCGCACTCAGGGCCTGGACGGGATCTTCGCCGCCCAGCTGCGGCTGCTGGCCGCGCCGGGCGACATCGCGCTCGGGGTGTCGGCCGACGGCGACTGCGCCGGCGTGCGCAACGGGCTCGCGGCGGCGCGCGCGATGGGGCTGCTCACGGTCGCGCTCACCGGAGGGCGGGGGGCGCCCGAGGCGGATCACGTGCTGGCCGTCCGCTCCGCCGACCCGCTGGTCGTCAAGGAGGTGCACATGACGATGTACCACGTGCTGTGGGAGCTCGTGCACGTCTTCCACGAGCTGGAGGCGGTCCGATGACGGAGCCGTGCCACGACGAGGTCTGCGTCACGTGCTCCGACGCGGCGGTGCCGATGCGCGTCCTGCGGCTGCTGGAGGACGGGCTGGCCCTGGTGGAGGCGGAGTCGGGGCCGGAGGAGGTCAGCGTGGCCCTGGTGGACGTACGGCCGGGCGACGTCGTCCTGGTGCACGCCAAGGAGGCCATCGCGATCGGCCCGCGCGGAGAGGAGAGCGGCATCGAGGCCCTCTATCCGTTCCTCGCGCCGGCGCCGGCCGATCGGGAAGCCGTGGTCGCCGACCTGTGCGCGTCCACCCGGAGGAAGGCCGAGGAGATCGTCGCGCTGCGCCGGTCGCTGGTCGACCTGCACGCCGAGGGTCTGGTGGCGTGCGCGCGGGCGATGGCGGCGGCGTTCGAGGCGGGGGGCCGGCTGTTCGCCTTCGGCAACGGGGGGAGCAGCACGGACGCCCAGGCCGTCGCGCAGGTGTTCGCGGCCCCGCCGGAGCCGGCGCGCGCGGTCGCGGCGGTGCCGCTCGCCCAGGACGTCGCGCTGCTCACGGCGCTGTCGAACGACGTCGGGTACGAGCTGGTGTTCGCCAGGCAGCTGGCCGCGCTCGGCCGCCCCGGCGACGTGGCCGTGGGGCTGTCCACCAGCGGGGGCTCGGCCAACGTGCTCAACGCCATGGCGGAGGCGTCCAGGCGCGGCATGCTCACCGTCGGGCTGGTCGGCTACGACGGCGGGCCGATGGCGCAGGAGGATCGGGTGGCGCACCTGTTCGTGGTGCCGTCGGCGTCCGTGCACCGCATCCAGGAGGCGCAGATCACCCTCTGCCACGTGCTGTGGGAGCTGACCCAGCGGGTGCTGACCGGCGAGACGTGACGTGTCCGGTACGGGGGCGCGCCGGATCCGGGTGCGGGTCGAGGGGCTGGTGCAGGGGGTGGGGTTCCGGCCGTTCGTGTGCGGGCTGGCCGGGGCGTACGGGGTGTCGGGGTTCGTCGGCAACGACCCCGGCGGGGTGTTCATCGAGGCGGAGGGCGAGCCGTCCGTGCTGGACGCGTTCACGGCCGGCCTGACCGGGCAGGCGCCGCCGCTCGCCCTGGTCGAGCGCGTGTCGGTGGAGCCGGCGGAGCCCGTGGGCGGGTCCGGGTTCCGCATCGTGGCCAGCCGGCGCGGCGAGCAGCCGGACGGCGCGCTGGTGTCGCCGGACGCCGGGACGTGTGCCGCCTGTCTGCGCGAGCTGCGTGACCCGGGCGACCGCCGGCACCGCTACCCGTTCGCCAACTGCACCGGCTGCGGGCCGCGGTTCACCATCGTCACCGGCGTGCCGTACGACCGGTGCGCCACGACGATGGCCGACTTCGAGATGTGCGCCGCCTGCGCGCGGGAGTACGGCGACCCCGGTGACCGGCGCTTTCACGCCCAGCCCGTCTGCTGCCCGGCGTGCGGCCCGTCACTGCGCGCCCTCGGCGCGGACGGTCTGCCGACGGCCGGGGATCCGGTCGAGGTGGCGGCCGGGTGGCTGGAGGCGGGCCGGGTCCTGGCGATCAAGGGGCTGGGCGGCTACCACCTCGCCGTCCTGGCCGCCGACGGAGCCGCCGTGGCCGCGCTCCGTGCCCGCAAGCGGCGCGAGAGCCGGCCGTTCGCCGTGCTGGCGCCGGACGCGGCGGCGGCCGGGACGCTGGTCCACCTGGAACCGGCGGCCGAACGGCTGCTCACCGGCGCGTCACGCCCGATCGTGCTGGCCCCGCGCCGCCGTGACGCCCCGGTGGCCGGCGCCGTGGCGCCCGGGGCCCGCGAGCTCGGGGTGATGCTGCCGTACACGCCGCTGCACCACCTGCTCGCCGACCGGCTGGCCGTGCCGTACGTGCTGACCAGCGGCAACCTCACCGACGAGCCCATCGCCTACCGCGACGAGGAGGCGCTGCGGCGGCTGGCGGGCGTCGCCGACGGGTTCCTCGTGCACGACCGGCGGATCGAGGCGCCGGCCGACGACTCGCTGGTGCGGGTCTTCCGCGGCCGGGAGCTGGTCGTCCGCCGATCGCGAGGGTACGCGCCCGCCCCCGTCGGCGTGCCGTGGCGGTTTCCCCGGCCGGTGCTCGCCTGCGGCGCCCAGCTCAAGAACACCTTCTGCGTGGCCAGAGGCAACCAGGCGTTCCTGTCGCAGCACATCGGCGACCTGGAGAGCTACGAGACCCTGCGCTCGTTCGCCGAGGGCGTCGAGCACTTCTGCCGGATCTTCGGCGTCCGCCCGGCCGTGGTCGCCCACGACCTGCACCCGGAGTACCTGTCGACCGCGTACGCGCGCGACCGCGAGGACGTGGACCTGATCGCCGTCCAGCACCATCACGCCCACATCGCCTCCTGCCTGGCCGAGCACGGTCACGGCGGGCCCGTCATCGGGGTGGCGTTCGACGGGCTCGGGCTGGGCGAGGACGGCACGCTGTGGGGCGGGGAGCTGCTCGTCGCCGACCTGGTGTCCTTCACGCGGGCCGGGCACCTGGAGGCGGTGCCGATGCCGGGCGGCGCGGCGGCGGTGCGGCAGCCGTGGCGGATGGCGGCGGCCTGGCTGGACCGGATCCACGGCGACGCGCTGCCCGGCCTGGCGGTGGTCGAGCGGCATCGGGAGCAGTGGCCGGCGGTCGTGCGGATGGCGCGGGCCGGGCTGAACTCGCCGCTCACCTCCAGCGCCGGGCGGCTGTTCGACGCGGTCGCGGCCATCGCGGGTGTGCGCGACGTGATCGGGTACGAGGGGCAGGCGGCGGCCGAGCTGGAGGCCCGGGTGGATCCCGGCGAGCGGGGGGCGTACTCGGCCCGGCTGATCGAGGGCGAGCCCCTGGTCATCGCCGCGGGCGACCTGGTCCAGGCTGCGGCCGAGGACGTCACGGCCGGGGTGGACACGGGACGGGTCGCCGCGCGGTTCCACCGTGGGCTGGCCGCGGCGGTGGTCCGCGCGGTCCGGGTGCTGGGTGAAGGGACAGGACTGCGGACGGTGGCGCTGTCCGGCGGCGTGTTCCAGAACACGGTCCTGCTGGAGGCCGTGGTGTCCGGCCTGGAACGGGAGCGGTTCCAGGTGCTGGTCCACTCCCGGGTGCCGCCGGGCGACGGCGGCATCGCGCTCGGGCAGGCGGTCGTCGCCGCGGCGAACGACCGCCGTTGATCAGCGCACTCAGCAGATGCGCGGCAGCGGGTCCCCGACCAGCAGGTCCACGATCCTGGTGCCGCCGAAGGCGGTGTTGAGCAGCACCATCCCCGCAGGCCCCGGCTCGATCGAGCCCACCACCGCAGCGCCCTCGCTCACCGGGTGCCGGCGCAGCGCCGCCACCGCGGCTTCCGCGTGGTCACCGTCGACCACGGCCACGAACCTGCCCTCGCACGCCACGTACAGCGGGTCCAGGCCGAGCAGCTCGCAGGCCCCGGTCACGATCGGGCGCACCGGGACCGCGCGCTCGTCCAGCGTCACGGCCACCCCGGCGCCCCGGGCCACCTCGTTCAGCACGGTCGCGACCCCGCCCCTGGTGGCGTCGCGCATCATCCGCACCGGTACGGCGTCGAGCAGCGCGGCGACGGCGTCGTGCAGGGGCGCGGTGTCGGAGGCCAGGTCCGCCTCGATGTCCAGGTCGCCCCTGGCGATCATGACGGTGATGCCGTGCTCACCGATCGGCCCCGACACGATCACCGCGTCCCCGGGCCTGACCTGCGACTCGCCCAGCGCGACCGGCCGTTCCAGCGCCCCGATGCCGGCCGTGGTCACGTAGCAGCCGTCGGCCTTGCCGCGCTGGACCACCTTGGTGTCGCCGGTCACCACCCGTACGCCGGCCCGCTCGGCCGCGGCCGCCATCGAGGCGGCGATCCTGCGCAGGTCGGCGATCGGGAACCCCTCCTCCAGGACGAACGCCGCCGACAGGTGCATCGGCCTGGCCCCGCAGACCGCCAGGTCGTTGACGGTCCCGTTGACCGCGAGGTCGCCGATGTCGCCGCCGGGGAAGAACAGCGGCGAGACCACGTACGCGTCGGTCGTGAAGACCAGCCGGCCGGTGCCCAGGTCGAGCGTGGCGCCGTCGTCGAGCGGCTGGAGCGCCGGGTTGCGGAAGGCGTCGACGAAGACGGCCTCGATCAGCGTGCGCGACGCCTTGCCGCCGGCGCCGTGCGCCATCGTCACCCGTTCCTCGGTGAGCTTCGGCCTGCGGCGGCGGACGCGTTCGATCCGCTCCAGCACCTGCTCCTCGCGGGATGCTGTACTCATGGCCTCACTTCGTGAGGCTGCTCGGTCGCTCAAACCCGCCGCCTTCCCTCGTCGCTCTGGTCGCTGCGCTCCCGCCGCTCCTCAGTCCAGGCGACGGCGCGACCTCGCGGCGCCGGGTGAAGCGGCCGAAGTTGTAGTAGGCGGCGCAGGCGCCCTCCGAGGACACCATGCAGGTGCCGATGGGCGTCTCGGGCGTGCAGGCGGTGCCGAAGACCTTGCACTCCCACGGCTTCAGCACGCCTTTCAGCACCTCGCCGCACTGGCACGCCTTCGGGTCGGCCACCCGCACCCCCGGCACGGGGAAGCGGGTCTCTGCGTCGTAGGCCGCGTACGCCTCCCGCATCCGCAGCGCGGAGTGCGCGATGAAGCCCAGCCCGCGCCACTCGAAGTGCGGCCGGAGCTCCATCACCTGCGAGATCGCCGACAGCGCCCGGTGGTTGCCGTCCCACGGCACCACCCGCGTGTACTGGTTCTCCACCTCGGCCCGGCCCTCGGCGAGCTGCCGCAGCAGCATGTAGACCGACTGCAGGACGTCCAGCGGCTCGAACCCCGCGCACACCAGCGGCTTGCCGTACTCGCGGGCGATGAACGAGTACGGCCGGCAGCCGATGACGGTGGAGACGTGACCGGGCCCGATGAAGCCGTCCAGCCGCTGGTCGGGCGAGTCCAGGATGGCCTTGATCGCCGGGATGATCGTCACGTGGTTGCAGAAGACGGCGAAGTTCCCGATGCCCTCGGCGGCGGCGCGCAGCACGGTCATCGCCGTGGACGGGGCGGTGGTCTCGAACCCGATGGCCATGAAGACGACCGTGCGGTCCGGGTTCTGCCGGGCGATCTTGAGCGCGTCCAGCGGCGAGTACACCATGCGGATGTCCGCGCCCGCGGCCTTGGCGTCGAAGAACGAGCCCTGCCCGCCCGGGACCCGCATCATGTCGCCGAAGGACGTCATGATCACGCCCGGCTCGCGGGCGATGGCGATGGCGTCGTCCACCCGCCCCATCGGGATGACGCAGACCGGGCAGCCCGGCCCGTGCACCAGCGACACCTGCTCGGGCAGGTGGTCCTCCAGCCCGTGCTTGTAGATCGTGTGCGTGTGGCCGCCGCACACCTCCATGAACGTGTAGCGCCGGCCGGGCTCGCACAGGTCCCGGATCCGCGCCGCCAGCCTCCTGGCCTCGCCCGCGTCGCGGTACTCATCGACGAACCGCACTGTCCCGCCTCTCAGGTGATGTCGGATTCCGCGAGCGCGTCGAGCTCGTCGGTGTACGCCTGTCCGAGACCGCGCAGGAGCTCGAGCGTGGCCGCCGCCTCCCGCTCGTCGATCTTGGACATGGCGAAGCCGACGTGCACGAGCACCCAGTCACCGGTACGGATGCCGTCCTGGTTGACCAGCCCGACGTTGATGGCCCGCCGGACGCCCGCGACCTCGACCTTGGCGAGTTCGGGCTGTCCGGGGATGAGTTCGACGATCTCGCCGGGAATGCCCAGGCACATCGGCCGCCTCGCTCCTCTCTCACATTCTGCTCATGGTGATGTAGCGCTTCAGCGCGGGCAGTTCCCGCATGATCATCGTCATGACCGCGACCCCTGCGACCAGGGCCAGCACCTTGCCTGGATGCCGCATGTCGATCTCCACCTCCTCTCGGTCTAGCTGGGCGAGAGGTTCGGCATGACCGGCAGGATCGGGTTCTCCTTGCCGGGGCGCACGCCCGTGGAGCGCCGCGCGTCGGCGGTGTCGTCCCCGTGGTGGCCTGCCTGATGGCGGTAGGCGCCCTTCGCGTTGCCCTGCCGCACGCCTTTGACGTGCGAGGGCGTGTCGGGCTTCACGTCGGGCTTGCCTACGCGGATGCCTGCCATGTCGTCCTCCTCATCTGTTCGATTCGGCTCGGTCGAGCTCGGCGAAGAAGGTCGCGATCCGCTCCCAGAGCCGCGGGCCGCCGGACATGCCCGTCCATTCCTGGCGTACCAGGGCGACGAGCCGGTGACAGTCGTCGATCGGCACGAGCCAGCGCTCGTCCATGCCGCGCACGATCGCGACCAGGAACGCCTCCACCGCCGGCCGCATCGACTCCAGCTCCGCGTACCGGCCGGCGAGCCGTTCCCACGCGGCGGCGTCCACCTCCCACCGGGTGGCGCCGACCGGGCTCGGATAGCAGGCCACGACCGTGCCGTCGGACCTGCGGACGAAGAACGCCAGGCCCACCGGCACGCCCAGCTCGGACGGCGACGGCCCGGTGAGACGGAGCCGCCGGTCAGGCACCAGCCGGAACCGGCCCGGCCCGGCCTCCCCCTGCTCGAACAGCAGCGCGCAGGCGCGGCAGGCGCACAGCACCAGGTCCTTGCGCTCCTCCAGCAGGTGGGCGTGCTCGCCGGGCAGCGGCTCGCCGCACAGCTCGCACGGCTCGGCGGCCCGCCGCCGCCCGGCGACCGGCCGGCCGATCACCCGGCCGAGCGCGCTCGCGGTCATGGGGCCGCCGTGGAGGTGGCGGGCCGCCGGACGAGCGTGTCGAGCGGGATGAACGCCGCTCCCGGCTCACCCGCCGGAGCCCTGCCGACGGACACCCCGTGCAGCACGAACAGGTGCGCCAGCAGGACGTCGTCCGCCAGCGCCACGGCGAGCTCGGGAGAGGCGGCGGTGACGCGGTCCACGACGCGGGCCAGCGCCTCCCCGTACACCTCGGCGAGCGTGGCGACCGCGTCGAGCGCCCGCTCCGCCGTGGGCCCCGAGGTCGTCTCCAGCCCGCTCAGCAGCTCCTCCAGCAGCTCCAGGCGCCCGGCGACGGTGCGCTCGTCCAGCCTGGGCGGGCTGGGCGGGTCAGTCATGGCCGCCGCCGAACATGGGCGAGTGCAGCTTGCGCACCGTGCGGCCCTTGCCGAGGTACATGTGGACGCCGCAGGGCAGGCACGGGTCGAAGCTGCGGACCGCGCGCATGATGTCGACGCCCTTGAAGTTCTCCGGGCCGTTCTCCTCGAAGATCGGCATGTCCTGCACGGCGTCCTCGTACGGCCCCGGCGTGCCGTAGCGGTCGCGCGGGCTGCCGTTCCACGGGGTCGGCGGGTACGGGTGATAGTTGGCGATCTTGCCTTTCTCGATCACCAGGTGGTGCGACAGCACGCCGCGCACCGCCTCGTGGAAGCCGACGCCGATCGCCTGGTCCGGCACGTCGAAGTCCTGGAACACCTTGGTGTCGCCGCCGCGTACGCGCTCCAGCGCCCGCTCGACGAACCACACGGCCATCGCGGCGGCGTACGCCACGAAGTACACCCGGGCCCGGTTGCGCTCGATGGCGTTGGACCACTGCGGGATCCGCCACTCCAGCGTCATCTCCGGCAGGTCGGGCCCCTTGGGCAGGTTGATCTGCACGCTCGAACCCGTCGACTTCACGTACGGCGTGTCCACGAGCCCGGCCAGCGCGGTGGTGTAGAGGCGGGCGAACGGGCCGCCGCCGGTGTCCAGGGCCAGGTGGTCGCCGGTGCGCGGGTCGAGCCAGCGCGGGCTCATCACCCAGCTGTAGTTGCCGTCGAAGTCGCGCTTCTGCGGGGCGGGCAGCGTGGTCTGGTTCCACGGGTGGCGCATGTCCACCGGGTTGCCGATCGGGTCCTGGGTGACGAACGGCTTCTCGTTCACCCAGTCCTCGTAGTAGGAGCTGCCCAGCAGGATGCGGATGCCGAGGTTGATGTCGATCAGGTTCGTCGTGATGAGCTCGCCGTCGACGACGATGCCGGGGGTGACGTACATCGCCCTGCCCCACTCGTTCATCGTCTGATAGCGGTAGTCGACCACGTCGGGGTCCTGGAACGCCCCCCAGCAGCCCAGCAGCACCCGGCGCCGGCCGACCTCCTCGTAGCCGGGCAGGGCCTGGTAGAAGAAGTCGAAGACGTCGTCGTTGAGCGCGACGGCCTTCTTGACGAAGTCGACGATGTTGATCAGCCGCGCCAGGTAGTCGGTGAAGACCGTCGGTGACGGCATCGTGCCGACGCCTCCCGGATAGAGCGTCGACGGGTGCACGTGCCTGCCCTCCATCAGGCAGAACATCTCGCGGGTGACGCGGCTGATGGTCAGCGCCTCCTTGTAGACGTCGCCCTCGAACGGGTTGAACGCCTGCATGATGTCGGCGATCGTGCGCTTGCCGTGGATGGCGGCGTTCGGCGCGTCGGTGGTCGCGGCCCGGCGCAGGACGCTCGGGTTGGTGCCCTTGACCATCGCCTCGCAGAAGTCGACGAAGACCATGTTGTCCTGGAAGAGCGTGTGGTCGAACATGTACTCGGCCGCTTCGCCGAGGTTGATGATCCACTCGGCGAGCTTCGGGGTCTTGATGCCGTACGCCATGTTCTGCGCGTAGATCGAGCACGTCGTGTGGTTGTCTCCGCAGATGCCGCAGATGCGGCTGGTGATGAACCCGGCGTCGCGCGGGTCCTTGCCCTTCATGAACACCGAGTAGCCGCGGAACAGCGAGGACGTGCTGTGGCACTCCGCCACGCGCTGGTTCTCGAAGTCGATCTTGGTGTAGATGCCGAGGTTGCCGATGATCCTGGTGATCGGATCCCAGGACATCTCGACGAGCTGCCCCGGCTTGGGCGTGACTCTCTCCTGCTGTTCGATGGCCATCCGCAGTGCTCTTCTCTCTCGTGCGCGCCGACGGGCCTACGGGCGCCAGCGCGGGTCGTAGCCGCTGGTCAGCGCCTCACGGTTGTGCCGCCACCGCGGTTCCCTGTTGGCGGTGTGGTTGGTGATGCCGCGCATCCGGCGGATGAACGCGCCGTACGGTTTGATCAACGTCGAGGACAGGCTGCTGCCGGGCGGCATGTCCATGAAGGGCATGAACTTGTCCGGGAACCCCGGCATGGTGCAGGCGATGCAGATGCCGCCCACGTTCGGGCAGCCGCCGATCCCGCGCATCCACCCGCGCTTCGGCACGTTGCAGTTCACCACCGGGCCCCAGCAGCCCACCTTCACCTGGCATTTCGGGGAGTTGTAGTCGTGGGCGAAGTCGCCCTGCTCGTAGTAGGAGCCCCGGTCGCAGCCCTCGTGGACCGTCTTGCCGAACAGCCACTGGGGCCGCAGCATCTCGTCCAGCGGGGGCGGCGGCGCGCTGCCGGCCGCGTGGTAGAGCACCCAGGTCAGGGTCTCCATGAAGTTGTCCGGCTGGACCGGGCAGCCGGGCACGTTCACGATCGGCAGCCCGCCGGCCGACCGGAAGTCCCAGCCGAGGTAGTCGGCCAGGCCCATGCAGCCGGTCGGGTTGCCGGCCATCGCGTGGATGCCGCCGTAGGTGGCACAGGTGCCGATGGCGACGACCGCCCACGCCTGCGGGGCGAGCCGGTCGATCCAGGTGTTCAGGGTCAGCGGCTGGCCGGTGTGCGGGTCGTTGCCGAACGACGTCCAGTAGCCGTCGCCGTTGATGTTCTCGTTGGGCACCGAGCCCTCGATGACGAGGATGAACGGCTCCAGCTCGCCGCGGGCCGCGGCACGGAACGGAGCCAGGTAGTCCTCGCCGCCGAGGCTGGGCGACAGCACCTTGTTGTGCAGGTGGACCTTGGGCAGGCCGGGAATGGTGCCGGCGACCACGTCCTCGATCGCGGGCTGGGTCGCCGCGGTGACCGAGACGGTGTCGCCGTCGCAGCTCATGCCCTCGGATATCCACAGGATGTGCATCTCGTCGTAGCCGGCGGCGGTCTGGCCGCCCTGCTGCTGCGTCTGCGTCATGTGCGCACCTCGCTCGCATGAACGTCCGGTTGGTAGGTGATCGACTCGACGACGACACCGGTGTCGCCCGCGATCTCGACGTCGACGCCGCCGCAGCGCGGGCAGGCGACGAGTGCGAGCGCGTCGGCCGCGGGCGTCCGCGCGCCGCAGTCGCGGCAGCTCACCGCGGGCGGCTCGGTGACCAGCTCGATCCGCGCGTGCTCGGCCGGGGTCCCGGCCGCGGCCACGCGGAAGCCCTGCTCGACGACCGCCGGATCGGGCCGGTGCCCGGCGAAGGCGGCGCGGACGCGTGCCGCGGCCACCCGCCGTCCCTCCGCCCTTCGCAGGACCGCCTGGACGATCTCGTCGCACATTCCCGTCTCATGCATCCGCGCGCTCCCTGTCGGATTGTCGGTACGTCTCGTCACGGGCCAGCGCCGTCACCGCGGCGACCGTGCCCTCGACGGCGGCGGCGACCGGCTCCGACAGGCCCATGACCTCGTCGACGGTCTGGGGCCGGCAGCCCACCAGCAGCACCCTGGGCACCTTGCCGCCCAGCTTGCCGAGCAGGTCGAGGACGGCCTGGGGATGCATGCCGTGCCCGTTCACCGGCGGCAGGGCGTCCGGCGCCGGCTCGTCGTCGATCTCCAGCACGGCCACGGTGCCCGGCGGGCCGTCGAGCTCGACCGCGTCCACCATGATCAGCGTGTCGTACGCGCCGCCGAGCAGTTCGTAGGCCAGGTGGACGCCGCGGATGCCGTAGTCGGCGACCACCACCGACCCGGGCAGGGCCGAGGCGTCCATCCGCCGGACCACCTCGACGCCGAACCCGTCGTCGCCCAGGAACACGTTGCCGATCCCGGCCACCAGCACCCGGTTCATGCGGGCTCCCCGTCCAGTGGCCCGTCCAGTGACCCGTCCAGTGACCCGTCCAGCGGCTCGGTCTCTTCGGGCGCGAAGTACCGGTAGCGGCCGTACCACTGGTTCAGCTCGGCCGCCGGGTCGTCCTCCAGCGTCACGGCGAGGTGGCGGGCGCCGTCCACGTCCAGCAGCACCGCCTCCACCAGAGCCGTCCTGCCGTCCAGGAACATGTCCTGCGGGTCGGAGCCGCGCAGCCTGGGGCGCAGCCGCACCCGGCTGCCCTTGCGCACCAGCGTCCCGGCCACCTCGACGGCGTCCGTCTCCGGCGACACGCCGGCGTCCGCCTCGGGATGCCACCAGGGCACCGGCCCGGCCGGTCCCGGATCGCGGGTGGTGCCGTGCAGGCGGGCCAGGTCCTCCGGGGTCATCGCCTCGACCCGGTCGAGGATGGCGGCGGCGCGCGGGTCGGTGGCGCGCGCCTCGCGCTTCTCGGCGTCGGTGAGGGTCAGCGTGCGCAGCGACAGGATCTCGTCGATCTCGGCCGCGTCGTGCAGGTCGCCGGGGCTCTCCGGCGCGATCCGCGGGTTGTCGTAGAGCAGGATCGGCGACGACAGGACCACCTGGTCGCCGCTCAGCACCGGGTACGTGTGCGCGTTGACGCACGCGCCGGCCGCGTCCCGCGCCCAGTCCGGGGGTTCGAGCAGCGAGACGAACCGGCCGCCTGGCGCGGTGAGCAGGGTGTGACAGGCGATCAGGGCGTGCTGGAGCGCCTCTTCCCTGGGCGTCTCCGGCGACGACGGCTCCCGGCCGGCGTTCTCGGTCCGTACGCGGAGCCTGTAGAGCGTCTCCCCCTCAGGCAGCGGCGCCGCAGGGGCCTCACATGGCTTCAGCGACAACGTCACCCGCGCGCTCAGCGGCCACTCACGCCACCGCGTCCGCCCGGCCGAGCCGGGCAGCGGAGTGACCGTCTCACCGCCAGGAACCCCCAGGTCGAGCCGCTTCTCACCGGACCGCAGCTCCGCCACGGATGCCCATACGTCGAGCTCGCGCGGAACCGCCTCGTCGAAGCTCAGCGCCTCGCCGACCCGGTCCGCCTCCCGGTGTCCGCCG
The DNA here is from genome assembly GCF_041402765.1 of Nonomuraea sp. AD125B. Taxonomy (NCBI): domain Bacteria; kingdom Bacillati; phylum Actinomycetota; class Actinomycetes; order Streptosporangiales; family Streptosporangiaceae; genus Nonomuraea; species Nonomuraea sp. AD125B. The sequence goes on along the minus strand of NZ_JBGLOU010000004.1, from coordinate 294,287 downwards.
TCCGGCAACCGCTCCTCGGGCGTACGCCGGCGCAGCTGCAGGAAGCGGAGCCGGCCCCGCACGACCGCGTCGGCGGGAGCGACGAGCAGGCACTCGGTCTGCTGCCACCACGACTCGGCGGAGCCCGCCACGCCGCCGCCCTCCAGCCCGTGCGCCCTGGCCCACGGCTCCGGCAGCAGCACGCCGAACTGCCACCTCACCTGGTTCTTCGGCGAGGAACGGCGATAGGGGTACAGCAGGTAGCCCTCGTACAGGACGGCGTCCGCCACCGCCAGCGCGGCCCGGTACCCGGGCGCGGCGTCGATGCCGTTCGCGTCCACGGCGGGTGGCCCCTTCCTGTCCCTGGTCGTACGTGACCCTTCCGGTATAGCCACGCCGTCTCAGGACAAGTAGGTGGATCGCGCCCCTAGGTGCCGTTCTCACTTAGCGGTTCTTGGTGATCCATCCGCGCGGGAATCGGAGCTTCCGCGACGAAAGCCCGCTCCACCCCAACATGATTTGCCCACTGCCTTGCCTCCCACGGGATCGATCAGGAATGGAGAAGCACGGACCGACGAACTCGCCATAGCGTCGGTGGGCATGGCGAACAAGCGCAGAACCATCTACTGGCTCTCCACCATCGCGGTCGCCCTGGGACTGGTCGGTTCCGGTGTCCAGCAGCTGTTGAGAACAGAGGGCGAAGGGGCGTTGGCGCCGCCCTACGCATGGGGAATCGTGCAACTGGGATACCCCGTCTACATCCTGACACTACTGGGGGTGTGGAAACTCCTGGGCGCGGCGGCGATCCTCCTGCCCCGATATCCGCTGCTCAAGGAATGGGCCTATGCCGGGCTCTTCTTCCTCTTCACAGGAGGGGTGTTCTCGCATGTCGCCTCGGGCGACGCCTGGTATGAATTACTCCCGGCGCTCATTCTCCTGGCGCTCTCGACCGTGTCATGGCATTTCAGGCCGGCAGACAGAAGACTGCTCCCGCGAACGGCGGAGCTTGACCCCTCCGCAGCTTCACGGCGCGCCTGACGAAGCTCTCGGGCCCCGGGCGTGCCAGACGGCGGACGGCACCGGAGGCTGTCCTGACTCGTGACCGACCCGCGGCTCGACCTCGATGCCTCGGTGAGCCAGGAGCCGGTCCAGGCTGACGGTCTTGGGCCGGTCCGCACCAGCAGGTCGGATCTCGGCCCTTCGCGGCCGTTCAGCCTTGCCCAACGTGCCCGGCCACTCGTGGTGGAGCCACTCGCGACATTGCATACGGAGAGTGTTTGATAAATAACTATCTGTCACAGCATGATGTTGGAGTTCCGACCAAACTCTTCCGGGAGGCAACCATGCTTGCTCGCCGTCTGCTGACAGTCGCCGTCACCTCCGCCGCAGTGAGTGCGGCCACCATCCTGCCCGCCGCGGCCTCCGCTCACCAGCGCGCCGGCCGCACCGCCCTGGCCGGGCCCGCGATGTGCGTCGACACCACCAACAGCCGTGGCAACGGCGTCCAGTTCCACCTGTGGCAGTGCATGGACCACCCCAACCAGAGGTTCGTCATCGAGGACGGCCTCATCAAGGTGCAGGACACCATCGGTAAGAGCCAGGAGATGTGTCTGGACGCCTCCAACAATCGCGCCAATGGCACCCGGGTGTACCAGTGGCAGTGTGTGAGTAACGCCAACCAGCTCTGGGTCGTCCAGAGGGGCATGATCATCCTCAAGTCCACCCTCAACTCAGGCAACCGCATATGCCTGGACGTCACCAACAACCGCACCAACGGCGCGCAGGTATATCTGTGGCAGTGCGTCCCCAACAACAACCAGCTATTCGTGATCGACGACGGCCAGATCAAGGTCAAGGACACCCTGTCCTGATCTCTGGTCACGTCCGGCGCTCCACGAGAAGGCTCTGGGGTTCACCCTGTGGCCGCAGAGATCAGAAAGGCCCTCTCCCCGTACTCGGGTGCTCGGGAAGAGGGCCTGCGCTCTCGATGGTGTCGTGGGATTCAGGCCGGCAGACAAAAGGCTGCCCCCGGTGAAGACGACCACGTGATCGAGACGAGCAGGGGACGGGCGAGACCGGCCCGTCGGGGGCACACCGACCACCCCGACGCGTGGACCGGCCTCGCACAGCCACCGGTCAGCCGAGCTGCGTCGGGTCGTGCACCGGGACGCACGGCTTGACGCGGCCCTCGATCACCTCCGCCTTGAGCTGCGACTTGACGGGTCCCTTCGGGTTCTCGGTGAACTCCAGCACCACCGTCTGGCCCTTCCCCACATAGCGGGGATCGATGACGAAACCCTTCGGCCCCGGCCTGGCGACCTTGTAGTGCGCGGACGCGCGCCACTCCTCCGGAGTGTCGTACTCACCGCCGACGAGCGCGCCCCGGTCGTCCTTGCACTTCGTGTAGGGCTTGAGGTAGGTGACGTCGGCGGTCACGCCCAGCTCGTTGAGGTCCTCCTCCAGCTGGTCGGCGTCCCTGAACTCCTTGAGCTCCACGGTGATGGTGCCGTTGGCGTTCTTGCTCACCGCGTACGCCGGCTCAGGCCCGGTGAGCAGCGGCACAGCCACCGCCGCCACGGCTGCCAGCCCGGCCACCGCCGCCCCCGCGAGCAGGCGGCGGCCGACGCGGCGGCTGCGTTCGTTCCGCGCGGCCATCTCGGTCTTGAGGTCCATCAGCAACTGCTCCTCGAATCTCATCGTGGGATTCCTTCCATGACGAAGGGCAGGTCGCGGAGCGTCTTGCGGGCGCGGTGCAGTCGCACCATGGCGGTCCCCGGCCGGATTCCCAGCGCCACCGCCGCCTCTGACGGCGTGAGCTGCTCCAGAACCACCAGTTCCAGGACAGCGCGCTCCCCGTCGGGTAACCCGGCCATGGCCTCGAAGGCCGCCCTGGCGGGCTGTTCCGCGTCAATCTGCTCTTCCAGCCGGGCCACGTCGTCGCCGTCGAGCGGACGCCGCCCGCTCACCCGATGGGTGAGCTGGGACTCCCGCAACGCCCGCCGCCGCTCGGCCGACAGCGTGTTGCGCGCGACGCCGTACAGCCACGCGATCTCGCTGCCTTTGCCCGGACGGTACGTGTGCGCCGAGTCGAACACCGCGAGGAACACGTCGGCCGCCAGATCGGCGACCGTGTGCGGGTCGTCGACCCGGCGCGACAGGAAACGCGTGACCGCGTCGATGTGCCGCCGGTAGAAGGCTTCGAACGCCACGGGGTCGGTGGCGAGCTTCCCCCGTCTGAGACGCACCGGCCTTGCTCCCTTCGTCGATCTACACCCGTACTTGGTGAGAACCGACGGAAGGCTTACAAGCCATGGTCTGGAGCTGTGAGGTTCACCGGGCCCCGGCGATGATCCCGCGGGCGGACTCGAGTTGCCGGTCCTTGGCCGCTTTCAGCGCCTCGAACTCCTCGGGATGGGCACGGACGACATCGTCCTGGATGCGCTTCTCGGCGGCCGACCAGACGGAGACGAGACCGGTCTTCACCTTGCACCGCACGTCCGCCTGGGCCGCGCGGATCTCCTCCGGCGTGGGCGGGCCGCCTCCCAGCCACCGCTGGTCGGAGATGGCGGCGAGTGGGTCGGCATAACGCAGCCCCTCGGCCCGCATGCACGCGCTCCAGTCCTGGAAGACCTGGACGACCTTCGCATCTCGCTGGGACTGCCCGAACGTCTGCGAAATGAGCTTGTTGAACAGCTCCGCGTCGACCTGCGGCGCCCCCTGCTCGATGCGGTCCCGCGCCTGTCGCAGGCAGCCGCCGGCCTCGTCGTACACGGCCTGCCGCTCCTTGTCCGACAGGCGTGCGGCGCGGCTTTCGCGCGCCGCGGCTCGCCGGGCCACGGAGGGGCGATCAGGAGCGACGTGATAACCGTACAGGCGCGCTATCTCCGGCTCGACGACACCGTAGCGACGGCGGTTGGGCGGGTCCAGGTCGCTCTCCACCGCCGGCGGCAGCGTCTGCCACGCCATGCCCCTGCCCCGCATGCAGTCACGGACGAGGAGGTCCTCGGCGTTGTCGAGAATCGAGATGTCCGCCGCGGAGAGGTTGTACCGGTCGAAGGGCACGGACAGCTCGCGCGCCTCCACCCCCGGCGCCGGCACCGGGGCGGGCGCCGGAGCTCCCGCCCCCGCACAGGCCGTCACCGTGGTCAGAAGGACCACGGTCGCTCCCCACGCCCGGACAGACACCTGGATTCCTCCGATCCGCCGAGGACCGCCGGCCGATCCTGCTACGGGCTGACCCGCTTCACGGAGCTCGTCAGGTTGTCGAAGCCGTTGTTCGTCAGGTCACTGTCAGCCGACCTCGGGGCGGCCGCGTAGCCGTAGGAACCCGAGCAGTTGGCGTTGTTGTAGAACTGGATCCGGCCTGCCGAAGGGTTCCTCATGGAGCTGGCCTTGTTGTTCAGCGTGGTCACATTGGCGCAGGTGTTGTTGGAGGTGAAGAGGAACTCCTGCTCCGCGCCCGCGTAGTTGTCGTGCTCGTACAGACAGAAGCTGGACAGGCAGGAGCTGGCGAGCCGCTGGGCGTCGGCCTGCGCCGCGGCGGCGCCCACCCCCATCAGGCTGGTCAGGGCCAGCGCCACGACTCCAGCCCTACGTACCCTCGTTCTCTTCATGGAGGACCTCATTTCGGCTGGGCAAAATTCGCCCAAGATCATGGCGGATGATCAAAAATGTACCACTGCCAGTCCAGCCGAACGGCGACCGTCAGCCAGGCGAAGGCCCAGGCCAGGCGACCCACGGGGCCGTCGGGTATCCGGCCTGGAGGAGCTTGCCCGCTCCCCGGCGCCGCGGGACTCACGCTGAGAGCCGCAAGTGAGTTTCCGGAGATCAGAAAGGCCCCTCCTCATGCTCTGGACGAGTACCTCTCATCTGCTCATCTGCGGAGGATCGGGGATTTGACCCCGGACGGGCGTTGAACCCAAACCGCATGAGCAGCTCGGATCTTGACCGTTCCGTCTGGAACGGCATGGGACAGCGGTGAACTGCTGCAACCCGACCCGAGGGCCTCAACCGTCGTAGTCTTCGAACTCCCACTCTCCGATCCGGCCGATCTTCTCGGCGAGTTCGCTCCAGGTCGGAGCCTCCAGCACCGCTATCCGGTCGCTCAGCCACTTGGCCACCTCGGCGGGACGCAGCTCGGGCACGAACAGCCAATGGCGGCCGACGAGAAAGGGATGCTGCCGCAGCTGATCGGCGAGGGCCGACGGGGTGCAGACGGTGAGCCGGAACCGCTCCTCGCCCGGCTCTCCCTGCGGGCCGACGTACATCTCCAGCAGCTCGCAGGCATGGGCAGGATCGTCGATGCTTCCTCCGAGTTCGAGATCCGGCCATCGGAAGGCAGCCACTTGTGCTCTCATCACCCGATGATCGCGCAACAGGGTGAAGCTAGGAGCGGGTGCCGGCACCCTCTGTCAGCGCCGGAGCTTGCTCGTGAAAGTTGGGCTTCCCCACGTCGACTCCTGGCATGATCGCCAGATGTTCGACTTCGGAATCAGCGGATACAGCCCCGCATGGTTGAGCGGGAGTTCCGCCGTCGCCACCGCTCATGGTGGAAGACTCGCCATGCTGGAAGGGCGGAGGCTGACCCGAGCCCTGCTGGTGTGGGACCTCGACGAGGATGTCTGGTTCTCCGACGGCCTGGTCCTGCTGGACTTCGAGGGCGAGCAGGTCGAGATCGTCCACCAGAAATTCGATGAGATCTCGATCACGTGGAACGCGGTCGATCCGGCTCAGCCACTGGATTGGGCGGGGACAGGATTGCGGCTGGCATGGCGAGAGGGCGTCCCTGACGAGCTGGCGAACTTGCAGGGGCAGAGACTGCAGGCCGTGGAGCTCCTCGAGTGGAAGGGCGACGACTTGGCGCACGGGACGGTCGCTGTCGGATTCCTCTTCCCTCACGACCGTCTGACGATCTACAACGCTCTCGACGAGAACGGCATGGAGTTCGAAGAACCTGATCAGCGGTACACGCGCCAGAGACTGTGACGGCCCTCCACTGCTGTCCACAGAGATCGAAAAAGGCCCTCTCCCCGTGTGATCGGGAAGAGGGCCTTTCGTCTGCGGAGGATCGGGGATTTGAACCCCGGATGGGCGTTAAACCCAAACCGCATTAGCAGTGCGGCGCCATAGACCTGACTAGGCGAATCCTCCTGGTAGCCGGTGCGGCTCAGCACAGAGTACCGGCCTTCTGGCGAGGCGGCAAAGCGAATCCGCTCCCGCCTTCACCAAGAGTTATCAACAGCCTGTGGGTAACTGGCTGTGGATGAAGCCCGCCCAGAGCGTGGGCGGGCTTCGGGGCTGTGGATAACCCTACGCGATCGCGTGATCAAGCGGCCGGGTTGGCCTCGCCCTCGATCTCGATCTTGACCTTCTTGCCGACCAGGACGCCGCCCGTCTCCAGGGCCTGGTTCCAGGTGAGGCCGAACTCCTCGCGGTCGAACTCCGTGGTGATCGAGAAGCCCCACACCGCCGCACCCCAGGGATTGGTACCGGCGCCGCCGTACTCGACGGTGAGCTCGACCTCCTTGGTGACGTCGCGGATGGTCAGGTCGCCGACGACGGTGAACTCGTCGCCCGAGTGGCCGGTCACGCGGGTGCTCCTGAAGGTGATCTCCGGGAACTTGTCGGCGGCGAGGAAGTCGTCGCTGCGGAGGTGACCGTCGCGGTCGGGCATGCCGGTGTCGATGCTCTCGGTCTTGATGGTGAGCTCGGCGGAGGATTCGAGCGGGTTCTCGGCGATGGTGACCGAGCCGTTGAAGGTGCCGAAATGTCCTCGGACCTTGCTGACCATCATGTGCTTGACGACGAAGCCGATGCGCGTGTGGGCGACGTCGAGGTTGTACGTGCCGGCGGCGGGAATGGTCAGGCTCTCCCAGGTACGGGTGCTCATGGTGTTCTCCTCGTGACAGTCGCGGTGCGGATGTCTGCTGCAACAACTTTCTACACGAGGAATATTCCGCACGTCAACTATCGTCGTCTATGCTATGAGCGTGATGAACTACCACGATTCCCGGCTCACGGCCCTGGGCCTGCTGACCGAGGTGCACGCCGGCATCATGGCGCGGCTGCATCCCGCGCTGGCGCGCGCCCGCCTGTCGGAGATCGATTTCGAGACCGTCATCCGTTTGGCACGTTCCCCCGAGCAGCGGCTGCGGATGAGCGATCTCGCCGCGCAGACCGGGCTGTCGACCAGCGGGGTGACCCGGGTCGTCGACCGGCTCGAACGGGAAGGGCTGGTGGCGCGGCAGGCCTGTCCCAGCGACCGGCGTGCCTCGTACGCGGTCCTGACGCCGGCCGGCCAGGACCGGCTGGAGTCCGTGCTGCCCGAGCACCTCCAGGACATCGACAGGACGTTCACCAGGCTGCTGCCGGATGAGGAGCTTGAGACCTTCCTGGCCAGTCTGAGGAAGATCAGGGACGTCGTACGCCCCTGTGCGACCGCCGGCGCCGACCTCGCCACGGACGCCGCCGGATGCGAGGCCACGACCGGATCCGGATGCGATGACGCCGCCGTCGCAGCCGCGCCCTGAACCCAGCCGCGCCCTGAACCCGGCCGCGCCCTGAGCCCGGCCCGGCGAGGCCGAGCCTACGAGCCCGCGAGCCCCAGGGCGGAGCGGAGCTTGCTCATCGCGCGTGACACCGTGCTCTTCACCGTCCCCACGCTGATCCCCAGCGTCTGGGCGATCTCCGGCTCCGTCATGTCCTCGTAGTACCGCAGCACGATCGCCGCCCGCATCCGCTCGGGCAGCTCCCTCAGCGCCTGCTCGAGCCGCTCGTGGATCTCCCCGCTCGGCGCCCCCTCCGCCGCGGCCACCACCTCGGGGAGTTCGTCCCCCGACGGGTACTCCTCCAGCTTGCGCCGCCGCCACTGGGAGATGTTGATGTTGACCATGGCCCGCCGCACGTACCCGTCCAAGGCCCGGCGGTCCTCGATGCGCCCCCACGCCTGGTACGTCTTGGTGAGCGCGTTCTGCAGCAGGTCCTCGGCGTCCAGGGGGTGCCCGGTGAGCTGGTTCGCGGCGCGCAGCAGGGCGGGACCGCGGGTCGTGACGTACTCGCGGAACTCTTCTTCCCAGTCCGTGGTCTGCATCGTGGCCAGAATCGCAGCCGGATGCCCTTTTCGGGCTGAACTGCAATTCAGGTTTCGGCCCGCCGACGACAAAAGTCCGTCCAGGTCGGTGGCGATCCTTCCACCGCCGGATGTCAGGGCACTTCCTCAAGGTTGCGTATTTTGCTCCCCTGTGCGCCGCAGGGCGTGATCCACTCGCGAGTCGTGTGACCCTAGTAGGCGAGCGAGGGAGGGCGGATGGGGTATCCGATCATCGAGCGCCGCCGCGTGCTCGCCGCGGCCGCGCTCGGCCGCGAGCCCGGTCTCCCGGGCCCCGACAATCCCAAGGAATCAGGCGAAGCCGGAGGCGGGCCGTTGCGAGCGGTGGCCGGCGAGATCCTCGACATCAGCCCGCACCTGATCATCATCGAGACCCCTGAGGGCGCCCAGGAACGCCTGGTGATCGCCCCCTGGGCGACGGCCTGGCACGGCGCCGACGTCGCCCCCGCCGCCCTGCCCGTGGGGTCGCTGGTCATGATGCGCACCCTGCGCGAGGGCCGCGTCGTCGAGCGCATCTGGGCCGACACGACCCGCATCACCGGAACGATCCAGTCCATCGACGGACGTAAGGACCTCACGGTCGAGCTGGACTGCGGGCCGCACCGCGGGCACCGCACGATCGTCATCCCCTACCGGGCGTCGGGACGGCTCCAGGTGCGGCATCCGAAGTTCGAGCCCGGCTACCTGTTCGACGCGATCGGCCTGCGCCAGGAGGGCGCGAGCCAGGCGCTGCTGCCGGCGACCTCGCAGCCGCCCTACCCGGCCCGCGCCGTGCCGCCCCCGCCCCCCGCGTACGCCGGCGTGCAGCAGCGCATCGCCGGCACCGCGACCTGGTCGGACACCTTCGACGAGGAGGAACGCGGCGCCGCCTACCCGATGCTGGAGCGCTCCGACACCGGCTGCGCGGACGCCGGGGTGTCCTGCGCCGGACTGCCGTACCTCGCCCTCGGCTCGCTCCTGCAGATCAGGAACGTCTGCTCGGGCCGCTCGGCCAACGTCCCCGTGGTGGCCTGCGGCTGCCTGGCGGGGCGGTTCTGCGACCGCTGCGTCGAGTGCGACACCTCGCCGCGGGGGCGGGTCGCCGAGCTCTCGCCGTACTCGTACGTGGAGCTCGGCGGTGATTTGGTGAAAGGCTGCTTCAACGCTCAGATCGGATTGGGGTGACCCGCGTGCTGGAATCACAGCTGCCGATCCTCGTCGTGCTGCTCGCCCTGGGCACGGTGGCCAAGATCGTCACGGTACGCTCCGGCGGCGAGCCCGGCGCGCTGTCCCGGCTCGGCCCGGCCGTGCTGATGCCCGGCCGGTTGCAGGCGCCCGCGCTGCTGGTGTGCGCGGTCGTCGAGGCGGTGCTGGCGGCCGGGCTGGCGCTCTCCACGCATCCGTTCTTCCGGTGGGGCACGGTCGCGTTCTTCGCGATGTCCACGTACGTGCTGCTGGAGCTGCGCAGGCGGCGGCCGGACGCGGGCTGCGGCTGCTTCGGCGAGGTGAGCTCGGCCCCGGTGGGGCTGCGTTCGATCGCCAGGACGGTGGTGCTGACCGGGATGGCCGTCGTGTCGGTGTGGGCGCCCGTGACCGGCTGGACGGCCGCCACCGGCCTGTCGTGGCTGACGGCGGCCGGGGCGCTGGTGCTCGCCGCGCTGTCGCCGGAGATCGAGGAGCTGCTCGACCGGGTGCGCTACCGCGCCCCCTGCGAGCAGCGCCCTGGGCCCGCCGAGTCGACGACCCTCGCCCGGCTGCGGGCGAGCGGCACCTGGCGGGCGCACCGGCACGAGCTGACCTCGGCCGAGCCGTACGACAGCTGGCGCGAGCTGTGCTGGCGCTTCTTCTCCTTCCGCAACCAGCAGCAGGACGACGTGGTGTTCGCCGTCTATCTCAGCGGGCGGCGACCGGCGGTGCGGATGGCGGTGGTCAGCGGCGAGGACAGCGACTCGTCTCTGCCGGAATATAGCCCTGTATCGGCCTGAGGCTAGACAGCCGTAGAGAAGCCTCGACGGCCATGCGGATATGACTCTATTGGGCTATCTAGCTTCCCCTCTAGACAGCCCAATAGAGGACTAGGAGCGTGCCCGGCTCACACCGGCTGGGCGCGCAGGAATCTGCCGAAATGCGGCACCGTGAACGCGATCAACCCGCGTTCGGCGCTGTAGATCAGCCCTTTCTTGATCAGACTGTCGCGGGCGGGCGACAGGCTGGACGGCTTGCGGCCGAGGGCCTCGGCGACCTCGGCGGTGGCGACCGGCTCGTCGCCGATCTGCGCCATGGCGTGCATGTAGTCGCGCTCGGCCGGGGTGGCGCGCTCGTAGCGGCTGCCGAAGAAGCCGACCGCGAGCTCCTCCTCGGCCTCGGGCGCGGAGACCTTGACGTCGTCGAGCGTGATCGGGGTGCGCGGCGCGAGGTCCCAGGCGACCTTGCCGTACGCCTGGACGAAGTAGGGATAGCCGTCGGCGGCCTCGTAGAGGGCGTCGAGGGCCTCGCGGGTGAACTCCACCTCCTCCTCGCGGGCGGGCAGGATCAGCGCGAGGTCGGCCGCCTCCCGGTCGAGCTTGTCGATGCGCGCGTAGCGGAAGAGGCGCTCGGAGTAGCTCTTGCTGGCCGACAGCACGCTCGGCAGGTGGGGCAGCCCCGCGCCGACGACGATGAGCGGGCCGCCCGACTGCGACAGCTCGTGGCAGGCGGCGCAGAGCGCCGAGACGTCGGACGCCGGGACGTCCTGCATCTCGTCGATGAACAGCGCGATGCCGACCGCGAGGTCGGTCGCCACGCTCGCGGCGTCGACGAACAGCTCGGTGAGGTCGATTTCCAGGTCGCCCGAATCGGCGCGCCCGCGGCTGGCGGGCACCTCGATGCCGGGCGACCAGTGCGAGGTGCCCTTGGCCGCGGCCGGGTCGCGCATCGCGAACGCCTTGAGCACCCCGAGGAACTCCTCGATGCGCTCGGGCGCGCGGTGACGCGGCGCGAGCTCGCGGATGGCCATGTGCAGGGCGGCCGCGACGGGCCGCCGGATCGACTGGTCGGGCCGGGCCTCGATCTTGCCCGTGCCCCACAGCCGCTGCATGGCCATGGACTTGAACGTGTTGAGCAGCACGGTCTTGCCGACACCGCGCAGCCCGGTGACGACCATGCTGCGCTCGGGACGGCCACGGGCGACGCGTTCGAGCACCACCTCGAACTGCTGCAGCTCTCGGTCACGGCCGGCGAGCTCCGGGGGACGCTGTCCCGCGCCGGGAGCGTAGGGGTTTCGCACAGGGTCCACGCTCTCGGACTTTATTGCCGGATATAGCGGCCGTCTTAGATTTGGGAAGAAAGTGCTACGGCGTGTCCGGGCGCGGGGTGGCGCGAGCACCGCCATCGGACACACCCCCTCTCACCAGGCCGAACCCTTGTTCGATTGCCGCTCCCAAGACTGTAGCGCGGACTCGAACACCTATGCGATGGTTTTCGGGTAAAGATCTTCGCAACGGTCGCGACGCCGCGCGGACGACCCGGCGACTTGGCAGCCGCGGCGGCCGGGCAATAGCGTTTCGCGTCATGCGGACCTTCGCGAACGTTCAGGAGCTCAAGGCGGCCGTCGGCGAGACCTTCGGTCCCACCGAGTGGCGCACCGTCACCCAGGATCAGGTCAACACCTTCGCCGACGCCACCGACGACCACCAGTGGATCCACGTGGACGTGGAACGGGCCAAGGAGGGGCCGTTCGGCGGCACCATCGCGCACGGCTACCTGACGCTGTCGCTGCTGCCGTCGTTCATGTTCTCGCTGGTCAAGGTCGAGGGCATCGCCATGGGCGTCAACTACGGCCTCAACAAGGTCCGCTTCCCGCGGCCGGTGCCGGTGGGCGCGCGCATCCGGGCCGTCGGCGAGCTCACCGACGTCAAGGGCACCCCGGCCGGCTACCTGTCCAACCTGAAGATGACGATCGAGATCGAGGGCGAGAAGCGCCCCGCCTGCGTCGCCGAGACCCTCTCGCTGTACGTCCCCGCCGAGTAGCGGCGACGTTTCACGTGCAACAGTAAGACCCCTCAGTCGCTCCCTGGGTTCGTGGAAGATTTCGACGAGTTCGTCCGGGCCCGGGGCGACGCCCTCCTCCGGTACGGCTACGTGCTGTCCGGCAACTCCGAGGACGCGGCCGACCTCGTACAGGAGGCTCTGGCCCGCCTCGGCGACGCCTGGACCCGCGTGCGCAACAAAGACGACCCCGAGGGGTACGTCCGCACGACGATGGTCCGGCTGCACATCAGGTCCTGGCGCAGGCGGCGCAGGGAGAGCCTGGTCGCCACCGTCCCCGACCACGGCGCCCACGACCGTTACGGCGACGCCGACCTGTGGGCCGAGCTCCAGCGACTCCCCCGCAGGCAGCGGGCCGTGCTCGTGCTGCGCTACTACGAGGACCTGTCCGACCAGGAAATCGCCGACCTCCTCGGCGTCTCCCGCGGCACCGTACGCAGCCAGGCCGCCCGCGCCCTCGACAAGCTCCGGATCAAGCGAGTGCTGCAGGAGGCACGATGAGAGGCGAACAGGACCTGATCCGCACCCTGCGCACCGCCGCCGACCAGGTCGAGCAGGTGGACCTCGCGCAGGGCGTGGCCGCCAGGCGGCACGCCCGCCGGATCCGGCAGCGGGTGCGGATGGCGCTCGCGGCCGTCGCGGCGGTGGCGGTCGCGGGCGGCACCACGGCGGCCCTGTCCGTCGCGTCCGGCTCCGAGCGACGCGCCGAGGAGCGGTGGACGCAGGTCGAGGAGCGGTGGACGAAGGTCGACGAGCCGTGGCCGCAGGTGGAGAAGCGCCGGCCGCAGGCCCTGGCCAAGGTGCCGGCCAGGACCGCAGGCGGGGCGCGGATCCTGCCGGTGACCGCGCTGAGCCCGGCGGAGGTGCTGCTGCTCGTGGCCGCGCCGGCCAAGGGGAAGCCGTCCCGGCTGGACGTGTACGACATGACCCGCCGTACGACGAGGACGCTCGCCCAGGTACCGGCCGTCAAGGGCAAGGACGGGCCGGACAGCGTGACGGCGGGCCCCGGCCACATCGCCTGGTATGTCACGACCGGCGGCACCACGACCTTCTGGGCCGTGCCGCGCACCGGCGGGACGGCCACCCGCGTGGTCACGACCACCGGGAACGTGGCGGCGTTCGGGGTCACGGACGACTCCCTCGTCTGGTCGCCCTCGAACGGCGGCGTCCTCCGGGTGCCGCTGACCGGGGGGACGCCGGCGCGGGTGCCCGGCGGCGACGGGCTCACGCTGACCTCCTGGCCGTGGGCGGCGCACCGCAGCGGGAGCGGGAGCCCGCTCGCCAACCAGGACCGGGCCGTCGACCTGGAGACCGGCCGTTCCTTCGACGTACGGGCGCCGGAGGGGACGCGGTTCCTGCGGTGCGGGCCGCGCTGGTGCGCCGGGGCACACAACGGCGGCCTGGCGGTCAAGCGCGTGGACGGGACCGGCGCCACGATGCTGCTGCTCGGGCTGCGGCTGTACGCGCCCCGCGCGCCCTACGCCGACCGGTACGTGCTCACCGTCCCGGAGACGCCGCCGCAGACCGGAGGAGGGCCGCTCGCCGTCCTCTTCGACTTGGAGACCGGCACGACGATCGGGCTCGGCGAGCAGCGGCCCGGCACGCTGGGCACGCCGATCGCGGTGTCGAAGAGTGCGTCCGCGACCGTCCTCCACTGGGACGCGGACGCGCAGCCTCCCGCGACCTGCGCCGAGAAGACGTGCGCGCCGACGACCCTAGGCGGGAAGGAGTGGACGGTGCTCAACCTGCTTGCACTCACACGATGATCGCCACGACCGCGACGGCGGCCAGCAGCCCCAGATAGGCCAGCACCAGCCGGGTGTCCCGTAGCAGGCACTTGCTCCGGGTCAGCCCGGCCCGCCGCGCCTTCCAGTAGCCGGCGAACCCGAGCGCCGCGAACCCCAGCACCGCCCACGGCCCGAGCAGCCACGCCAGCAGCGCGACGGTGGCGTACACGCACAGCCGCAGCGGATCGTACGGCGCCCTGCCCTCCGGCTGCGCGCTCATCGGGCCACCAGCGACAGGCGCTGCCGGGACAGCTGCGGCCACGCCTGGACGGCGCAGAACGGCGCGCACTGGTCGCTTTCGCCCTCGCGGGTGCCGACGTGCACGCAGCACTGCGTGAGGCGTTCCTCGATCATCGTGGAGACGTCCATGAACGGCTTGACCGTGATCCGCACCACCCGCTCGGCCAGCATGCGGCGCAGCTTTCTGCGCCGCCCCGGCAGGGCCGAGGAGGCGAGGGTGAGTAGGGTGGAGATGCCGAGGTCGCAGTTCTCGCAGATGTTCCGCCACAGGTCGCCGACCTGGGGATGCGACAGCGACGACTGCTCCGACAGCAGGCCGAGCAGCGACTCCTGTACGGCGAGGCGCAGCTCGCGCGGGATCTCGCTGTCGGCGATGCGGTTGGAGACCAGGCCGAGGTTCGCCTTGAGCCGGTCGTGGCCGATGAGCGCCGTCAGCGAGCGCCACTGGCCGGCGTCGTCGCGCAGGAGATAGCCGACCGAGCAGCAGTGCGGGTGCGAGCAGGGCAGGGCGGTGAGGTCGCGCCAGGTCACCAGGCCGTCCGTCTGCGGGCCGAGGCGCTTGAGCACGCCGGTGTGGGTGAGCCGGTCCATCGGGTCGATGGCGCCCGACCTGCCCGAGCCGAACTGGGGCTGCAGGGAGACGCCGCCGACGTACGGGGTTTCGAGCGCGAGGCGTACGACGTCGCCGATCTCCCCGTCGTTCACGCCGAGGGCGGCCGTCATGACGAGCGTGGTGAAGATCTCCCGCTCGGACAGGCGGGCCAGCGCCTGGGCCTTGAGCTGACGCAGGTCGCCGCCGCGGTGGTGCCTGGACGCCTCGGCCGATACGCCGTCGTACTGGAGGTAGACCTCCACCCGTTCCCGGTGCTCGGTGAGCAGGTCGAGGAGGGAGTCGTCCCTGGCGACGAGCACGCCGTTGGTGTTGACCAGGATGCGGGTGATCGGGCGCGCGGTCAGCTCGGCGAGCAGCGTCTTCAGCTCGGGGTGGAGGGTGGGCTCGCCGCCGCTCAGCATGAGCACGTCGAGCTTGCCGTTCTCGCGGGCGAGCCGCTGGTCCACGTTGGCGAGCACGTCGGGCACGGGGACGACGCCGGACAGGTCGGGCGAGCTGTCGGCGAAGCAGGTGGGGCAGCGCAGGTTGCAGGTCTCGGCGATGTCCTCCAGGAGGATGCAGGTGTGCTGGGTCTGCATCTCGGGGAGGCCGTCGAGGTACGCGAGCGGGACCGGCGCGAAGTTGCCCTGGACGTCCGGGATGTGCTGCTTGGTGGGAGCGGTCCATTCCTCCAGGTACGCGAGGATCTCCGGGTCCTCGTCGTACAGGGTGCGGATGAAGCCGTGCTCGCGGCAGCCGCGCTCCAGCCACACCTTGCCGTCGCGTTCGGCGAGATAGCCGCTCAGCCGCTCGATCCGGTCCAGGTCACGGCCGTGGCAGTGGGGGCAGAAGGCGTTGACGTACCTGAGGATGCGGTCGCCCCGGAGGCTCATCCCTGCGCTCATGACGTGACCTTTCGAGGGGAGATGAGTGGATCGTAGTAGCCGCGCCGGTAGCCGATCGTCACCCGGACCGCGAGCAGCGGCAGGCCGATCGCCAGGAAGCATTGGGGTCCGGTCAGGCCGAGCCACAGGGTCTCGTTCGCCCGGGTGAACTCCACCAGGAAGCGGAAGACGGCGTACCCGGCCAGGTAGAGGGTGAACAGCTCCCCCGGCCGGGTCAGCCGCCCGCGCGCCCACATGAGCGCGGCGAACGCGGCGAGCTGGAAGGCGATCTCGTACAGGAACGACGGGTGCATGGCCGCGCCGGTCAGGCAGCCGGGGCAGTCGGGGGTCGTCGGCGGGGCGTGCACGCCCCAGGGCAGGCTCGTGGGACGGCCGGGAGCCTCGGTGAGGTGGCAGCCGATGCGGCCGATCGCCATGCCGAGCGCGACGGCCGGGGCGAACAGGTCGCCGGTGCGCTCGCGGTAGCCGCTGATCTTCTTGGCGACGAGGACGCCGACGTAGGCGCCGGTGAGGCCGCCGAGGATGCTGCGGGAGCCGTACAGCCAGAGGTCCTTGAGGTCGAGGGTCTCCAGCCAGCCCGCGAGCCGCATGCCGATCGCGCCGCCGACGAGGGCGCCGGTCACGGCGATGAGGGAGTGCTCGTTCAGCGCGCCTCTGCGGCGGGCCTCACGTACGAACACGACGGACGCCGCCAGCACGCCGAGGCCGACGAAGATCTCATGGTAGGGGGGCATCGGCGGGTCGTCAGGTGTACATGCCGGGGTTGAGCCCGGTGCAGTAACCCGCTGACACGATCGACACCAGGGCCCACCCCATCATCAGCCCGAGCCCCAGCCCGATCGACCAGGACTTGCGCAGCAGCAGGAACGTCACCCCGACCCCGAGCCCCAGCAGCGCCAGGAAGCCGGCGGCCACCGCGATCGCCGCCGTGTGCGCCACGCTGATGGCCACGAGGCCGACGAAGAAGTTGATGACGACATAGCCGAAGAGCCCCGCGAACGCCAGCCCGACGATCACCCCGGTGTTCCGCGGCTCCGGCCCCTGCCCCTGCGGCGGGGGCGGCGGGAACGGCGGCGGTGGAGGTGGTGGGGGCGGAGGCATGTTCACCCCGCTCACATTACGGTCCTAAGTGCTCTCTGAGTAGTGAATGGCCGCCTGGACGCGGCTCTTCAGCCCGAGCTTGTTCAGCAGGCGGCTGACGTGCGTCTTCGTCGTCGCCTCCGCCATGTCCAGCTCCTTGGCGATCTCGGCGTTCGACAGGCCGCGGGCGATGCAGGCCAGGACCTCGCGCTCGCGGGGCGTCAGGCCCTCGGGCGCCCGCTCCCTCGGCCGGGGCCCGCGGCTCCTCTCCGCGAAGGCGGAGATCAGCTTGCGGGTGACGGACGGGGAGATGAGGCCGTCGCCGCGGGCGACCACGCGTACCGCCTCGACCAGCGACTCGGCGTCGGTGTCCTTCAGCAGGAACCCGGCCGCGCCCGCGCGGAGGGCGCCGAAGACGTACTCGTCGAGGTCGAACGTCGTCAGGATCAGCACGTCGCACACCCCCGCCAGCTCGCGGGTGGCCGAGATGCCGTCGAGGCGCGGCATGCGGACGTCCATGAGCACGACGTCCGGCCGCAGCTCGCGGGCCATGGCCACGGCCCGCTCCCCGTCGCCGGCCTCGCCGACGACCTCGATGTCCTGGACGCCGTCGAGGATCAGCACGATGCCGGCGCGGACGGCGGCGTGGTCGTCGGCCACGAGCACGCGTACGGGCGGGGTCATGAGGCGGCTCCTCGCGGGAACACCAGGCCGACGACCTGCGACGACAGGCCGCCCATGCCTTCCGCGGCCGCGGGGCTGCGCTCCTCGGTCGTCAGCACCGCCACCACCTCCCAGCCCGGCCCGGCCTCGGACGGGCCGGCCTCGAACGGACCGGCCGGGGACGGACCGGCCTCGAAGGACCCGCCCACCAGCGCGGCCCGCTCGCGCATCCCCACCAGCCCGGCCCCGGCCCCGGGCAGCGCCCGCCGCTCGCCGCCCACCGCGTTCCACACCCGCAGGACCACCCGGCCCACCTCGTACGAGACCACCACCTCGACCGGCGACTCGCCGTGCTTGAGCGCGTTGGTCAGCGCCTCCTGCACGATCCGGTAACCCGCGAGGTCGACGGCCGCGGGCACCTCCCGTACGGTCCCCTCGACCCGCAACGAGCCCGCCATGCCCGCCGCCACGACCCGCTCCACCAGCACCTCCACCTCGGCCAGCCGCAGCCGCACGGCCTCACCTTCGGGCCGCTCCCCGTCCCCACTCCCTGGGAGTGCGTCCTCCTCCCTGAGCAGCCCGATGATGGTCCGCATCTCCGCCAGCCCTTCCACGCTGTTCTCCCGTACGGACTCCATGATCTTCCGTACCGTCCCCGCATCGAGATCCGTCCGCGACAGCGCCGCCGTGGACTGGATGGCGATGGCGCTGAAATGGTTGGCGATCAGGTCGTGCAGCTCACGCGCCATCCGCGTCCGCTCCGCGGCGATGGCCGCGCGCCGGTCGAGCTCCGCCAGCCGCGCCACCTGCTCGGCCCGTACGCGCTCGACCGCCGCCCGATCCCGCTGCTCGCGGATCAGGAGGGCGGTCAGCACGGGCGTCACCAGCACCAGCGACGCCTGCACCCCGATGACCGCCGGCAGCCGCCAGTCCGCCGCCCAGAACCCCGCCCCGGCCCCGGCCCCGATCGCCAGCACCGCCGTCACCATCAGCAGCCCGCGCGCCAGCCGGGCCGGCCCGTACAGGGCGGCCGCGTACAGGTTGTCGGTGAACACCAGCACCGTCCCCAGCGACGGCCCCACCACCGCGTCCAGCCCGACCGCCACCACCCCGAGCCCCAGGCAGACGACCGGGGCCCGCCGCCGTACCAGCACCCCGGCACATGCGACGCCCAACGGCACCACCAGCACCCACTCCGGCACGCCCCGCTCAAGCCGCGACCCCGCCGCGATGAGCAACATCCCCATCGCGAACGCCAGCCCGGCCCCCCACACCGTCCGCCTCATCCCTCCATCCCACCACCCCGCCGCCATCCCGGGATCACCCTCCTTCGTACGCCCGCGACCTGCGTGGATCTGGACGGCGGACACGAGATCGCGGTTTATGGTTCGAGGCACTCTCCGAAACCCGCTATGCTTGCTTACGCAGCGAGCGGCCGTAGCTCAATGGATAGAGCATCTGACTACGGATCAGAAGGTTAGGGGTTCGAGTCCTCTCGGCCGCGCACAGCAGCAAGGCCCGCTACCAGGGGTTCCTGGGAGCGGGCCTTCGTGTGTCTGCTGAAGGCAGCCTGAACGTCTCTGCCGTCAAGGCAAGTCCGGCTGCCGCGAGCGCCGACGTCAGCTGACGAGCCGCTGGGTCCAGCGCATGTACCAGTCCAGGAACGGCACCGGCTCGCTCCAGCCTCCATGCAGACGGCCCGACGGCTCGACATCCCTCCAGGGAGCCGATGGCCACCAGTACATGTCCTTCGCCTGACCCCACTCGGTGAGCCAGACGGTGCCGGCGTACTCGCCGTTCATGGCGAGCATGCTGATCCACGAGCACCCGTGGCTGCACAGGAACATGGTTCCAGGCGCGGGCTTGTCCATCCACAGGGTGGGATCCGCCCCATCGGCGGCGAGGCGCCGCAGTTGCCGCACATCATCCCGAGTCACCGGGAAGGGCTCCCAAGGGTAGGCAGCCACCTCAGGTTCCTCCTGGAAACACTCACGCTCCCATTGGGTCTCTTCCACGATCCAACGCAGGTCGAGCAAGTGGCCGGGCGAAACTCCCCGGCCGAAACGCAGCAGGAACGACCGGAACTCGTCAGGAAGCGGCGCGCCGATCACTTTCTCCAGGGCCACGACCTCGGATTCCGGCAGCGGAACAGCCGTCGAGAGATCAGCGAGCCGGGACAGTTCAGTAGCCATTTCATCCAGGCTGATGTCCGATCGCAATGGCTTCTCCCGGGTGAAGGGTCAACACGCACAGACTAACGGGGGGCGAAGAGCAGGCGGCTGCGGCAGATGGCGGCCGATCGCCACCTCGCCGTCCGATCAAGTTCCCGTACCCCTACGGCATTCTCAGGGTCCGGCAAGGGGACCACTCAGGTGTTTCCCGGGGGCGTGATGAGCCTGTGCCGTGTTTACCTGCCTCCATGTCTCCGGAAGCGACACAGGGCGTCGGCGCGGAGCGACAACCCCCGCTCGCGAGCCCGCGGCGGTCGCGGGTGGTGACATGTCTGGCCGCGGCCGCCGTGACCCTGGTGGCTGCGGCAGGCGGTATGGCCGCGCTGTTCGCGGTCGCGACGATCACAGCGATGCCGGCGCTGTTCATGATCGCGGGCGTGGGGGCGTTCCTGGTGATCGGCTACAGCGGTGCGGCGGTGGTCGCGGCCTGGCGAGTGCCGCCGGAACGGCGGCGAGCGGCGCGGTGGATGGTGTTCGCGGCAGGCTCGCTCCTGCCGGGAGCGGTGTTCGCCTGGGCCGTGTCGACGCCGCAGCCTGTGCCCTCATCGTTCATGTCCGTGCCCGGTGCCATGACGGTTCAGGTGTCCACGGGATCCCGGCTCACCGTGATCAAGCTGCCGGTACGGGCGGCGGCGAGCCGTCCACCGATCATCGTGGTGCACGGCGGTCCAGGAGTGCCCGAGCTGCGGGACAACGCCGAGGCGTTCGCCTTCCTCGCCGACCAGGGGTTCGACGTCTACCTCTATGCGCAACTCGGCGCCGACGGCTCGGCTCGGCTGGCCGATCCGCGCGGCTACACCCGCGAGCGTGCGGTAGCCGACCTGGAGGGTCTGCGCAGCCGACTCGGTCTGGACAAGGTGATCGTGATCGGCCACTCCTACGGCGGCGAGATCGCCGCGCGCTACCTGGCCGCTCACCCGGACCGCGTCTCCAAGCTGGTGTTGACCTCTCCAGGAGCGGCCGATCCCGATGACCACAGCGGCGATCTCGTCAGCAGTCGCCTCGACAGCGATCGGAAGGTGCGGCTGTACGCCCGTCTGCTCGCCCCCCGCTCGTTGCTGAGCTATCTGTTGTTGCAGGTCAACCCGCGGGCTGCGCACGCCTTCCTGCCTGACGCCGAGGCCGACGCCGTCAACGACAGGGTGGTGGAACTCAGCGAGCCTGCCTTGTACTGCCGCGGCGCGACTCTCCCGGACCGGCCGCCGGTACGGGGAACGGGCTTCTACGCGATGCAGTATCCGCAGTCAGCGGCCGCCCCGCCGCCGAGCGACCCCCGTCCGGCGCTGGCCGGCCTGCCCACTCCGACCTTGATCGTCAAGGGCTCGTGTGACTATCTGTCCTGGAGGTCCGCGGTGACGTACCGCGATCTGCTGCCGAACTCACGCCTGATCTACCTGGTCGGCGCCGGTCACAACGTCTACCAAGGTGGCCACGCGATGGTGCCGAAGGCCATCACCGCGTTCCTTGCCGACCGGTCCCTGCCTCTTTCCCCGTACACCGCCGACACGCCACCGGCTGACTACGAAGGTCCGCCGTGACACCCCCCGGACGGGAGGGATGCGACGCGGCACGCCTGTTCACAGCCATGTCGTCGCCAGCCAGGCAGTGAGAGCCGCAGCGAGGAGAAGGGTGATGTTGAGGGCGATCTGGCGGTCTCCGCGTCTCAGGTGCAGGGCGGTCGCGCCGATCTGGAGGACCACGAAGCCGATGGCCGCGGCCAGGGCGAGCCAGGACGCGATGCGGGTCAGCGGCGGGAGGATCAGCCCGATCGCGCCGAGTACCTCGATCACGCCGATGCCCCTGACGGCCGGCATCGGCGTGTCGTCCACCCAGGCCATCATCGGCCGGAGCCGTTCGCGGCTCCTGACCACCTTCACCCCGCCCGCGTAGAGGTAGAAGAGGGCGAGCAGGCCGGCGACGATCCAGTACGCGACGTTCACGGCGCCCATCCAGGAGTGGCGGGCTCGGTGGCGTAGCGGCGCATCGTCTCGATGTTGGCCTGCGGCGTCATCGCCCGGCCACCGGCGATCATGTCCTTCAGGTCGCGGAAGTACTGCACGTACAGATCGGGCGTGAACGTGCTGAGCATGACGGCCGGTTCGTCGGTCACGTTGGCGAAGGTGTGCGGGGCTCCGGGCGGGACCATCACGAGCGTCCCCGCCGTCGCGTCGTGGTCCTCGTCGCCGACCGTGAACCGCACCGCGCCGGAGATGACGTAGAAGCCCTCGTCGTGCTGGGCGTGCCGGTGCTGCGGCGGTCCGGGCGTGTGCGGCGCGAGGACGGATTCGGCGATCCCGAGGCGGTGCCCGGTGTTGCTGCCGTCTTCGAGGATGCGCAGTCGCGTGGTGCCCAGGACGATCGTCTCGCCGTCGTCCGGGCCGACCACTGATACGGGTGTGAGTCGATCGGTCATGTCCCGATCCCACCGTCGGCGCACTGCGGCTGTCCAAGATCTGTTCTGTGCCGCCGATACCGTACGGGTATCGTCGCACCATGGAGCTACGCACGCTGCGCTACTTCGTGGCGGTCGCCGACGAACTCCACTTCGGCCGGGCCGCCGCCCGGCTGCACATGAGTCAGCCGCCGCTCAGCCGGGCGATCAAGCAACTGGAGAACGAGGTCGGCGCCGCGCTGTTCGACCGCGCGCCCTCCGGCGTCTCGCTCACCCCGGTGGGGGCCGTGCTGCTGGACGAGGCGCGGGCCCTGCTCGACCAGGCCGACCGGTTGCGCGTACGCGTGGCCGCGGCGGCCGGCGCCGCGGCCATCACGGTGGGTCTCCTGGGGGACACCTCCGACCCGGCCGCGGCCCGGCTGGCCGACGCCTACCGCCGTCTCCACCCGCAGGTCGAGGTCCGCATCCGTGAGACCGACCTGACCGACCCCACCTGCGGCCTGCACGCCGGGCTGGTCGACGTGGCCCTGACCCGCGGGCCGTTCGACGAGACCGGCCTGACCGTACGGGAGTTGCGCGCCGACCCGGTGGGCGCGCTGGTGCGCGCGGACGATCCACTGGCCGGCCGGGAAAGCGTGAAGCTGGCCGATCTGGCCGACCGCCGCTGGTTCCTGTTCCCGGAGGGCACGGACCCCGCCTGGCAGACGTACTGGAACGGAGGGACGCCTCGGGAGGGCCCGGTGGTGCGTGCCGTCCAGGAATGCAGGCAGGCCGTTCTCTGGAACGGCACGGTCGGCATGACCCTCCTGAACCACCCGCAGGCGGACGGGCTCGCCGTGGTGCCGCTGATCGACATGCCGCCGAGCCGCGCGGTGGTGGCGTGGAACGAGGGCGACACGAATCCGCTGATCCGCTCGTTCGTCCGGCTCGCGGTCGCCGCTTATCGGGAGGAAGCACCCACTGGCCGTGCAGCCACAGCACCTTGATCATGATTAGGTGCGGTGATCGGAGTCGGACTTCGCATCGAGGCGCATTCGGTCGCGGGTTTTGCGGGAGATGCCGTCTTGACCACAGGTCTTGACGATTGTCGTGGCCGGTGATCACTTGAAGGTGTTCTCCTTCCCGGATGCGAGGAGTCACCCACCATGAAGGTCCGCCGATTACGTTCCGCTGTGCTCGCCGTGGCGCTCGGCGCCAGTGCCCTGATCAGTGCCGCACCCGCCGTCGCAGGCACCCAGACCAGCACGGCCGTGGCCACCGGCGGCTGGCCGACGCCGGACTGGTATCTGCAAGGCCCCTACTCGACCCTGGCCGACTGCGAAGTCGCCTTCGAGGACGCTGCGCAGAACGGTCAATACACCGCGCTCGTCGGCTGTCACTGGTTCCGCGGAGGCGGCGTTTGGCGGGCGGGTTACTACTACGAGGTTTACATCCCCTGATCAAGAGGCGCCGGCGCCGATGAGCGAGGCCCACTCCCAGAGGTCCCTGGAACGGGCCTCGCGTCGGCGGAAGATGGGCGGTCGAGTGGCGGGCGATGCCGATCGGCTGGCAGGCTTTCGCGCGTGAACGGTGACGGCTCATCTGGACGCCTCCTCGGCGTCGGCGGTGCCTTCACCGTGAATGTCGGCCTGCTGCTGGCGGCGGGGTCCGCCATCCTCTGGGTTCGTAATCGCGGCGTCCTGTGCGACGGTGCCAGCAGGCTCTGCTCGGGCGGGGACCCCACTCCCGAGCAGTGGGATGCGGAGATGGCCGTTCGCTCCGCCGTCGCGTACGGCTCCTACGCCCTCGTGGCGTTGGCCCTGGTGGTCATCGCCGTCGTCGCCTGGAGGCGGCGGCGTCACGGGGTCGTGGTGATGCAGGGCGTGGCGCTCGCGGTGGTGGCGGTGCTCGTTGTGATGTGGGAACCGTACGTTTCGCTGCATTGATGGCATCGCCAGAAGGTTCCTCCGTCCGGGAGAATGGCGCTGTGGCGAATTCCGTTGAGGCACCCCCCATGCCGGTCACCCTCAAGGCGGCTCGCATTCTCATCACGATCCAGGTGGCATTCGGCCTGGTGGGCGCCGGGCTCTTCCTGGCTCTTTTCTTCTCAAGCTTTGTTTGGGTGTACCTGCTCGTACTGGCGTTCGTCGCGGGAAGCACGGCCCTTCTCGGATGGCTGCTCAGCCGGTGGAACAGTCGCCGGATCTACCTGCGCTGGTCGCTCGTCGCCATGCAGGTGGTGCCGGCCGGCGTCGAGGTCGTGGACATGGTCCTCTATTCCACCGTCGACTGGCGGTCGGTGGTCGTCGGAAACAGTTTCGGCTGGGTGGTGGTCGTTCTGCTCTTGTTGCCCTCGGCCGGGCGGTGGTTCGACAAGCCCCGTGAGCTTCGGTAATTACGCCCGCAGGGTGCGTGATCCTGCCCTGCCTTTTCGGTGGCGGGTGTCGGCTTTGCGTTCCTGCGTGCAGTTGTACAGGCCGCTCGGATTTCGGGCGACGCTGGGCTATTTGGAGGCCAAGGCGGGCCGGTTCCAGCGGGAGGAGTCGGCGTTGTTGCGGGCGTTGGAGCTGGTCGAGGCCAGTCGGGCGGCTCGGCAGGTCGCGGTGCGGGATTATGCGGCGAGGCGGCTGGAGGCCAAGAAACGTGGTTGGCGGGTGCCGGGGGCAGGGGAAATCGATCCGAATGTTCAGGCGCGTTTCTACTGGTACGGCGCTCCTCGCGAAGCCGCTCTTTTCGCGTTGTGGTTCTGGCGTGAGCGTCGTCCGAGTGAGTTGATGCCGGCGGAGCTCGTTGAATGCGTTGAGGAATGCCTTCGGGCGACGGCCGGGCAACGTGATGCTCTCCTGGGACGGATCAGGGAGGTCGAGTCGCGGCTCCAGTCGTGGGAGTTGTTGCAGGTCGTACGGCACGTCGAGGTCGCTCTGGGATTGTGGACGGATTCGGGCTTGATCGAGACGGGGGCCGTGGCTATATCCTGATCGGGATGAACCTCTCTTTCAGCAGATTGGGGGTCCCGTTCGCGCAAGGTGAGTGCTGATGCGCTCCATGATCGCGGACGAGGATTCTCGCCTTCTTCTCTGGCTGCGCGTGCGCGAGTTCGCCGTGCCGCCCACCATGATCGAACGTGCGACCGCCCGCCGTGCCGTCGGCGACTGGGCGGGGGCGTGCGCCGCGGCGCGCGTGGACGTCGATCTCGACCTGCGTTCCGTGGCCCGCGTTCATGGGCACGAGGTCGCGGCGCGCGTACGGGATGATCTCCGGCATCTGGCTCCTGAGCTGCTGCGCTGGCACCTGCCGCGGGTGGCGCCCGACGGTCTGCTGCGGCCCGGGCTGACCGTCGCGCTCGCGAGGTACGCGCCCGGGCTGCGGCTCGTGGCGCGTACGCCGCCGGTCCGGGCGGCGGCGGGGCAGCGGTTCGGCCTGGAGCTGTGGGACGCGGACCGGCCGGTGGCGCGCGCGCATCCGCATCCGCGGCCTCATCGGTGTTTCCGGCTCGACCTGCATCGTCACCTGTGGGACGTACGCAGGGTGCATGAACTACGGACGCGGTCGGGCGCCGGGGGGCCGGGCGGGTGCGCCGTGGATCGGTGGCCGGACGAGGCGCGGCTGCTGCTGCGGGCTGACAGGAAGGACGGGCAGGACGGGCAGGACGGGCAGGATGGGCAGGATGGGCAGCGCGGTGACGCGGTCGTCGTGCGGCTCGGCGGGCGGCGGCGGCTGTTGCTGGACCTGTCGGCGCCGGAGCCCCGCATCACGACAGGCGGCGGTGCCGGGCTGCCGATGTTGCCGGACGCGGCGACATGGGTGCTGCCTGATCTGGCGCTGCTGCGGGCGGGGCTGATCGAGGCCGATCGGCTGCATCCGCTGGTCGCGGCGGCGCTCGTCCCCGGACACACGGTGACGAGTTACCCGAAGCCCACGGAAAGCGGCATGCAGCTGGTCCGGTGCCGTGACGCCCTGCATCGGGTCGGGCTCGTGGACGGGGTGCTCGTGCCGCTCGATCACTCGGCCGACGAGGTGCGCCGCGAGGAGCTGCTGGCGGCGCTGGGCGGCACCCCGCTGCCCTGCCTGGCGGCGATCGAGCTGGCGCACCGCGATCCGAGCTCGCTCGACGACGTACGGGGGCGGCTGGAGCACGGCGACGTCGCCGGCGCGCTGGCCGTCGTCGAGCGGCTGCTCGGGCCGGGTGCCTCGCTGCCCGACGGCCCGCTGCGGGACGAGCTGGAGTGGGCGGCCCGGCGTCGGGTGGCTCATGGGCTGTTCCGGGCGGAGCTGGACGAGCTCGGGCCCGCCCCCACTCGCCGCCCCCGTAGGCCCGGCCGTTCCTCCCGGCGTACGCGCTGATCCCCGGGCCGCCGCGGCCCGCACATCGAGACCTTCGAAGGTGATCCCCTTGTCCATGGACGTCGCTGCCGACCTGCTCGCCCTCCTCCACGACACCACCACGGAACCTCGCGCCGACCCTCAGCTGGAGGCGCTGGCCCTGGCCGTCGCGGCCGACCTGCCGGTGCTGCTCTGGGGCGAGCCGGGCATCGGCAAGACCGCCGCGCTGACACAGCTCGCCGACTCCCTCGACCTGCCGCTGACGACGGTGATCGCCAGCGTGCACGAGCCGTCCGACTTCTCCGGCCTGCCGGTGGTCGGGGACGATCCCGCCACGCAGGGCGTCCCGATGGCCCCGCCGGACTGGGCGGTGCACCTCGCGCGGGAGGGGCGGGGGCTGCTCTTCCTGGACGAGCTGTCCACCGCGCCGCCGGCCGTCCAGGCCGCGCTGCTGCGGCTCGTGCTGGAACGGCGGGTCGGCGCCCTGCGGCTGCCCCCCGGCGTACGGATCGTGGCGGCGGCCAACCCGCGCTCGTCGGCCGCCGACGGCTGGGAGCTCAGCCCGCCGCTCGCCAACCGGTTCGTGCACCTGCGGTGGGCTCACGATCACGACGTCGTGGTACGCGGCCTCGCCGGCACCTGGCCACGGGCGTCCCTGCCGCGGCTCGACCCGGCGCGGCTGGCGGAGGCGGTGGCGTTCGCCAGGCGGGCGGTGTGCGGGCTGCTCGCCGCCCGTCCCGCCCTCGTGCACCAGCTCCCCCAGAACGAGTCCCGCCGTGGCGGCCCCTGGCCCTCGCCACGGAGCTGGGACATGGCGCTGCGCCTGGTCGCCTTCGCCACGGCGGCGGGCACGTCGCGCGAAGTGCTGTCCATGCTGGTCAGGGGCACGGTCGGGGACGGCCCGGGGCTGGAGCTGCTGGCCTCGATGGACCGGATGGACCTGCCGGACCCCGAGACGCTGCTGGCGGACCCCGCGGGGGCGGAGCTGCCGGAGCGCGGTGACCTGCGGCAGGCCGTGCTCGACGGGGTGGTGGAGGCGGTGCGGAGACGTCCGGACAAGCCGCGGTGGGACGCGGCGTGGGCGGTTCTGGGCCGGGCGCTGGAGAGCGGGCCGCCTGATCTGGTCGTGGTGCCGGCGTCCACGCTCGCGGCGCTGCGGCGGGCGGGCTGGGACGTCCCCGCGTCGATCGACAGGCTCGCCGGCGTGGTGTCCCTGAGCAGGCAGGCGGACCTGGCCGCGGCCCGGGTGGCGGCGAGGCAGGGCGGATGACGGACACGCGGGAGAAGGTGTTCGCCGCCCGGCTGTACGCCGCCCGCGCCCGCCCCTATCTGGCGACGGCGCTGTACGCGCTGCACGTGGTCGAGTCGCGGCGGGTGCCGACGATGGCCGTGGACCGGCACTGGCGCTGCTACGTCTCGCCGGCGTTCGTCGCCATGACCCCGGTCGAGGAGCTGGCGGCGGTCTGGGTCCATGAGGTCTCCCACCTGCTGCGCGACCACCACGGGCGCGGCGACCGGGTCGCGGCTGAGCGGGGGCTCACCGGGCCGGGCGAGCGGCTGTGCATGAACATCGCCGCCGACCTGGAGATCAACGACGACGTGTACGGCGACGGGCTGGCCCGCCCGGACGGCGCCGCCAAGCCGGCCGACCTGGGGCTCCCCGAGGGCGAGCTGATGGAGGACTACCTGCGCATGTTCCGGCTGGGACCGTACACGCAGGATCTGGCCTGGCTGGACTGCGGCAGCGGCGCCGACGGGCTGGACCGGGACTGGGACCTCGGGCCGGACGGCGCGGACGGGCTCAGCGAGCAGGAACGGGACGCCGTACGCTTCCGGGTCGCCCAGGGCATCGCCGCCCGCCCGGGGAGCGTGCCGAAGGGGTGGCGGCGGTGGGCCGAGGAGGCGTTCCATCCGCCCCAGCCGTGGCGGGAGCTGCTCGGGGCGGCGATCCGCGCGGCCGCCTCCGGCCCCGGGGCGGGCGACGACTACACCTACGGCCGGCCGGCGCGGCGCTCGGCCGCGCTGCCCGGCGTCGTCCTGCCGAGCCTGCGGCGCCGGCCGCCGCGGGTCGCCGTGGTCGTCGACACGTCGGGGTCGGTCAGTGACGCCGAGCTGGGCAGCGCGCTGCTGGAGGTCGCGGCGATCGTCCGCGCGGTGGGCGGGCGGCGCGACCTGGTCAGCGTGGTGTCGTGCGACGCGGCGGCCGGGGTGGTGCAGCCGCTGTGCCGGGCCGAGGGGCTCGCGCTGGTGGGCGGCGGCGGGACGGACCTGCGCCGGGGGTTCGCGCGGGCGCTCAGGACGGAGCCTCGGCCGGACGTCGTGGTGGTGCTCACCGACGGGCAGACCCCGTGGCCGGAGGCGCGGCCGGCCTGCCGGACGGTGGTGGGGCTGTTCCCCCGGGAGCGGCGGGCGTCGTGGCGCGAGGACGACCCCGGCTACGTGCCGGACCGGCCGCCCGCCTGGGCCCGCGTGGTGGCGATCGACGCGGCGTGAGCGGGTGGTCACGGAGCTGGCATACTCGGGGAGTGCCCGCCTGTGTCCCGCGCGAGGATGCCTGTTGTCTCGGCGGCGCCGTGCCCACGATGGTGCTCAGAGCGGCCGCGCCCGTCGTCCAGCTTCCCCGGTTCCGGCTGGTCGGCGACGGCAGGCCGGCGACGTGTTCGGGCTTCGTGCTCACGCCCGGCGTGACCTTCGCCCTGGTCGAGGGGCCGGGGAGGTTCCGGCTCCTGGTGGAGGGGATCACGCACCTCGACGAGGCCGACGGGCGTTTCGCCTGGCTCGGCCACGTGGAGCGGGCCGGCGGCGCGGTGATCGCGGTGGTGGACCGGCGGGACGTCGCGCACGACTGGGCGGGGCTCGCGGCGGACGGCCGGGCCAGAGGTGGTTATGTGCCGATCGTCCGGCGGGCCGACAGGTTAAGGACAACCTAGCCGGAAATTGGAAAGCCGAAAGGTAAATCATGCCATCCCATTGCTAACTATCTGGATTAGTATCACCACTGTGGGTGACGACCTGGCGGCGCGGCTGGTGCGCAGAATCGGGCGGCGCGGGGCGTCGCTGGTCTTCGTCGGGCTGCTCAGCCTGGTGATCGGCGCTTCGCTGGTGTTCGCCGAGCCCGAGCAGCGCACCATGCCCGCCTTCACCATCCTGGCCGGGCTCGCCCCGCTGTCCGTCTGGGCCGCCGCCTGGTTCGCGGTCGGCGTGTTGTGCCTGGTGCAGACGTTCATGCGGTCCGACAGGATCGCCTTCGCCGCGGCCACCGCCCTGCTGCTGATGTACGGCCTGATCTTCCTGTCCTCCACCATCACCGGGCAGAACCCGCGCGGCTGGGTGACGGGGGCGGTCTGGCTGGCCTTCGGCGGCTGGATCGCACTGATCGCCACCTGGCCGGAGGCGGCGCACCTGACCCGGGTGCCGGTGTCCGGCGGGGCCGCCATCGTCGTCGCCGACGACGCCGGCACCATCCTGTCGTGGAACCCCCAGGCCAAGAGGATGTTCGGCTGGAGCACGGACGAGGCCGTCGGCCGCCCGCTGACGGCGCTCATGCCCGACCGCTACCGGGCGCGGCACGACGAGGGGCTGGCCCGGGTCCGCGCCAAGGGCAGATCCGACCTTTCCGGCGAGATCATCCCGCTGATGGGGCTGCGCCGCGACGGCACCGAGTTCCCGATCTCGCTGACGGTCAACGCCTGGCACACCGACGACGGCATCACCTACACCGGCGTGATCCGGGCCTTGGGGGGAGGCCGTGGTGTCCGGGATCGCTGACGTGCTCACCCAGATCGCCATCGGGGTGGTCCCCCTCGGGGTGGCCTATCTCGCGTTCAAGTCCGCGACGGACGCCAACAGGAAGACTCAGCAGACCGCGTTGATGCAGGCCGAGCGGCAGGCGGAGCTGGAGCGTTCCAAGGTGGACGCGGAGGCGTTCACCCGCGCGAAGATCATCTACGAGGACGCGCTGAGCCAGATGGAGCGGCAGATGGAGCGCGTGCAGAGCCAGGCGACGCGGCTCGGCGCCGACCTGCTGGCCGAGCAGAGCAGCTCCACCGCGATGCGCGACCACATCCGCCGCCTTCAGGCGCAGATCCGCGCCCTGGAGCGCACGGTCGTCGCGCTGCGCACGCAGCTCGTCGCGGCCGGGCTGACGCCCGCGCCGGTCTCGGAGGCCACCGGCCCCTACGCGGTCAACCTGCAGCGCCCGCGCCCGGAGGACTGAGGAAGGGCGTCAGAGCTCGTACGCCTGCGCCAGCAGCTCGGCCGAACGCAGCCACAGCTTCCGGTCGGGGGCGGAGAAGGCGACGATCAGCTCGTCGGCGCGCGCGTGCTCGGCGAAGCGGTCCACATACTCCTTGACCTCGGCCTGGTCGCCGACCGCCGTGTACTTCATCATCTGCAGGAGCTGCTGCCCGGCGGGCGATTCGAGGATCATGTCCGCCTCCTCCGGCGTGAACGTACGGCCCCGCCCGAGGAACCTGCTCACCCGCAGCCGCTTGGCCTCCAGGAACTGCTCGCGCGCCTCCTCGCCGGTGTCGGCGGCGATGACGTTGAGCGCGGCGATCACGTACGGCCGGTCGAGCTGCGCGGACGGCTTGAACTCGGTGCGGTAGACGGTGACCGCCTCCTCCAGCGCCGCCGGCGCGAAGTGCGAGGCGAAGGCGTACGGCAGCCCGAGCATGGCGGCGAGCTGCGCCCCGAACAGGGAGGAGCCGAGGATGTACAGCGGCACGTTCGTGCCCTTGCCCGGGGTGGCGTGGACGCCGGGGATGCGGGTCTCGCCGGTCAGGTAGCCCTGGAGCTCCAGCACGTCCTGCGGGAACGTGTCGGCGGACGACGGGGTGCGGCGCAGGGCGCGCATGGTGTTCTGGTCGCTGCCGGGGGCGCGGCCGAGGCCGAGGTCGATGCGGCCCGGGTGCAGGGTCTCAAGGGTGCCGAACTGCTCGGCGATCGTCAGCGGCGAGTGGTTCGGGAGCATGACGCCGCCCGCGCCGAGCCGGATCGTCCGGGTGTGAGCGGCGATGTGGGCGATGAGCACGCTGGTCGCCGAGGAGGCGATGCTGTCCATGTTGTGGTGCTCGGCGTACCAGACGCGGCGGTAGCCCAGCTCCTCCGCGCGCTGCGCCAGGGTGACGCTGGCGGCGAAGCTGTCCGCGGCCGTCTCGCCGTCGCCGATGTGCGCCAGATCGAGGATGGACAGCGGCAAAGCCATGGGTGAGCGCCTTTCGTCGATGATCTGGCTTTCTGCAACAGCGACGAGGGCGCGGATATTTCAGCCGCCCCGCCGGGCCCCGAGGCGTGGGGCCCGGCGGGGCGACGGTCAGGACGCGGTGCAGGTCACCTGCGACGGGGTGGTGTTCTGGCCGCTGGAGTTGACCAGGAAGCCGAACGTCGTCCCGGCGCCGGCGGACAGGCTGCCGTTCCAGGACAGGTTGGTGACGGTGACGGCGCTGGAGCCGGAGAGGTTGCCGTTCCAGAGCTGGGTGATGGTCTGGCCGTTCGGCAGCGTGAAGCCCACCCGCCAGCCGGAGATCGCCGACGAGCCGGTGTTCTTGACGGCGACCTCACCTTGATAGCCGCCCTGCCACTGGCTGGCGATCCGGTACGTGGCGGTGCAGCCGGAGGGGCCGTTGGTGGGAGTGTCCGTGGGGGTCACGGTCGGGGTCGGGCCGTCCGTGGGCGGCGGGGCCGCCATGGCGAGATCGTACGCCCGCTGCGGCACGAACTGCCCGGCCGCCGCGATGCACCCGTCCGCCTCGCCGGGCGGCTTGACCCAGAGGAAGGCGTCGATCGCGGAGTCGCCGGTGTTCGTGGTGCTCCAGGTGCCGGTGGCGCGGCCGCCCGGGTCGCACCACTCGCTGCCGGACGGGCCGTTGCCGTTGCGGCTGGTGTCGATGACGGCCTTGAGCCGGGAGACGCCGGTCGCGGAGATCACGCTCTTCGCGTACGACACCAGGCCGGGCGTCGAGCGGTAGTTGGAGGTGTTGAGCGCGATGCCGTCGGCGCTGTTCGCGACGTCGGCGCCGTTGAGCCGGGAGGCGGCCTCGGAGGCCGACAGCCAGGCGTCGTGGCCGATGTCGAAGTAGACCTTGGCCTGGCCGCGCAGCTTCTTGCCCGCGTACGCCATGGACGCCTTGACCTGGGCCTGCTCGGAGGCGTTCATGCAGTTGGTCATGATGGCCAGGGCGTCGGGCTCCAGGATGACGGTGGCCGGGCGGCCGGCCAGGCCGAGCGCGATCTGGTCGATCCAGGCCCGGTAGGAGGAGTGGTCGGGGGCGCCGCCGGCGCTCGCGCCGCCGCAGTCGCGGTTGGGCATGGCGTACACGACCATGATGGGGGTCTTGCCGGCCGAGGCGGCGGCGCCGACGTAGGCGTCGACCTGGCTGCGCACGGTGGACGGGTTGTAGCTGGCGAACCAGCGGCCCTGCGGCACGGCGGCGATGCGGTCCCTGATGACGGGGGTGCGGCTGTCGCCCGGGTTGGCGGCCACCCACTTGGCGGCGTTGGTCTGGGGGTCGACGTAGAAAGCGGAGTCGGCGGCCTGGGCGGTGGACGAGGACAGGACGACCGCCCCGGCCGCGGCCATGGCGGCCGCCGTGAGGAACGCCGCGAGCACGGGCCTTCTGCGAGACATGCGATCACTCCGTTGGTTGTGTGGGAGCGCTCCCACCGGCACCACGGATGCTAGGTAGCCGTTCACGCCGCCTCAAAGACCTCCGACCGATCGCGGGCACGTCTCCGCAGGCCAGACCGGGCGCGAAAGGTGAAACTTTCACTCCTCCAGGCAGGCGCGGAAGACCGCCGTGAGCCGGTCCACGTCGCGCTCCGTGGGGACCGAGGGACCGAGGCGGCGGCGCGTGGCGCCCACGCCGAGGACGACGGCGGTGGCCATGCGGGCCCGCGCCAGCGCGTCGGGACCGCCGCCGAGCCGGGCCTGCAACGGCTGGAGCACCGCGGTGATCAGACGTTCGCGGCCCACGTCCACGATCTCGGGATGGCGGGCCGAACGTTCGAGCGCACGCAGGATCGGGCTGTCCGGGGGGCGGCGCATGCGCTCGGCGGCGTACTCGGCCAGCCGGCGCGGCAGCTCCGCGCGCCCGCCTTCGAGCAGCCAGTCGATGGTGGGCTCGCCCTCCAGGACCGCGGCGAACAGGCCGGCCTTGGAGCCGAAGTAGCGGCCGACCAGCGCGATGTTCGCGTCGGCGGCGGCGGCGATCATGCGGACCGTCACCTGCTCGTATCCCTGCTCCCCGAACAGCGTGCGCGCCGCCTGCAGGATGC
Organism: Nonomuraea sp. AD125B; assembly: GCF_041402765.1. Taxonomy (NCBI): domain Bacteria; kingdom Bacillati; phylum Actinomycetota; class Actinomycetes; order Streptosporangiales; family Streptosporangiaceae; genus Nonomuraea; species Nonomuraea sp. AD125B. The sequence goes on along the minus strand of NZ_JBGLOU010000004.1, from coordinate 260,729 downwards.
GCTCGCGCGTGGCCTCGCGCCCGCGCGTCCTGCTCTCGGTCGCCTGGCTCTCGGTCACCTGGGCCTCCATGCCCCGCACTCTACTCACGTGAGGGTGTGCTGACCCCCGCTTGCCGCGCGGCAAGTAAACATGCGTATACTCGCGTCGGGTAAAAACGGTATGAAGGGGATGTGGTGTCTTGGTAGCCCAAGCTCACGCCGCAGCTCCTCCCGCGAAGCGGACCTACACCCACCGCGAGATCCTCGAGGTCATGTCCGGGCTGATGCTCGCGATGCTCACGTCGATGATCTCGACCTCGGTGGTGGGCACGGCTCTGCCGACGATCGTGGGGGAGCTCGGCGGTCAGGACCAGTACTCATGGGTGGCCAGCGCCACCATGCTGACGATGACGGTCTCCACGCCGCTGTGGGGCAAGCTGTCCGACCTGTTCGGGCGCAAGCTGCTCTTCCAGACGGCGCTGGGACTGTTCGTGTCGGCGTCCTTGGTGGCGGGCCTCTCGCAGGACATGGGACAGCTCATCGCCGCCCGTGCCGTGCAGGGCCTGGGTGTGGGTGGTTTGTCGGCGCTGTCCCAGGTGATCCTGGGGGACATCGTCTCGCCCCGCGAGCGCGGCCGGTACTCCGGCTACATGGGAGCGGTCTTCGGCATCTCGACGGTCGCCGGACCGCTGCTCGGCGGGTTCATCGTGGACGCCGACTGGCTCGGCTGGCGTTGGTGCTTCTACGTCGTGGTGCCGTTCGCGGCGGTGGCGTTCGTCGTCATCCAGAAGGTGCTGCGGCTGCCGCCGGTCAAGCGCAACACCTCCATCGACATCTGGGGCGCGACCACCATCACGGCCAGCGCGAGCGCGCTCATGCTGCTGCTCACGCTCGGCGGCAACGAGTTCGAGTGGAACTCGTTCTGGACGTACTTCCTGGCCGCGACGGCCCTGCTCATGCTGGCGCTGTCGGTGCTCTCCGAGCGGACGGCCAGGAACCCGATCCTGCCGCCTCGGCTGTTCCGTAACCCGACGTTCGTGCTGACCAGCCTCGCCTCGCTCTTCGTCGGCATGGCGATGTTCGGCGCGATGATCTACCTGCCCCAGTACCTGCAGATCGTCAAGGGCATGAGCCCGACGAACTCCGGTCTGATGACGCTGCCCATGGTCGTGGCGCTGTTCCTGTCCGGCGTCATCTCCGGCAAGATCGTCACCAACACCGGCAAGTGGAAGATCTTCCCCGTCGCCGGCCTGCTCATCGTGGCCGTCGGGCTGTTCATGCTGTCGCGGCTGCACGTCGACTCCAGCGAATGGCTCATCGGCTTCGACGTCGCCGTGCTCGGCGTCGGGCTGGGCCTTTCCATGCAGATGCTCATCCTCGCCGCGCAGAACGGCTCCGAGCTGCGGGACATGGCCTCGACCACGTCCGGCGTGTCGTTCTTCCGCTCGCTGGGCGGCGCCGTCGGCGTGGCCGCGTTCGGCGCCATCCTGACGGGCCGGCTCAAGGACGAGATGACCACGCTGATCGCGGAGGCCGGCATCAAGGTCCGCGGCGGCGGGGACATCAAGCTCGGCAGCCCCGACGCCATCCAGGCGCTGCCGGGTCCGGTCAAGAACATCGTGCTGGAGGCGTTCACCCGCGGCCTGGAGACCGTGTTCATGGTGGGCGTGCCCATCGCGCTGCTCGGCTTCCTCGCCACGCTCTTCCTCAAGGAGCTGCCGCTGCGCGGCTCCACCACGCCGCCCGCCGAGCCGCAGCCGCTCAGCAAGGACGACCTCGTCCTCGCCGGGCTGCTGCTGGAGCTCGTGGCCCAGCGGGTCGAGCGGTCCAACGGCGAGCCGTCCGCCCTGCTCACCGCGGTCGCCAGGATGGCGCCCGAGGACGCCAGGTCCGAACGCGAGCGCGCCAGATCGGTGGCGCAGACCGTGCTGCGCCCGACCTCGCGCGCGCTGCTCGCGCAGGCCACGCCGGCCCAGAAAGACCTCGTCACAGGAGGAATCCCCCAATGATTCGCAAGTTCGTGGGCGCCGTCGCCTCCATCCTGGCCGTGCTGGCCGGGCTGTGGCTGATGATCGCCCCCTGGGCCCTCGGCAGCCAGCCGGAGAACCGTGACTGGACCGACATCACCACCTCCGAGTTCTGGACCGGTCTCGGCGTGGCCGTCGTGGGGCTCGCCGGCGCGATCAGCTTCGCCCTCGCCATCCACGAGGAGCTGGTCGTGCGCGGCGCCGTGGTCGTGAAGCCGCGCCGGGTCGAGCCCGAGCCCGAGCCCGAGATCGTCCCGGCCGCGCCGCCGCAGGCGTCCTCGGCCGAGCTGGCGGCCCTGCTCGCCCCGCTCGTCGAGGCCCTTCGCGAGGACCTGAACCGGAGCGACCGCGCCGGCGGCGAGCACCGGCAGAACGGCAGGACCACCCTGGTCGGAATGGAGGAGAACCGATGAAGGCGAAGCTGGGCGTAGGCGCCCTGGTCGTGCTGTTCCTGGGCGGCCTGTGGCTGGTCGCGGCCCCGTTCGCGGTCGGCTACCAGCCGAGGGGCGCCGAGTACGCCGACGCGACCGTCAACGACCTGTGGGTCGGCGGCGGCCTCATCGGCATCGCGTTCGTCGCCCTCGTCGTCTACGCCGCCGACGCGCTGCGCGAGCTGGCGCGCCGCGGCAAGCACGCCGAGAGCTGACGCGAGAGCGCCGTGTCCGGCGGTGACGTCGACCCCCGCTGGGAGCCGCTGGCAGGCAGGCTCCCCGACGGGGCGTTCGAGATCGGCAAGGACGGCGCGGGCCTGCTGGTGGTGGGGTTCGACGGGTCCGGGCCGAGTCGCAACGCGCTCGCGTACGCGGCCGGCCTGGCCCGCAGGGACAACGCCTCGCTGCTCGTCGTCTTCGTCGAGTCGCTGAACAGCGCGAGCCTGTGGTTCTTCGCCGGCTCGCCCATCATCCCCGACTCCGCGGCCGACCTCACCGAGGACCTCAAGGACGAGCTGAGGGGCAGCGGCGTGCCGTGGCGGTTCGTCAGCGTCCGGGGCGACGCGGCCCGCGAGCTGGAAGCCCTGGCCGGCTCCTACATGGCCGACGCCATCGTGGTGGGACGATCGCGGCACTCCCTGTTCGGGTCGGTGGCGGGCGCGCTGGCGAAACGGGCTCGCCGTACTGTGCTGATAGTCCCCTGACCTGGCAAGACGTCGCATATGGTGGCTGGATGAAGCGTGCTGTCGCCATGGCGTTCGTGGCCCTCACGACCGTGTCGTGCGGTGCGACGCCGCCCGTCGCATCGTCCGCTCCCTCGCCGGAGCCGCCCGCGAGCTCGCCGTCGGCCCCGGCGTCGCCCACGGCCTCGCCCACGGCGACGCCGAGTTCCACCGCGCCGCCCGCGTTCGCGGCGAAGGTGACCGCCGTCGCGCGCGACCGCCTGCCCTACTCGTGGCGGCCCGGCTGTCCGGTCCACTACCGGGACCTGCGGCTGGTGACGCTGTCGTACTGGGGGTTCGACAACAAGCCGCACACCGGCGAGCTCGTGGTGCACAAGAGCGTCACCGACGACATCGTGACGGTCTTCAGGAAGCTGTACGGATGGCGCTGGCCCATCAGGCAGATGAAGCTCGTGGACGCCTTCAAGGCCGACGACTACGCCTCGATCGAGGCCGACAACACCTCGGCCTTCAACTGCCGCCGGGCGACCGGGTCCAGCAACTGGTCGAACCACGCCTACGGCAAGGCGATCGACGTCAATCCCCGCGAGAACCCATATGTCACCGCAAGTGGCAGCACGGCGCACAAAAATGCCGAAAAGTTCACCGAGCGCCCGATGAAGGGCAAAGGTGTGATCAATCCCGGCGACAAGGTCGTGAAGGCATTCGCGCAGGTCGGCTGGGAGTGGGGCGGCTACTGGTCCGGCACCAAGGACCTCCAGCACTTCTCCAAGGGCGGAGGCTGACACAATCACGCCATGGCGGCTAACGACGGCGACGGCTGGATCGAGTGCGCTCAGGGCCATCGGCACTGGGGGCTGCACGGAGCCTCGGGGCTCCTCCTCGTGCACCACGACCCCGCCGGCACACCGTACGTCCTCATGCAGAAACGGGTCTGGTGGAGCCACCACGGCGGCACCTGGGGGCTGCCGGGCGGCGCCCGCGACAGCCACGAGGACGCCGTCGCCTCGGCGCTGCGCGAGGCCCGCGAGGAGGCCGCGCTCGGCGCCGACGAGCTGCGGGTGCAGGGCGTCTACCTCGACGACCACGGCGGGTGGGCGTTCGAGACGGTGATCGCCGAGACGGCCGAGCTGCTGGCCGCCGCCCCCGCCAACCAGGAGAGCACCGAGCTGCGCTGGGTCGCCCTGCCCGAGATCGCCGCACGCGAGCTGCATCCGGGCTTCGCCGCCACCTGGGGCACCGTCCAGGGGATGCTCCAGCCGGAGACGGTCGTCCTCGACGTCGCCAACATCGTCGGCGCGCGGGCCGAGCACGGCTGGTGGCGCGACCGGGCCGGGGCCGCCGCGCGACTGCTGGAGGACGTCGCCGGGCAAGGTCTGCGGCATCCGGTGCTGGCGCAGTGGTTCCCGAAGGTGGTCGCGATCGTCGAAGGGGCGGCCAAGGACGTGCCCGGCCCGCCCGGCGTGCAGGTGGTGCCCGCAGTGGGCAGCGGCGACGACACGATCGTCGAGGTCGTACGCCAGGCCAGGCCCTGGGAGCGGGTGCTCGTCGTCACCGCCGACCGGGGGCTGCGGCAGCGGGTGGGCGAGCTGGGCGCCGAGAGCGCGGGCCCGAAATGGCTGCTGTCGCAGCTAGGCCGGCACCACGCCGTCGAAGACGGCCTTGAGCCCGGTCACCTCTAACACCCGCTCCAGGACGCCGTGCACGCCCACCAGGGTCAGCGAGCCGGCGTGGGCCGCGACCCGGCGCTGATGCTCCACCAGCGCCCACAGGCCGCTCGAATCGCAGAAGTCGAGCAGGCTCGCGTCAACGACGACGTCCACCCTGCCCTCGGCGAAGAGCGCGGTCAGGCTCTCCTTCAACAACGGCGCGGTGAGCTTGTCGAGCTCGCCGATCACGTGGACGCGCGCGTGGGGGCCGCCGCGCTCCACCTCGACGTCGAGATCCGCCACCTCCTGAACGTACACCGGCCTCATCACAGCCGCTATCGTGGTTTCCGCACAGGAGGGTTCGCATAGTGGACGAGTGCAGCCGCCTTGAAAGCGGCCAGGTCAGCGATGGCCTCGTGGGTTCGAATCCCACACCCTCCGCTCACTCCCTCAGGGCGGCGAATCCGTCGCCCACGTGCGCGGCGAGCTTGAGGTAGGCCTCGCGCGTGCTGTCCTGGAGCCGGTCGAGGTCGATCTCCGCGCCCTCCTCCAGATGCGGGTCGTACGGCACCTGCACCACGGCCCGGCATCGGGCCGCGAAGTGGGCCTCCAGCTTCTGGATGTCCACCGCCGACTTCGACCGCGGCCTGACACTGCACAGCACCACCGTCGCGTTCTTCACCAGATCGCCGTAGTGGTGGGCCTCCAGCCAGTCGAGCGTGGCCGAGGCCGCCCGCGCGCCGTCCACCGACGGGGAGCTGACCAGCACGATCTGGTCGGCCAGCCCGAGCACGCCGCCCATCGCCGAGTGGAGCAGGCCGGTGCCGCAGTCGGTGATGCAGATCGAGTAGAAGTTCTCCAGCACCTGCGAGACGGCCTGGTAGTCGGCCCCGCTGAACGCCTCCGACACCGACGGGTCGCGGTCGGAGGCCAGCACCTCCAGCCGGGACGGCGCCTGCGAGGTGAACGCCCTGATGTCGACGTAGCGCTTGACCTGGTCGCGTTCGTTGAGCAGGTCGCGCACGGTGGCCGAGGTCTCCAGCACCAGCTTGTCGGACAGCGTGCCCCGGTCGGGGTTGGCGTCGACGGCGATGACGCGGTCGCCGCGCACCTGGGCCAGCGTGGCGCCGAGGCCGACGGTGGTCGTGGTCTTGCCCACGCCGCCCTTCAGGCTCAGCACGGCCACCCGGTGGTGGCCGGTGGTGACCGGGGTGCGGGCGCGGTTCATCAGCTCGCGGCGGCGGCGGACCTCCGGCGGCTCGCCCGGCTTGATCCAGCCGCCGGACGCCTTGTAGACCAGGCGCCGCCAGCCCTTGGACGGGGCGTTGCGCCGGCCGCGGAGCAGGGTCTCGGGGTCGAGGCTGTCGGCGGTCGGGCGGCCGGTCACCGGCGGGCGGGGCGGCGAGGTGAACACGGGGACGGGGGCCGGGCGGCGGCGGACGACGGGCGGGATGTCGCGTTCGGCCGGCCGCCACTCCTGCTGCTCGGTCCACTGGGGGCGGTCCTGCCGCTGGAGCGGGGCGCTCCCAGGCGGCTCGGCCCCGCTGGGCTCGCTCGCCGCGCGCTCGCCGCCGGGCGGCTCCGCGCTGGAGGGCTCTGAGCGGGACGGCTCGGGTCCGAACGCGCCGGGCTTGAGCGGGTCGGGGCGAGCCGACTCGGGACGGGCCGGCTCGGGACGGGCCAGCTCGGGACGGGCCAGCTCGGGACGGGCCAGCTCGGGACGGGCCGGCTCGGGACGGGCCAGCTCGGGACGGGCCGGCTCGGGGAGGGGCAGCTCCTGCTCGTAGGTCGCGAGCTCGTGGGGCCGCTCCGTGCGATGCTCGGCGGCCTCGGGCGTGTCCGCCTGCGAGGTGGGCTTGTCCTTGGGGAGGCCGGCGACGGGATCCGCGGGCCGGTCGCCGGGGGACGGCGAGACCGCGGCCTCGCCGGGGGACCCCGCCGGCGAGCCGGCGCGGGAGTCTCCACGGGACTCGGAACGTGAGCCGGCGCGGGAGTCGCCGTGGAAGTCGATGCGGGAGTCGATGCGGGAGCCGGCGCCGGCATCGGCGCCACTGAGCTCGGCGCCGAACGCGGCGTGAGGCTCCGGTTGAGGCCCTGAGTCGGGCTGGCCCCACTTCGGGGGCTCGTTCCTGGGCTGGGTGGCGGCCCAGGGCTCCGGCTGCTCCTCCTGCGCGGGCTCCTCGGCCCGCGCGGGCTCCTCGAACGCCCCCCGCCGCCATCCGCCCGGCTCCGACGGCCGCGACCAGTCGGCCGGCGGCCAGGTCTCGTCCGCCCGCCGGTCCTCGGGCTCGTCCTGGCGTCCTTCCTCGGGCCTGTCCGCCGCGGGCGGCTGGGCCGGCTCGGCGGACGGCGTGAACGTCAGCCCGTACGCCTCGGTGTCCTCGGACCGCGGCAGCGGCTTGAGCGGCGCGTGGAACGGGTCGTCCACAGCGGGCGCGGGCGGCTGGTCCCGGTTGATCTCGCGCAGGGCCTCGCGGGTGATGTCCGTGGTGGCCGCGTCCCCGAGCCATCCGGCATCGGCGTCCGCGGCGGGCTCGGCGGCCGCGACGGAGTCGGCGGCCGCGCGGAACAGCGTCGGCGCCGGGGTGTCGGGCTGCGCGGGGACCAGCGACCACGGGTCCTTGGGGTACGGCGAGACCGGCTCGTCGGCAGCCGCGGCCGAGGCGCCGACGGTGACCGGGGTCTCGTCGCTCTCCTTGATCGCGTCAAGCCAGGCCAGCTGTTCCTCGAGAGATTCCTCTCGATCGTGTCTTGCCACCGTGTTCCCCCTCGGGTGGGTCTAAAGGGGCAGCAAATACCTTGCAGGTTAACGCGCTGGCAACCGGTCCAGCCCACCAACCCACAACTTCTTTGCCCGGCTACCGTGGATCGCATGCGAGCCATTGAGATCACCCGGCCCGGCGGGCCGGAGGTGCTGGAGTGGCGCGAGGTGCCCGACCCCGAGGTCGGGCGGGGGGACGTGCTCATCGACGTCACCGCCTCGGCGCTCAATCGTGCCGACGTCCTGCAGCGGGGCGGCCACTACGACCCGCCGCCGGGGGCGCCGCCGTACCCGGGGCTGGAGGTCTCGGGCGTGGTCGCCGAGGTCGGCGCGGACGTCGAGCAGTTCAAGCCCGGCGACGAGGTGTGCGCGCTGCTCGGCGGCGGCGGTTACGCCGAGCGCGTAGCGGTGCCGTGGCAGCAGGTCATGCCGGCGCCCGAGGGCGTCCCGCTCAAGGAGGCCGCCGGGCTGCCGGAGGTCGCCTGCACGGTCTGGTCCAACGTCTTCATGCTGGCCCGGCTGCGCAGGGGCGAGACGCTGCTGGTGCACGGCGGGGCCAGCGGCATCGGCACGTTCGCCGTCCAGCTCGCCAAGGCGCTCGGCTCCCACGTGGTCGCCACCGTCGGCAGCGCGGAGAAGGCCGAGAGGGTGCGCAGGCTCGGCGCGGACGAGGTCGTCAACTACCGCGAGGAGGACTTCGCCGAGAGGGTCGAGGCCGACGTCATCCTCGACATCATGGGGGCGAAATACCTCGCGGGGAACCTCAAGGTCCTGCGCACCGGCGGCCGGCTGGTGATCATCGCGCTCCAGGGCGGCAGCAAGGCCGAGATCAACCTCGGCGCCCTCATGGCCAAGCGCGCCTCCGTGCACGGCACCACGCTCCGCGCCCGGCCGGTGGACGAGAAGGGCGCGATCGTCCGCAGCGTCGTCGAGAACGTGTGGCCGCTGGTCACGGGGGGTGCGGTGCGCCCGGTCGTGTACGCGGAAGTCCCCATGTCCGATGCTGCCGAAGCGCACCGTATGTTGGATTCCGGGGAGCACGTCGGCAAGATCCTGCTAGTACGGTGAGTGTTATGAACGCTGAGGACAACAACACCCCTCACATCGTGGTGGTGGGCCCCGACTTCCAGGGAGGTCAGGGCGATAGCAGCGAAGAGGACCGTTCGGTCACCCAGCTGGTCGAGCAGCCGGCGAAGGTGATGCGCATCGGCAGCATGATCCGCCAGCTTCTGGAGGAGGTGCGCGCGGCTCCTCTCGACGAGGCCAGCCGCAAGCGGCTGAAGGACATCCACGCCTCCTCGATCAAGGAGCTGGAGGACGGCCTGGCACCGGAGCTGGTGGAGGAGCTTGAGCGGTTGTCGCTGCCGTTCACGGACGACACCGGCGCCCCGCCGAGCGAGGCCGAGCTGCGCATCGCGCACGCCCAGCTGGTCGGCTGGCTCGAAGGGCTGTTCCACGGCATCCAGACCACGCTGTTCGCGCAGCAGATGGCGGCCCGTGCGCAGCTTGAGCAGATGCGCAGGGCGCTGCCCGGCGTGCCGCAGTCGATGGACGAGTCCGGGCGTCCCCACGGGGGTTCCGGCCCCTACCTGTAGCCGTTTCCGGGCCCCCGCCCAAGGGTCAGAACAGCTTCTCCAGCACCTGCGCGACGCCGTCCTCGTCGTTGGCCGCGGTCACGTGATCGACCGCCGCCAGCACGTCGGGATGCGCGTTCGCGACGGCGTACGACGTGCCTGCCCAGCCCAGCATGGGCAGGTCGTTCGGCATGTCGCCGAACGCCACGACCTCGCCCGCCTCGATGCCGTGCTCCTGGGCGAACGCCGCCAGCGCCGTGGCCTTGGTCACACCCTGGGCGCTCATCTCGATCAGCCCCCGACGGCTGGAGTGGGTGGCCGTCACCAGGTGGCCGACCAGGTCGTGCACCACGGCGTGCAGCTCGTCCGCGTCCATGTGCGGGTGCAGGGCCAGCAGCTTGGCGCAGGGGCGGGCGGTCATGGACGCGGCCTGCGCCTCGACCGCCCGTCGGTCCAGGAAATCGGACTCATGCGCAAAACCGGCTTCATACTCGACCGAAAATACGAGATCGGACACGTTCGCTCTTAGCTGAGCGACGACTTCCTCAAGGACCTCCGCCTCGATGAGGTGGGATTCCACTATCCGCTCGGTATGCAAGTCGTAGATCAGGGCCCCATTCGCACAGATCGCGAGCCCATGGTGACGTACCGCACCCGCCACACCCCCCATCCACCGGGGCGGCCGGCCGGTCACGAACACGAGCATGGCACCGGAGTCCTCGACGCGGGCGAAGGCCGCGACGGTCCGGGGAGACACGGTTCCGTCCCGGCGAAGGGCGGTTCCGTCCAGGTCGGTGGCCACAAGGCGGGGTGTCGGGTCGCTGTGCATAACAGGTTCCAGTTTGCCCGGTGAGGCCGTCTGACAGAAATCTTCGATCGGACGGAACACCGACGCGCCAGAATGGTGTTAGATGTGATGGCGTTGTATTAGCTGATCCCGTAGTGAAAACCAGCATGACATTGTCTGAGCCACCCCGGGTGCTTGCTGTACGACACACCGGGACCCACGAGGTGTGGGTCCCATAGATTCACATCCTGAGGGAGAGCTTTTATGGCTCAGGGAACCGTCAAGTGGTTCAACGCTGAGAAGGGCTTCGGCTTCATCGCCCCGGACGGCGGTGCGCCGGACGTGTTCGTGCACTTCTCCGAGATCGTCGGCAGTGGCTACCGAAGCCTCGAAGACGGCCAGCGGGTCGAGTTCGAGATCACGCAGGGCCAGAAGGGGCCGCAGGCCTCCCAGGTCCGCGCCATCTGACCTGTTAGTTAGCAAGTAGAAGCCGGGGTTCGCGTCCAGCGGACCCCGGCTTTCGCATGTGTCGGGTTGGTCACGGGTGGGCCGTCCGCTGAACGCGCGGGCCCCGGCGGGCGTCGATCTCTACATGAGGTACGCGTGGTTGTGTCATCCCGTGACCGTTGCCGGGGTGATCGTGCTCCTGGTCAACGACCACCTGCTCAAGCAGGCCTGGCCCGGGTTCGTGACGGGCAAGCTCAGCGACGTGGCCGGCCTGCTCGTGGCGCCCCCGCTGCTGGCACTCCTCTTCCTGCGCCGGGCCGACCTGGCCGCCACGCTGGCCACGGGAGTGCTCTTCGCGCTCGTGAAAACGACGGAGACGGGCGCTGAGGCCGCCTCCCATGTCTGGACCCTCGTGGCCGGTCCTTCGCGCGTCCTCGCCGATCCCACGGACCTCCTGGCCCTGCCGGCGCTCGCGCTCGCCTGGTGGGTACGCCGCCGCAGCCTCGCCGCCCCCTCCTCGCCCCGCCTGCGCGTCCTGCTGACCGCGCCCCTGGCCCTGCTCGCGGTCGCCGCCAGCGGCGCGGCCCCCCAGGCCACGTCCGAGGCCGTCTCCGTCGAGGTGCGCGGCGGGCGCATCATCGTCCACACCGACGACTCGGCCGCGTGGACCTCGGAGAACAGGGGCGACAGCTGGGTCTACGAGAGCGCGTCCGACCGGCCGCCCAAGCGGCCCACGACGGCCATGTGCGTGCCCTACAAGGCCACCCGCTGCTACCGCGTCACCCCCGGCCGGCTGGGGGTCGAGCAGTCCGACGACGGCGGCGACACCTGGCGCCCGTCATGGTCGCCGTCCCGCGACGACCGCGACCGCCTCGCCCGGCAGTACGACGACGACGACCTCCCGCGCTCCGGCGGCCTCGCCGTGCAGGGCTGGCGCGGCGGGCACGTGGTGGTGGTCGCCAACGGCAGCGAGGGCATCCTGCTCCGCGACGAGACCGGCTCCTGGCGGCGGCTCGGCCACCCCGGCGAGCCGGAGCGGGCCCCGGACCTCTACTTCGAGGGGGTCACGGCGGCCTTCCTGGCCGGCTGCGTGCTGTTCGGGGCCGCCGGAGCCGGGCTGCGCCGCTATCACCGCGCTTACCTGGCCGTGACGACGACAGCCTGCCTGAGCTTCCTGGGCGTCGCGTTCTCCACGATCACGCCCGCCCTGGACGGGTACATGGAGTTGCTCGCCGTGCTCGCGCTCGGCACGGTCCCGGCGGCCTTCATCGTGGGCACCGTTCTGCTGATCGCGGGGCGGGCGCGCCCGGCGCCCATAGCCGTGGGCATCCTCAGCGCGCCGTTCGTCTACCTGGCCGCCTACCTGCCCTTCGAGGGCTGGGCCGACGGGACCTTCGGGTCGTACTGGGCCGGGGTCGCGGTGGCCGCGCTGCTGACCGCGCTGGTGCTGGCCGTGGACCTGCTGCTGATCAGGAAGGACGCCGCGAGGGCTCCCGCGGACCTGTGAGCCCGCGGGCGCCGGACGGCTACGGCTTGGCCGGCGTGAGGACGTCGAGCCCCACGTACGGGCGCAGCGCCTGGGGCACCACCACCGAGCCGTCGGCCTGCTGGTGGTTCTCCAGGATCGCCACGATCCACCGGGTGGTGGCGAGCGTGCCGTTGAGCGTGGCCAGATGGCGCGGCTTGCCGTCCTTGTCGCGGAAGCGGGCCGCGAGCCTGCGCGCCTGGAACTCCGTGCAGTTGGAGGTCGAGGTCAGCTCGCGGTAGCGGCCCTGGCTCGGGATCCACGCCTCGCAGTCGAACTTGCGCGCCGCCGACATGCCGAGGTCGCCCGCCGCCGTGTCGATCACGCGGTAGGGCACCTCGATCTTGGCCAGCATCTCCTTCTCCCAGGCGAGCAGGCGCAGGTGCTCCTCGTGGGCCTCCTCCGGCCGCACGTACGAGAACATCTCCACCTTGTCGAACTGGTGGACGCGGATGATGCCGCGGGTGTCCTTGCCGTAGGAGCCGGCCTCGCGACGGAAGCACGACGACCAGCCCGCGTAGCGCAGCGGCAGCGCGTCCGCGTCGACGATCTCCTGGGCGTGGTAGCCGGCCAGCGAGACCTCCGACGTGCCGACGAGGTAGAGGTCGTCCTCGGGCAGGCGGTAGATCTCCTTGTCGTGCGCGACGTGGAAGCCGGTGCCCTGCATGGTCTCCGGCTTGACGAGCACCGGCGTGATCATCGGCGTGAAGCCGGCCTCGATCGCCTGCTGCATCGCCATGTTGAGCAGCCCGAGCTGCAGCCGCGCGCCGAGGCCCTTGAGGAAGAAGAACCGCGAGCCGGACACCTTGGCGCCCCGCTCCATGTCGATGGCGTCGAGCCTCTCGCCCAGCTCCAGGTGGTCCTTCGGCTCGAAGTCGAACTCGCGCGGCCGCCCCACCGTCTCCAGGACCACGTAGTCGTCCTCGCCGCCGGCGGGCGCGCCCTCCTCGACGATGTTGGGCACCGCCTGCACCAGGTCGTCGAGCTCGGCGCCGAGCTTCTCCGCCTCCGACTCGGCCGCCTTGACCTGGCTCGCGAGGTCCTTGGCGCGCTGCAGCAGCGCGGCCTTCTCCTCGCCCTGCGCCTTGGAGACCGACTTGCCCATGCTCTTCTGCTCGGCGCGCAGGGACTCGAACGAGGTCAGCGCGGCGCGGCGGCGCTCGTCCAGGTCGAGCAGCGTGTCGACGACGGAGTCGTCCTCGCCGCGGGCACGCTGCGAAGCCCGTAGCCGGTCGGGATCCTCACGAAGGGTACGCAGGTCAATCACAAGGAAAGGCTACCGGCGCCGGACGCCGCCCCGCCCCCGGATTACCGCCTGCCGGGGATCTCCGTCAGACCTGGCCGGCGCGGATGCGGGCCAGCCACTCGCCCGCCTCGCCGAACTCCTCGTCCGAGGTGCCCCGCTTGATCTGCGGCGCCATGCCGTCGGCCCGCGGATAGCTGCCGAGGAAGCGCACCTCGCCGCAGATGCGGTGCAGCCCGGCGATGGCCTCGCCGACCCGCGCGTCGCCGATGTGCCCCTCGAAGTCGAAGTGGAAGAAGTAGCGCCCGATGCCGTCGCCCGTGGGCCGCGACTCGATGCGCGTGAGGTTGACGCCGCGCACCGAGAACTCGGTCAGCATCTCCAGCAGCGCGCCCGGGTGGTCGTCGGCCAGGAAGACCACCAGCGTCGTACGGTCGGAGCCGGTCGGCGCGGGCAGCGGCCCGCCGGGGCGGTTGACCTTGACGAACCTGGTCACCGTGTCGGACCGGTCGCCGATGCCGCCGGCCAGCTCGGTCAGCCCGTAGTACTCGCCCGCGATGCGGGGGGCGATCGCGGCGTCGTACGGGGACCCGGGCAGCGAGACCTCCTGCGCCGCGGCGGCCGTCGAGGGCGCGGCCACCACGACCGCGTCCGGCAGCTCGCGCGCAATGTAGCCCCGGCACTGCGTGATCGCCGCCGGGTGCGTGTAGAGGCGCTTGATGTGCGGGATCTCGGTGCCGGGCCTGGCCAGCAGCGAGAACCGCACCGGCAGCAGCAGCTCGGCCGTGATCAGCAGCGGCTCGCCCCAGGCGAACTCGTCGAGGGTCGTGGTGATCGCGCCCTCGATGGAGTTCTCCAGCGGGACCACGGCTCCGTCGGCCTCCCCGGCGCGGGCCGCGTTGAGCGCCGCGCTCACGTTGGCGCAGGGCAGCCGCTCGGCCGTGGGGTCGAGGAGGCTCAGGGCCTCTTCGGTGAACGTACCCTCGGGCCCGAGGTAGGCGAGTCTGGGCATGCGTCCAGAGTAACCGCAGGTCGTCAGGCCCGCGCCCGTTTCGCCCCTGATCCGCCCTTGATCTGTCAGGTCAGAGCGGGCCCGCCGAGCGGCACGGCACCAGCGGTCCGAGCCCCAGCCGGGCGGCCCGCACCGCCTCCGCCTCCTCGGGCGACAGCGGCTGCTCGCCCTTGCCGCCCACCACGGGCCGCACGTACGTGCGCGTCTCGCTCTGCCCGTTGATCGAGGTCAGCACGATCCCGTCGCCCAGCCCGTTGATCATCGCCACCGAGAACGACAGCCGCCCGCGCATCTCCGACAGCGCGTCGTAGCGGCAGACCGCGACGTCCCTGATGGCCTTGAGATCGCCCATGCCCTCGCTGCTCTGCCTGGCCAGCATCCGCTGGCACTCCTCCACGGCGGCCCTGGCCTGCCGCAGCGACAGCCGGCCGATCAGCACGCCGCTGACCCCGGCGACGACGCCCACGATCACCCATGCGGTAACGAGCACGTGACCGAGGGTAACGGCTCAGTCAAGCAAGCTCGCGCCGTTTCGGCAACCACGACACCAGCAACCACACCAGGACCAGCGCCCCCAGCCCGAACCCGTTCTGGACGATCTTCCCCAGCACCAGGCTCACCCCCGGGATGCCGGCCGCGATCAGCGCCACCCCCCACCACGGGACCGGCACCACGTAGTACAGCCACACGCCGCCCGCCACCCGCAGCCGTACGCGGTCGCGCCCGTCGCCCACGATCGCCCCGAGCACCACGACGATCCAGGCCAGGTGGTGGATCCAGGCGACCGGCGAGAGCAGCACGGCCATCAGGCCGACCAGTGCCACGGCGGCGAGCGGGTCACCCGCCCGGTACGCGTCCCGCGCCCCCCTGAAGCCGAACCAGCCGACCACGGCGACCAGCACCAGCCAGATCGCCGACTCCACCGTCTCGTTCATGTAGAGGCGGATCAGCATGCCGCGCATCGACTGGTTCGTGGTGGCCGCGTTCGCGCCGAGCCGCTCGGGGTCGAGCAGCGCCGAGAACCAGAAGTCGGCCGCGTCCTGCGGGATCACGGCGAACGGCAGCAGCGTGAGCACCGCCGTCACGAACGCCGCCATCCAGAACGTCCGCCACTGCCGGGTGACCAGGAGGTAGATCAGGAACACGCCCGGCGTCAGCTTGACCGCCGTCGCCAGCCCGATCAGGAAGCCGCGCGGCCACCAGGGGCGCCTGGCCAGGCAGTCGGCGACGCAGAGTGAGACCAGCAGGATGTCCACCTGCCCGAAACGCACCTGGTCGCGGATCGGCATCAGGTACGCGCAGGCCACCATGAGCAGCCCGAACACCCACGGCGCGTACCGCCGGACCGCCTCCCCCGTCAGCACCTGCCGGAACGAGAACCAGACGGTCACGGCCAGCGTCACGTAGATCCCGGCCGTCCACACCCACTGGGCCGTCTCCCACGACATCACGGCCAGCACGACGGCCAGCATGGCCGCCACCGGCGGGTACGTGAACGGCAGCAACTGCGGCGCGGGCGTGTAGGCCGCGTACACCGGCCGCCCTTCGAGCAGCATCTGCCCGCCGGTCCGGTAGACGTCCAGGTCGACCAGGCGCTGGTCGTCCGGGTTCGTGAGCCACGTGTGCACGAGCGGCGCGACGGCCGCCGCGACGGCCAGCGCCACGATCGCCCACGCCCACCACTGCCGCCGGTTCACCCGCACCTCGCCTCTTGTCACGGTGTGGCACGTTACCGTGGCTGTTGTTGTACGAGGGGCAATCACTGGGGGTTCCATCCATGGCGTACGAGAGCGCATCCGGCCTGCCAGGAGGTCGGCCCGGCTCCCGCCCCCGCCTCGTGCACGGCCTCGCCGTCGTCCTCCTCGCCGCCCTCCTCGCCCTCCTGACCCTCACCCCGGCCGCCGCCCAGAGCCGGACGGGTGGCCGGGTGGCGCTGATCGGCGTGCCCGGTCTCCAGTGGAGCGACCTCGACCCGGCCCGCACCCCCGCCCTCTGGGAACTCGTGGGCCAGGGCTCATCGGGCTCGCTCTCCACCCGGGCGGTGCCGCCGCCGGACCGCGGCATCACCTGCCCCGTCGCCGGCTGGCTGACCGTCTCCGCGGGCCAGCGCGCCGGCACCGATGGCAAGGGCTGCCCCGCCGCCCCACAACCGTCCGGGCGCGGCGACGGCGGCGCCACCGTGCCCGGCTGGCAGGCCATGACCGCTTACCAGTCCGACACCGGGTACGACGCCCGGATCGGCACGCTCGGTCAGCTGGTGACGGACGGCGGGGGCAAGGTCGCCGCCGTCGGGCCTGGCGCGGCCATCGCCGGCGCCAACAAGTCCGGAAATATCGCCAAATACGCCCCCACCCCCGACGCCCTGGGCGACCCGGCCCCGTACAACCTCATCGTCTTCGACGCCGCCCCCCTCGCCGACGCCTGGTCCCGCCAGCCCCTCGACGAGTACGGCGTCCCCGCCGGGATGCCCGCCGCCACCCGCCAGGCCGCCGTCGCCGAGGCCGACCGCCAGGTCGCCGCCCTGCGCGACCGGCTCCCGCCCGGCACCACGATCCTGGTCGCCGGCCTCTCCGACGTGACCCCGAACGCCCACCTCCACGTCGCCGTCGCCGCCGGCCCGTCCCCGGCGGGGGAGCCGTACCCGCGCGGCCACCTCACCGCCACCTCCACCCGTCAGGACGCCCTGGTCACCATCACCGACCTCACCGCGACCGTCATCCGGCTCCTGGGCCTGCCACAGCCGCGCGAAGTGGTCGGCCGCCCCTGGCAGGCGGGCGCTCCCGCGTCCGGCAGCACGGCGGACACGGTCTCCGGCCTCGCCGACGCCGACCTCGCCAGCCAGGTCCTCAGGAACGTCCGCGGCCCGTTCTTCACCGTCCTGGTCACCCTCCAGCTCCTCTTCTACGCCTGCGCCGCCCTCGCCCTACGCCGCCGCCGCTCCACCACCCCAGCCGCACGCGACGCCGCGACCCCGCCTCAAGCCGGCATCACCGGCCTGCCCGGAGGTGCCGCGAGCTCGCCCGGAGCCGGCACCACCGGCCCGTCCGGAGGCGATACCGCCGCGTCACCCGGGAACGACGCCGCCACCTCCCCAGCCACGGCCGGGGGCGACGCCGACACGCCGCCCGGGGGTGAGCCGGGACCCGGCGCCACGACGCCCGCCGGCACCGACACCGACACCGACACCGACACCGACACCGACACCGACACCGACACCGACACCGACACCGACACCGACGACAGCATCGGCGGCAGCAGCAGCGCCGACAACAGCAGCATCGTCATCGGCGGGGACGCGAGCGCGTCCAAGCTGCTCCGCGCCGTCCAGATCGTCGCCGTGCTGAGCGGCGCGATCGCCGTCTCCACCTTCCTGGCGCAGCTCGTGCCCTGGTGGACCCTCCCCGTGCCAATGGTCTCGGTCGTCGTGACGATCCTGGGCATCGCCGCGCTCATCACCGCCGCCGCGTTCGCGGGCCCCTGGCGGGCGCACGTGCTGGGCCCGCTGACCGTCGTCGCGGCGCTGACGTCCCTGGCCCTGCTCATCGACGTCATGACCGGCTCGAAGCTCCAGGTCAACGCCGTCACCGGGTACGAGCCCGTCACCGGCGGCCGCTTCTACGGCTTCAGCAACATCGCCTTCGCCGTCTACGCCACCGGCACCATCCTGGGCCTGGCCGGGATCGCGCAGTGGCTGCTGAACAGAGGCGTCTCCAGGCTCGTCGTGGTCGGGGCCTGCGCGCTCTACGGGATGTTCGCGGTGTTCGCGGACGGGTGGCCGTCCTGGGGAGCGGACTTCGGCGGGGTGCCGGCGTTCGTGATCGGGCTGGCCGTCTTCCTGATCCTCCTTTCCGGCAGGCGGGTGTCGGTGCTCAGGCTGCTGCTGGTCGGCGTCGCGGGGGTGGTGGTCGTCGGGGTGTTGTCGGTGGTCGACTGGTTGCGTCCCGAGGCGCAGCGGACGCATCTGGGGACGTTCGTGCAGCAGGTCGTCGACGGCCAGGCGTGGACCGTCGTCGGCCGCAAGTTCAGCGCCATGATCGGCGTCACGGTCGGGAACTGGTCCTTGACCCTCCTCACGCTGGTCGCGCTCGCGTTCCTCTTCCTGGTGCTGGCCCGGCCCTCGCGGTACGGTGCCGCGGCGCTCGGACAGGTCTACGCCCTCGCCCCGACGCTCCGCGCCGGCCTGTTCGGCGCGTTGACGTGCGCGTTCGTCGGGTTCCTGATGAACGATTCGGGCATCGCCATCCCCGCCATGGCGCTCACGGTGGCGGTGCCGCTGACGCTGGCGGCGTGTGTGCGCGCCCTACAGCTCGCCAGGCCCACACCGCCAGGGCGATCGTCAGGGCGAGCAGCACCCAGGCCGTCTGAGGCCGGACCACGCCGCTGAGCCACGCGAGGTCGGCGGGCTGCCCGTCGACGCGGGCGGGCAGGTAGGCGAGCGACAGGGCCAGCAGGTGCACGACGAGGAACGCGTCCACCGCGGACCCCGCCACGAGCGCCAGCATCCCGAAGGCCAGCCCGTGGTACCAGGGCAGCACGTACGGCGAGGCGAACACGTACGCCACCGCCAGCCCGGCCGCCACCACGGGCGCGCCGAGCCCGGCCACCCCGGCAGGCTCCGCGCCGGCGCCCCAGGCCCATCCGGTGCGGGCGGCCCAACGGAACAGCAGCCAGGCCAGCAGCGCGAGCAGCAGGAGCGAGCCGACCTGGATCTCGCCCCGGTAGGCCGTCCCCGTGCCGATCACCGACTGCAGCCACCCCTGAACCAGCTTCCAGATCGTGGCGTGCGAGATCGCCTTGCTGGTGCGCGTCACCGGCGCGATCGCGTCCGTGCCCGCCACGGCGTAGCCGGCGACCACCACCGCCAGGGCGCATCCCGCCATGACGGCCAGGCGGCCGGGGCGGCGGCGCAGCTCCCAGGCGGGGCCAAGGGCGACGAGACCCGCGTTGACCTTGATCGCCACCCCCAGGCCGAGCAGGACGCCCCCGCCCACCGGACGGCCCCTCGCGAGGAGTGCGGCGACCATGCAGGCCACGGCCAGGGTGTCCACGTGCATGCCGGCGACCAGGTGGTAGAGGAGGAGCGGGTTGGCCGCCCACAGCAGCGCGGCGCGGCGGCGGGCGGCCTCGTCATGCCTGGTGAAACGGTCGATGAGCAGGGCGGTCACGATGAAGGCGGCGGCGTTGACCAGCGCCAGGACGAAGATCGTCAGCCGGAGCGAGTCGCCGCCGACCCAGCTCGCGAACGCCTGGACCGCCGTGGCGACCGGCCCGTACACGCTGGGCTCCTCGCGCCACGGCCGCTCGACCGCGTCGGCGATCACGTCACCGGGGAGGTCGGCGGCCCCGTGCGTGTACGGGTTGATCCCCAGCGTGACCATGCGGCCGTACGCCGCGTAGTTGAGGTGGTCGCCGGAGCCCGAGGGTGGCAGGAAGGCGAGAATCGCGGCGGCGAGGCAGCCGAGCAGCATCAGCAGCCGCCCGTCCGGCAGCCGGCCGCCCCCGAGGCGGGGGGCGCGCCAGGCGGCGGCCGCGCCGGGCGCGCCACGGGCTCCGGCAGGGCCTACGGAGACGGGCAGCGACACCTTGGCCCCCTCGGCCGCCGCCGGAGCCGCCGACGCGCGCGCAACAGAGGCCCCAGAAGCGGGCGCCGATGCGGGCGTCGCAGGGCCCCCCGGGGCAGGCGTCGCAGGGACCCTCGGAGCGGGCGTCGCGAGCGCGAGCAACGTGGTCAGCAGGCCGAGCCCGCCGAGGATGATCGCCGCCGCACCGAGAGCGACCGTCAGATGCGGATCGGGATGGACGTCCAGAGAGTACGACGGCTGCCAGGCGGGCCCGCCCAGCGCGGGGACCATGGGCGACGGGCCGAGCAGGCCGATGGCGGCAGTCAGCAGCACGGAGGCGCCGATCGCCCACATGCCCGCCCACGCGATCCGCCCGCGTGCGGTGTCGTGCCGCGTCTCCGTAGTCACCCGCGTATTCCAGCACACGCGCGGCCGGCCTCGGCCCGGACGGCGGGCACCTGTGGACAACCGGCCGGGCACCCCCGCAGGTGCCCGGTGACCGTGGCGCGGGCTCGACCTGTCCGGAGGTGGTCAGCGGTTGGGGTGAAGTTTGTTCAGGTTTTGGACGACCACCGGGTCGCGGGTGGCCAGCGCCCGCGCCACGTCCCGGAGCTGGATCGCGCGATGGAGCTGCGCCCGCCAGTCCGTGCCCGTCGCCCGGTGGGCCATCTCGACCTCGACCTGCTCCACCCGGTATCCCTTGCGCACCAGGTCGATGGTCAGGGCTGTCTCCACGCCGAACCCGTGCGCCAGCGGCCGCGCGGCCTCGAAGGCGGCCCGGGTCAGGCAGCGCTGGCCGTTGAGCGGCTGGGCGAGCTCCAGGCCGGTCGCGCGGCGGATGCCCTCCCTGGACAGGCGGACGACTAACCCGTGGCCCCCGAGCTTCACCCTGGTGGCGAAGACGGCGATGGTCATGTCGGCCGCGCCCGCGCGTACGGGCTCGACGAGCGGCGCGGCCGCGGCGGCGGTGTCGCCGAGGTCGGCGTCCAGGAACAGCAGGTGGCGCGGTGCGGCGTCGTCCCCGTCCAGGAGGCGTACGGCCTCGGCCCCGCTCTCCATCGCGGCCGCCTTGCCCCGGTTGCGGCTGTGCCGCACCACGCGGGCGCCGGCGGCGCGCGCCGCCTTGCCGGTCAGGTCGTGCGAGCCGTCGTCCACGACCACCACGAGGGCCACGCCGGGCAGCGCCGAGGCGGCCTTGACCGTGGTCGCGATGCGTTCGGCCTCGTTCGCCGCCGGAATGACGACCGCGGTGTCACCGCTCACTGCTCGTGAACCTGGTGCGGCCGCCGTCATGATCCCTCGGATATGAGGAACTCCTGCGGAACCTCTTCGTGCACGGTGAACACCGAGTCGAGCCCGGTGACCTGCAGGATCTTGCGCACGGCGGGACGGGGCGAGGCCACCTCCAGCGTGCCCCCCTGCTCCTTCATCCTCTTGAGCGCCGAGAGCAGCACGTTCATGCCCGTGGAGTCGCAGAAATCCACGGCGGACATGTCGATGACCACCCGGCTCGGCCCTTCCTGCAGCAGCCGAGTGAACTCGGACTGCAGGTGAGGCGCCGTATAGAGGTCGATTTCCCCGGTGACCGCGACGAGCGCGAACCCGGCATGTGATCGAGTCGAGACCTTGAGCTCCACATGGGCAGGCTAGCGGCGCGGAGGCTTCCGGTCACGTTGTCACGCCGATAGGGCAAGCACAGGTTTTTGTCCTCCGTTTGGGCTCCACGGGCACGGAGAGTACGCGAAGCTTGACAGCGTGACACCTGAACACCCGCCGCGGCATCGAGAAGGAGGGACCAGGGCACGGCTGACGGGCCCCACGTCGATGAAGACCGAGAAACCCGAAGATCCTCAGCGCGAAGGGCTCCGCGACCGGCTGGAGTCCATCCTTCTCCGTACGGAGAAGGCCAACTCATGGCACGACGAAGCAGCGCGGCTGCGTGGCCTGCTCAACCACGAGGGCTACGTCCCGATCCGTACGCGGCTGGTCCGCGAAGACCTGGAGTTCCTGGCGGGGGCCCGCGCCGACCTGCTCAGGTTCTCCGAGCTGGGGCTCAGGCTGCTCGACCTGCACCAGCCCCGTGACGCGGGTGGCATCACCAGCGACGCGGCGCACCCGATCCTGCGGTGCCGGAGCTGCATGTGGCGGTGGCCGTGCCCGACGTTCCGGGCGATGGTGGAGTCGTTCGGCTCCCAGCGGGACACCACCGGCGCCCAGGAGAGCCAGGACACCGCGACCGACGGTCCGGCCCGCCCCGCCACGGAGCTCCGCATCGGCGAGGAGACGGTCCGGAGCACACCCACCACGGAGAGCACCGTCACCGCGGAGACCACCCTCAGCACGGAGACCGCTCTCAGCGCAGAGAGCACCCTCAGCGCAGAGAGCACCCTCAGCACAGGGGTAGCCGGATCTCGAACCGGCACCCCGGCCCGTCGTTGACCACCCCGATCACCCCGTCATGCGCCTCCACGATGCCCTGGGCGATGGCCAGCCCGAGCCCGGCCCCTCCGTCGGCGGTCGGCGTACGCGCGCTCTCCCCCCGGAAGGCCACCTCGAACACGCGAGGCAGGTCCTCCTCCGGGATGCCGCCGCAGCAGTCGGCGACCGACAGGCACGCCATGCCGTCGTCCACGGCGGCCCGCAGCACCACGGACCGGTCCGACGGGGTGTGCCTGATGGCGTTGACCACGAGGTTGCCGAGGGCGCGCCCCAGCGCGCCCGCGTCGGCCTCGACGGGCACGGCGGCGTCCGCGGCCTCGGCGGTCAGCAGCACGCCCTTGGCGCGGGCGAGCGGTTCGGCGCCCGCGACCGTGTCGGCGACGAGGTCGGCCAGCCCGACCCGCGCCCGCGACAGTCGCAGCGCCCCCGCGTGGATGCGCGACAGCTCGAACAGGTCGTCCACCATGGCCGACAGCCGCTCCACCTCCAGCTTGATCTGCCCGTGGTAGCGGGCGACCGTCGCGGGGTCGGAGACCACGCCGTCCTCCAGCGCCTCGGCCATGGCCCGCATGCCGGCGAGCGGCGTACGCAGGTCGTGGCTGACCCACGCGACCAGTTCGCGTCTGGCGCCCTCCAGGGCCCGCTCGCGGGCGTACGACTCCTCCAGGGTGTTCGCGATCTCCTGCAGCTCGGCGGGCAGCCCCTGGGGCGCTTTGAACGGCGGCTCCCGTACGGCGTCCACGAGCCGGCGGCTCTCCCGTACGACCCGCTTGGACAGCACGAACGCCACCCCCAGCCCGACCAGCCCGCCGACGGCCACCACGCTCAGCACGAAGTCCTTGACCGGCCCCTCGATGATCATCTTGGCGATGATCGCCACGACGCCGGCCAGCGTGGCCGCCACGGCCACCACCACGACCACGGCCAGCATCACGCCGATCGAACGGGTGCGCAGCCGCCCCATCGCCCAGATCCCGCCGAGCGCCACCAGCAGCCCGAGCCCGGCCGCCACGGCCACGACCATCGGCAGCTCTCCGACCGCCACGGCCGGAGAGACCCCGTGCGGCGCCATCAGCCCTCCATCGGCTCGTAGCGGTAGCCGACTCCCCACACCGTGACGATCCTGCGCGGCGCGGTCGGATCCGGCTCGATCTTCTCCCGCAGCCGCCGCACGTGCACGGTCACCGTGGACGAGTCGCCGAACGACCACCCCCACACCTGGTTGAGCAGCGCCGACCGGCTGAACGCCTGGCGGGGGTTGCGCATGAGGTAGGCCAGCAGGTCGAACTCGCGGGCGGTCAGCATGACCTCGGCGCCGCGCAGGCGTACCTCGTGGGCGCCGACGTCCACCGTCAGGTCGTCGTCGCGCAGCACCCCGGTGCCGCCGGTCACGGACGCGCCCCGCGCCCGCCGCAGCACCGACTGTACCCGCAGGGCCAGCTCGCGCGGGCTGAACGGCTTGACCACGTAGTCGTCGGCCCCCGTCTCCAGGCCGACCACCCGGTCGATCTCCTCGCCCAGCGCGGTCAGCATGATCACCGGCACCGGCCAGCGCTCCCTGAGCCTGCGGCACACCTGGAGCCCGTCGAGCCTCGGCAGCATGAGGTCGAGCACCATGAGGTCGGGCGGCTGCGCGAGGGCCCGGCGCAGCGCCTCGGCGCCGTCGCCCACGCACTCGACCTCGTGCCCGTCACGCTCCAGATAGCGGGCGACCACCTCGGAAACGGTCGGATCGTCCTCGACCACCAGGATGCGCGTGTTCACCACTTCACGGTACGGCTCACGCCCCCGGGACCGCCGCTCACGTCATCACTCCGTAAGCCTCGCGGCCCCTGCCCGCAGGACGTACGGTGGCCTCATGAGTAGAGTCGTGATGATCGTCATAGGGGCCCTGCTGGGCCTGTTCGTGGTGTTCAACTTCCTGCTGCCGCTGCTGGCGGGGCTGTTCAAGCTGGCCTTGATCGTCGGTCTGATCGCTCTGGTCCTGTTCGTCGTGGTCACCGTGATGAGCAAGTCCTCCCGTTCGCAGTGACCCAGCTCCTCTTCGACCCGTGGCTGGCCGGGATCACCATGGTGGCGATCCTGCTGCTGGTCGCGTGGGCGGCCACGTTGCTGCCCGTCCTCGGCGGGGAGCCCCTGGGCTTTCCGCTGACCTACGCGCGCCGCACCGCCTTCCAGCGTCAGTGCGACCCTGACGCCGCCGGGCGGTCCCGCCCGCGCGCTCCTTAGGCACGCCCCGCTTCCCCAGGCAAGCGGGGCTCGCCGCCGGGTGAGCCCCATCCCGATCGTCCCCATGGATGGAAGGCTCGCTTTTTCATGATCGATTCTCTTGTGACGTTCGTCGTCGGCGCGGCCGGAGGCGACGCCGCGCTCGCGATCGTGCTGTTCACGCTCGCCGTACGGCTCCTGCTGCTGCCGCTCAACGTGCGCCAGGCCCGTACGGCGAGGATCCGCGAACGCCTCGCCCCCAAGCTCCAGGCGCTGAAGAAGCGCCACGCGCGCCACCCCGAGCGGCTGGCCGAGGAGACGCGGGCGCTGTACGCCGCCGAGGGCAGCTCGCCGTTCGCCGGGTTCCTCCCGATGCTGGGGCAGTTGCCGTTCCTGTGGCTGATGTACCGGGTGGCCACGCATCCGACGGCGCTGGCGGGGCACACGTTGTTCGGTGCGCCGCTGGGGCAGCAGGTGGCGGGGCTGGTGGCGAATTACGGTCTGCTCAGTGTGCCTGTTTCGGTCTTCGCGCTGGTCATCCTGCTGGTCGCGGCGGTGGCGTGGCTCTCCGCGAGGAACATCAGGGTCGGCGACGACCAGCCGGAGCTGCTCAGGAGGATGGCGAAGCTGGCGCCGTACGGGTCGATCATCGCCGTGCTGGTGCTGCCGCTCGCGGCGGGGCTCTACCTGCTGGTGTCGAACGCGTGGGCGACCGCGGAGCGGGCCGTGCTCTACCGGCGCCCCGCCGGCGCGGGCGCCTGACGCGGCTCAAGGGCCGGTCAGCCGGCCTCCTTCAACGCCGCGACCTGCCCGTTCATCGACGCAGCCTGAGGAGCGGGCAGGATCGCCCACACCGTCGTGGTGTCGCCGTCGTGGCGCACCCCCCAGCTCTCCGCGACGTACTCCACGATGCCGAGCCCCCGCCCCCCGAGCGAGGACAGGGTCGGCCGGGCCGCCCGTGGCTCCGTCGCCGCGCCTCCGTCACTCACCGCGACCTCGATGTGCCCGTCGCTGCGCAGCCAGGCGACTCTCACCATGCCGGACGGCAGCGGGTGCGCGTGCCGCAGCGCGTTGCTCAACAGCTCGCTCACGACGAGCACGGCGTCGTCGATCGCCGTGGCGAAGACCCCGCTGTCCTGCAGGTCCGTGCTCAGACGCTGGCGGGCGACGGCGACGCTGGACGGCGCGTACGGCAGCAGCACCACGCTTGACACACCCACCTCCCCGTTCCCTGTGCCCCCCGCGGGAACACTCCCCGGTACGACCGAAATGCCCCGTTACTCGATCCCAGAAACCGCATCTCGATCACAGCTTGTACACATTGGAAGATAGATCAGCTCAACCGTGACCACCTCGTTACCGCATCGGTGTGTCGGATCCGATAGTGCCGGCGGCCTTCAGCACCAGCCGCATCCTGGTGCCCCCGCCGGGCCTCGGATGTGCGCTCACGTCTCCTCCTTGTGCCCTCGCCAGACTGCGGACGATGTAGAGCCCGAGCCCTACTCCACCAAACCTTCTCCGGTCCCCGCTGTCCACCTGGACGAACCGCTCGAAGACCCGTTCCCGGT
This sequence comes from Nonomuraea sp. AD125B, assembly GCF_041402765.1. NCBI lineage: Bacteria > Bacillati > Actinomycetota > Actinomycetes > Streptosporangiales > Streptosporangiaceae > Nonomuraea > Nonomuraea sp. AD125B. The sequence continues at coordinate 234,835 of NZ_JBGLOU010000004.1, read as the reverse complement.
CAGGAGCGGCGATACCGACGCCCTCGTCGTCCACCACGACCACCACGTCGTCGTCCTCCGGCCACGCCTCCACGCGGATCAGCCCGCCCTTGGGCGAGTACTTGAACGCGTTCTCCAGCAGTTGCCCGAGCACGATGTCCGTGGCGAGCGCGTCGCCGAGCACGCACGGCAGCCCGTCGCCGATCGCGACCTCCACCCGGTGCCGGTCCGACAGCACGGGCAGCCCCAGCGTGGCCGCGTGGATGCGCTCGGCCAGGTCGAACTCCTCGATGCGCACCTTGAGCTCGTCCGCCCCTGCCCGCGCGCCGAGCAGCAGGTGGTCCATGAGCTGGCCGAGCGACCTCGCCCGCTCGGCGATGGTGTGCACGGCCGCGCGCCGCTCCAGGTCGCCGAGCTTGTCCCAGCGGGCGTCGAGGGTCGAGGCGAACCCCCGCACGATCGTGATCGGCGTGCGCAGCTCGTGGCTGGTCGTGGCGAGGAACAGGTCCTTCGCCTCCTCCAGCTCCTTGGCCCTGGTCACGTCGCGGAAGTCGACCACGACCTCGCCGGTCTCCTCGATCCGCGCGCCCACGACGTCCAGCCACCGCCCGGTCTCCAGCTGGAAGGTGAGCTTCTCGCCCGGTTCGGGCAGCGGGAACGGCGGCGGCCCGCCGAGCACGGTCTCCTCGGGGATCGCGGTGATCTCGGCGGCGGCCGGGTTCCAGCGCACCACCCGCCCGGCCTCGTCCAGCACGGCGATGCCGTCGGCGCTGGCGTCGAAGACGGCCCGCTCGTGGGCCCGCTGCCGTACCGCCTCCTGGTAGGCGACGGCGTTGCCGACCGCGATGCCCGCGTGCCCGGCCAGCAGCTCCAGCAGCTCCAGCTCCAGGTGGCCGGGGGTGCTCCTGGCGAACAGCGCGTAGAGCGCGCCGTAGGGCCGGCCGCCGACCGCGGCCAGGCCGAGCGCGATCGTGTGCAGGCCTTTCAGCCGCGCCCACACGAGGTCGTCGAGCCCGCTCGACTCCAGCAGGACGGTCTTGCCCGTGCGTAAGAGCCGGTCCACGAGGCTCGTCCGCAGGTCGGTGGTGGTGCCGCGGAGCCCGTCAGGCAGCTCGTACGTGCTCACCAGCCGCAGCCGCTCCCCCTCGATGAGCACGAACCCGCCCGCGTCGGCCCCGGTCAGCTCGGTCAGGCTGGCCGAGATGCGGTCGAGCACGGCCGACAGCTCCAGGTCGGAGTTGATGTCGCCGACCACGTCGGTCAGCCGGCGCACCAGCCTGGCCCGGCGCGCCATCCGGGTCTTCGCGACCTGGTCGGCCCGCGCCAGGTGGTGGACGCACACGTAGCCGGCGACGGCGCTGCCGAGCCGCAGCGCGCTGATGTCCACCCGCACGTCGAGGAGGTCGCCGGCGCTGTCGAGCCGTTTGGTGCGCACCGACACCTGGCCGCCGGTCCGTACGCGCTCCAGCGCCGCGTTGTGCTCGGCGGTCAGCTCCGCCGGGACGATCGGCGCCCGGCGGCCCAGCATCTCCGCGGCCGTCCAGCCGAACAGCCGCTCGGCCGCCTCGTTCCAGACCAGCACGGTCTGGTCCCTGTCGACCGCGACGACGGCGTTGGGCGAGCTGTCGAGCACCGCGCGGGCGATCTCGTCGTCACTACCGGCCCATTCGTCCCCCACTCCTCCATAGTGCACGTGGCGCGGTGGGTGCGTCGGGCGATCCGTCCGATACGCTGCGGTCACGACGATTCCGGGAGGGCGAGGGCATGACGAGCGGCGAACTGGACGCCCTGCTGCGCGTGACCTCCAGCACCTACCGGGGAGACGCACCCGACATCGCGTTCGGCACCTACGACGGCGCCGTGGGCCGGCTCGTGCTGGCGGTGACCGCCAAGGGCGCCGTGGCCTGCTCCTTCGAGCCGGAGAACGACGTCTTCGAGCTGATCAGCCGCACCGTGGGCCGCTTCATCGGCCCCGACCCGCGCCGCCTCGACCCGCTGCGCAGGGAGCTGGACGCCTACTTCTCGGGGCGGCTGCGGGCCTTTGCCACGCCGGTCGACCTGGCGCTCGCCACGCCGTTCGCGCGCACGGTGCTGCAGAAGACGATGGCGGTCCCCTACGGCACGACCACGACGCTGGAGCGCATCGGCGAGAGCATCGGCCGGCCGCGCGCGCTGCGGGCGATCGGCAACGCGCTGGCCTCCAACCCCCTCTGCGTGATCGTCCCCTGCCACCGGGTGGTGCGCGAGGACGGCGCGCTCGGCGACTACGCGGGGGGCGTCGCCGCCAAGCAGCACCTGCTCAACGTCGAACGGCGCGCCTCGACCGGCCCGTGAGCCACCCGGCGAGCAACGTCACCAGCGCCGCCACCAGGGCCGCGCCGAGCGCGCCGTTCATCCACGGCTGGCGGGTGAAGCCGATCGCCTCGCGCAGGCCCGCCCAGATGCCGTCCCAGGCGGCCACGGTGGGCGTCGAGGTGGTCAGCCAGTAGGCGACGAACCCGAGCGCCCACGGCACCAGCATGCTCCAGCGCGAGGGGGCGTCCTCGGCGGTGTTCCAGTGGCCGGCGCGGGCGAAGACGAAGTAGTCCACGGCCAGCACGGCGAACATCGGCACGAAGACCGCCCCGATCACGCCGAGGAACGCGCCGTAGGAGGTCACGTCCACGACCAGGGCGATCGCGACGGTCAGCACGCCGATCGCGACGGAGAACACCCGCCGGTCCACGCGCGGCATGAGGTTCTGCAGGGACATCGTGGTCGAGTAGACGTTCGCGAACGACTGGTCGGTCTCGCGCAGCACCAGGATGCCGAAGAACAGCGCGCCGAGCGGGGCCGCCACGAACGGCGCGAAGACCGCCGTGCTGTCGGCGATGACGGCGGCGGAGCCGGCGATGGCGACCGCGTACACGCCGAGCCCCAGGCAGGCGACCTGGGCCAGCGTGTAGCCGCCGACGACGCCGGTGAACGCGGCGCGGCTGGAGCGGGAGTGCCGGGCGAAGTCGGCGGCCATCGGCACCCAGGAGACCGACAGGGCGATCACGTAGTCGACGGCGGCCGGGAACGCGGTCCACGAGCCGCCGGTGTACGTGGGGGCCTCGTTCAGGAAGAACCAGGCGAACCAGAGCATCGAGATGATCACGCCGACCGTGACGTAGCGGCGCAGCAGCCGGATCGAGCCGAGCGGCCAGATCGTCAGCGCGGTGGTGAGCACCCCGGCGACGATCACCCACACCTGGTAGGGCACCCCGCCGAAGATCGCGGTGGCGGCCTTGGCGATCACCCACAGCTCGAACGCCCCCCAGCCGAGCATCTGGACGATGTTGAGCACCGTGGGGACGTAGGAGATCTTCGCCCCGAACAGCCCGCGCAGCAGCACCATGGCGGGCTGCCCCGTCCGCGTGCCGGGGACGGCCGACAGACCGACCATGGCGGTGCCGATGAGGCTGCCGACCAGGGCCGCGACGAGCGCGCCCGCCAGGCTGAGCGGGGCGTTGCCGAGGGGGTCGAGCAGGAACAGCGCCCCGGAGAAGCCGAGGAGGCTGACGCCGAGGTTGGCCCAGAGGGCGCCCTGGTCGAGGACGCCGAGCGTCTTCGGCGGAGCGCCGTCGAGGGTCAGGGGGACTTCGTCGGCGACATGCGCCATCGCACACTCCCTACGCCGGCATTACCCGGACAGGTTCAGGCGGTCGGCAGCGGCTGGTCAGCTGCCCTCTCAGCCCGGCGAACCCCGAGCTCCCGCGACGATCTGTAGTTTTCGCCCTCATGATGCCTCAATGGCGCCAGAAGCGCCATATGAGGCTCTTCCTCGGCCGATCAGGCCACGAACGGGTCCTGACCGGTCTCGCTCACCATGGGCCGACGCGCGGCCTCCCACGACTGCATGCCGCCGCCGACGTTGACGGCGTCGCGCCCGAGCTGGTTGAGCCAGGCCGCGACCTGCAGCGACCGGCCGCCGACCCGGCAGACGACGTAGACGGTGCGGTCGGCCGGGATCTCCTCGACCCGGCCCTGGATCTGGGTCATGGGGATGTGCACGGCCTCCGGCGCGTGGCCCGCGAGCCATTCGTCCTGCTCACGCACGTCGAGCAGGTAGGCGTCCGCGGGGACGGCGCTGGCCTCGGTCTCAGGAACGGTCATGCTTCCATTGTCCCGCCCGCGCGGAGCTATTTGAGCAGCTTGGACATCCGCCGGTCGGCCAGGGGCTTGCCGCCCGTCTGGCAGGTCGGGCAGTACTGCAGCGAGGAGTCGGCGAACGACACCTCGCGGATCGTGTCGCCGCACACGTCGCAGGGCTGCCCCGTCCGGTTGTGCACGCGAAGGCCCGACTTCTTCTCCGCCTTGAGGTCCTTGGCGGCCAGGCCGTGCGCCCGCTCGACGGCGTCGGCGAGCGTCGTGACGATGGCCTCGTGCAGGTCGGCGACCTGCGCGTCGGTCAGCGTCCCGGCGATCTTGAACGGGGACATCCGCGCCGCGTGCAGCACCTCGTCGGAGTAGGCGTTGCCGATGCCCGCGATGATCTTCTGGTCGCGGAGCAGGCCCTTGATCTGCGTGCGGTTGCCGCCCACGATGCGCTTCAGCGCGTCCACGGTGAAGGCCGGGTCGAGGGGGTCGGGGCCGAGGGCGGCCACGCCGGGCACCTCGTCCGGATTTTTCGTGACATAGATGGCTAGGCGCTTCTGCGTCCCCGCCTCCGTCAGCTCGAACCCCGGCGCCTGCCCGTCGTCGTCGGGCGCGAAGCGCACCCGCGCCGCGAGCGGGCCCTTGCCCGGCCGCACCGGCTTGGCCCCCGACATGTCGTCGCGCCAGCGCAGCCATCCGGCCCGCGCCAGGTGGAAGACCAGGTGCAGCCCGTCACAGTCGAGGTCGAGGAACTTGCCGTGCCTCGCCACCCCGGTGACGGTGAGCCCGCCGAGCGCCGTGACCGGCGGATCGAACGTCTTGAGCGCCTGGATGCCGACCACGTCGACGGCCATGATGGACCGGCCCACCGCCCGTTCGCGCAGGAAGTGGGCCAGAGACTCCACTTCGGGAAGTTCCGGCATGCCCCCAGAGTACGGTGCGCACCGGACCATCCACAGCCTGTGGAAAGCTCCGGGCGATTAGTGTCGGGGCATGAAGGTGACGATCGCCGAAGAACTCCTCCTGCTCGCGTACAGCGAGGACGAGGGCAAGCAGCTCATCAGCACCGTGCAGCTCGACCCCGCGCTGGCCGGCGCGCTCCTCGCCGAGCTCGCCGTCGAGGGCCGCGTCGAGCTGACGGACGACAGGCTCGTGCTCATCGACTCCGCGCCTACCGGGGACGACGAGCTGGACGCCGCGCTGAGCCGCCTGGGCGACGAGCGCAAGGAGCGCAAGCCCGCCTGGTGGGTGCAGCGCCTGCAGTCGCACAAGCTGCGGGCGCGCCTGCTGACCAGGCTCGCCCAGTCCGGCGTGCTGACCGAGCAGCGGGGCAAGGTGCTCGGGATCTTCCCCGTCACGCGCTGGCCGGAGGCCGACCCGAGCGTGGAGGCCGACGTCAGGGAGCGGGTGGCGAGCGTGCTCGGCGGCGCGGAGCCCGACCCCCGCACCGCCGTCCTGATCGCGATCATGCACGCGGCCAAGCTCGACCGCAAGGCGTTCCCCGGGGCGAGCAAGGAACGGGTGAAGGAGCTCACCGAGGGCGCCTGGGCGGGCGACGCGGTGGCCAGGACGATCGCGGCCATCAACGCCGCCACCATCGCCGCGATCACCGCCACCACGGTCGCGGCCACCGCCGGCGGAGGCTGACCGGCCGGGGCGCGGAGCCTCAGTTGGCGTCGATCACTTCCTTCGGCACCGGCTTGTCCTCCTTGAGCGCGTCGAATAGGGCGACCGCCTTGGTGCGGTCCCACTTGATCGCCGTGCCGCCGCTCGCCACGGCCTCCTCCCCGCCGAAGGGCACCACCGTCGTCACCGGGCTGTCGCCCATGGACAGCCCGAGCGACAGCATGTCGAACACGCCCGTGTCGGTGTCGACCTCGACGGCGTCGGTGGCGCTCATGGCCAGCGGGATCGAGGTGAACGGGTTGATCAGCACGCCGGGGCTCGCCGCCTTCTTCACGACCGCGCCGAGGAACTGCCGCTGCCGCTTGGTCCGCTCGAAGTCGGGCAGCGCGCCGCCCTTCCTGGTGCGTACGTAGCCGAGTGCCTGGGAGCCGTTGAGCACCTGGGTGCCCTTCTTCAGCTTGAGCCCGGCCTTGGGGTCGTCGACCGCGGCCCGTACGTTGATCTCGACCCCGCCGACCGCGTCCACGATGTCCACGAACCCGGCGAACCCGATCTCCATGTAGTTGTCGATGTGCAGCCCGGTGACCGTCTCCACGGTGCGGACGAGCAGCTTGGGTCCGCCGAAGGCGTAGGCGGAGTTGAGCTTGTCGCGGCCTCTGCCGGGGATCGTGACGGCGGAGTCGCGCGGCAGGCTGACCAGCGTGGGCCTGTCGCCGCTGTCGGGGATGTGCAGCAGCATCATCGAGTCCGTACGCTGCCCGACCGCCCGCCCGGTCGCCAGCTTCTTGCGCTGGGCGGCCGAGAGGCCCTTGCGGCTGTCGGAGCCGACCAGCAGCCAGTTGGTGCCGGGGGTGTCGTCCGGGCGGCCCTCGTAGGGGTCGAGCACGCCCTCGATGCCGGTCAGCCGCGAGTTGACCCAGAAGAGCAGGCCGATGCCCGTCACCAGCAGCGCCACCAGGGCCGCCGCGATGATCTTGACGATGAGCCGGCCGGACGGCCGCCTGCGCGGCCCCCGTGGCGTCCCGCCGCGGCCCTGCTCGGGCGGTTCGCCGCCGCCGCCCGACGACGAGCGCAGCGGCCGGACCGGGCCGCCGCCGCCGGAACGTTCCCGGCCGTAGACGCGCGAGCGCCCCTGCGCCGGCGCGCCGTCGTTCGCGGCGCGCGGGGACGACGGCTCGGGCGCCTGCGGGACGGTGGGAAGCTTGTGGGTGGGCGCGTTCGCCCCTCTCAAGGGCGGCGTCTGGTGGGCGGGAGCGCCGCCCGAGCGGAGGCCGTCGTCCGGCCTCGGCGGCAGCGGGCGCCCGTCGCCCGGCGAGCGCATGGCTCGCGTCCGGTCGTCCTCAGACACTTCGCCCTCTTCCCCTTCGGTATGTCATAGACGGTACGTCGATCCCCCCGACTGTGCGGAGTGCCGCCAAGGTTGCTCCACGGAAAAGTACCGGGAACCAAAAGATCGTAAGCGGCGCGGACGCCCTCGAATGACCCTTGTGACGGGTGTGACGGAAGCAGCGGCGGAAACATAGACGCCGCCTGCGTCGTTAGTTAAGGGACGACCTCTATCGAAGGGATGATCGTGTCCGCTCCGGACCCGTGGAGTCCATGCCCGTGCCGGTGCACGGGTTCCTCTGAGGGCTCACTTCGGTGAGCGCCTATCTCGGGCTACTGGCCCTGTTCCTCCTCACCGCCGCGACCGGATTCTTCGTCGCCCAGGAGTTCGCCTACGTCGCCGCCGACCGGGGTGTCCTGCGCGAGCAGGCCGCCGCCGGTGACGCCGCCGCCGACAAGGCGCTCAAGGTCACCTCGCGCCTGTCGTTCATGCTCTCCGGCGCCCAGCTCGGCATCACGGTCACCGCGTTGCTGGTCGGCTTCCTCGCCGAGCCGGCGATCTCCGTGATCGTCCGCCCCTGGCTGGAGGGGACGGGCATGTCCGACACCATGATCTCCGGCGTGTCCGTGGCCTGCGGCGTGCTCGTGGCGACGGTGGTGCAGATGGTCCTCGGCGAGCTGGCGCCCAAGAACCTGGGCATCGCCAGGCCCGAGCCGGTGGCCAAGTTCCTGGCCCGGCCGACGCTGGTGTACCTGGCGGTGGTCGGCCCCGTCGTGCGGCTGTTCGACTCGGCCGCCACGGGCCTGCTGCGCCTGGTCGGCATCGAGCCCGTGGAGGAGGTGGAGCACGGGGCGACCCCCGAGGAGCTGTCGCGCATCATCGAGGAGTCGACCCGCGCGGGCGAGCTGCCCCCGCGGCTGTCGGACCTGCTGGAGCGGGCGCTGGAGTTCGGCGACCGCACCGCCGAGGAGGCCATGGTGCCGCGCCCCCGCGTGGTCGTGCTGCGCGAGTCGCAGCCCATCTCCGACCTCCTCGGCGTCATGCGCGAGCGCGGCCACTCCCGCTACCCGGTGCTGGCCGAGGACGGCGACGTGCTGGGCGTGACGGGCGTCCGCGAGCTGCTGGCCTCCGGCCTGGAGGAGGGGCGCGTCGGCGCGGTGACCCGTCCCGCGCTGCTGGTGCCCGACAGCCTGCCGCTCCCGCTCGTGCTCGACCGCATGCGCGGCGCCAAGGACGACATCGTCTGCGTCATCGACGAGTACGGCGGCCTGGCCGGCGTCATCACCGTCGAGGACCTCGCCGAGGAGCTGGTGGGCGAGCTGCTGGACGAGAACGACCCCGAGCCGCTCGGCGCCGTGCAGCGCCCCGGCGGCGTCTGGGAGGTGCCGGGACGGCTGCGCCTGGACGAGGTCGAGCGCGCCACGGGCCTCAGCCTGCCCGAGAGCGACGACTACGACACGCTCGCCGGCCTGGTCCTGGCCCGCCTGGGCCGCCTGCCCGACCCGGGCGACGCGGTGTCCGTCCCGGTCACCGCGGACACGGACGACCCCTTCGAGGAGGACGAGGGCGGCCGTACGGCCCGCCTGACGGTGATGTCGCTCAACAGACGAGTGCCGGAGTGGGTCCGCGTGTCCCCAGAGGAACAGCCGGCGGAACAGCCGGCGGAACAGGCTGCTGAGCAGCGGGGCGAGTGGGCGGAGGCGGCCCGATGACGCTGCTGCTCCTCAGTCTCGCCCTGCTCGCGTTCAACGCCCTGTTCGTGGCCGCGGAGTTCGCCTTCGTCTCGGCCCGCCGCCACCGGCTGGAGGAGATGGCCACGGGCGGCAACCGCCTGATCCGCGTCGCCGCCAAGTCGGCGGTCGGCGGCGGGCGGCAGCTCTCCCTCATGCTGGCCGGCGCGCAGCTCGGCATCACCCTGTGCACCCTGGGCCTCGGTCAGGTCACCGAGCCGGCGCTGGAGCACGCGATGGAGCCGCTGTTCGCCGCTCTGGGCGTCCCCGAGGGCCTGCGCCTGCCGATCTCGCTCACCATCGCCCTGGCGCTGGTGACGTTCCTGCACATGGTGGTCGGCGAGATGGCGCCGAAGTCGTGGGCGCTGACCCACCCCGAGCGGGCGGCGCTGCTCCTGACGCTGCCGTTCCGCGCGTTCACCAGCGCGATGAGCCCGCTCCTGCGCTCGCTCAACGCCCTGACGAACGCCATACTGCGCCTCTTCGGCGTCCAGCCGAGGAACGAGCTGGCGACCACCCGCACCCCTCGCCAGCTCGCCATGCTGGTGGGCGAGTCGGGCCGCATGGGCCTGCTCGACCGCGAGGAGCACGACCTGCTCACCCGGGCGCTCCGCCTCCAGGCGGAGGGCATCGAGCGGCTGATGGTCCCCATCGAGCGCGCGGTGAAGGTCGGTGTGAAGGCGACCGGGCGGGAGATCAGGAAGGCGGCCGCCGGCAGCGGGCACCTGAGGCTGCTCGTGGAGGGCCCGTCGGGCGTCGAGGGCGCCCTGCACGCCAGGGACGCCCTCCTGCGGCCCGAGGCCACCGCGGAGTCGCTGAAACACCCCCTGCCGAGGCTGGCGTGCGTCACGCAGGTGCCGGAGGCCGTGACGGCCCTTCAGGACGCGCGGGCGCACCTGGCCCTGGTGACGAACGCCGCGGGCGCCGTCATCGGCATGGTGAGCCTCACCGACCTCCTGGGCGAGCTCCTGGACACCAGGGCGGCAGGGGCCACGGCGGGCTGAGCTCGGGTTCCCTCGTGCCGGCTCGTCGCCGAGCCGGCACGAGAAAGCCCTTTTGTGAGCTAAATCACGCAAGCCACCCGAAAGTGATCTGCAAGCGGAGCCATCTACCGTCCTCCTTGCGGAGCGCGGCCGTGCGCACCAGGGCCCGACAAAGAAAAAGCCCCGGCTCTTGCGAACCGGGGCTGCTTTCGTCAGTGTGGGTCTGCCGATTTCATCGGTGGACCCGAGGTGGGCGAGGAGGGATTTGAACCCTCACGTCCTTTCGGACACACGGACCTGAACCGTGCGCGTCTGCCGTTCCGCCACCCGCCCTTGTGGGTGCGGAAAGAACATTAGCACGGAACAGCCAGTGGTACTGAACCCGGATACGATCGCATAAGACACGGGAGCGGAGGAGCTGGGCGCGACAGCCGACGGGCGCCGAGGAACGCCGCCACGTGGAACAAGCGGAAACCGGGCGCCGGACGCGCCTGGGGGCCGCGATCATATGCACGGAGGAAGGGAGGTACCCGGTGGGAGTCCTTCAGCGCTTCGAGCGAAGGCTCGAGGGCTTGGTTGAGGGAGCCTTTGCGCGGGCGTTCAAATCCGATCTCCAGCCGGTCGAGGTCGCCAGTGCGGTTCAGCGTGAGATGGACGAGCGCGCGGCGATCGTGGCCCAGGGTCGGACGCTCGTGCCCAACGACTTCGTGGTGGAGCTGTCCACGACCGACAGCGAACGGCTTGAGGTCTACGCCGACAGCATCAGCCACGAGCTGGCCAACCTCGCCAGGGAGTACGCCAAGGAGCAGGGCTACTCCTTCGTAGGACCGGTCCGGGTGCGTTTCGAGACCGCCGGCGATCTGGCTGTGGGCCTGTTCCGCATCCGGTCGGGGGTCATCCGCGGCGCGACGGTCGAGCAGGACGAGATCCGCCAGCCGGCGAGCGACCTGCCTCCGTCCCGGCCCAACGCGTTCAACGGGCGGCCCAGGCTGCTCGTGTCCACTCAGGACGACCCGCAGGGCGACCGCTCCTACGAGCTCACCACTCCGGTGACCTTGCTCGGCAGGGGCACCGACTGCGATCTTCGTCTCGTCGATCCAGGCGTCTCCCGGCACCACGCCGAGCTGCGCGTCGAGGGCCAGACAGTGGCTCTCGTGGATCTCGGATCGACGAACGGAACCTTCGTCAACGGCCAGCCGGTACGCAGGATCGAGCTCCAGAACGGCACGCGAGTGACGCTGGGTCGCACGACTCTGGTTTTCCGGCGCGATTAGAGGTAAACAGACGGTCCATGTCCGAGCTCACGCTGCTGCTGATCCGGCTAGCCTTCCTGGCGGTGCTGTGGTTCTTCGTCATTGCCGCAGTCGGCGTGATCCGGACTGACTTGTTCGGTTCACGCACGGCTCCCGCGGCCCCGCGCAAGGCGCCACGGACCACGAAGGCACCGGCGAAGCCCAAGAGCAAGAAGGGCGAGCCACGCCAGCTCATCGTCACCGGTGGCCCGCTGCAAGGCACCACCATCGACCTCACGGAGACGCCCATCACCATTGGCCGGGCGAACGACGCCACGCTGGTAGTCAGCGACGATTACGCATCCAGCCGGCACGCCCGGCTCTTCCCACAGGACGGCCAGTGGATCGTGGAAGACCTCGGCTCCACCAACGGCACATACCTCGACCGCAACAAAGTCACCCGCCCGACCCCGGTGCCGCTCGGTGTTCCGATCCGCGTCGGCAAGACAGTCATTGAATTGCGCAAATGACCATCGCACTCCGCTACGCCGCCCGCTCGGACGTCGGCCTCCTCCGCGAAGGTAACGAGGACTCGGCGTACGCCAGCGGCCGCCTGCTCGCCGTCGCCGACGGCATGGGCGGGCACGCACACGGCGAGGTGGCGAGCTCAGTCGCCATCGCCGCCATGGCCTCTCTCGAAGAGGCCCCCCAGGGGGGTGACCTGCTCAACGCCATTGAGGCAGCGGTACGCGATGCCAACCGCAGGCTGCACGAGATGGTGGGCCGGGATCCCAGCCTCAAGGGCATGGGCACGACGCTCACGGCCATGCTGTGGAGCGGCACCCAGGTAGCCCTCGTCCACGTGGGAGACTCGCGCGCCTACTTGCTGAGACGCGGCGAGCTCTACCAGATCACCCATGACCACACCCTGGTCCAGCAGCTCGTCGACGACGGGCGCATCACGCCGGAAGAGGCCGCCACGCACCCGCAGCGCTCGATCCTGCTGCGCGCGCTCGACGGCAGCGGCGAGGTCGATCCCGACCTCACGCTGCGGGAGGCGCAGGTGGGCGACCGCTACCTGCTGTGCTCCGACGGGTTGTCAGGGGTGGTGAGCGCGGAGACGCTGCACGCCACGCTCACCAACATCGACGACCCCGAGGAGGTCGTCCGCCAGCTCATCGACCTGGCCAACCGCGGTGGCGGGCCGGACAACATCACCTGCGTGCTGGCCGACGTCCTGGAGATCGACGATGGGCAGCCGGTGCCCGCCGAGGCCGCCGTCGTCGGCGCGGCGGGGATGACCCGGCTGCATGGCGCCCCCCAGGACACCCAGCCGGGGCGAGCCGACGCGGTGACCGCGCCCCAGCCGGTCCTCATTGACGACGACTTCGGAGAGCCGGTCGCCCAGCGGCCGGCCGGCCGGCGTCGTCGCCGGATGTGGCCCGTGCTGGTCACCGTGCTCGGCGTGGGCGGCGCGGCCGTCGGCGTCGGCGGCTACTTTGGATACCAGTGGACCCAGGACCAGTTCTTCGTCGGCGCTAGGGGCGACGAAGTGGTCGTTTATCGGGGGGTGCAGAAGGAGGTGGGTCCCTTCCAGCTCTTCAGTGTCTCCCGGCCGACCGGGCGGCAGCTCTCCCGGCTGTCCGAGGCCGATCAGGCGCTGGTCAAGAGCGGCATACCGGTGACCAACGCCGACGCGGGCGTGGAGAAGATCAACAGCTTGAAGTTCTCCACGAGCCAGGCCGACGACGGCTCGACGACGGCGTCCCCGTCCCCCACGCCGTCGGCGTCCGCGACCAAGACCAAGACGAAACCGCAATAGATGAGCGAAGTCGCAGCTTCCCCCGTCCCCATGCCGGCCAAGCGCCGGGTGGCCCAGCTCGTGATGCTGGCGCTCGCGGTCCTGATCGTCATGGGCGCCTACGCCAACGTGGGCCTCGCCGTGGACGGCCGGGTGCCCGCGGGCATGCTGGCCTACGGTCTCGGCCTGGGCGGCATCATGCTGGTCGCCTACCTCGTGCTGGCCAAGTTCGCCCCTTGGGCCGACCCGCTGATCCTGCCGCTGGTGACGCTGATCAACGGCCTCGGCCTGGTGATGATCTACCGGCTGGAGTCGGCCAAGATGGCCGGCGCGTCGGCCGCCAGCCAGATCATGTGGACCGGCCTCGGCGTCGTGATGTTCGCCGCCACCCTCATCGTGCTGCGTGACCACCGCATGCTGCAGCGCCTCACCTACACCGCGGGCGCGATCGGGCTGGTGCTGCTCGCGATCCCCGCGCTGCTGCCCGGCTCGCTGAGCGAGGTCCAGGGCGCCAAGATCTGGATCCGCATCGGCGGCTTCTCGATCCAGCCGGGTGAGTTCGCCAAGCTGGCGCTGGTGGTCTTCTTCGCCGGCTACCTCGTGGCCAAGCGCGACGTGCTGGCGCTGGCCGGCCGCAGGCTGCTCTTCATCGACCTGCCCCGGGCCCGCGACCTCGGCCCCGTCCTCGTGACGTGGGGGCTGAGCCTGCTCGTGCTGGTCTTCGAGAAGGACCTCGGCACCTCGCTGCTGCTGTTCGGCACGTTCATCGCGATGATCTACATCGCCACCCAGCGCACCTCGTGGGTGCTGATCGGCCTGCTGCTGTTCGTCGGCGGCGCCTATCTCGCCGGGCTCGCGTTCTCGCACGTGGGCGACCGGTTCGAGATCTGGCTCGATCCGGGCAACCCCGAGTTCTACGACCGCGAGATCGGCGGCAGCTACCAGATCATGCAGGGGCTGTTCGGCTTCGGCGCCGGCGGCATCCTCGGCACCGGGCTCGGCCAGGGGCATCCCGAGCGGATCCCGCTGTCGTTCTCCGACTTCATCTTCGCGGCCACCGGCGAGGAGCTGGGCCTGACGGGCCTCATGGCGTTGCTCATGCTCTACGCGCTGCTGGTCGAGCGGGGGCTGCGCACCGCGCTGGCGGCCCGCGACCCCTTCAGCAAGCTGCTCTCGGGCGGCCTCGCGTTCCTGCTGGCGTGGCAGGTGTTCATCATCGTCGGCGGCGTGACCAACCTCATCCCGCTGACCGGCCTGGTCACCCCGTTCATGTCCCAGGGCGGCTCCGCCCTGCTGGCCAACTGGATCCTCATCGCGCTGCTGGTACGCACGTCCGACGCCGCCCGGCGCCCCCCACCCCAGGCGATCCAGAACGAAGGATTGACGCAGGTGTTCCAGCGATGAACAGCACACTGAAGCGCGTGTCCGTGGCCTGCCTGGCCATGTTCGCGCTCCTGATGATCAACGTGAACTTCCTGCAGGCGGTGCGGGCCGAGGAGCTGAGCGCCGACGCGCGCAACATCCGCAACTTCTACGAGCGCTACTCCATCGAGCGCGGGCGGATCACCGCCGGCGGCAAGGTGATCGCGCAGTCCGTGGAGACCGACAGCAAGCAGTTCAGGTTCATCAGGCAATACCCCGACGCCAAGCTGTACGCGCACGTCACCGGCTTCTTCTCGCCGGAGAGCGCGAGCGCGATCGAGGCCAGCGAGAACAAACTGCTCGACGGCTCCAGCGCCGACCTGCTGCTGCGCCGCAGCATCGACCTGTTCACCGGCGAGCCGACCAAGGGCGCCAACGTCGAGGTCACGATCAACCCCAAGGCCCAGAAGGCGGCCTACGACGCGCTGCGCCAGAGCGGCAAGCGGGGCGCGGTCATCGCGATCGAGCCCAAGACGGGCGCGATCCTCGCCATGGTGTCGCTGCCCACCTACGACCCGACCGAGCTGTCGGGCACCGACAAGGGCAAGGTGTTCTCCCGCTACGACGAGCTGGCCAAGGCCAAGGACCAGCCGCTGCTCAACCGGACGATCGGGCAGACCTACCCGCCGGGGTCGACGTTCAAGGTCGTGACGATGGCGGCCTACCTGGAGGACGATTCCGACCGCGGGCCCGACACGACCGTGGACGCGCCGCAGAACCTCCCGCTGCCCGGCACGAACATCAGCCTGCCCAACTACGGTGGCGCGGCCTGCGGCTCCGGCTCGGTCACGCTCACGTACGCGCTGGAGAGGTCCTGCAACACGCCGTTCGGCAAGATGGGCATGGAGCTGGGCTACGACAAGATGAACGAGCAGACCGAGAAGTTCGGCATGGGCACCCAGATCGGCGTGCCGATGTCGGTGGCGCAGAGCGACTTCGGCAAGGAGGAGGACAAGGCGGCGCTCGCCATGGCCTCCATCGGCCAGCGCAGCAACCGCATGACGCCGCTGCAGATGGCCATGATCGCGGCCGGCATCGCCAACAACGGCACGGTCATGAAGCCCTATCTCGTCAACAAGATCACCGACTCCAAGGGCGACACGATCGACGAGGCCGACCCCGACGAGCTGACGGACGCGGTCAGCGAGGAGACCGCCGGCAAGCTGCGGCAGATGATGGTCAGCGTCGTCCAGAACGGCACCGCCAACCTCGCGCAGGTCCCGGGCGTCCAAGTAGCGGGAAAGACGGGCACCGCGGAGACGGCCGACGGCCAGCCGCCGCACGCCTGGTTCATCTCCTTCGCGCCCGCCGACGACCCGAAGATCGCGCTCGCGGTCATCGTCGAGTCCGGTGCGGCCAACGTCGGCGCGGAGGCGACCGGCGGCCACACGGCCGCCCCGATCGCGAAGGCCGTGCTGGAGGCGGTGCTCACCAAGTGACCGACGGTAACCTGCTGGATCATGCGGCTCCGTAACCGCTACCTCCTGGTCTCCCGCATCGCCATGGGCGGTATGGGAGAAGTGTGGCGTGCCCGGGACGAGCTCCTGGGCCGCGAGGTGGCCGTCAAGATCCTCCGAAGTCACATCCACGTCGACCCGGCCTTCCGCGAGCGGTTCAGGAACGAGGCCAGGATCACCGCGTCCCTGGCCGACCCCGGGATCGCCCAGGTCTTCGACTACGGCGAGCAGAGCGATCTGGCCTACCTCGTGATGGAGCTGGTCCACGGGGAGCCGCTGTCGGCCATCCTGGCGCGCAACGGCGCCATCGGGGCCGAGGTGACCCTCGACGTGGTGCACCAGACCGCCAGGGCGCTGCACACGGCGCACGCGGCGGGCGTCATCCACCGCGACGTCAAGCCGGGCAACCTGCTCGTCACGCCCGAGGGCGTGATCAAGGTCACCGACTTCGGCATCGCGCGGGCCCTGGAGGCGGCGCCGGTCACGCAGACCGGCACCGTGCTGGGCACCGCCCAATACGTCAGCCCCGAGCAGGCGCAGGGCTTCCCGCTCACCCCGTCGACCGACCTCTACTCGCTCGGGGTGGTCGCCTACGAGTGCCTGGCCGGGCGCACGCCGTTCCTGGGTGACAATCATGTGGCCATCGCGCTGCGGCATCTCAACGAGGCGCCCAGGCCGCTCGGCGTGGACGTGCCCGCGCCCGTGCGCGAGCTGGTGATGAGGCTGCTGGCCAAGGATCCCGGGCTGCGGCCGGGGACGGCGATGGAGGTGGCCGACCGGGCGTACGTGCTGCGCGAGTCGCTGGCGGCCGCCGCCGAGCGGCCCGCCGAGCTGAGCATGCTCACCGACCCCGGCGGTTTCCGCGTACGCGAGCCGTCGCCGGAGGACGAGCAGGAGACCGACCTGGTCACCGCCACAGCACCCGACGAGACAGCGCCCGACGAGCACGCCACCGGGCGGGCGCCGGCGAGGCGGCGCCGCCGGGGCGCCCGTACACTGGCCGTGGTCGCCACGGCCGGCTGCGTCGCCGCGGTGGGGCTCAGCGCCATGACCCTCGCCGCCCGGACCCCCGGCATCACCGCCACGCCAGGCACCGCGGAGCCGACGCCCCCGGTGCCCTCGCCCGCGCAGGTGCGGCCGGGCAGGACCAAACCGCGGACCCACCGGCCCCCGGTGGTTCCGGTCAGGTCGTCGCGGCCTACACCCTCGCGGTCGGCTACGGTAAGCAAGTCGGCTACTCCCACAAGAAAGCCGACCCCCAAACCGACCCCGACGACGCGAACCCCGACGCCTACCCCCACAACCCCGAAGCCCACCACAACCCTGACAACTCCGACACCGCCCGCTTCGCCGGATCAGGGTGCGACAAACACGCCCGAGGAGGAGACGTGACGCGCCAGGGGGTCGATGATGGACACCGGCGGCCCCCGAGCAGGCCGGTACCCAAGATGAACGGTAAGGGACAGTGCAGGAAATGACTCAGCCTCGGCTACTCGGAGGTCGTTACGAGCTCGACGGTGTCGTCGGGCGCGGCGGCATGGCTGAGGTGTATCGCGCCCGAGACATCCGGCTGGACCGCATAGTCGCGATCAAGACCCTCCGCTCCGACCTGGCGCGCGACCACACCTTCCAGGCCCGCTTCCGCCGCGAGGCGCAGTCGGCGGCCTCACTCAACCACCCCGCCGTCGTCGCGGTCTACGACACCGGCGAGGACGTCACCGACGGCGCGCCGGTCCCGTACATCGTGATGGAGTACGTCGACGGCCGCACGCTGCGCGACCTGCTGCGCCAGGACCGGCGGCTGCTGCCGGAGCGCGCGGTCGAGCTGGTCGACGGCATCCTTCGGGCGCTCGACTACAGCCACCGCGGCGGCATCGTGCACCGCGACATCAAGCCGGCCAACGTGATGATCACCCGTGCGGGTGACGTCAAGGTGATGGACTTCGGCATCGCCCGCGCCATGGCCGACTCGGCCGCCACGATGACGCAGACCGCCCAGGTGATCGGCACGGCCCAATACCTCTCGCCGGAGCAGGCGCGGGGCGAGCGGGTCGACGCGCGCAGCGACATCTATTCCACCGGCTGCCTGCTCTACGAGCTGCTGACGGGCCAGCCGCCGTTCACCGGCGACTCGCCGGTCGCGATCGCCTACCAGCACGTCCGCGAGGAGCCGATCCCGCCGTCGCAGATCGACCCCGAGATCCCGGCCTGGGCCGACGCGATCGTGCTCAAGTCCATGGCCAAGGACCCCGCCCAGCGCTACCAGAGCGCGGGCGAGATGCGCGCCGACATCCAGCGGGCGATGTCCGGCATGCCGACCGACGCCCAGACGATGGCGATGAACGCCGGCGGCTACCAGGGCACGCGCATGATGACGGCCACGCACGCGGCGACCGGCCCGGCCACGCAGCGCACCAACGCCGTCCCGCCCTACGAGTACGGCGACGGCGAGGGCGGCGGCCGTGGCGGCCGGCGCCGGGCCTCAGGAGGCGGGGGCAACGGCCTCAAGACCGCCCTGTGGATCATCATCCCGCTGCTGATCATCGGCGCGTTCGTGACGGTCGGCTACATCGTCTTCGCCAACGGCGGCGGCGGCGCCGCCTCCGACAGCCAGGTCACGATCCCCTCACTCGCCTCGCAGGAGCGGGCGTACGCGGAGGAGCAGCTCAAGGCGCTCGAGCTCAAGGTCGAGGTCGTCCAGGAGAACAGCTCCGAGATCGACAAGGGCAGCGTGATCCGGACCGACCCGCCGGAGGACACCAAGGTCGAGAAGGGTTCGGCGGTCAAGCTCTACGTCTCCAAGGGCCCGGCCAAGAAGAAGGTGCCGGACGGCCTCATCGGCCTGTCCCAGGAGGACGCGATCGCCGCCCTCGAGAAGGAGGGCCTGCGCGGCACGGTCAAGACCAAGGTCTCCAGCAAGAAGCAGGGCACGGTCATCGACACCAACCCCAAGGCCGGCGAGGAGATCGAGGAGAACGGCACCGTCACCCTCTTCGTGCCCAAGGAGCTGGGCGAGGTGCCGAGCGTCATCGGGCTCACTCAGGAGGACGCCTCCGCGCAGATCAAGGCGGCCGGCTTCCGGGTGAAGGTCGTTCCGCAGCCGAGCGACCAGCCGCAGGGCACGGTCATCCAGCAGAACCCCGGCGAGGGGGCCAAGCTGGCGCCCAACACGACGATCACGATCGTGGTGTCCACCGGGCCGCAGCAGCCGCAGCAGCCGACGCAGGAGCCGAGCGACGACTTCCCCGAGCAGCCCAGTGACGAGCCGACCAGCGACAACCCGATCGACGAACCGCCGACGAACGACAACCCGATCGACGACGAGCCCGACGGGTTCTAGCGACCGGTCCTGACGCCGCTGAGGGCCGCCTCTCCCTTCCGGGAGGGGCGGCCCTCGGCGTTTCTGGGACGAAAAAAAGAACGCCCCCGCCGCTCGGGGGCAACGGCGGGGACGTTCACTGGTAAGTCGGTGGCAGCGCGACATTTGTTACAGGGTTCGCCGAAGCCAATTTTCCAGCAGCTTGTAGCCGTGCTCGGACAGGACCGACTCGGGGTGGAACTGGACGCCCTCGACCGGCGCCCGGCGGTGGCGCAGGCCCATGACCAGGCCGTCGGCGGTGCGCGCGGTCACCTCCAGCGCCTCGGGCACCGTCTCGGGCAGGACGGCGAGCGAGTGGTAGCGGGTCATCCGCACCGGCGAGGGCAGCGTCTCGAACACGCCCTCGCCGTCGTGCAGGATGTCGCTCGTCCGGCCGTGGAACAGCTCGGGCGCGCGGGTGACGGTAGCTCCGCAGGCGACGGCGATGGCCTGGTGGCCGAGACAGACGCCGAGCAGCGGCTGCCGCCGCGCGACCGCCCGGCGGACCAGCGGGACGCTCACGCCGGCCGCCTCGGGGGTGCCGGGGCCGGGGCTGACCAGCACGCCGTCGAAGCCGTCGGCGTCGGCCTCGCGCACCTCGTCACGCGGGCGCACGTCGCACTCGGCCCCGAGGACGCGCAGGTACTGCACGATCGTGTGGACGAAGCTGTCGTGGTTGTCCACCACCAGCACGCGGCTCATTCCTTGACCGTCACCTCGTCGAGCGTCACCAGCGGCTCCAGTAGCGGAAAGACCACAAACCACAGTACGGCCACCACGGCGGTGACCAGCACGGCGGCGGTCAGGACGCGGCGGGGCAGGGGGCCGGGCAGCTTGCGCCAGAGCCAGGCGTACATCTGGGGCTCATTCCTTCCTGAGCTGGGTCTCCTTGAGCACGCCGTACACGATGAGGCGCTGGGCGGCGGAGTACTCCGGATGGCAGGTGGACAGCGTGATGTAGGCACGGATGGGGCGGATGTCGGGCTTGCCGGGCACGGGGGCGAGCACGTCCACCTCGTCGGGCTCCACGACGTCCTGGGAGGTGACGCGGTAGGTGTAGCGGGCCTCGCGGGCGTCCACCACGATCTCGTCGCCGCGTTCCAGCTCGTCGAGCCGGTTGAACGGGGCCGCGTACGTGGTCCGGTGCCCGGAGACCACGAAGTTGCCGATCTGGCCGGGCAGGGCGCTGCCCGGGTAGTGGCCCGGCCCCTTCCTGAGCTGGTCGGCGCCGACGCCTTCGACGATCGCGTACCGGTAGCCGGGGCCGAGCTTCGGGATGCCGAGCACGGCGACGGCCCGGCCCAGGTCGATCCGGTCGAGACGGCCGCGCTCGCCGGCCGCCTTCGCCGCGGCCAGCTCGCGCTGGAGCAGCAGTTGCTGGCTCCGGGTGTAGGCGCCGGTGCCCCAGAGCAGATAGGCGCAGAACAGCATGAGGATGAGGCCCGCGGTGATGCTCGTCTCCCCCAGGGCCCGGAGCGCAGCCCGCATTCGATCAGGGTAAACGGGGGAGTCGCGGCGGCCGGGGATCGCCAGGACGTGCGCGTGGCGACTATCCTGGGCCCGTCTCGATTAGGCTAACCGAAGAGCCTGCGGACGATCCGGATGCCCCAGGCCCTCAGCAGGAGTTACCCAGTGCCCAAGTCCAAGGCTCGTAAGAAGGCGGTTTACACGCCGCCGCAGAGGTCGCAGCAGGTCAAGGTCAGCCCGCGGTGGCTGGCGCCGACGATGGTCGTCTCGTGGATCATCGGCATCCTGTGGATCGCGGTCTACTACGTCGCGCCCAGCACGCCCTTCATCGGCGAGCTCCAGAACTGGAACCTGCTGATCGGGTTCGTGTTCATCATCTTCGGTGTGGTTCTTTCCACCCGCTGGCGTTAGTTCTTTCCACAGTTTTTTCCACACCCTGTGGGCGCCGTCACGTGACGGCCCTCGTTCAGGCCCCGTTCAGGCCCCGTTCAGGCCCCGACGGCGGCCTGGATGGCCGACACGCGCACCAGCACCAGGGCGATCAGCACGATCAGCACGCCCGCGATGGTCGCCGCCTGCCACAGGGTCCGGTTCCTGCTGGGGGCGTAGGCGATGGCCGCCGCCAGCAGCGAGCCGGTGATCAGTCCGCCGACGTGCCCGGTCCAGCTGATGCCCGAGACCACGAAGGTGATCGCCAGGTTGATCACGATCAGCACGGCGATGCCGCGTACGTCCATGTTGAGCCGGCGGCCGACTACGAAGACCGCGCCGAACAGGCCGAAGATGGCGCCGGATGCGCCGACCGTCGGCTGGCTGAGCGGGTCGAGCCAGAGGCCGAGCACGCTGCCGCCGAGCGCGCTGATCAGGTAGATCGCGATGTAGCGGGCGTGGCCGAACGAGCGCTCCAGGTAGGGGCCCACGACGTAGAGCGCCCAGGAGTTGAACAGGATGTGCATCACGCCGCCGTGCACGAAGGCGGCGGTGATCAGCCGGTGGTACTGCTCGCCGAGCGCGACCCCGGCGGGCCACATCGCGAGCTCGCCGGTGACGCGGTCGCCGGTGAGATATTGGGCGCCGAAGATCAGCAGGTTGATGACCAGGATCGCGTACGTGACGATCGGCGTGCGTACGACGTTGCCGCCGAAGGTGGAGCGGGCCTGACGGATGCCGCGGTTGCCCTCGGCCACGCATTCGGGGCACTGGAAGCCGACTGCCGCGTCACGCATGCAGTCGGGGCAGATCGGGCGCTCACAACGCTGGCAGCGGACCCAGGTTTCCTTGTCGGGATGCCGGTAGCACGTGGGCACGGCCTCGGCCGGCTGCTCCGGCTGAGGGGGCGGGCTGGGCGGCTGGCTGGTCATGACCGAAAGCCTATGGCCTGTTACGGCTTGCTGCGCTTCGCCCGCCCCTCAGGAACGCGGGCTCAGCCCTGCACGCGGTCGATGGTGACCGACTCCAGGATGACGTCCTCGACGGGCCGGTCGCGGGCGTCGGTGCGGGTCTTGGCGATGGCGTCGACGACGTCCTGGCCCTCGATGACCTCGCCGAAGATGGTGTGCTTGCCGTTGAGGTGCGGCGTCGGGACGACCGTGACGAAGAACTGCGAGCCGTTGGTGCCCTTGCCGAAGCGGATGCCCGCGTTGGCCATGGCCAGCAGGTAGGGGCGGTTGAACCAGAGCTCGGGGTGGATCTCGTCGTCGAACTCGTAGCCGGGGCCGCCGATGCCCTGACCCAGCGGGTCGCCGCCCTGGATCATGAAGCCCGGGATGACGCGGTGGAAGATGGTGCCGTCGTAGTAGCGGCCCGTGCTCTTCTCGCCGGTGCCCGGGTGCGTCCATTCGCGGGTGCCTTCGGCCAGCTCCACGAAGTTGCGCACCGTCTTCGGCGCCCTGTTGGGAAAGAGTTCGACCTTGATGAGGCCGCGGTTGGTCTGCAGGTTAGCGATCAGCTTCTCAGCCACGAGACAGCTGCCCCCCTTTATGTACAGGGTTGTTGGTGATCTTGTGCGAACTGTGGCCTTATGGCCGCTGTGACCATCCTCCCACGGACCGCAATGAATGGACCGCCTCCCCCAGGGAAGGTCAGGCTCGGGATCCCAACGACAGGGGAGGTTGTCGTGTCCCTGACACTGAGAAAGCGCCGCGTGGCCATAGAGGTACCCGCCACGTGGATGGGTCGCGTGAAGACCCGGGCCGTGCAAACCGGCGAACGCATGTCGCCGATGGCCGACCAGGCCAGGATGGCCGCCACGCACCGTATCGAGGACGCCCGCTCGTGGGCGGCACCGCGGCTGGAGTCCGCGGCGCACGGCATCGAGGACCAGGTCGCCCCGTACATCAGCTCCATGCTGACCGCGGCGGCCAGGAAGATCGAACCGGCTCGGACACGGTCGCGCAAGTGGCCGATGCTCGTCCTGATGACCGGACTCGCGGTGGGTGCGATGGGCTACATGGCCTACCGCCGCAATGCCCAGCAGTGGACCGAGCACATGAAGGACTCCGCCTCCGATGCCTCACGGTGGGTCAGTGAGAAGGCGGACCGTACCGCCGATATGGCGAGCGGTGTGTCGGACCGGGCGGACGAGACGTCTCGCAAGATGTCCTGATCCGGCGACCAGGGTAGGCGCCTCCGTGCTCCGGCACGGGGGCGCTTCTCCTTTCCGGGGGGTTTGACCGCTTACCAAGCGCTTGCTACAAACGGACATGAGCCTGTCACCCCTCGACGACCACCCCGTCCACCAGGCGGCCCAGGTCATGCGGCACGTGACCACCTCCGACCGCAACTTCTACGACCGCTACTACTTCAACTGTCATGCGGGCACCGACGAGCTCATGCTCATCGTCGGCCTCGGCCAGTACCCCAACCTGGGCGTCACCGACGCCTTCGCCCTGGCCCGCCGGGGGGACCTGCACCGGGTGGTACGGGCCTCGCGCGAGCTCGGCGCGGACCGGATGGACACCGGGGTCGGGCCGTTCCGGGTCGAGGTCGTCGAAGGGCTGAAGCGGCTGCGCGTGGTCCTGGAGCCGAACGCGTACGGGCTGTCCTTCGACCTGAGCTGGGAGGGCACGATCCCGGCGACCCTCGAGCCGCGGCACTTCCTGCGGTGGCAGGAGCGGGTGATGTTCGACTCCGTCCGGCTCGCGCAGACCGGCCGCTGGTCCGGGCACGTACGGATCGGCGACGAGGAGATCCCGGTCACGCCGGACCGTTGGCTGGGCACCAGGGACCGCTCCTGGGGCATCCGCCCGGTCGGCGAGGCCGAGCCGCCCGGCATCCAGTCCAGGAACGCCGGCACCTTCTACTGGCTGTACGCCCCCATGAGCTTCGGCGACCACGCGATCCTGTGCATCGTCCAGGAGGACGAGCGGGGCCGGCGGCTGCTGGAGGAGGCCGTCCGGGTGTGGGCGGACGGGCGCGAGGAGGAGTATCTGGGCCGCCCCGACTACCGGCCCGTCTACGCGCCCGGCACCCGGGACGTCGTCGAGGCCGTCATCACCTTCACCCCGCCCACCGGCAAGCCCTTCGATGTGCGCTGCACCCCCGTCCTGCCGGTCCACCTGATGGCCGGCACCGGCTACGGCCTCGAACCGGACTGGCGGCACGGGATGTACCAGGGGCCGGATCCGGTGGTGCAGGGGATGACGTACCGGCTGCCGGAGGACGCGGACCGGATGTGGGGGCTCGTGGACGCGGTGGGACGTTTCGAGTACGACGGGCTGGTGGGACACGGCCTGTTCGAGTACTGGGCCCTGGGCCCGCACCCGTCGTTCGACCGGGGTTAGCGCGTCGCCGCCCATTCTCGTAGCGGCGCGGCTACTATCTGCTACTTAGACGAGGAGATACAACCACCGGGGCGACGAGTCCGGGAGGCGGCCCGGCTCGCCCGGCTTTCCCTCCTCGCCGCTGCCGCCGATGCGGACCGGTGACTGGCTGGCCAAGCCCGCCTCGCGCATCGCCGGCGCCTTCCATGAGGTCGAGGACGCCGCCGGTTGGCTGGCCCGCGAGTACGGCAAGGTGCGCGCGTCCCTCATCCGGCCGGAGCGCATCCCCCTGGAGGAACGCCTGGTCAACGCCAGGGACGCGCTGCCCAGGGGCGTGGACGTGCAGTGGGGTGAGTGGCTGAAGGGTGGCAGGTTCGTGAGCCTGGGGCTGATCTGCTGCCCCAACCGGCACGTGTCGCATCCCTGCCCCTCATGAGCAGCCGCTTCACACCGGGCGGGAGTACGCCGTGCTGCGGTGGGCGACGGTGAAGCCGGCGCGTTCGTACACGGCGACCGCGCCCGTCGGGTTGGCGGCGTCCACGCCGAGCCCGGCCGCGTCGTAGCCCTGGGCGGTGAAGGCGGCGAGGGCGTGGGCGAGCAGCGCGCCGGCCACGCCCCTGCCGCGCCACTCGCGCAGCGTGCCGACGATCTGGATCCAGGCGACGCGCTCGCCGGTCGGCGTCTCACGGTGGTGGGTCATGAGCACGCCGACGGCCCGCCCGTCCGCCACAGCCACGAACGACGAGCCCGGCAGGAAGTTGGGCGGGCCGGTGATGGCGGCCCGCCAGCTCTCCGGGGTGTGCGGCACGCTGCCCCAGTGGTCGCGGAAGGACTGGTTGCGTACGGCACGGGCGCCTTCGTCCAGGTCCGGCGACCAGGGAAGGACGGACACGCCGGCCGGGGGCCGGACGGCGGGCAGGTCGCCCGGCAGCGGGCGGGCCATGCGGGCGAAGGTGCGTACCGGGACGAACCCGGCGGCCTCCGCGAGCACCGCCGCTCCGGGGTCGGTGGCGTACGCGGTGAGGTGGACCTCCGCGGGAACGCCGGGGAAGGCCCGCGCGCTCAGCCCCGGGGCGGCACGCAGGCTCCAGTCCACGATCCGCCGGCCGAGGCCGCGGTGGCGGTGGTCCGGATGCACGCCGCCCCAGAGCCGCATGGTGTGCGTCTCCGGGGCGGACTGCATGACCGGCAGGTGGCCGAAGGCGATCAGGCGGTCACCCTCCCAGGCCGCGAGGGTGCCTTCGGCCAGGTCGAGCAGCGGGCTGGAGAGGTAGCCGGCCACCTCGTCCACGCCGTGGACCACGCCGGCGCGGTCCACGGCCTCCATCGCGCCCAGCAGGTCGGCCAGCGGCCGGGCGTCCGCCAGGGTCAAAGGCTCCCATTTCATGACAAGGGAGCCTAGGTCAGCTCACGGCTTGACCACGCGCGAGTTGTGGAAGGAGGCGAAGCGCCAGCCCTCGGGGGTGCGCAGCGCCGTGAAGGTGACGGTGGACGTCCGGCTCGGGTCGGGGACGCCGTTCACGGACGACGACCCGCCCGTCACGACCACGGCGACGTCGTCGGTGATGTGCCTGATGCTCGGCTCGACGTCGGTCTCGTCGAGCTTGATCGCGGTGCGGAACAGCCCCCGGTGCGTCTCCTCGATCGCCTCGCGGCCCTTGAGGTGCAGGCCGAAGAAGGTGACGTAGTCGGCGTCCGCGGTGAACAGCTCCGCGTAGCCGGCGGAGTCGCCGGCGTTCCAGGTCTCGGTCAGGCGGGCGAGCAGGCCGTTGATCTCGACGGTGGATTGGGTGGTGGACATGACGCGGTTCCTCTCGGTCGCGGCGCCTATCCTGGGCTTTGCGAGTCCGGACAGGGCAGGCGCCTTGGTCGGATGCCGGCCGCCGTGGTGTTGGCGCACCTCGGCGGCCGTTTTTCAGGTGGGCGAGCTCCAGTCGAGCTCGCCCTGGTCCAGCCGGGCGAGCAGGTCGCCGAGCCAGGCCAGCTCGGCCCGGTGCAGCGCCTGCTCGTACTCCAGCTCCAGCGCGAGCACGGCGGGCAGGCCGTTCTCCGCCATGGCCCGCCGGTGGGCGTCCATCCCGGCGAGGACGCCCTCGATCGTCGCGGCGCGGGCGCGCAGCGCCCGCTGGGCCTCGGGCGGCGGGAGGCAGCCCATGAGCGAGACCGCGGCGACGAACGCGCGCCGGTCGGGGTCGGGCCGCTCCAGGAGCAGGCGCAGCCGGGCGGCCAGCTCCTCCCGGCCCTCGTCGGTGATCTCGTAGACCGTGCGCTCCGGCCTGCGGCCCTCGCGGTCGGTCTTCGCGGGCACGATGAGCTCGTCCCTGGCCAGCCGCTCGACCGCGTGGTAGAGGCTGCGCGGCAGGCCGGTGATGTAGTCCTTGTGCCAGTCGACGATGAGCCGGTGCAGCTCGTACGGGTGAGCGGCGCGCAACGTGAGCAGGGCCAGGACCGTGAGCCCGACCAGATCGTGGCGGCGCGCCATGATGCTCCTTCCTATAGTGCAATTTGCACTATAGGCGCGTGCAGCACCGGAAGTCGAGAGTCCGAGGGCGATCAGGCGTCGAGCTGCAGGAAGGCGCGGTCGATCGCCTGCCTGCTGGTCTCCTCCGGGTACGGGAAGCGGCCGATGAGGTCACGCAGCCCTTCCGTGTGCGCCCGCCTGGCCAGGTCGGCCACCAGCGCCAGCTCGGCCTGCTGCCCCGACGCGTACGCGCGGTCCACCACCGCGCCGTGCCCCGGCACGATCACCGGCTCGGGCATCTCCCTGAGCATCGCGGCCAGCGTCACCGGCCAGTCCAGCGGGTACGAGTCCCCGAACGCGGGCGGCGCCCCCTCCTCCACCAGGTCACCCGCGAACACCACCCCCGCGTCCGGCACCTGCACGACGACGTCGTTGCTGCTGTGCCCGAGCCCGAAGTGCCGCAGATGCACCATGCGCCCGCCGATGTCGAGGCTCGCCGCGCTGGTGAACGTGCAGTCCGGCGCGACGATGGTCACCTCCTCCACCTCGGGAAGCCGTTCCAGGAGGGCGGCGCGCTGCTGCTCGCCGTACGTCTCGATCTCCTCGGCGCAGCGGGTGTGGCCCCAGATCTCGGCGGGGCGGAAGAGCGCGTTGCCGAAGTAGTGGTCGAAGTGGGAGTGGCTGTTGACGACCGTCCAGGGGCCGTGGGTGATCGTCCTGATCGCCTCGATCAGGTCGGCCGCCTGGCGGTGCGAGGCCCGCGTGTCGAGCACCAGGCAGTGCCCGTCGTCGCCCACGACCAGGCCGGTGTTCATGTCGTAGGAACGGTGCCGGCGGACGTAGACCCGGTCGCCGATCTCCTGCCACTTCTCGTCCATGGCACCGAACCCTACTTTTCACCTCCACCTATGGCATACGGGTGAACCGGAGCCCTTCGAAGGACCCTGTGGACCGCCACTGGTCGATGTAGGTGAAGAACGCCGCCGCGCCCCCGGGATAGCCGCCGTTCAACCGCCCGCGTACGCCCAGGTCACGCCCCTCGTTGTTGTAGTAGCCGGGCGTGCAGTCGGGCGAGCCGAGCAGCGGGCCGTTGCCGGACAGCAGCAGGTCCACCCAGCCGTTCTCGGCCTCCTCGGTGACCTCGACCTCGGTGTGGCCGTTCGCCAGGGCGTGCGCGACGACGGTGGCGACCGTGCGGCCGGCCTCGGTGAGGTTGTGGGGGATGTTGGAGAGCAGGTTCGCGCCCTGGGTGTGGCCGATGAGGAAGGCGTTGGGGAAGCCGTGCACGTGGATGCCGTGCAGTGAGCGCATGCCGCCCGCCCAGTGCTCCGACAGCCGGCGGCCGTCGCGGCCGATCAGGTCGTAGCCGGCGCGGCGGGTCCAGTCGGTGCCGACCTCGAAGCCGGAGGCGTAGATGACGCAGTCGACCTCGTACTCGCGGCCGGCGACGACGACGCCCTTCTCCGTGATGCGCTCGACGCCCTTGCCGTCGGTGTCCACGAGGTGGACGCCGGGCAGGTTGAACGCCTGGAGGTACTCGTCGTGGAAGCAGGGACGCTTGCAGAGCTGGCGGTACCAGGCCTTGAGCCCGCGCGCGGTCTCCGGGTCGCGTACGACGGCGTCCACGCGGGCGCGGATCTCCTCCATCTTCTCGAAGTCGGAGTCCTCGAAGGCGGCCAGCAGCGTCTGCGGGGTGATCTCGGGCAGCTCGGCGACCCTGGCCCTGACCCGGCGGGCGAGGTCGGTCCAGCCGTCCATCACCAGGTCCTCGTCGGCCTGGGCGCCGGTCTGCATGGCGGTGAAGTTCTCCAGCCAGCGCCGCTGCCAGCCGGGCGTGGCGATGCCGGCGAACCATTCGGGGTCGGTGGGGCGGTTGTCGCGTACGTCCACGCTCGACGGGGTGCGCTGGAAGACGTACAGCTCGGCGGCGGCCCTCGCCAGGTGGGGGACGCACTGGACGGCGGTCGCGCCGGTGCCGATGATCGCCACCCGCTTGTCCGCCAGCCGGTCCATGGGAGCGCCGGCCGGGTCGCCGCCGGTGTAGGCGTAGTCCCAGCGGCTGGTGTGGAAGGCATGGCCGCGAAAATCCGCCATCCCGGGGATGCCGGGGAGCTTCGGCACGTGCAGCGGCCCGATGCCCATGACGACGAACTGCGCCGTGAAGGCGTCGCCCCGGCCGGTGCGCACCAGCCACCGGCCGCCGAGCCATTCCAGGCCGGTGACCTCGGTGTGGAACAGCGCGTCGTCGTAGAGGCCGAAGTGCTTGCCGATGCGGCGGCAGTGCTCCAGGATCTCGGGCGCGTGCGCGTACTTCTCGGACGGCATGTGGCCGGTCTCCTCCAGGAGCGGCATGTAGACGTACGACGCCGTGTCGCACTGCGCTCCCGGGTAGCGGTTCCAGTACCAGGTGCCGCCGAAGTCGCCGGCCTTGTCGAGGATGCGCACGTCCTGGACGCCGGCCTCCTTGAGCCTCGCCCCGGTGAGCAGCCCGGCGAAGCCGCCGCCGATGACCGCGACCGTGACGTGGTCGGTCTTGGGGGCGCGCTCGGTCCTGGGCGTGTACGGGTCGTCCAGGTAGTCGGCGGGCAGGCGGAGGTACTGGTCGTTGCCGTCCGGGCGGAGCCGCTTGTCGCGCTCCTCGCGGTATTTGCGGCGCAGGGCCTCTTTGTCGATGCGGCCGATCGCGGCTGTCATGCGTCCTCCGGTGGATTGTCCGAGGCGATTCCAGAATCACATTCGGCGCCGGTCGCCGACAAGGCCCCGCGCTGGACGGCCGTCGGGCGAGTTGAGGGCCGCTATGGTGATTAATCCGTACGTAAAGAAGCTGCCCGAGGAAGCTGCACCGCCTTGGCTCATCGCGCGCTGGTCATCGCCCTCCTGCCCGCCATCGGGCTGCGCGTGCTCGCCGTGCTCGGGTTCCCGCCCGCGCTGCTGTTCTACGGCGACTCGTTCGCGTTCCTGCGCGAGGAGCTGACGCCCGGCACCGCCCGGCCGTCCGGCTACTCCCTGCTGCTCGCGCTGCTGCGCCCGGCCCACAGCCTGACGCTCGTCACGGTCCTGCAGCACCTGCTGGGGCTGGCGCTCGCGATCGGCGTGTACGCCCTGCTCAGGAAGCGCGGCCTGCCGGGCTGGGGCGCGACGTTGCTGGTCACCCCGCTGCTGTACGACGAGTTCCTGATCCTCCTGGAACACATGATCATGGCGGACGCGGTCTTCGTCGCGCTCGTCACGGCGGCCGTCGTGCTCGTGGTCTGGCGGGTCACCCCGGCCACGGCGGCGACCGCCGGGCTGCTGCTCGGCCTGGCCGGCATCACCAGGACGGTCGGCCTGCCGCTGCTGCTGCTCACGGCCGCGTACCTGCTGGTCCGCCGGTACGGCTGGCGTCCCTTCGTGGCGCTGGTCGTGGCGGGGGCGATCCCGCTCGGCGCGTACGCGACCTGGACCAAGGCCGAGAAGGGCAAGTTCGCGCTCACCGAGGCGGACGGCAACTTCCTCTGGTCGAGGACCATGAGCTTCGCCGACTGCGCGGTGATCGACCCTCCGGAGCGTCTCGCCGTGCTCTGCCCGAACATGCCCGTCGAGCAGCGCCCCTACCCGCCCCACTGGCTGTGGGAGGACTTCTCGCCGCTGCTCAAGGTGCCGGGCACGGCCAACCGCAACCAGCTCGCCGGGGAGTTCGCCCGGCAGGCCATCCTCGCCCAGCCGGTCGACTACCTCGCCGCCGTGGCGACCGACCTCCGGCAGCTGCTGCGCTGGGAGCGCACGGCCGTGGACGAGAAGACGCCGTACAAGCTGCCCGCCGCCGAGCGGCCCATCAGCGAGTCCGTGCGCGGCATCGCGGAGTCGTACGAGGCCGGGCCGGCCGCCACGCGGGTGGTCGAGCCGTACGCCGGCTGGCTGCGGGCCTACCAGCGCTTCGGATATGTGCCGTTCCCGCTGCTGATGGTCGCGCTGGTGGCCGCGTTCGGGCTCATGGTGTGGCGGCGGCGCTGGGACGCGCTGCTCCCGGCGCTGGTCGCGCTCGCGCTCGTCGTCTCGCCGCCGTTCCTCGCCGCCTTCGACGTCCGGTACGTGGTGCCGGCGATCCCGCTGATCTTCCTGGCCCTCGGCCTCGCCCTGGCCGGACGTACCACGGAGCCCGCCGCCGAGCAGGAGTCCGCGGTGCTCAGCCGAGCAGGATGACCAGGCCGACGGCGATCAGCACGAGGGGGAGCAGCACGTGCCCCCAGCGGCTCAGCGCGCGGGCGACGAGCGGCCGGGTGGCGAACAGCCGGCCCGCCAGGCACCAGACGGCGACCAGCACGAGGAAGACGGCCGCGTACCCGGCGATGCCGGCCGGGCCCGAGGTGGCGAAGACCGGGACGTAGACGCCCACGTTGTCGCCGCCGTTGGCGAACGTGACGGCGGCCACCGCGAGCGCGCCGGGACCGCCCGGACCTCCTCCGGGTTCCTCCTCGTCCCCGCCGTTCCGCTCGCGCCAGGCCCGCCAGGCCGCGCGGACGCCGAGGGCGAGGGGGAGCAGGCCCAGGTACGGCAGGACCTGCTCGGGCAGCAGCGTGGCCCCGAGCGCGGCGGCGACGGACACCGCGAGGATCGCCGCGAAGCCGAGGTACTGGCCGAGGACGATGCGCGCCGCGCCGCCCCGGTGCCCGGCGGCCTGGGCGAAGAACAGCGCGAGCAGCACGAGGTCGTCGACGTTCGTGACGGCGAACAGCCCGGCGGCCTGTGCGACGACGCCTCCGATGCTGTTCCCGGTGTGCATGGGCACCATGATCCCGGACATGCCTGGCGGGTCGCTGCGGGGTTGGCATAATGACCGCCAAATGGCGAAATTTCAGGGTCTGGCGGAGTATGCGGCGGCGATCGCCCCGATCATCGACGCGGCCCACGTCAACGTGCACGCCACGGCCCGCCGCGCCGCCACCGAGCTCGCCGAGACCTCGGGCGTCACCCCCGGCCTCCTGCCCGACCTGCGCTTCGTGCTCCCCCTGCGCCCGCTGACCCGCGCCGGGCTCGCCGTGATCCACCGCTACCACGACCCGGCTGCGCTGGAGGACGCCGTCCTGGAGCACCTGCGCGAGGGCACGCTGGCCGACGGGGACGACGGCCTGCGGCTGACCGCCCGCGGCCTCGCGTACGTCCACGGCCTGTACGAGGTCCACGCCGCCGCCACCGCCCGTGCCTGGCCAGGCGACCTGCGTGTTCTGGCCGAGCTGGCGGGCCGCGTCCTGGAGCACGCCGAGCGCGTCCCCGGCGGAGCGCTGGAGCTGGTGGCGCCGCCGTACGAGCCGGGCGGCGCCTCCCCCGGCGTGCTGCTGTTCAACCGCCTGGCCGCGCTCCGCTACCACCGCGCCGACGCCCACGCCGCGGCCTGGGAGGCGGCGGGCCTGTCCGCGGCCGAGATCGTCGGCCTCCGGGACGGCCCGGTGCGCGCAGAGGTCGAGGCGGCCACGAACCTCCGGGCGGGCCGGCCGTACGCCGCGCTGTCCGCCGCCGAGCGCGACGCCCTCCACGACGGCCTGCTCACGCTCATCTGATCCGCCTCCCCGACCGGCGACGCCGAAGTTCGCAAAGTCCCACCTCCCGGTAACCGGCCGGGTGGCGCACTATGGTCGTACTTCTCATCAGGAGGCACCGTGGAACAGGAACTGCCCGGCGGTGCGAGGCTGATCGTGGGAGTGGACGAATCCCCGGCCTCGCGCTGGGCGCTGGCCTGGGCCATCGGGGCGGCCAGGCTGCACCGGATGGCCCTGGTCGCCGTGCACGTCAGTCGCGCGCCGGTCCATCCCTTCCCCGAGGCGCTGCCCGTGCAGCATGCGGTGCGGGCGGGCGAGGAGGCCCGCTGCGCCGAGGTGATCACGGCGGCGTTCGAGGACGTGGCGGGCGGGGTGCCCGACGACCTCACGACGGCCGCCATCGGCCGGGTCGGCGACCCCGGCTACCATCTCGTCGATCTCGCCGGCGAGGGCGACCTGCTGGTGCTCGGCCGGGGGAGACGCGGGCTGTTCAGCCGCATCTTCCTGCCCTCCACCAGCATGTACTGCGCGCGGCACGCGCGTACGACGGTGGTGATCGTGCAGCAGCCGGCCGCGCCGGACGACCCCGAGCTGTCAGGTGACCGGGGCCGGCGGTCCTGGGGCCGCCGGCATCCGTAGCGAGCGGCGCAGCAGGCGCAGGCCCTCAGGGACCAGGTCCCTGGTGATCCCGCCGTAGCCCAGCACCAGCCCGGGTTGCGGGGCGCCCTCCGCGCAGTACGCCTCCAGCCGCTCCACCGCGAGCCCCGGCGCCGGCTCGAAGGACACTCCGGGCGCGAGCCGGGCGCACAGGTGCAGCCCCGCGCTGGAGGGCACCGGCCGCAGCCGCTCGTCGGCGGCCAGCGCCTCGGCGATGGGCGCGTGGCGGGCGGCGTACTCGCGGGTCGCCTTCCTGATGTGCCGGGCCAGCAGCCCCTCGTCGATGAAGCGGGCGAGCGCCGCCTGCGCCGGCAGCTCCCCGTGCCAGTCGGACAGCTGCTTCGCGGTGCGCAGCGCGGGCGCGAGCGAGGCGGGCGCGACGAGGAAGCCGAGCCGCAGCATGGGGAGCAGCGTCTTCGAGAACGAGCCGACGTAGATGACCCGGCCCGCCCGGTCGAGGCTCTGGAGGGGCGCGAGCGGGCGCTCGCCGAAGCGGAACTCGCTGTCGTAGTCGTCCTCGATCACCACCGCGCGGCGGCGCTCGGCCCAGGCGAGCAGCGCGGCGCGGCGGGCCGGCGACATGGGCGTGCCCAGCGGGAACTGGTGGGACGGCGTCACGTACACGACGCGGGCCGCGCCGGGGATGGCCGCGACGTCGATGCCCTCGGCGTCCACCGGCACGGTCGCCACGCGCGCGCCGAGCGAGCGGAACAGCAGGCGGGCCGGCCAGTAGCCGGGCTCCTCGACGGCCACGCAGGCGCCGGGCTCGATCAGCACCCGGCCGATGAGGTCGAGGGCCTGCTGGGCGCCGTTCGTGATGAGCACGTCGCCGGGCCCGGCGTGGACCGAGCGGCTGAGGCCGATGTGCCGGGAGATCGCCTCGCGCAGCGCCGGGTGCCCGGCCGGGTCCGCGTAGCCGCCGATGCCGGCGCGCAGCTCGCGGGCCACCAGGCGGCGCCAGGTCTGCATGGGGAACAGGCGGGGGTCGGGCATGCCGACGCGGAAGTCGTAACGGGCGGGCGGGACCTGCGGGGGCGGGCTGAGGTCCGCCCAGGGCGCGCGCGGGAGGATGACGCCCTTCGGCGCGGCCCTGCCGCGCACCGGCGCGGCCGAGACGAACGTGCCCGCACCCGCCCGGCCCACGAGGAAGCCGTCGGCCACCAGGCGGTCGTAGGCGAGTGCGACCGTGTTCCTGGAGATGTCCAGCCGGCGGGCCAGCTCGCGGGTCGGGGGCAGGCGCTCGCCCGAGCGCAGCCTGCCGTCGAGGATGGCGTCCATGAGCTGCCGGTACACCTGGGCGGCCAGGTTGCCGCGCCCCTCGTGAAGGGTGATGTGCACGTCCATCTTGGCCCAATCAATTGGCTGGAAATTGGAGCTTATCCTGGGACAAGCCGGGCGCGAGGATGAACTCATGACCGAACGCATGAACCTCGGATCCCTGGCCCGCGAGGCCTACCGCGGCATGGCCGGCCTGGACCGCTTCGTCGCCGCGAGCCCCCTCCCCACGTCCCTCGTCCACCTCGTCAACCTGCGGGCCAGCCAGATCAACGGCTGCGTCTACTGCGTGGACATGCACAGCGCCGACGCCAAGAAGGAAGGGGAGAGCGACGCGCGGCTGCACGCGGTCGCCGTGTGGCGGGAGGCGCCGTTCTTCACCGAGCGGGAGCGGGCCGCGCTCGCCTTCACCGAGGCCGCCACCCGGCTGTCCACCGACGACGTCACCGACGCGGTCTGGAACGAGGCCGCCGCGCACTTCAGCGAGGAGGAGCTGGCGGCGCTCGTGGTCGCGGTGGCGGCGATCAACGCCTGGAACCGGATCGGCGTCTCCACCCGCATGACTCCGGAGTCGTACCAGCCATGACCACCCTCACTCTCGCCGCCCCCACCCCCGCCGGCCGCCTTGGCTCCGGGCGGCGCGTGCTCGCCCAGGCGCAGTTCGCGAACTCCGTCGGCGACGGGGCCTACCTCGTCGCCTCCGCCTTCTACTTCGCGAAGGTCGTGGGCTTACCCCCGGCCCAGATCGGCATCGGCCTCACGGCGGGCTGGGCGGTGGGCATGGTGGCGGGGGTCCCGCTCGGGCACCTCGCCGACCGGCGCGGCCCGCGCGGCGTCGCCGTGGCGCTGGCGGTCGCGACCGCCGTCGCGGTGGCCTCGTTCGCGCTGGTCCGCTCGTTCGTGCCGTTCCTGCTGGTCACCTGCCTGTACGGCATCGCGCAGACCGGCCTGTCGGCGGCCCGCCAGGCACTGCTCGCCGGCCTGGTGCCGCCCGCCGAGCGGACCGCGGCCCGCGCGATGCTCCAGGCCACGCTGAACGGCGGGCTCGCGGCGGGGGCCGGGCTCGGCGGGATCGCGTTGTGGCTGGACACGCCCGCCGCGTACACGGCGCTCTTCGCCCTCGACGCGGCCGGCTTCCTCGTGGCCGCGGCCCTCCTGCTGCGGCTCCCCGCGCTCCGCCCGGTGAGCTCCGCCCCCTCCGGCCGGTTGACCGTGCTGCGTGACCGGCCGTACGCGCTGGTCACGCTGATCAACGCGGTGCTGCTGTTCTACATGCCGCTGCTCAGCGTCATCGTGCCGCTGTGGATCGCCGGTCGCACGTCCGCGCCGTCCTGGGTGGTGGCCGCGCTGCTCCTCGTGAACACCGGCAGCGTGCTGGCCTTCCAGGTGCGGGTGGCCCGCCGGGTGCGGACCCTGCGGGAGGCGTCCGCGTCGGTGCGCCGGGCCGGGCTGATGATGCTGGCGGCCTGCGCGGTGTTCGCGCTCAGTCCGTACGGGTGGCCGTACCTGCTGCTGGGTGCCGCTCTGCTCGTGTGGGGCGAGATGCTGCTGGCCGCCGGCGCCTGGGAGATCAGCTTCGGCCTGGCTCCCGACGACCGGCAGGGCCAGTACCAGGGTTTCTTCGGCACCGGCACCGCCGTGGCCCGCATGCTCGGCCCGGTCGCGCTCACCACGCTCGTCCTCGGCGGCGGGACGCTGGGCTGGCTCGCCCTCGGCGCGATGTTCGCGGCGGCCGGCGCCGCGATGACGCCGGCCGTCCGCTGGGCCCGCCGCTCGGCCTCGCGCTCAGCGGAACGCGCGTAGCTTCGACGCCCGCCCCCGCTCAGCGGAACGCGCGGAGCCGCAGGCTGTTGCTGACCACGAACACGCTGGAGAACGCCATGGCCGCCCCCGCGATCATCGGATTGAGCAGCCCCGCCGCCGCCAGCGGCAGCGCCGCCACGTTGTACGCGAACGCCCAGAACAGGTTGCCCTTGATGACCGCCAGCGTCCGGCGCGAGAGCCGGATCGCGTCCGGCGCCACCCGTAGGTCGCCGCGCACCAGCGTCAGGTCGGCGGCCTCGATGGCGGCGTCGGTGCCGGTGCCCATCGCCAGCCCCAGATCGGCCTGGGCCAGCGCGGCGGCGTCGTTGACCCCGTCGCCCACCATGGCCACGACCCTGCCCTCGCCCTGGAGCCGCTTGACGACGTCCACCTTCTCGGCGGGCAGCACCTCGGCGATCACCTCGTCGATGCCCACCTCGGCGGCGACCGTACGGGCTACGGCCTCGTTGTCGCCGGTCAGCAGCACCGGGGTGAGCCCCAGCGCCCTGAGCTGCGCGACCGCCTCCTTGCTGGTGGGCTTGACGACGTCCGCCACCACCAGCAGCGCCCGCGCCTTGCCGTCCCAGCCGACCGCGACGACCGTACGGCCCTTGGCCTGCTCCTCCTCCAGCTCGGCCGCGAGGTCCGCGGGCAGGTGCTGTGACCACTCGGCGAGCAGCCTTGGGCGTCCGACCAGCACCGCGTGCCCGTCCACGATCCCCTGCACGCCGAGCCCCTCGACGTTCGCGAAGTCCTCTACCTTGGCCTGCGAGGCGGCCTCGCGGGCGACGGCCTGGGCGATCGGGTGCTCGGAGGCGTTCTCCAGCGCCCCCGCCAGCCGCAGCACCTCCTCGCGGGTCTCCCCCTCGGCCAGGTGCACGGCGGTCAGCGTCATGCGGCCCTCGGTGACCGTGCCGGTCTTGTCCAGGACGACGGTGTCCACCTTGCGCGTGGACTCCAGCACCTCGGGGCCCTTGATGAGGATGCCGAGCTGCGCGCCCCGCCCGGTGCCGACCAGCAGCGCCGTCGGCGTGGCCAGGCCCAGCGCGCACGGGCAGGCGATGATGAGGACCGCCACCGCGGCCGTGAACGCCGCCCCCGCCCCGTTGCCGGTGCCGAGCCAGTAGCCCAGCGTGGCGACCGCCAGCGCGATCACCACCGGCACGAACACGCCCGAGATCCGGTCGGCCAGCCGCTGCACCTGCGCCTTGCCGGTCTGCGCCTCCTCCACCAGCCGCGCCATCTGTGCGAGCTGTGTGTCGGAGCCGACCCTGGTGGCCCGGACGATGAGCCGGCCGCCCGCGTTGACGGTCGCGCCGGTGACGCCGTCGCCCGGCTTGACCTCGACCGGCACCGACTCGCCGGTCAGCATCGAGGCGTCCACCGCCGAGGAGCCCTCCTCGACCACGCCGTCCGTGGCGATCTTCTCCCCCGGCCGCACCACGAACCGGTCGCCGGTCTGGAGCCGTTCGACCGGCACCCGGCTGCCGTCGGCCAGCTCCACGTCCTTCGCGCCGAGCTCCATCAGCGCCCGCAGCGCCGCGCCCGCCCGCCGCTTGGAGCGGGACTCGAAGTAGCGCCCGGCCAGGATGAACGCGGTCACCCCCGCCGCCGCCTCCAGGTAGATGTTGCCGGAGCCGTCGGTGCGCTCGATCGTGAACTCGAACGGGTGCGTCATCCCCGGCGTGCCCGCCGAGCCGAAGAACAGCGCCCAGAGCGACCAGCCGAGCGCCGCCAGCGTGCCCATGGAGATCAGCGTGTCCATGGTGGCCGCGCCGTGGCGCAGGTTGGTCCAGGCCGCCTTGTGGAACGGCCAGCCCGCGTACACCACGACCGGCGCCGCCAGCGTCAGCGACAGCCACTGCCAGTTCGGGAACTGCAGCGGCGGGATCATCGCCATCGCCACCACCGGGACGCTGAGCACGATCGCGGTGATCAGCCTGCGGCGCAGCTCGTCCGGCGGCTCCGCCTTCTCCTTCCCCTCCTCCTCGGCGGCGGGCGGGGCGGGGAGCGCGGCGGTGTAGCCCGCCTTCTCGACCTCCTCGACCAGCGCCCGCGGATCGAGGCCCTCCGGGAAGGTGACCTTCGCCTTCTCGGTCGCGTAGTTGACCGTCGCGGTCACGCCGTCGAGCTTGTTGAGCTTGCGCTCGATCCGGTTGGCGCAGGACGCGCAGGTCATGCCGCCGATCGTGAGCTCGACAGCCTTGCCCTCGGTCATGGAGGACATGTCACCTCTCCCTTCGTCGCGTCCGTGCCGCTAGTGGCCGTGGTCGTGGGTGGCCGAGGGCGCGTGCCCGTCGGCCAGGGTGGCGGGGACGGTGAAACTCGCCGTCCGCACCTGGTCGTCGTGCTGGAAGTCGAGGAACAGCCGGTAGTTGCCGACGCTCGGCACCTCGGCGTAGAACGTGATCTCCGGCCCGGCCTGCTCGCTCTCCTCCGGGTGCACGTGCAGGTAGGCGAGGTCGCCCGCGCGCAGCGCGACCAGATGTCCGTACGCGCCCAGGTATGGCTGGAGGTCCGTCACCGGCTTGCCGTTCTTGCTGACCGTGAGCGTGAGCTTGCTCGACCGGCCCGGCACCAGGTTCCCTGCGAGGTTCACAGTGTAGTCACCGACCGTCGCCGTACGGCTGACGTGCGGCAACGGCTGCGGCTGGTAGTCGCCCGCGGCCTGGAGGTCGGCGCCCAGCGTCAGCTTCTCGCCGCCCTCGGGGCCTTCAGGGACGAAATCGGCGAAGGCGCGGTAGGCGCCGGGGGCGGGCAGCGTGAGGCTGGTCTTCCAGGTGCCGTCCGGGGCCATCTCGGGATGGACGTGCTGGAAGCTGGTGAGGTCGCGGGAGACGACGATGAAGTGCATCTTCTTGTCGTGCTCGACCTTGTAGGCGGTCACGGGGCGCTGATCGGGGCCGGTGACGCGGAACGTCAGGTCCATCGGGCGGCCGGTGACCGGGGTGGTGAGCAGGGAGAGGGTGTAGCCGTTCTGGGACACCTGGAGCCCCCCGGGGGTATCAGTTCTGGTAGTGGTGGCGCTGTTGGTGGTGGCCTCATGACCGCCGTCCGCGCCGTCGTGCCCGCCCGTTTCCGCATGCTCCGCCACCGCTGCGGACTTCCCCTGGGTGGGGGCGTCACCGGGGCCGGTGACCCGCCCTACTCCCAGGGCCCCGCCGAACACGACGGCCAGCCCCAGGACGTAGGCGCCCAGCTTGCCGGCGGCGTTCATGACCGGCCTGCCAGTTCGTACCCGGCTTCTTCCACGGCGGCGGCGATCCTCGCCTGCTCGACGGGCTCGTCACTGCTCACCGTGAGCAGGCCGCTCTCCAGCTCGACCTCGACGGAGGTGACGCCGGCGACCTCGCCGACCTCCTCCTTCACCGAGCTGACGCAGTGGCCGCAGGTCATGCCCTTGACGGTGTAGGTGGCGGTAACGGTCATCACGGTCTCCTCAACATGGTCAAATACGTCCTCTTCGAGTTTAACACCGTACCCCCCTAGGGTATTTCGGTGCCCCACCTCTCCCCATGACGTACGGACAGAGGCGGTCCAGCGGCGGGCCGTTCGCTCACAGCGTCCCGCCCAACCACTGCGAACCTAACATACCCCCCTAGGGTATGAGCAAGCCCCCGAATCCGGACACGCGGCCCCGTCGGCACGTGAGAACCGTCACCCCTGGATATGGTGGGCTCTTGAACACGTGAAGACTCGCCGAGCACCCGCTCGCTTGAAAAGTTGCCTGAGCAGTCGTTTCGGCACCTGCCCGTATCCCTATCCATCCCCCAATCCGCACATTTCACCGCTCAATCCGCACATCTGGTCCGCGCACAACACGAGGACCGCAGCCATCCCTTGCTAGGCTGCATGTCAACCGTTGGGTCTCACCCCGGCAGGTGAGGCCGTCGAAGAAGTGGGGTCACACCGTGAAGAAGCTGCTCGTGCTTGCGCTGATCGCCCTCGGGGGGCTGCTGATCTGGCGCAAGGTGCAGGCCGACCGCGCCGAGCTCGATCTCTGGACCGAGGCGACCGGCAGCGAGAACTAACCGACCGGCGAGGCGATGAGTGACATCGTCCCCATCAAGCTGGTGTGCCTGGACCTTGCAGGCACCACGGTCGGTGACATCGCCATGGTCGAACGCGCCTTCGCCGAGGCGATCGCGACACAGGGCATAGTGCCCGGGACCGGAGCGTACGCGCGAGCCATGGTTCACGTGCACCGGTCCCGGGGCTGCCCCAAGATCGACGTCTTCCGCGGCATCTTCCCCGGCAACGAGGCCCAGGCCCAGGCGGCCAACCTGACCTTCGAGCGCTCCTACGAGGGCACCCTGGAGCGCGCGGGTCTCGAACCCATGCCCGGCGTCCTCGAAGTCCTCGACAAGCTCCGCGGCAACGACGTCAAGCTCGCCCTGATCACCGGCTTCAGCCGCACCACGCTGAGCCGCGTCCTCGGCATCCTCGGCTGGCACGACCGCATCGACCTCGCCATCAGCCCGGAAGACGCGGGAGGCCGCGGCCGCCCCTGGCCCGACATGGTCCTCCACGCCGTCCTCCGCCTCGGCATCGCCGACGTACGCAACGTGGCCGTGATCGGCGACTCGGAGAGCGACATGCTCTGCGGCCGCCGCGCCGGCGCCTCAGTCGTGGCCGGCCTCATGACCGGAGTCCACAGCCGCGAACGCCTCCTCAAGGGCGGCGCGACCCACATCCTGGACTCCATCGTCGACTTCCCCGACCTGATCCTGAGCGACAGCATGGGCGCGACGCAGGTGGCATCCTCCGCCCGGTAAGCTATCTTCGTCTCGAAGGGGCCTTAGCTCAGTTGGCAGAGCGCCTGCTTTGCAAGCAGGATGTCAGGAGTTCGAATCTCCTAGGCTCCACTCCAGGTAGAAGGCCACTTCCCATGATCGGGTAGTGGCCTTTTCGATCTTGTACAGCTGCAAAGTACAGCTACACCTCCAGTTCGGCTAGCACAGGAGCAAGCAAGCCCGCGATCATGATGCGCGTGGCATTACTCAGGTTGCTGGCGATCGGCCTTCTCAGCGGTGTCGTAGCGCTGCCGTTCTTGTGGATCCAGCGCGGCGAGAATTTCGAGCACGCACGACTCGCAGCCTTGATGGCGCTGGACGCTGGACAGGTCGTAACCGTTCCACTCGGGTTGTTGGTGGGCATCGTGCTGACCGCCACACGGTCGTGGACGCGTACACCTGGCTATGCCCTGGGTTCGATCACGATGCTGTTCGGCGTGATCGTCGCGACGCAGGCTTGGGCCACGATGAACTGGGTCGAAGGACGACCTTCCGGGGTCGGTGATCCAGACGGTGAGTTTGTCATGGCCTTCCTTGCCCTGTTCTCTGGCGTGATCACGACCTTTGTCGGCGTGCTCATCCTTCTCTTTCGATGGACTGGCTATGAGTCGCAAGCGGAACCGTCGTCGCGTGGCGGCGGCAGGAGAAGTCGTCAGCCCTTGTCACACGTTGAAGGCCACTCCCCGTGAGTCGAGGAATGGCCTAATCGATTTTCGTCAGTGCTGGGTCTCGCTAGGAGTCGAGATGATCACCAAGCTTCTTCAGAGCTCGGCGCGTCTCTGCGGACGAGACTTCGCTGTATACGTTCATGGTCACGGAGATCTGTGAGTGACGAAGGATCTGCATGGCCACGCGTGGATGAACGTCGAGGGCGACGAGCAAAGACGCGCAGGTCTTGCGGGTGGCGTGGACATGGACTCTTCGTACGTTTGCCTTGGCGCAGGCGTTCGCGAAGCTGCGCCGGAAGTTGGACGGTTCGATCGGCCGGCCACTGGCGGTGGTGAAGGCGAGGCCGGTCTCCTGCCAGTCGTCTCCCGCCGCATCCCTGGCGGCATCGCGTACCCGTTGACGGGCACGGAGGGCCGTCGTGACGATCTCGGGAAAGGGCAAAGTCGCGTCGGAGGCATCCGTCTTTGTCTGGCGGTGCAGCAGCTTGCCGGCGACTCGCTGGAGTTGCCAGCCGATCGTCATCTCGGCCTGGTCGAGGTCGACGTCCTCCCAACGCAGCCCGAGGACCTCGCCGAGCCGCAGACCCAGGACGAGCACCAGGACGTACGCCGGGTACATCGGGTCCTCCCGAGTACGGGCTGACTCCAGGAAGGTCCTGGCCTCGTCCACCGACCAGGGCTTGACCTTGCGCTTCCGAGGGACCGACATCTTGACGTTGGCCGCGACGTTGCGCGTCAGGGCTTCTTCGCGGACGGCGTTACTCAGGGCCGCCCGCAGCGTCATGTAGGCGTCGTGGACGGTCCACTCCGAGGGTTCGGACTTGCAGCACTTGCCGACCGCACAGCAGTGCTGACGGCGCTTTGGGTTGCTGTGGATTTCTGGACGAGCGGCGTCCTTGCCTTGGTCGCAGCATTGGCAGGAGCGGCGGATCTTGTTCACCCACGTCTGGACGTCCCGCACGGTCAGCTTGTCGAGCCGCTTGGAGCCGAGCGCGGGCGTGATGTAGAGCCGGGCGAACATCTCGTAGTTCGCGGCGGTCTTGGGCGCGAGGTTGGGCTCCACGACGTTGGTGAGCCAGTACGTCAGGTAGTCCGAGAGCTTCGGCGATTTGGTGACCACCGGCCCCCTGCGGGCCAGTTCGTGAAGCTTGAGCCACTTCTCGTGGGTCTCCTCGCGGGTCTTGCCGTACGCCCACTTGCGGGTTTTCTTGCCTTCTGGCGTGGTGACCCAGACGTAGCCTGCCCAGCCGTTCTTGTACGGGAAGATCGAGCCTTCGTTGTTGGCCCGGGTTCGCCGGCTCTTGCGAGGGCCGCGCTCGGGCTCGTCGGGTGTCGCTGCGGTGGTCTTGGCGGGCATCAGGCGGCCTCCTCGCAGAGCTGGGTCACGTACGCCTCCAGTGCGGCGGCGGGGATGCGGCGGCATCGGGCGCCGACGACGATCGAGCGGAGTTCGCCGGAGCGGATGAGGTTGTAGAGCGTCCAGCGGCTGACCTTCAGGACGGCCATCGCTTCCGGGACGGTGAGCAGTTCAGCGGTCATCTGGTCCCCTGAGGTGTGGCGCGTGCTGGCCGGTGATGGCCGAGGCGAGAAGTTGTTCGCCGAGGGAGAGCCCTTGTCCGGCGTAGGCCCAGTGAGCGACGACGAGAACGGTGTCCTCGTCGAAGAGTGGGAGGCGTCCGGTGGTGATCTGTTCGGCGCGCATGTGTTCTTCACGGGCGGCGCGTAGGGCGCCGAGGGTGGTGGAGTAGCGGCGGGACTTGGTGGAGAAGTGGCCGCGGAAGCCGAGCATGTGGGCCCAGTGGGTGAGCCGTAGGTCGGCCAGGCCGGGGTTTCCGCCCAGGCGCATGCAGGCGGCGATCAGCCGGCGGGCGTGCTCGCGTACCGGGAGTGCGGCCAGGTCGTCCAAGGGCTGAATGCGGCGGTCGAGGGTGCCGACGCATTCGGCGGCCTTGGTGGCGTACTTGGCGATGTAGGCGGCTACGGCTTGTTCGGTGAGGTCGCCGTCCATGGTGATGGGGCGGACGTCGAGCTGCGTGCCCCATCGGATGGTGCGGCTCAGCGGCTTGATCTCCGCTGTGACGACTGCGGCGGCGTGCTGGACGGCTTGGGCCAGGGCGTCGGCGGTCGCCCAGGGCGGTGGTGGCGAGTCGGGACCGTCGGATCCGTCGAGGCGGATGACGGCGTGGAAGTGGACGATGCCACGCCGCTGGTATTCGGCGACCTTGGCGAAGGCGATGCTGACGTGTTCGCGCAGGGCCTTGACGGTCAGGCCGTTGAGGCGGGCGAAGCGGCGGCGCAGGGCGAGGGTGAAGCGTCGCCAGAGTTCGGGGCTGATGGCGTTGAACAGGACCGAGCCGTCGTAGTCGTAGCAGTCGGGGCACAGCGGTTCGCCGAGTCGCGGGTCGGCGGCGCTGTGTCGGTCGGTGCAGGACATGGTCCGGCCGTGCGGGCAGCTATCGGCGTCGCGGCGGGCGTGGCAGGGCAGGACCTTGCCGTTCTTCTCCCGCCGGACGTGGACGGCTCCGAAGGACGGCGCGGTCAGGGTGACGAACAGGCACGGGTGTGCACTGACCGTCGGGGGGACGCCCTTGCCGCCGACGAGGCCGGCGCGGACGAGCTGGTAGGTGTCGGCGCGGTAGACCTCGGCACAGGCCGGGCACCGGGAGGCGCGGCGGGTCTTGCACGCCACGCGCAGGACGCCGTTCGGTTCGGTGCTGGTGCTGTAGCGGTGCAGGAGGTGGCCGGTGGCCTGGTCGTAGTGTTCGATCTTGCCGCGCAGGTGGATGGGCTGGCGGCAGCCGCCGGTACGGCGGATCTGGCCGGCCCAGCGGTCGTAGTCGGGTTGGTTGAGCCGGTGGATCATTCCAGCCACGGCGTGGCTGTGGGCAAGGTGGGGCAAGATGGGTTCCGTCCTATCCAGTGACGCTGGTGTGGATGGCCCCCGGCCTGGCGCGGATCTTGGCGGATGTGTGGCCAGGCGGGGGGCGCTACGGCTATGCGCCGTGGTTGTCGATGCCGGTGCCGTGGCAGTCGGCGCAGGTCTGGTCGTCGTAGAGGCCGGTGCCGTTGCAGGTGCAGCAGCGGTAGTGGATGAGGGGCGTCGTGTCCGCGGTCGTCGGCATATTGGCGTCTTGGGCATCGGGTACGACGTGATGAATGACGGTGCTTCGTGGGATCGGGACGTCGGGACGGGTTTCCAGCAGTTCGGCCAGGGCGTGTAGCCCGGCGATGAACGCGGGCCGCGAGTGAAGAGCGGACATCGACGGCGTTCCTCTCAGTGAGCTTGGACGGGTTGCAGGACGTGGAGGAGATCCGTGGCGAGTTGCTCGGAGACACCCAGGCGGGCACGGATGAGGTCTGCCGAGATCGGTTCGCCGTGCTTGGCGCGGTGCTCGTCGGCGATGCGGCGGGCGTAGTCGACGAGGGCCGGGGCTGGTGTCGGGCTGTCGTGGCGGGCCGGGACGTCGCGGGACCCTGCGGAGACGGCTGAGGACGTCTGCGCGGAGGGCGAGGACGTCTGCGGGACGTCCTGTGGTGTCTCGGCGCTGG
Organism: Nonomuraea sp. AD125B; assembly: GCF_041402765.1. Classification (NCBI taxonomy): domain Bacteria; kingdom Bacillati; phylum Actinomycetota; class Actinomycetes; order Streptosporangiales; family Streptosporangiaceae; genus Nonomuraea; species Nonomuraea sp. AD125B. The sequence goes on along the minus strand of NZ_JBGLOU010000004.1, from coordinate 189,851 downwards.
TGGTCGTGGCGCGGCGTTCGAGCATGGAGACGGCGACGAGGAAGGCTCCGGCCGGGGTGGCGGCGGTGATCCAGCCCCAGACGGTTGGTGTGGCTTGGGCGAGGTTGGCGGCCAGGGACAGGACGATGCCGCCGGTCAGGACGAGGACGGGCCAGGAGATCGGGCCGCGCCGGGTTCGGCCGGTCTTCTTGTCGCGTTGGCGTTCGCGGGCGGCCATGACGCAGGTCAGGTCGATGCAGATGGCGATGGCCCAGGACATCCAGCCGGTCTGTCCGTGTTCGCTGGCGGTGTCGCGGATGTGGGTGAACGAGCCTGCACCCGCGATGAGTGCCAGGACGAGGACAGAGCCGGTGTCGAGGAGCCAGGCGGTGATGCGGCGCATCTCAGTTCCTCCTCGGAGTACCGGTTCAGGCGGTTTGCTGGTCGGGCGTCTCGATGGGTTGGACGGTCATCACCTCGGACCAAGGCGGCGCAAGGTGCGCGTAGGTGCGGGCGGCGTGCTCGGCGGTTTGCTCGGTGACGTAGAAGGAGCGGGCGCGGTACCACTGACCGTCCTGGCTGGCGACGATGGCGACGCCGGGTGTCTCGGCGGCGATAGTGCGAGCCGAGTCGAGCGCGGCGGGGTCGAGGTCGCCGAGGGTCATGGTGGCGGTCTCTGGATCGTTGACCCGGTGGCAGATCCGGCCCGAGCACTGCGCCCGGAGCGCGGTCACACCGGGACCGAGGTCGGAGCCGATGCGCTGGCCGCAGCAGAACAGGTAGATACCGAACGCCCGACCGAGCTGGGCGACCCGCAGCAGTGCGGTCGAGGTCTTGGCAATTTCGTCCTTCTCTGACTTGTCGGCCATCAGGTACAGCTCGGCCAGCTCGTCCACCAGGACCACGATGGGCACCGGCCGCATGGTGGGCGGGAGTTGCCAGATGTTGCGGGCGCCGGCCATCCGGCACACGCCCATCCGGTCGGTCATGAGCGCTACCAGGTCCTCCAGCAGCCCGCCGCACTCGGCGCGGGAGGTGGCCAGCGCGGACAGCCGGGCCGCGTACGGAGTGAACTCCACGCCGCCCTTGAGGTCGAAGCCGACCAGGGCGACCGGTTGCGGGGCGAGGCCGACGATGAGTGCGTTGGCCAGGTTGGACTTCCCGGACTGCGTCGCTCCGGCGTTCAGCCAGTGCGGCACGGTGCGGAAGTCGATCACCCACGGCGTGCCGGTCTCCAGACGGCCCACGGTGACCTTGAGCAGCTCGGTGGACGGTGGCAGTTCATCGATCTTGACCAAGGGGTCATGGACGGTGGCAGCCAGTCGTACCCGTCCGGGCTTGTCGGAGGAGACGCGCACGGCGTGTACGCCCCAGGAGTGCGCGAGCCGTTCGGCGACCTCGGCGTAGTCGGCGGGAATCTGTCCTTCCAGGGTGTGCAGGGTGACGCGCCAGCCGTGGCGGGTCGGCAGCGGCAGCCACATGAACGGCTTGGTGTCCACAGCGATGCGCTGCCACTTGCGCCGCACCCGGACGACGCCGGTCGAGGCGACCAGGCCGGGAACGGTGGTGAACCAGAAGCGCTGCCGCTTCTTGGTCAGTCCGCAGCCGAGGGCGACCTTGCGCCAGGTCGCCCGGATGGTGATGGCGGCGATCGGGAAGCCGATGGCGAGCCAGAAGGACGGGTAGTGGAAGCGGCGCCAGGCCCAGAGCCCGGCCGTGAGAGCGGCCAGGACTCCGAGCAGCGGGTAGAGCTGGTCAGACATCGGCGGCCTCCTGCATCGGAAGCAGGGCGGTCGCGCGGTAGGAGATGCCCCACCGGCCGGCGATCTCCCAGACGTAGCCGAGCAGGCCGACCGCGTTGACGGCGTCGCCGGCCTTGATGGGCGGCTCTCCGGTGATGCCGATCTTGACGAGCTCGATCCGGCCGAACTCGTCCTCGACGGACACGGTGACCTCGTAGACGGTGTTGCCGTTCTTGTCGGTCTTGATCTCGCCGGTGTCCTTGTTGAGCACGCGAGGGCGAGGGGCCTTCACGCAGGTGATGCTGAGCTTGCTGACGTCCACGGGGATGGGGACGGTACGCATGGCGAATACACCTCTCGTCAGCCTGTTGATCAGGCGTTTCAGGACGAGGGAGGCCGTGCCGTCAGCTCGGAGGCGATAGCATCGAAGCGCCAACTAGGGTGCTAACGCATCCGGCCTGGGCGGGTCTCCCGCTCAGGCCACTTTCATGTGTGGCCTTCTCTCCGCCTTCCGTGAGCGGACCTCCTTGATCCACCCCTGAAACGCGAAGAGCGTTCGTGCTGGGCTGCCACCCTCCGACTACGGAGAGTTCCAGCTACAGCACGAACGCTACCTGATACTGAGAGTAATCGCTAGTACTTAGAGTACGTGGACACGTACTTTTTCTACGCCCCCACTCGTTCGGCCAGTTCCCGTAGCTCCGACGACGCCGGATCCTGCATCGACACCAGGTCGGAGACGAGCTGCCGCACTACCCGATGGTTACGGATCTGCTCGGGCGTCACGTCCTCCGCCTCCAACAGCCGCGCCACCGCCTCGTCCACCTGGCGACGCTGTGCATGCGCCCGCGCGAGATCCACCGCGAGCCGTGCCCGCCGCTCGGCCGACAGCGTCGAGGCGTCCACCGCGGTCCCGACCCGCAGCGCGTGCCCGGCGTCACCGACCTCCACGGCTACGGCCACCTCATGCAGCGCCACGTTGGCCGGCCCGAACTCGGTGTTGTAGTCGTTGCGTCCTTCACCGACCCGCGAGGCCATCTCACGGGCTCGCGACAGGTGCTCGTAGGCGACATCGGCCTGATTGAGTCGCGAGGCCGCCACCGCCCGCTGCAACGTCAGGCCGCCCCACAACGACATCGCTTCCACGTTGCCCTGATCGGTCAGGAACCACAGCGCCTCAGCAGCCGTACGCGCCGTCTCCTCCACCTGATCGAAGTGACGAGCCCCCAGGAACACGAACCCCAGCCGGAACGCCCCGGCCGCCATCATCAGCGGGTTACCGGCTCGCTCGGCCGCACTGATGGCCCGATCGGCCGCGATCCACGCCGCCTCCGGCTCGCCCAGTTTCGCCAGCGACGCCGAACACGCCTGATAGGTGACCGCCAGCAGCTCGAACAGCTCGGCTTGGCGCTCGGCGGGCGCGGACCGTACCGCACTCTCCAGCGTCGGGACGAGCCCACGCAGCAGCTCGGTCAGCTCGACGTAGCGGCTCTGATGCGTCAGCTCCCAGGCGTGATCCACCCGCGGCTTGAGCTGATCGGTCGGCGGCACCGGCGTGGCGTGCAACATGGCCTGCAACGAGTGCGCCCCGGACAGCACCAGCCGTAGCCCGGCCGTCCCCGGCATCTCCTCGGTCGTGGCCGCCACCACCGGCGCCTCAGCGGCCAGCTCCGACAGCGGTACGTCCAGCGTCTCGGCGACCTTCTCCAGCACGGACATGCGATCGACCTTGCGCACGCCCCGCTCAACCTGCGAGATCCAAGCCACCGACCGATCCACCAGCCGCGCCAGCTCCGCTTGCGACAGGCCACGCCGTTTGCGTTCCTGGGCGATGCGCCGTCCGAGCGCCCGCTGATACTCCATGCTCACGACGTCGTGCCCTTCCCGCTCAGCAGATCCAGCCAGTCGACCTCTACCGAGGCCAGCAGCTCTTCCCGGGCCGCCAGGAAGCGCCTGGTGTGCTCGGTCTGCTCGTGGGCGTCGAAGGCGTCGCGGTCCCGGTACAGCTCGTAGAAGATCCGCTGGAGCGGCTGACCGTCCACCCGGTGCGAGGCGTACACGATCGTTCCCGGCTCGTGCCGGCGGATCGCCTCGATTGTCTCACCGACGAGGGCGTCGAACGCTGCGGCGCTCTCCTCGTCCTTGCAGGTGAATCGCACCATGAGTCCGAACATGTACGCCTCCTGAGTCGCCGGCACGGTCTGGGATCCCGGTGTCTTCACTCGATCAGTACTTATTGTGCGGCGCAAGTACATCAAGTCGCTTGTACTTGAAGTATAGCATCAGTACTTTAAGTACGGATAGCGGATCGCAGGGCGTTGACCTGCATGAACGCAAGGAAACGGCGATGTACCCAGCGCTCAACAGCCGCCAAGAAATCCACAGGTGGTGTCGCAACTTCCCCGGCACCAAGGCCCAGATCAGCGAAGCGCGCCGATTCGTCAACAGCTACCTCGGCGACCGCCCCGAGACCTATACCGCCGAACTCGTCACATCCGAACTGGCCACCAACGCCATCCGCCACACCCGTAGCGGCCAGGCCGGCGGCCGATTCGGCGTCACCCTCCACGCAGGCACCACGCTGCTGATCCTCGCCGTCCACGACGAAGGCGGCCCCTCCACCCCGTGCCGACGCCAGGCCGAGAACACCGACCAGAACGGCCGAGGGCTGCACCTGGTGGAGAGCCTGACGACACGCTGGGGCGTCCACGGCAACGACGGCGGACGCACGGTATGGGCGCTCATCCCTCTCAACCCCGCCGGCCAGTCCGCATGAGCAACTGCCTCTCGCCCCACCTGCCGGAGCCGCAGCCGAACCACGCGCGACTGACCTGGTTCGCAGCTCGTATGGATTCGCGACGACGAATCATCGCCTGGACCTGCCACTGCGACTCGGTCATCTACGAACTCTGCACCGCAGGAGGACAGTTCTTCCTGCTCCGCACAGACCTCGCCACTAAGGAGGCCCGCGAGACCCGACGCATGCGCCTCCGAGAAGGACAGGCCGTGTGGCAGGCACTACTGCAGGGCCGAGCACGGTAGGACAACAGCGCCAGTTACCAAGATCATCCACTCGGCATCGTCGCTGGATGAGAACTTTCTCTACGGTTTCAAGGCGGCCCGCTGCGCGGTCCGCGGGCGCGGCGGTCGGCCTGCATGCCCGACTGCGGCTCTTCGGCCGGTCCGGGCATGCACCGCCCGCACGCCCGCACGCCAGCAAAGGCATGAAGGGGTAGATGCTGAGGACAGGCGCGGCGCTCTGTGAGCTCGCCGTCGAGGTCTTCGAGTAGCCCACAGGATGATGCATTGATCTCCATGTGGATGGATCTCCCTGCAGGAGCGGGACAGCCTCATGGCCAAACGGCGGTAGCCATCTCGCCTGGCCGAGAGTCCTCAAATGTCGATTTCGTGCGTGAAACTTAAGTTCAGTGCTACAGTTCCCATGGTCAAGTGAAGCGAGGGGGCCATGTCCACTAACGAGATGGAAGCGCTTGCCTGGGCGCGTAGCGTGTTCGGTGACGTGGGCTTACGCATCCGAGCCGGCGTGCTGTCGGTGTTGTCCACGACACACAACCGGTATGCAGCCAATCAAAGGGCGCTCGGCCTGAGCAGCGCCGAGCCATACGGGTTGATGTGGCTAGGCGTGCCAAAGGCCCTGGTCGAGGAGTTCAAGGGCCTTCCCGGCGTCGATACGCACCGCCCCAGGAGAGGGCGCTACCACCTTCCGGTGGTCAACGGCGTCCCTCTCATTCCGTGGCGGTACGCAAAGGACCGCATAACAGACCTCGACCAGACACCGTTCGGTCAGCCGGTCTCTACGACAAAGAAATCCCTATTTGAGCTCATTCATATTCAGCCGTCTCTCTTCTCGGGAGAGGACGAAGCAGAAGAGGATGTGCTCGCAGACCTCACGCCGGAGCAGCTTGCGGAGCTCGACGCCTACGGCGAAGAGATCTACGAGTTGGCTGCTAATCAGCAGTTGGTGGCTGTTCTTGCATATGCCAGCAACCCTGAAGCTCTTCTCCGGTGCTTCTTCGGCTATGCGCGTCTCCGCACAGACGACCTTCTCGAATGGGCATTTCGCGAGGAGTTCGCGATTGCGCCTCAAGAGGGCAGCAAACTCGTTTCCACCACTCAATCACGTGCCGCTTTTGATACTGGCACGCCAGAGAACCCTGTCCTCCGCCCGCGTTCTCCTCTAGAGGGTTCTCCGGCAACAGAACCTCCGACCCCTCCCCGAAAGACCGGAGATAGTGAATAAGCCTCGTCAGCCCTCGCTTTTCGAGCAAGCACCTGCTGGTATGGTGGCTGATATCTTCGACGCTGCGCGCCTAACACAGGCGCGCATCCGTCGAGGAATGTCGAAACAACAACTCGCGGAAAAGCTTGGAGTGTCACCGGTCGCCATAGGCTATTACGAAGCTGGCATAAATTCCCCCCGCCCCGACCACTTGCAGCGACTTGCGGATATCCTCGGGTATCCGATGGAGTTTTTCGCGGTTGGAAGGCCACATGCGCGCCTTGATGCATCATTGGCTCATTTTAGAAGCTTGCGAAGCACCAGGGCAGGCGAAAGGGCGAAGGCGGTTGTCCTGGTCGAGCAGCTATGGGAACTGACCTACGCGCTCGAACTGCGCGTCGAAATGCCTTTCGTTGACCTTCCTTCTCCACCGCACGAGAGGGCGGATGGCGCAGAGCCCGAAGAAGCGGCTCGCGAACTGCGCAAACGATGGGACATCCCCAAGGGTCCGTTCCGTCACCTTGTACGTACTATGGAGCTTCATGGAGTTGTAGTTTCGCTATTTTCGTTTGCAGATGATGATGTCGCTCGTGTAGATGCCTTTTCCACATCGAAGCTACCTCGACCGCTGGTGGTTCTCACGCCAGATCGTGCGAATGATATTTATCGTCATCGGTTTACGGCGGCACACGAACTGGGGCACTTGATATTGCATAGAGAGGTAGCGCCCGGGGATCCAGAGCAAGAACGAGAAGCTGATCGGTTTGCTGCGGAACTTCTGGTCCCAGCGGATGAAATTGAGCAAGAACTGTCGCCTCGGTTGCGCATTCCTGCTCTGGAGGAGGCGGGGCGCGTATGGGGTGTATCGGTCGAGTGCCTTATACGCCGATCCAAAGAGTTGGGTATTGTTTCAGAGGTTTCCGCTCGGCGAGCGCATCAGCGAGTACAACAACTTCGTACTGCGGAGCTGCTAAATCCGCAACCGATCTCGGGATTTCCTGGAGAGGTGCCTACATTGCTGATAAGTGCGTATGAGCTTGCCGAACAACATGGACTTACAATTAAGCAGTTGGCGCGTGACTTGGCTTGGCCTGTCTCGGAAGTTAGGGAGTTCCTGGGCCAGGCACCACTCCGACCCGTGTTGAGACTCGTGTGACCGGTAGCGAGATCGATGTCCAATATTAGGCGTTGCGCAACTGTTGTGCTGTGACGAAGTTCGTCCACAAGGCAAGCAGTTGCGTACCTGCTCCCTTGCTGTAATCATGCAGCTGATGATGACGCCGTGACGATCGCTGACTTCGGTGCTCGCCGTACCTGGTCGGGGCGATCGGCTGCCGCGGCCCTCCTTCGTCGGGCCTTGCCATCGGGTATCTCGGGGTTGACGCCGTCCATAGCGAGGTCAACTCATCACGGTCGAGCGAGGAGACGGCGAGCGCGAATGACGCTGGCAAGTGGGCTTAGCGCCGAAGCCAGTGCCCAGACACATGTCAGGGCAGAGGCTGCGTGCCAAGACACGCCCTCCTGATCTGTTGATGCACCCGTAGAAGGCTGTGTCAATCATCCTACGGGCGGATGATTGACGCTGGTATTCGCTGATCACTTGAAAAAGCGGCCGACAGTAGTGATCTACGGCATTATTGTAACGTGAAGTACGATCTGAGTAGCATGGGTGAGCGTGACTTTGAAGCCCTGTGTCGCGCCCTAGCGGTCCACGTTCTCGGGCCTGGCATCCAAGCCTTCGGCGATGGCCCCGATGGCGGCCGCGAAGCCTCGTTCGATGGGCAGCTCAACTATCCATCCAGCCCCGCTGATGGCTGGAATGGTTACGGCATTCTGCAGTGCAAGTTTCGGCGCACAAGAGTAGGTCTCAAAGATGCCGAATGGTTGATTCGGGAAATTTCTAAAGAGCTTGGCCTGTGGGCTGACCCGGACGGTGCACGAGCGACTCAAGGGCGAGTGCCGGAATACATAATCATAGCGACAAATGTTCGACTGTCCGGCGGAGCTGGAAAGGGAGGTATTGACCAAGTAGTGGCAGTATTACGCCGGCATGCCAAGGAAATGAGACTTAAGGACTGGTCGCTTTGGGATGGCAACCAGCTTGTCGCATATCTCGACGCCTACCCTCAGGTGAGTGCAAAGTTCTCTCACTTCACGACCCCCGGTGACGTTTTAGCTAGATTGTCGGATAGCCTAGTTAGGCTGGATTCGGGTAAACCGCTGCCGCAGCAGCTTTATCTTGAGGCATCCGCAAAGATCCAGAATTCTGATGCCATTACGGCTCGATCTGCAATCGATACCCTTGATTGGCTTGGTGACGCTGAACCCAGCATGCGCCAGAAAATCATCAACACCTTATGCCACTACTTGCGCTATCCCTCCCGCCAAACTGATCAGGAGGTGCGCGCCTTCGCTCAAGGCGTCATCCAACGTCGCATAAGCGGAGTGAATGAACGATATGATTACCTGCCGGCTGGTGAGGTGTGGAGTGATCTGGACCTCGATTTGAGAGGTTCACATTTGACCGATTTCACTCTGTTGGGTGGCGTCGTGGGGAGAGTGCTATTCAGCAGGGCTCGATTCACGGGCGACGCTATTCTCAGGGGGGTAACTTTCCAGCATGACGCAGATTTTTCGCAGGCTAACTTCGGAGGTAGCGCCGACTTTACGGCTTGTACCTTTACGTTGGGTGGCAACTTCGAAGGGAGTGGCTTCGTTGGAGACGCGACCTTTCATCGCGCGCAATTTAGTGGTTTGGCTGACTTTTCTAGAGCACACTGTTGCGATGAAATTTCTTTCCGACGTACAATATTCGACCATGCCTCGTCTTTTGACTCTGTAGTGTTCGATCGGACGGCAGTCTTCGAGGAAGCAGTTTTTGGGGATAGTGTAAACTTTTCTAATAGTAAGTTCTTAGAATATGGGCAATTCAGGAGGGCGACCTTCAGGGCTGGGGTGTCATTTTTGGACGCACAATGTTTGGGTAAAATGGACCTCGGTCACGTCCGTAACTATGGCAACTATCTCTTCTCGCAGATATGGCCGCCGGGTTGGAGCGCACCCTACGAGAGCTGTGTGGCCGTTGCGCGCGACGAAGAAGTGCAACGCCTGAGCTCTATGGAGACACAGGATGGTCTGTGTCCCTTCTGTTCATCGGATCGTGGGTGCAAGTACGATGACGACTTGTTATAGAAATGAACCTAGCGGGGACGGATGTTCAGTTGCAGATGCTGATGTCTCGTCTTGTACTTGTTGCTGTACAGCAGGGAAGTACAGCAACGGAGACTTACACGATCGCATGCTGCCTGTCTCGAACTGCCCTCTGATCTGGGCAGTGTCGGTTTGAGATGGTGACCAGCTCCCGTTTGCAAGCAGGATGTCAGGAGTTCGAATCTCCTAGGCTCCACTCCCAGCAAAAGGCCACTTCCCCTGATCGGGGAGGGGCCTTTTCGGTTTTATACGGCTACCACAGTTGTAGGGCGCGTTCAGCGCCGCCTTGGCGCTAGGCGACGCGTCGCAGCGTGAACCAGAAGGTCGGCACCGAGTTGGTGCCCGGTGTGACGTCGAGGAGTTCCCAGCCGGCGAACCTGGCCCGGAGTTCGTCGGCTGTGACGCCCGCCGCCCACGACTTGACCTCGGTGGTCGGGTTGTCGAGCGGCTCGGGGCCGTACCCGAACATCAGCAGCCGTGCTCCGGGAGCGGCGCGGTGGGTGAGCCCGGCGGCGTAGGCGTCGCGGCGGTGCAGCGGGATTCCGCAGTAGCAGCTCAGGTCGAAGAACAGGTCGAAGGGGCCGGGCACGTCCAGCTCGTCGAGGCGGGTCGCGTCTCCGTGCAGCAGCCGCACCGTCACTCCCGCCGCCTCGGCCCTCTGCCTGGCCTGGTCGACGGCGCGGTCGATCAGGTCGACGGCCGCCACCTCCCAGCCGTGCCGGGCGAGGTAGATGGCGTTGGTCCCCGTGCCGCAGCCGAGTTCGAGGGCGCGGCCGGGCGGCAGCGCGCCTTGCCCCTCTACCAGGGCCACCAGCTCGGGCGGGGTGACGCCGGTGTCCCATGGCGGCTTGCCGGCGCGGTAAAAGCCCTCCAGTGCGCGGTGTACGGACTCCTCCTCCTGGGCCTGTTCCGTTGAGGTCAGGTCCGAGTCCGGGTTCTGGGCATTGAGCTGGTCCATCGTCTCCTCCAAAGAAGCTAGAGTTGGACTCTAGTGATGAACTCTGAAGTTATACTCGCACAATGGAGAGAGTCAACCGGTCGGACAAGCGAGCCGAGCGCTCACGCCGTACCCGTGAGAAGGTCGTCGAGGCGGCTCGCGAGTTGTTCGTCGCACAGGGTTACGGAGCGACGAGCCTTCAGGAGGTCGCCGACCGGGCAGGTGTGGCCGTCCAGACGGTCTACTTCGTCTTCCGCAACAAGCGGACGCTGTTCAAGGACGTCGTCGACACGTCCATCGCCGGGGACACCGAGCCCGTCGCCACCATGGATCGTGAGTGGTTTCGAGCCGCGTGTGCCGAGCCCACCGCGGCCGGGCAGTTGCGCGCACATGTCCGCGGCACGTGCGAGATTCTGGGCCGGGTCGCCCCGATCATGCCGCTGATCGCGTCCGCTGCGGCCACCGACCCCGAGATCGCCGCGCAGTGGCCGGATGGGCCCGACCCGCGTTACACCGTGCAGTACGCGGCGGCCGAAGCCCTGGTCGGCAAGCCCGACGTCCGGCCCGGCCTCTCCGTCGAGATGGCGGCGGATCTGCTGTTCGGCCTGCTCAGTCCGGAGCTCTACCTGATCTTCGTCCGCGACCGCGGCTGGTCGGCGGACACGTGGGAAGAGTGGGCCCGCACCACTTTGACCTTCCAGCTATGCGCCGACCCAGGGTAGTGATCACCTGATACCTGCGTTCCGCGTAATTCAGTAATTTCAAACGACTCGGCGAATGCAATCTGCAGGTCAGAGCATTGAGACCGCCTTAATGGGGCGAGATTACCTGAAAGCCGATTTTCTGGAGTGCCCTTCGCCATGTGTTCCGCCAGGAGGACAACGGCCGGCAGATCTTTGTGTCCAAGTGGTAAATATCGCCGCGATATCGACGTGCGCTAAATCTACTTCGATCGATCAACTGCCCGTCCCCTGTAAGGAGAAGCATGCAGAAAGTCACTTGGCTCCACCGGCTGGGCCTCGTCCCAGCGGTGGTGGCGGTCGGCCTGGCAACCGCGCCCGTGGCCGCGCACGCCGACGGCTATGACACTCCCCGCAGCGCCACCGCTCTGGGGGCGGGCAGCACCCACGCGGCCGGGCTGGCGGCGGCCGAACAGCGGGCCCGGGAGGCCGTCCTCGCGGTCGGCCACGACTGCACCCCTGGGACCTATTACACGCTGACGATCTATTCCTCTCCAGGTGGTGGCACATGGGTCTTCAGGTCCACCCACGAAGCGATGTGCGTTGACTGATCAGGTTTCCGCAGGTCGGCAAAGCGTCAGCTAAAAAGCCACTTCCGTAGAACGGGAAGTGGCTTTTTGATTTCGTACGGCAGCACCTTCGAGGTGGTGGAAGACCCGGGTCAGCAGGGTGTGGAGCTGGGCGCGCTCCGCTGCGTCCAGAGGCGCCAGCACTTCGTCCTCGACCGCTGACACTTCGGCGGCCAGGTCGGCGAGGGCGTCGGCTCCCGCGCGGGTGAGCTTGACGTGGATGCGGCGGCGGTCTCGCGGGTCGCGGGTGCGTTCGACGTGGCCGGCGGAGACCAGTTCGTCGAGCACCTTGGTCACGTCGCTGGGGTCGATCGCCAGTGCGGCGGCGAGCTCCCGCTGTGAGCGCGGCCCGGAGCCGGCCAGGGCGTCCAGGATCGCCATGTGCCACATCCGCACTCCGTGCAGGGCGAGCCGGGAGGCGACCTGGCCGCGTACGGCCTTGCCGGTCTTGGACAGCAGGTAGGGGGTCAGCGCTGCCAGGCGGGGTGGTGTCTTGGTCACTCATCTATTGTAGGTTGGCACCTATCATTGGTGCGAACCTACGATCGGAGCGGGAATGGACGGGTTCCACCCTCGTTTGCTGGCCGGCGACTTCGCTGCGGCCTTTCGCGTCTATGACGCCGTGCTCCCCGAGTTGATCGGCGCCGAGCGGGTGCAGGGCACCGAAGCCGGCCCGTACGCTCACTGGGACGTCGGCGGGCAGGGGGTGCTGACGCTGTTCGACCGCGAGGCCATGGCCCGGGTGGCCGGCACCGCGGACCTGCCGGAGCACGGCCCTGCGGTGCAGGACGTGGTGATGTTCGTCAGCCGGGTGGCGGACGTGGACGCCGGCTACCGGTTCTGCCTGCGTCAGGGGGGTCAGGCCGTGGCACCGCCTACGGACCGGCCGGAGTGGGGCCCTGGCCTTCGTACGGCGCATCTGCGTGATCCGGAGGGCAATCTGCTGGAGTTGCAGGCGTACTGACTACTGGGCTCAACCAGGCGGGCTAAGAGTCGGTTTCGCGCCGAAGCCGCGTAGGTGGAGAGGATGGAGGAGCCGCTTCTGTGGAGTGGCGGCCACGGCCTCTGGGCCAGCGGATCCGTTCCAGCAGGAACGTCACCGGCTCGCACAACACGACAACCACAGCTCCCATCGCGATCACCACTAGTGCGACGACGCGGCGCATCCGACTCATTTCCCCAATTTAATCGGCCCCGGGATGATGCGGACGTAGTACGCGGTGGGCCCAAGGGCTATGCGTCCAAGGCATTCCTTAGCGCGGTGGCCAAGGCGGCGGCCTCCTGGGGGGTGTGCTCGACGATCCCGTTCTCTGCCATGAGGGCGTGGTACTGCTGCTGTTCGTACGGCACGCCAGGCGGCAGGGCCGCGACGTGCCAGTGCAGGTGGGCGTTGCCCTGCTGGCTACCCAAGGACAACAGGTACGTTCGCTCGCAGGGCACGCTCGCCTCCAAAGCCAGAGCGACTCGGCGCACAAGCCGCATCACCGCGACGAACTGGTCCTCAGTGAGGTCTCGGACGACGTGTTCGATGTGGGCTTTGGGCGCCACGAGGACATAGCCCGGCAGCGAGGCGAAGCGGGCAAGGAACGCGATGTGCTCGCCATCGTCGTAGACGATTTCCTCCGGCTGGGCGGGATCTTTGCTGACGATCGCGCAGATGAAGCACGGTCCCGTACGGGAACGGCGGATGTAACTTTCCACGTCGAACGGCACGCGCTTGATGGGATCGATCATCGCTGCCTTTCCTGGAACTCTGGGAGGATTTTCCGCATGGTGGCAGAGAGGCTCGCCGAGCTCTCGCACATGATGAGTGAGCACATGGCCATGCCATTCCCGCCGGGCTTCCGCGGCCTCGACATCGAGGACCAGGACATGGTGATGCTCGACGCGGACGCCTATGGCCTCGCTTCGGGTGTTCTCGAGGGCCGGCTCAGCGCGCAGCACCGCTCTCGCCTGACGCGGCTGACATCGGCGTTCGAGAAAGTCCTCTTGGTGATTGATGACCAGTATGCGATCAAGTACTACACGCATGGGCGGGACATGGTCGTATTGGCCGCCGAGATCCTCCAGGTCAAAGGCCACATCCCCTCGTAAGCGGGATGTGGCCTTTTGTCAGTCTGTTCCGGGTCAGGCCGGGATCTGCTTCTCGTACCAGGTGTAGTAGAGGTAGGTGCTGCCGGGGCCGGTCAGCGTGCCGTAGACCTGCCAGAAGCTGTTGGGGGCGAGCGAGTAGCGGAAGATCTTGTCCCCGGGTCGGTCGTCCACGAACGAGCTCTGTGAGCCGTTGTTCCAGCTCCGCACCTCGATCGTGAAGGTCGAGGTGTCCGGGATGTCGAGGCAGATCTCGTACGTGTACGCGAGCGGGCCGCCGATGTTGTAGCTGCGGCCGTCGATCGCGGGCCTCTCGATGTTGGTGGGGACGTAGCTGTTGTGGACCCGGGTGTATCCGCCTGCCGCGCAGTCGACGGCGGAGGTGGATGCGGATGCGAATGCGGGACTGGTGCCGGTGAGCGTGGCGCCGAGGACGCCGGTGGCGACGAGAACGGAGATGATGCGCTTCATGCCTCTCCTATCCGTGCGGTGACGCTCCAACCCAGTAGTTGAAGGCTGAACTGATTCTGGCGTGGATCACTGCATCTGGACAAGACCGGGCAAAAACTCGTGCATGTTCGAGTCAAGTTGGGGCGTTCCATAACCCACGCGCCACCGCCGCTGTCGCTCGTCTGATCCGTGGCCCGTGCCTGCGCCACCACACGCGGGCCCAGAGCACGTCCGGAACGATGACGAGCACCAGCACCACGACCGCCTCGGCCATCGCCCACGGCTCCACCGCCGCCAGCAGGTCCCGGACCGAGTGGGCGATCAAGGTGATCACCAGCGGCAGCGTGACCAGCGCCGCGAACGCGAGGCAGGCGACGGTGCCGACGCTCTGGAGCATCGCGTAGAGGCGCACGCTGAGCCGCTCGCGTGGCGGCAGCGCGGCCAGGGTGTTCCGCCTGCCGCGCAGGAGGCCGCGCACGTAGGCGGCGCCGTCGCCGTACAGGTTGCGGCAGCCGGTGACGTCCTGCAGCAGGAAGTACAGGTCGGTACGCATGAACACCAGGAGCTGATTGGCCAGGCGCATTGCCTGGATGAGGATGGTCCAGGAGGTGAGCGGGTTCGGCCCCATGAGGTACGCCCAGGTCAGGGCCAGGCCACAGATCGTCAGATCGACGGCTATGCCGGACAGGTAGACGGTGACGCGGACGCGTGTCGGCGCCAGCCAGATCCCCGAGACGTCGGTCTGTGCCACCAGGAACTGCAGGCGCGTGCCAAGGGTCATCCGCGCCGGCACTCCGGCGGCCCTGGCGATGATCAGATGAGCCAGCTCGTGGAGCCCCGTCGTCAGCCAGGCGATCGCCGCCCAGGTCAGCAGTACGGCGACGCCGTGGCCGGTCCACAAGGCCGCTTCCCATCCCGGGAAGATCGCGGGGCGTAAGGCCAGGCAGGCGATTCCCGCCCCGATCGGCACCGACAGGGCCAGGTGCAGCGCGGGATGCAACGTCCAGCGCACGTACCGGGGCTGGAGCCAGGGGAAGGTCGGTCGCGGTGGCGGCGGACTCGGTACGGGACGCCCCTCGACCTCGGCCACCAGACCCGCGTCCGACAGGTCGGCGACGAAGTCGTCCACATCGAGGTCGGTGCCGGTCTCCTCCCACAGGCGGGCGCGTACCTGCTCGACGCTCATCCCCTGCCCCAGCAGGCGGATGGCCAGCAGTCCTTCCTCGGGTACGGCCACGAAGTCGCCCGAGTCCACCCGCCCGACGATCCACTCGTCGCCGTCACGGCGGACACCGAGACGGTGGAAGGCGACCGTCAAGCCACCCTCATCCTGGCGCAGTACGTACGCAGGTCCTCGCCCTTCTCGAAGAGATCCGCCAGGACCGGTATGCAGGGCTCGACGGCACGCGGGTCGGTGATCTTGCGTGCGCCGGTGTGCCTTCCGGCCTCGTCGTAGCGCACCTCGTACAGCAGGGTCGGGTTGAACAGGACCAGCTCCGGCACGGGCCCCTCGGCCTCGTACGGGTGCACCGCCGAGACGGGCACGACCCTGCTGTTCTCACCCTCCTCGGCGCGCATGGAAAGCAACGCGAGCTCCCAGCGGACGTACGGGGAGAACGGCTCTTCCACCACTCGGATCCGGCGGAAGTCCATCCGGTCGGGATTGTCGGCGCGAAAACCGGGGCGCATCTGTTCCGCCAGCTCCATCGCCCGGTCCCAGTCTCCGTCGAGCATCGCCAGATAGCTGGGCAGATCCCCCTCGTCGAAATGCTGGGCGCGTTCGAGCTTCCATACGACTCCGGCGGCGCGGTCGAACTCTCTGGCGAAGTCGGCTCCGTATTCGGCCGCGTTCATCGCCTTGGCGGGCACGTTGATCAAGCGGCTCAGAACGTCACTCATCACGCCTCCCGAGATGCAGGTGCGGGCAGGTCGCCCTGCCCGCACGTTGATCAGTTGGAGTTGCCCTGGCTGGGAGTCATCGTGGTGGGCTCGATCTTTTCCAGCCGGCGCACAATGATTTTCTTACGCGGCTTCCGCTCCTGCTGTGGTTCCGGGGAGGGGGTGTTACTCATGACACTCCTTACCGATCGGGTCGGGAACGGTAACGGCGAGAGTATGATCCCTTCGGCCGCAGATCAAGAACAGATTTCGCATTCAGGTCGCGATGGATGGCGGGCGTACACGTGCCCGTCCGGGTCCAGCAGCGTCACCCCGTGGAAGTAGCCCGGCGGTGTGGCCAGAGTCCCGGTCACGAGCGCCAGGACGTCGTGCGCGACCAGGTGCCCGGACAACCCCGCGGACGCGCCGGTCACCCCGGGCCAGGCGTAGTCGGCGCCGGGCTGTGGCGGTATGCCGGCTCGTACGCAGGCGAAACACGGTCCCCCGGGGCCGAAGACGCCCACGCTGACGAGGGGACCGTTGTACCCGCCGCTCACCCACGGGATCCCCGCCTTCCAGCACGCGCGATTGGCCCAGCTCTGGATGCCGGACGGCTCGCGCGGCCGATCGGCGCACAGCGCCAGGACGTTGAAGCCGCCGACCAGGCTTGCCAGTTGCTCGGGGCTGTCCACCGTCGACTTCTCCACGGTGATCTCGACACCGGAGTTGACCTGGCGCAGCCGTTCCAGCGCCACTTCGGTCTTGGGCCGGCCGATGTCCGCTTCGGTGTAGAGCAGTTGCCGGTTGAGATTCGACAGCTCCACGACGTCAGGATCCACCAGGTGCAGCCGGCCCACTCCTGCGGCGGCCAGCGACCAGGCCGCGTGACTGCCGGTCCCGCCCAGGCCGAGCACCAGCACGCGAGCGTCCTTGATCCGCAGCTGGGGTTCCCATCCGTGGTCGCGCGGGGTGAGATCCACCCAGCGGAAGTAGTCCCTGCTCCGGCTGTAGCGTTCCTGCTCCTGCTCGGCCAGCTCCTGGCACGGGCCGGGGGCGGCCTCCTCCACGTGGCCGGAGGACAGGAGGGTCGCGACGATGCCTTCGGCGTCCTCGGCGGTCAGGTCGGGGAAGCCGGAGCGGAGCTCGGAGGCGATCTCCGCGGGGGACCGGGTGCCGTTCATGAGCATCAGGGCGGCCCACGCCCAGCCGTCGGCATCCGCGATCTCCGACGCTATCCCGTGCAGGGCGCCGCCGAGACGGATCGTGCCGTCGCTGAGCCGGTAAGGGGCGTGTTCCGGTTTCACACGGGGAAGGCGCATTCACCGATGGTCGGCAGCGGCGCGTCGCAGCGTCAAGATCGAGCGCTTCAGGCCGCGGTCACGTAGGCGATTGCTCAGTTCTGTCGGGGGGAGCGGATCAGGAGGGTGGCCAGCGCTTCGTCCGGGCCGACGGTGCTGTAGACGTGGGGGACGTCGGCCTGCCAGGAGATGTGCTCGCCCGGCGCGGCCACCAGAGGGGCGTCGGCCGGGCCGGCGCGCAGCACGCCCGCGTAGACCGTGACGTGTTCGGTCACGCCGGGGGCGTGGGGCGGCGAGTGTTGCACGATGCCGGGGCGGACGCGCATGCGCAGCAGCTCGAACGTCGCGGTCGGCTCCTCGAACACCTCCAGCAGGGTGGCCGTCACGGCGGCGCCGGGCACGTGGACGGCCTCCGCCGGCGACGCGCCGGGCTCCAGGACCAGGGTCGTCAGCGGCACGCCCAAGGCTCCCGCCACCGCGTAGAGCGTCTCCAAGGTCGGGTTGCGGGTGCCCAGTTCCAGGCCGGACAGGGTGGCCTTGCCGATGCCGGCGCTGCGGGCCAGCGCCGACAGGGAGATGCCACGGGCCTCCCTCAGTCGCCGCAGCCGGCTCCCGATATCCGTCTCACGGCCGTCCATCCGGCAATCCTTGCATTCCGTCGCCGGGCTTGTCCCGCGGTGACCACCTGGCTAGAGTTCGTTCCGTAAACGGAACGGTGTCCGGGAGGCGGGGGTGGGCATGCGGCTGCAGGCCGTCATGGCGGGGCTGGTCAGCGCGGTGGTCGGCTACGCCAGTTCGTTCACCGTCGTGCTCGCCGGGCTGCGTGCCGTCGGGGCGACGCCGGGGCAGGCCGCTTCCGGGCTGCTCGCCCTCTGCTGCGGCGTCGGGGTGGCGGCGATCTTCCTCGGGCTGCGCTACCGCATGCCGATCAGCATCGCCTGGTCGACCCCCGGCGCGGCGCTGCTGGTGGCGACCGGTCCCGTGCCCGGCGGTTTTCCGGCCGCGGTCGGGGCGTTCATCGTCTGCGCCGCGCTCATCGTCCTGGCCGGCCTTTCGCCCTGGCCGGCCCGGGCGATCGCGGCCATCCCGCGGCCGATCGCCGGCGCCATGCTGGCGGGCGTCATCCTCAGCCTGTGCACCGCGCCGGTCCGTGCCGTCGTCGACGTCCCGCTGCTGGCCGTGCCGGTCGTCCTGACCTGGGCGGTGTTGCAGCGGTACCTGCGGCAGTGGGCCGTACCCGGCGCGCTCGTGGTGGCGGTCATCGCCATCGCGGTGCACGGGACCGGCGACGGCCTGGCCGGCGCCGCGCTGCGGCCCGCGGTCGAGCTGACCGCCCCGACGCTGAACCCGTCCGTGGTGGTGAGCATCGCCGTCCCGCTGTTCCTCGTCACCATGGCCGCGCAGAACGTTCCCGGCATGGCCGTCATGGCGACGTACGGGTACGCGCCGCCCTTGCGGCCGGTCCTCGTCACGACCGGGCTGGCGAGCGCGGCGGCGGCGCCGTTCGGCGGTCACGCCGTCAACCTGGCCGCGATCACCGCGGCGATGACCGCCGGCCCGGACACCCACCCCGACCCCGGCCGCCGGTGGATCGCGACGGCGGCCCTCGGCGCCGGGCAGTTGGCGCTCGGCCTCGGCGCCGGCTTGGCCATGGCTCTGGTGCTGCTGTCCCCGCCCGTACTGGTCACCGCGGTGGCCGGCCTCGCGTTGCTGTCGGCGCTCGGCTCGTCGCTGGCCCAGGCGGTGACCGAACCGGAGGGGCGGGAGGCCGCGGTGGTCACTTTCGTGGTCACGGCGTCGGGGATGACGATCCTGAGCATCGGCGCGGCGTTCTGGGGCCTGGTCGCGGGCGGCCTGACCGCACTCCTGCTGCACCGGCGACCACCGTCGGAACAGCAGCGATCGCCGTCCGAAACCGCGGTGGAACGCATGCCGGTCGATCAGTCTTCGTAGTGGTCCGCGATCATGTCGTAGGTGGCGATGCTCCGTTTACTGGCGGTCGGCCTGCTCGGTGGTGTGATCGCGGTGCCGCTCCTGTGGCTGCAACGTGGTGAAGGGTTCGAGCACGCGCGGCTCGCAGCCCTGATGGCGCTGGACATGGGCCAGTTCGCAGGGGTCTCGGTCGGGCTGGTGGCCGGCTTCGTGCTTGCCGCCACGGGCCGGCGGACCCGTCCCCCTGGTTATGCCCTGGGTACGATCACCGCCGCGTTCGGGGTGCTCGTCGCCAGTCAGGCCTGGCCCACGATGAGCTGGGTCGACGGACGCCCCTCCGGGCTCGGCGATCCGGACGGCGAGTGGTTCATGGCGTTCCTGGCCCTCGCCTCCGGCGTGTTCACGATCTTCGTGGGTCTGTCCATCGTCTTGTTGCGATGGTCCGGTTACGACCCGCGAACTGCTCCGGTACGTCGTCAAAGGCGTCCGCGTAGGGACGGACTGCGCGGATGAGCGCGGACCCGGTCACATCGCCGCAGGAGCGAGCACTCCGCCATGTCGAGGCCCTGTCGTCAGGGGGCCCGCTCGAACCCCGGTCGCGTGTGACGCTCAACTTCCACCCCGACCGCCTGGTCGGCGACCGGGAGATCCTGCTTGGTCTGGCCGACGACGGCGTCTACCTGTCGCAGTTCGTCACCGGGACGAGCAACGGGGGACTCACCGCCCACCCCGGCGGCGACCGGTGGCGGTGGGAGAGCACGATCTTCGGCGGCGCGTACGACCACGCGCCCGCGCGGGAGCGCCCCGTCTACGGCGCGTTGAACTTCCGGCGCAGGTCCATCGGCGCCGCGCCAAGGTTCGGATCCGCCCACTTCAGGCTGACGGCCGACACTCTTCGCCGGACCACCTTCTGCTACCCGGACAGCTTCTTCGAGCCTTCGGCGTTCGGCGTCGCATCCCGTATGGCGCTGATCGAGCTGGCCGAGGCCGACGACCCCGACCTTCTGGACGACTACATCGAGGCTCAGGTGCACGGGCCGGTCAGGCTCGACCGGGACGTCGAGGCCCTCGTCCTCGATCCCAGCCATCGTGGCACGGCCGTAGAGGACGCGGCCCGCCGGCTTCCGTGCCCGGTGGAATGGCATCCCGGCTTCCGGCTCACGGTCGAGCATCTGCGGCGCCACCCTGACTACCGGGGCCAGGAGTACGTGGCGCTCGGCGCGGAGATCGCGGTCGACGGCCTGCTCGATCCGCGGATCATCGGCGAAGCCGCCCGCACCGGGCGCTACGACGCGCAGGCGCTGAAGAAGGCATGGCACTGCGTGGCGCGCTTCGGCTCGCCTCTGCCCCCGATCGGCGGGAGTCCAGACCCGGCCACTGCCTGCTGTCCTTGTCGACGGGAAGGCCGGTGACCCCGGCGAGCCCGAGGATCAGCGGTGCGACGGCGGGCTGTGACGGGTCCTTCATGAGGTCGCTTGAGTGCCATGCTCGGCGAGGAGGCCGGGAGCCTGGCATCGGAGATCTTCGCGGTCCTGCCGGACCAGGCCGCGGTCAGCTCGATCTGGCCATGGTGAGTACGGCGGTGTCGCGGCCGAAGCAGGCGATGACGTGACCCTGTGGGGTGGCGGCGGCGGCGTGCCCTCGCCACCACCCCCGGGGTCAGGAACGTGGGGCCTGTCGAGGACGGGCAGGAGCTGGTGATCCCGCTCTCCGGGAAGGTGGAGGTCAAGATGGTCGTCGATCCTGAGGCCGCCCGGGTGACGCGCGCCACCATCCTGCTGACCGCCGAAGGAGGTGCGGCGATCAGCAACTCGTACATCTCCGTCACCACCGGGTGGACGGACGAGTTCCCGCGCTGAAGGCCGCTCTTCAGGTGCGGTCGAAGGTCTGGACGGTGATCAGGGAGGCGAACGCCGCGAGCGCGAGCGCGGTCCGTACGAGGTGCAGGTTCAGCCACCGCCGGCGGCTCTCCTCCCAGTCGGCGGGCAGGAGGTCGGGGTCCCAGGCGTCCGCCAGCCGGTTGAGGGGCTCCAGGCCCGTCAGGGTGAGGGCCACGGTGAGGATCACCAGGATCAGGGCGGCGGCGGTGAGGCCGAAGGCGAACCATCCGCGGGGCCACGACAGGGCGGCCGCGACGATCAGCGCCGCGATGCCGGCCAGCAGCAGCGGCGGCATGGCGCGGCCGTAGTCGACGTTGAGCGCCTGCCAGTACCGGACGTAGGCAGGTCCCGGCAGGCGAGCCACGGACGGGGCGAGGAGGACGAAGACGACGCCGCCCGCGTACAGGCCGATCAGCAGCAGCGCGACCATCCTGGCCGCGGTCAGCACCACGGACATCGGCATCTCCGGAAGTTGGGTATAGCCAGAAGCTTTCATTAGAAGAGCTTCTAGTCAATATGGTTCTGGGAGTATGGCTGGCGATGACTGAGCGGAAGAAGCGCCGTCCCTACTCCAGCGCTCTGCGGCAGGAGCAGGCCGAGGCCACGCGGCAGAGGATCGCGGGCGCGGCGCGGGAACTCATGATCAGAAAGGGCTACGCGGACACGACCATGGCCGAGGTCGCCCGCGAGGCCGGGGTGGCGCTCCAGACGCTGTACACGTCCTCCCCCGGCGGCAAGCCCGCCCTGGCCAAGCTCGTCTACGACACCACGCTGGCCGGCGACGCCCGGCCCCTGCCGCAGAGCGACCGCCCCGAGGTGCAGGCGATCATCGACGAACCCGACCCCGCACGCAAGCTCGCCCGGTACGCCGCCATGGCCACCGGGATCCTCCGGCGCATCCAGCCCGTGCACCGCGTCCTGCGCGCGGCCGCCGCCGCCTCCCCGTCCGACGCGGGGCTCCAGGAGGTCCTGGCCGACATCGAACGTGAGCGGCTGAAGGGCAGCCACGGGCCGGCCCACCACCTGCACGCGCTCGGGGCCCTGCGGCCGGGCCTCACTCCTGCCAGGGCGGCCGAGCAGATCTACGTCCTCACCTCGACGGAGAACTTCGAGAAGCTGACCGAGGTCTGCGGGTGGAGCGAGGCCGAGTACGAGGAATGGCTGGCCGGGATCCTCGCGGCCACCCTCCTCCAGGCTTGACGCTGCCGACGGTCGTTGGGAAGGATCGGTCTTCGACGATCATCCAGAGGATCTGAGGGGCCTGGCCCTGTGACGGTCCGGCAACCTGCCCAGCTCGGGCAAGGTGCCAACGCCAGGAACGATGAGGAAGGTCTGATGAGCGTTCAGCTCGACGTTCCCGTGCTCGCCGGTTCCTCGGTACGGCTGGAGCCGTTGACGATGGAACACGCGGCCGACCTGGCGGAGGCCGCCGAGGAGGACAGGGCGTCCTACGGGTTCACGCTGGTTCCCCGAGGGCCCGGGATGCGGGGGTATGTCGCGGCGCAGTTGGCCAGGGACGGGCTGACGCCGTTCGCCCAGATCCGCGTAGGTGACGGGAAAGCCGTGGGGTGCACCGCGTTCTGGGATCCGCGGCCGTGGCCGGACCGGCCGGACTCCCTGCGGGCGATCGAGATCGGCTTCACCTGGCTCGCGGCGTCGGCGCAGGGCACCGGGATCAACGCCGAGGCGAAGCTGCTGCTGCTGGCGTACGCGTTCGAGAGCATCGGCGTCGCGCGAGTCGATCTGAAGACCGACGCCCGCAACCATCGGTGCCGACGTGCGCTGGAGCAGCTCGGCATCGGCTTCGAGGGGGTCCTTCGCAACTGGTCGATGTCGTGGGCGCCCGGCGAGGAGGGGATGCTGCGGGACTCGGCGATGTTCGCGGTGGTCTCGTCCGACTGGCCGGCCGTCCGGCGGACGCTCATGACCCGGCTGGCCTCGGCGAGGGCGGCCCGGCCTATTGCGGGCGGGTCACCGGGACCACGGTGAGCAGGTGATCAAGCCCCTTGAAGTCCTTGGGATTGCAGGTGTAGAGAGGGAGCCGGTTCGCGATCGCGACACAGGCGATCATCAGATCCGCGGTGCGGGGGCGTGGCCTGCGTCCTGAGGCGATGACGGCCGTCCACAGCTGACCGTACTCGCGAGCTGCGGTGTCGTCGAAGGGGAGTGGGTCGAATTCGGCTTCGGCGGTCTGAAGGATCTTCATGCGCTGGGCGAGTTCCTGTGGCCCTGTCGCCGTCAGGACGCCGACCGAGAGCTCCGCGGTGGTGATGGCACTGATCATCATCTCATCGGGGAGCTCATCGGGATCTATGCCGGCGCGCAGGATGAGGATGTT
Source organism: Nonomuraea sp. AD125B (assembly GCF_041402765.1). Taxonomy (NCBI): domain Bacteria; kingdom Bacillati; phylum Actinomycetota; class Actinomycetes; order Streptosporangiales; family Streptosporangiaceae; genus Nonomuraea; species Nonomuraea sp. AD125B. The sequence continues at coordinate 166,567 of NZ_JBGLOU010000004.1, read as the reverse complement.
GGTGTCGAGCAGCCCCAGAGGGTGGGTCATCCCTCGTCCTCGGCGAATTCGCGTCGGCCGTACGCGCGATCGTACGGGTCGTAGAGATCGTCATTGACGTGAAGGTCCATGTCCGCGCGATATTTGCGGTCGTCCAGCCGCGGCATGCCACGCGACACGGCGGCGAACTCCGCGCGCGACACAGCCCGGCGCCGACGACGGAGAGGGACCAGATCACCGATGTGATGACCATTACGGGTGACGGCATACCGCTCCCCCCGTTCCAGGCCGTCCATGATCTCCGCCGAACGATTACGCAGGTCGCGTTGAGAGATCTCGTGCGAGTGGTCAGGCTCAGGAGTGCTCACATCCCAAGTCTACGACCCCGTGCCATCCGGTGCTACCTGGTAGCACTCATGCTGCCGGCCCCTGGGCCGAAGCGGTGGCGGTACTGCAGGGGGGTGAGGCCGATCCTGCGGCGCATCAGCGCGCGAAGGTTCGCGGCCGTGCCCAGGCCGGTGTGCCGGGCGACCGCCTCGAAGCGGGACTCGCCGCGTTCGATCAGCCGGCAGGCCAGGGCGAGGCGTTCCCCCGTCAGCCACGCCAGCGGGGTGGTGCCCAGTTGCGCCTGGAAGCGGCGGTGCAGGGTGGCCGCGCTGACCGAGGCGCGGGCCGCGAGGTCGGACACCGTGAGCGGCGCGTCCAGGTGCTCCTGGGCCCAGGCGAGTACGGGCGCCAGGGACTCGTCAGGCACCTCGGGCACCGGCCGCTCCACGAACTGCCGCTGCCCGCCGTCGCGGTGGGCGGCGAAGACCAGCCGCCGGCTCACCGAGTTGGCGACCTCCGCGCCGTGGTCGCGGCGGACGATGTGCAGGCCGAGGTCGAGCGCGGCCGCGCTGCCCGCGGCGGTGAGGATGTCGCCGTCGTCCACGAACAGCACGTCCGTCTCAAGACGGACGGAAGGGAAGCGGGCCCGGAAGGAGTCCGCCCACTGCCAGTGCGCGGTGGCCCGGCGCCCGTCGAGCACCCCGGCCTCGGCCAGGGTGAAGGCGCCGCTGCAGAAGCCGACCAGGCGGGCGCCACGCGCGTGCGCCCGGCGGACGGCGTCGAGCACGGCGGTTCTTCTGGGCACCTCGACGTCGGGACGGTTCGGGACGATCAGGGTGTCCGCCGCGTCGGCCGCCTCCAGGCCGGCGACGCCCGTGAGGGTGAAGAACCCGTCCCGCATCAGGGTGCGCGGCTCGGGGGAGCACAGGCGGAAGTCGTACAGGTCGCGGCCGAGCTCGGGCCGGCGCAGGCCGAAGACCTCGGTCGCGCAGCCCAGCTCGAAGGGGTTGGAGTTCTCGTCCACGATCACGACGACCCGGTGCGCGTCCGAGGCGATGTGCGAGGATTCTTGCGGCATGTGCTATTCCTAGCACTCACGCCGGGCGGGTCCGGTGGGTCAGGATGCACTCGTGAACCTCGAACCCATCGCACTCAGCCAGGCCCTGGCCTCCTTCGACGCCCTGTGGAGCCCTCGGATCGTCACGCGGGTCAACGACTACGACGTACGCGTCGCGAAGGTCGAGGGCGAGCACGTCTGGCACGTCCACGACGACACCGACGAGTTCTTCCTGGTGCTCGACGGGGAGCTGGACATCGCGCTGCGCGAGCCCGGCGGGGAGCGTACGGTCCGGCTGCCCACGGGCTCGGTGTTCACCGTCCCGTGCGGCACGGAGCACCGGCCGTCCGCGCCCGCCGGGGCGGCGATCCTCATGTTCGAGCCCACCGGGACGTCGTCGGTCGGGGACCGCCACGCCGAGATCCCCGATCACGTCGACGCGACGACGGGTCACCCGCTCGGCTCCTAGGGGAGTTGCGCGAGCGACATGCTGTTGCCGTCGGGGTCGAGGATTTCGACGTGGCGCACCCCGTTGGGGTAGGTCTCCACCGGTTCGTGCTCGATGCCGTGCGCGGCCAGGCGGGCCAGGATGTCGTCGAGGTCGGTCACGCCGAACGTGATCATGGCGCCGCCGACGCGGGCCGCCCGCACGGGCCGGTCGTCGATGACGAGCCAGGCGTTCTCGCCGGTCTGCCACAGGTGTTCCTCGCCGATGATCTCGTCCGCCGGCCGGCCGAAGAAGGCTTCGTACCACTTCAGGGAGATTGTCCGGTCACGTACGCACACCACGCTGTGCAGATCCACGGGATCGCTCCTCCTCATGAGTTCGGTCGTCTCATGAGGAAGACCACGCCCGGGCCCGGGAGTCATCGGAGGGAGTCGATGAACGCCTCGGCCTCCGCCTGGCTCATGTCCTCGGTGGTTCGTACGAGAAAGACGGCCTCCTTCCGGCTGCCAGCCGCGATCAGCGCACGAACCTGAGCGGAGAGGTCACCCTGGTCGAAGACCGGGAACCCCGGCAGGACCCCGCCGTCCCGCAGCACGTTCGCGACCTCCACGGCCGTGCGGCGGGACACCTGGGACTCCTTGCGGACCAGCTTCACGGCGTCGCGGAACCTGCCCGCCTCGATGAGGTCGTGGGCGCGCACCTGCACGCCGACAGGGGTGATGTGGTCCAGGCCGATGTAGATCTGCGCCACCTTGCGCCGCGCCGCCCACCTGCTGATCCCCGTCCCGACGATCATTAGTAACAGGATGAGGAGAAGCGACTCCTCCGTGTCCAAGCCGAACATGCGGGGAGCGTAGCGAGAGGTACCGACATTCAGAAGGACAGGCTGCAGCTCACCTTCGTGCCGGTGCTGAACCACGTGACCGGCACGTAGTAGACGTAGAAGTGGTGGGTCCGGGTGCCGTGGCCTCCCTTGCTGATGGTCGAGGTGTACTGGTACTCCCACTCGTACGTCCCGTTGCCCTGGCTCTCGGGGACGCAGCGGGGCGGCGGGATGGCGGCGGGCGGGATCGGGTTCGCGGCGGCAGGGCTGGCGGGCGCGACCAGGGCGAGGCCGGCGGCGGCCAGCGTCGGGACCAGCAGAGCGATCTTTTTCATGTGGTCAAGGCTCGCGGACCGAGGGTGCCGGGACCAGGACATGGGCAGGGCATTGACCGGTCATCGGAGTGCGGCGCGGGAGCGGGCGATCTGGTCGCGGGTGCGGGCGGACCAGAGGTGCTCGTTGAGCGGGTCGAGCCGGTCGAGGCAGGCGGTGAAGTGGGCCAGCGCCACCCGTTCGTCGCCGCGCCACCGGCTGATCTCGCCCAACGTGTACGAGATCAGCGCCTGCCCCCGCGTGTCCCCCGCGTTCACGAACAGCCGCGCGCACCGGGCGAGCATGCCGATGGCGGTGTCGTGGCGGCCCAGCGCGGCCTCGGCCTGGGCCAGCCGGTGCAGCGACAGCCGTTCGCCGGTCTCCCATCGCAGCTCGCGGCAGAGGTCCAGGCTGGCCCGGTAGTGGCCGATCGCCTCCTCGACGCGGCCCGTCTCGTAGCAGGCGATGCCGAGGGCGCGCAGGAAACGGGCCCGATGGAGGGAGCTGTGGCCGTCGAGGTGGGCGAGGGCCAGGCGGCAGGTCGCTCCGACGGCGTCGTGCCGGCGCAGGTAGAACTGGATGCCGGCGATCTCGGTCCACGCGCTCAGCAGGCCGTGCGCGTCGCCCAACTCCTGGAACCGTTCGGCGGCCAGCGTGGCGGCGGTGAGCGCGGAGCCGAGGTCGTGTTCCAGGGTGGCGGCGACCCCGAGCAGCGCGTACGCCGCCGCGTGCCGGTCCCCCGCCCGCGAGCTGCGGCCGAGCAGGTGGCGGAACTCGTCCGCGACCGTGCCGGCGCGCCGGCGATCGACCTCGGCGTCGGCGCTCACCAGCCGCAGGCGTGTCTCGGTGACCGTGTCCCCCGCCGTCGCGGCGGCGTGGGCGACCGTGCCCACCATCCGTACGGCGTCGTCGTGGAAGCCGCGCACGACGAGGAACGGCGCCAGCGCGTACGCGAGGCCGGCCGCCTCCCGTACCAGCCCGGCGCGGGCGGCGGCCTCGGCCACGGCGACGAGCACGCCGCGCTCGGCCGCCAGCCAGGCGCCGCCTTCCGGGCAGGGCGGCGTCCGGGCCGGTAGGTCCGGCGGCGGCGGGGCGAAGGCGAGGGGCAGCTCGGCGGCGGCGCCGGCGGCGCGGGCGCGGGCCTCGGCGGCGGCCCGGCGCAGCGCGGCCGTCCGGCGTTCACCGCTCTCCTCGGCGTGGAACAGCTCGCCCGCGAAGCCGCGCAGCAGGTCGTGCATGCGGTAGCGGGGCTGGGCGGCGGCGTCGGCCGCGCCGGCGGTGATCAGGCCGGCGACGGCCAGCTCCTCCAGGGAGCCGTCCACGTCGTACGGGCTCGCCCCCGCCAGCGCCGCCACCGTCCAGGCCGCCACGCCGTCGGCGGCCACCGACCCGAGCAGCCGGAACGCGTGCCGCGCGGGCGGAGACAGGGTCGCGTAGCTCGCCTCGAACGTGGCGCGGACGTCCAGATGGCCCGCGCGCAACTCCTTCAGCGCCGAAGCGTCCGCGAGGCGGCGTGCCAGCTCGGCCAGGGGCCAGGCCGGGCGGGTGGCGAGGCGCGCCCCGGCGATGCGCAGGGCGAGCGGCAGCCGCCCGCAGGCGTCGAGTATCGCCTGCGCCGCCTCCGGGTCGCTCGCCACCCGGTCCGCCCCGGCCACGCCCGCGAGCAGGGCGCGGGCGCCGGCCGGGGTGGGCACGTCCAGCGCGTACGTGACCGCGCCCGGCAGCGCGGGCAGCGGCCCCCGGGAGGTGAGGAGGACGGCCGATCGCGGCGTGCCCGGGATCAGCGGCTGCACCTGGGCCGCGCCGGCCGCGTCGTCCAGCAGCACGAGCACCGCGCGGTCGGCGATCATGGCCCGGTACGTCGCCGCCCGCTCCTCGGTGGAGGCGGGCACGCCCGCGGAGTCCACGCCGAGCGCCCGCAACAGCTCCGCGAGCAGGTCGGACGGGTCGCGGGGCGTCGCCGACGCGCCGTGCAGCCGGACGAAGAGCTGGCCGTCGGGGTACCGGTCGCGGACCAGGTGCGCGACGTGCACCGCCAGCGTGGTCTTCCCGACACCGGGCGGCCCCGACACCGCCACGATCACCGGCGCCACACCGGCAGCCCGGCGGGCCGCACCGGCCGCCGCGCCACTCGCCCCACCGGCCGCCGCACCCCTCGCCGCACCGGCCGCCCCTCCGGACACCCCACCGGCCGCCGCACCCCTCGCCCCACCGGCCGCCAGACCGGCCGCCGCGTCGGAGGCGTCCAGGGTCGTGACCAGGTCGCGGGTCTCGCGCTCCCGCCCCGCCAGATCGGCGATGTCCGCCGGAAGCAGGCAGATCCCCGTCCACCCCGGCTCCCGCACCGTCTCCAGCTCGGGAGCGGGAACGGGACCGTCGTCGAGAACCGCCGCGTGCAGCTCGCGCAACTCCTGGCCGGGCTCCAGCGCCAGCTCGGCGACGAGGACCGAGCGGGCCCGCCGGTACGTCTCCAGCGCCTCAGCGCGCCTGCCCGCCCGGTGCAGCGCCAGCATGAGCCGGTGCCACAGGCGTTCGTTGAGCGGCGCGGCCTCCACCAGCGCGGTCAGCTCGCCGACGAGCTCGTCGTACAGGCCGAGCCGCAGGCGCACGTCGATCCAGCCGAGCCGGGCGCTCTCCCGGCGTTCCTCCAGCTCGGCGATGCGCGCCTGCACCGTCGCGGCCAGCGTCACGTCCTCGGCGGGCCGGCCGCGCCACAGCGACAGCGCCCGCGCGAACAGCCGGTTCGCCGCGGCGGGCTCCCCGCGCGCCGCCTCCAGCCTGGCCTCACGTACGGCCTCCTCGAAGGCGAGCGCGTCGAGCCGGTCGGGCCCGAGGCACAGACGGTAGCCGTGCGGCACGGTTTCCACCTCGATCGCCGCGCGGCGCAGCGCGGTCAGGTACGTCTGCAGGTTCGGCAGCGCGGACCGGGGCGGGTCGTCCCACACCGAGGCGATCAGCCGCTCCCTGGTCAGGACGGTGTTGGGGTGGAGCAGGAAGACGCCGAGCACCGCGCGCGCCTTGGCGGCCAGCCGGACGGGCCGCCGCGCGTCGGTGACCTGGACGGGCCCGAGGATCGCGAAGTCCACCTGCGTCTCCCGGCACGATCAGCGGTTCTGTCCTTCTATGGCGACCCTATGCGGTTTGTGTGGGCCGATGGAGGAGGTTGATCGGAAACGAGCGGAGAAGGAGGTGAACGCGGTGAAGATCGAGGTTCGCAAGGTCGAGGCCGTCAAGGCGACCCAGTTCATGACCTGAGGCACCGCCTCTCAGCCGGCCGGGAGGCGGTCCTGCCGCCTCCCGGCCAGTCCCCGGCCCGACGGATGATGCGGACAGCGTGATGCAGGTGATGTTGAAGGAGTGCGCCTGGGAACCCCTGGGCGACGAGCTGGTGGTGGTCCATGACCCGCGCGAGGCGTACACGCTGGCCGATCCCGACGGCCGGATCGCGGCGCTCCTCGACGAGCTGGCGCGCGGGCCGGCCACGGCGGAGGAGTTGAGCGCGCGGCTGGCCGCGCGGGGCGTCGCCGTCACGGGGGACGACGTCCGCGCGGGGCTGGCCGGGCTCGACTCGCTCGGCCTGGTCGAGGACGCCGCGGAACGGTTCCTGGGCGACCCGGAGGCCAACGAGCGGCATTTCTCCAATCTGACGTTCTTCGGGGCCTTCGCCCGGCTGGGCAGGTCGCGGGCGGAGTTCGTCCGGCGGCTGCGCGACTCGCACGTCCTCGTGCTCGGCGCGGGCGGCGGCGGCTCGGCCCTGGTGCAGTGCCTGGCCGGGCTCGGCGTCGGCGCGCTCACGCTGGTGGACCGCGACGACATCGCGCCGCGCAACTTCGCCCGCCAGTTCCTCTACCGGCAGGCCGACGTCGGCCGGTCGAAGGTGGAGCGCGCCGCCGAATGGGTGCGCGAGTTCGACCCCGGCATCGAAGTACGCGCCGTGGACCGCTGGATCTCCGGCCCTGACGACCTCAAGGACCTGACCGAGGACGTCCACGTGATCGCGGGCGGCCTCGACGGCGCGCCCGACGCGAACCTGTGGGTGAACGAGGCGGCGCTGCGCGCGGGCGTCCCCCTGGTCGCCGGCGGGATGACCCGTACCCAGCTCATCTACTTCTCCGTGGACCCGGGCAGGAGCGCCTGCCTGCTCTGCGACGAGTCCGACCTGCCGCCGCGCGACGGGCGGACGAGCGCGGCCGTCGCGCAGCGGCTCAGCCGGGGGCTGCGGCTCGCCAACGGCCTCACCGGGCCGATGGCGATGCAGGTCGGGTCGCTGGTCGCGTACGAGGTCATGCGCTATCTGACCGGCGTCGAGCCGCCGCGCGCGGCCGGGTCCCGGGTCGTGCTCGACCTGCTGGACGGGCTCGTCCCCGTGTGGCAGCCGTTCCCCCGCGACCCGGGCTGCCCGGCGTGCGCGCTGGCCCGGCGGTGACGCCCATGACCGGCGGGGTACGGCTGCGCCCGCTCACCGTGATCCAGGAGGGCGACGAGGCCCTGGTCGGCGACCCCGCCACCGGCACCTTCGTGGCCATGCCCGCCGTGGGCGGCGTGCTGATCTCGGCGCTGCTGCGCGGCGCGAGCGTGGAGGAGGCCGCCGCCGAGGCCGAGGCGCACGCCGGCCGGCCCGTGGACCTGCCGTCGTTCGTGGCGACCCTCGCCGAGCTGGGCTTCCTCGACGACCGGCCGGACGCGGAACGCCAGGTCGTGCGCACCGCGCCGATCCAGACGCGGCGCTGGTTCGCGGGGGTGAGCGAGCGTGTGGCCCGCCCGTTCTTCGGGCGGGCGGCCTGGGCCTGCTACCTCGCCCTCGCCCTGTTCTGCCTGGCCGTCTTCGTGACCTCGCCGTCGCTGTTCCCGAGTCCGGAACGGGACGCGTTCCTGCTCGGCGACGTCGGGCTGAGCGTGCTGCTGCTCATGCCGTTCGTCCTGGTCTCGACCGCTCTGCACGAGGGCGGGCACTGGCTGGCCGCCCGCGCGATCGGCGTCCGGTCCAGGTTCGGGGTGGACCGGCGGATGATGCTGCTGGTCCTGGAGACCGACCTGTCCCAGCTCTGGACGGTGCCGCGCCGACTCCGCTACGGGCCGCTGCTCGGCGGGATGGCGGTGGACGTGGTCGTGCTCAGCCTGCTGCTGGCCGCCCGGCTGCTGATCCGGCACGGGGTGTGGTCGCCGGCTCCCGCCGTGGACGCGACGCTCGCGGTGTGGGTGTTCGTGAAGCTGGCGGGCCTGCTGTGGCAGTGCATGGTGTTCCTGCGTACCGACCTGTACGCGGTGCTGGTCAACGCGCTCGGCTGCCGCGACCTGTGGCGGGTCAAGACCCTGCTGCTGCGGCGGGCGTTCGGCCGGCTCACCCCGGGCCAGGCGGCGGAGCTGGTCGCGGCCGGGCCCACCGACATCAGGGCCGGGCGGTGGTTCCGGTGGGTGTGGCTCGCCGGGTTCGCCGGGGTGCTGGCCTGGTTCGTCTTCTTCGTGCTCCCGGTCGTGGCCGCCACGCTGGAGTGGACGGCCGACCGGCTCGTGCTGGGGCCGTTCGAGCCGCGGTTCTGGTACGCGCTGCTGTGCGCGGCCCTGCTGCTCGGGCCGTACGCGCTGGCCCTTTTCCTCGCGGTACGGGAGCGCGTGCGGCGCTAGGCGCGCGCCGACGGGTTGAGCAGCTCCGTGACGCGGAGGAACCCGTCGTCGCCGTGGCCGAGCCCGATGACGCGGCGGGCCAGCCCTTCGGCCGCGCGCATCACGCTCGCGTCGATGCCGTGGGCCTCGGAGGTGTGGACGATGTGGGCCATGGACGACACCGCCGAGGTGATCGGGTTCCCCTCGCCGGAGTACGTGCCGCTGTCCGCCTCCGCCGCGCCCTCCTCGAAGAGCGGCGGCAGGATCGCGCCGATCCCCTGGGCGAACGGCGCAAGCTCCCGCGCGCTGATCCCCTCGGCCCTGGCCACGGCCAGGGCGTGGGCGTACCCGGCCATCGCCGTCCAGAAGATGTCGAGCAGGGCGATGTCGTACGCGGCCGCCCTGCCGACGTCCGCGCCGAGGTGGGTGTGCGTGCCGCCCAGCGCGTCCAGCGTCGGCCGGTGCGCGAGGTAGAGGTCCTCGGGACCGCTGTGCAGGAACACCCCCGCCGGGGTGCCGATGGTCGGGGTCGGCGTCATGATGGCGCCGTCCAGGTAGCCGATGCCGTGCTCGCCCGCCCAGTCCGCGGTGTCCCTGGCCCGGTCGGGGGTGTCGGCGGTCAGGTTCACGAGCGTGCGTCCCTTGAGCGCGCCGGTCACCTCGGGGCGCCGTACGACGGCGTCCACCGCGTCGTAGTTGACGACGCAGATCACGGTCAACGGGCTCGCGCCGGCCGCCTCCTCGGGCGAGCGGGCACTGACCGCGCCCCGCTCGACCAGCTCATGCTCCTTGCCCGGCGTACGGTTCCATACGGTCGTCGGCACGCCGGCGGCCAGGAAGGCCCCTGCCAGCGCCCGGCCCATCGGGCCCAGACCGAGCACGGTGACGGCAGACTGTTGGGTGTTCGAGGTCATTCCTCAGCTCCTCAAAATGGCACTGAACGACGAAAAAAGGGGACGACGATGACGCGCAGCCGCGCCCGGGACCCGAACGTCTGCGGGGTGACCGCCGCGATCGCCGTGATCGACGGCAAGTGGAAGACGATGCTGCTCTGGCTGCTGGAATCCGGCCCGCACCGGCCCGGCGAGCTACGCCGGCGGCTGCCGGGGCTCACGGAGAAGGTGCTGACTCAGACGCTGCGCGAGATGGAGGCCGACGGGCTGGTCCACCGGGAGGTGCACGACGTGCGGCCGCTCAAGACGGTCTACTCCCTGACCCCGTTCGGCCGCGAGCTCTCCGAAGCCCTGGAGCCGCTGTCCGACTGGGGACACCGCCGTCTGGAGAAGCTGGCTGAGTCACGACCAGCCTCATGAACCACCGCCCACTTCCCGCTTCACCTGCTTGTACGGACCAAGCTTCACCCTGTCCGGGCCCGGCCGACAAGTACCCACAAAAAGGTGGCTATCGGGCGTCCAGCTCTTCCGCGAGGCTCCGCCAATGGGTATGCACCTGGGCGGCGAGCCGCTCGTCTCCCGGGCGAGGTCCGATCGTGCCGTCGAGCAACGTGAAACCGACATCCCGGTAGTCGGGATCCTTCTTCCTGAACACCCACATTTGGACCGTCGTCCCCTCGAACGGGTACAGCGGAGCGTCAGGCATGGCGTCCAGCTCAGCCGCGACAGGAAGCGCGTCCCCCGAGTGCCGCAACATCGAGACGATCGGGCACCGCCCCTGACGGTGATCGTCAACGCGGACCACCCGCAGAAGGGCCACGTCGCCGGACGGCACCCGATAGGCCAGCACCGCCCCGGCCGACAGGTCGGTAACGTGCCGCCATGGCGGGCGCAGCCGCCTGCGGGCCGGCTGAGGACCAGTGAGCTGCGCCCGCGCCTTCAACAGCGCCGCCTCCCGCCGGGCCAGAGCCTTGGCGCCCGCCGCCTCCCACCCGGCGAGAGCCTCCCCTCGCTCGATGATCCCGAGCGCCCGGTCCCGCACCACGGGGTCCAGGCGGCCGAGCTTCGACTCCGTGACCGCGAGAGCCAGCCAGAACACCGGCGCCTCGCCGGGATCGTCCAACGCCTCGGCGTAGGACTCCACCACGCGGCGCCGCGCTTCCTCGTCGGTCGCGCCGTCCTCGATGAGCTCGCGATATTCGTCCCGTACGTCACACGCGAGATCGTCCGAGAACAGGCCGGGACCCCAGGCACCCATCCCGTGTCACCCCCGCTCAAGGGTGAGCAGCGGCTCGGCGAACACGGGGGCCGGGGCGTCGGGGTCCTCGGCGACGGCCCGTTCCAGGCTGCGGAAGCCGGCCTCCTGCTCGTCGGGGGTGAGGTGGGCGAAGAACGACAGGCTGCGCAGGCGGAGCCGGTCGAGCATGTCCCGGCGGGTGCCGGACGAGGGCTCGGTGACCGTGGTGAAGTCGGTGACCCGCCAGCCGTTCGCCGTGAACATGGCGATGACCTCGTGCAACGGCTGGAAGAGCGCGGTCTCGACCTCGTGGGCCCGGGGGAAGTGGTCCAGCCACCACGGCCGGGGGTGGTGGTCGCTGAAGTTCGCGCGCAACAGGAGCCGCCCGCCGGGACGGAGCACTCTGGCGAGCTCGTGGACGGCCTGCGGCTTGTCCGCCACGTGGTGCCAGGACAGGAACATGAGGGCGTAGTCGGCGCTCGCGGCCGGCACGGGCAGGTCCTCGGCGCGGCCGTCCAGGTACCGCACGCCGGGACGTGCCTCGGCCACCTCCCGCATGCGGACCGACGGCTCGATCCCGATCACCGGGCCGAACGCGCTCGCCAGCGCCGGGGTGAACCGGCCGGTCCCCGAGCCGACGTCCAGGCCGGTCAGGGGACGGCGGCCGGGCAGCACCGCCGCGAAGGCGTCGATCCAGACCTGGAGCTGCCGCCCGGTGAGCGCCCGGCCTCGGGCGTAGTTCTCGTGCAGCTCCCTGTCGTAGTCGATCCGTCTCATCGCGGCCGCCGTTCCTGCTCGCTTCGATATATCGACCTGATACATCGCGACGATAGGCCGCGTGAACGTCATCCCGCAAGGCCGCGGCGGAGCACCTTGCCGGGAAGCGCGCCGGACGCGGCGCCGTCAAGGCGGAAGCCGTCGCCGGCCGTCCGCCGGTCGACCACGACCACCCCGTTGACCAGCACGAAGTCGATGCCGGCCGGCGCCGCGGGGGCATCGAACGTCGCCCGTTCCCCCACGCTCGCCTCGTCGAACACCACCACGTCCGCCCACGCGCCGGCCCGCAGCACGCCGCGGTCGGTCAGCCCCATCAGCGAGGCCGGCAGCGAGGTCATCTTCATGACCGCGGTCTCCAGCGGCAGCGCTCGCTTCTCCCGTACGTACTCGCCCAGCACCTTCGGGAAGGCCCCGTAGCTGCGCGGATGGCACGGGGCCAGCCACGGCTGGTTGAACCCGTCGGTGCAGACCGCCAGGTACGGCAAGGACAGGTAGCGCCGGACGGCGTCGTCGCTCGTGCTCAGGTCGGTCCCCATGACGGCGTCGGAGCGCTCGTCGGGCAGCATCTCCAGGATGAGCTCGGCCTCCGCGTCGGGGGTCGGGGTGAGGCCGCGCGCGGTCAGGATGTCCGCCAGCGTCTTCCCCTGCCACCGGCGTCCGTCGCCGTCGGTCCAGTCGAACACCACCACCAGGTCGCCGTCGCCGCCGTGGTAGCGGGTGATCCGGTCGACGATGCCTTCCTTGATCAGCCGCCGGCGGGCAGGGTCGGGCAGGTAGGTGTCGAGCAGGGTCGTCCGGCCGGCCGCCAGGTGCTCGCCGGGGATGAAGATGGAGGGATTCCAGCCGAAGAACGTGTACGGGTACTGGTCACCGGCCACGTCGATGCCGTCGGCGCGGGCCGCCTCGATCGCGCCGATCACCGCGTCCGTCTTCCACCAGTTGCACGCGCCGTCGGTCTTGAGGTGGGAGAGCTGGACGCGGGCGCCGGAGTCACGGCCGATCCTGATGCCCTCCTCGACGGCGGCGAGCAGGTGATCGCCCTCGCTGCGCATGTGGCTGGCGTAGAAGCCGCCGTGCTCGGCGACGACGGTGGCGCACGCGATCAGCTCCGCCGTACGGGAGGACAGGCCGGGGATGTACTCGAGCCCGGTCGACATGCCGAACGCGCCGTCCGCCATCGCCTTGCCGAGCACGTCCCGCATGGCCCCGATCTGCTCGCCGGAGAGCTCTTCTGCGCCGGCCGGGACGCCGCAGGCGTCGCGTACGTATCCGTGCCCGGCGAGCGTGCCGAAATTGACCGCGGGTGGGTGCTGGTCGAGGCGGCCGAGAAGCTCGCCCGGCGCCATTTCCGCCATTCCGCAATTACCGGCGAGGACCGTGGTGATGCCCTGCATGAGGTAATTCTTGAACAGCAGGTGCCCGGGGTTCCGGAACAGGTCGAGATCGGTGTGCGTGTGAATGTCGACGAAGCCGGGGCACGCCACCCGCCCGCCCGCCTCGATGACATCGGTGCCGGGACCGATGAGCGCGGCCACCTCGGCATGGTCCCCGACCTGGCTGATCCTGCCTCCGATGATCGCCAGCGCTGCCGCCCGCGGCCGCGCCGGGTCCATGGTGAGCACGGTGGCGTCGAGCACGACGACGTCCGCCGGGCCTGGGCGTGAATCAGGCATGCAATTTTCCGTTCCGAGGTGTCCGGGGGGTGGTTGCAGGATTGTCGGCGCGGCGCCGAAGCGCTGTCAAGGAAAACAATGCGCCCGGCGCGCAAGTCGCCATATCGGACGGGAGAATGACCGTTGAGCCAAGTGCGCCGGTTTCAGCGCGGCGACAGCAGATCAGCCGGCACGCCGAGTTGCTCGGCCGTGAAGCGGGCGAGCAGGCCCCGCGCCGTCTCGGCGGACATGCCGCTGTAGCCGAGCGTGTTGCGCACGGCCAGGCTCTCGGAGATGGCGACGTACCGCTCGCACACCTCGCCGAGCGGCGCGACCGGCGTGAACGTGCCGTCCGCCACGCCCGCGACGAACACCCCCATCACCGCATCGGCCCACCGCCGCGACATGCGTACGCACTCGTCGAGGAAGGCCGGGTGACGCCTCACCCGCGCCCACATCTCCAGCCACAGCAGGTACTCCTCGAAGGCGCCCTGGTCGCCGGGGATGCTGAGCTCGAGCAGGTGGCGCAGTTGGCCGATGGTGCCGACGTTCTCGTCGAGCAGGCGTTGCAGGGTGACGTGCAACTGGTCGCCGGCCCAGCGGAAGGCGGCCAGCAGCGCCTCGTCCTTGCTCCTGAAGTAATAGTGGATGCTGGCGTTCGCCACTCCCGCCTCGCGGGCGATGTCGGCGATGCGGGTCGCCTCGATGCCGCGCTCGGCCATGAGCCGGCAGGCGGCGACGCGGATGCGGTCCTCGGGGCTCCCGGGGTCGGGGGTCCGGCCCGGCCTGGTGCGGTCCTGCTCCTTCCAACGGCCGGCCAGCCTTCGCAGCAGGTCGGCGTCGTCGCCGCCGGCCTGGAGCACCTCGTCGATCCGCCGGGTCATCCGCCAGGCCCGCCGGTAGTCCACGCCCAGCGCCCCGGCGACCCGGTTCGGGCGCGCCTTGCCGGGGGAGTCCAGCATCAGCACGACGGCGTCGAGCCAGGCGGCGAGCGGCACGGGGGAGCCGGCGAACGGCGTGGTCGAGGCCGGGTAGACGTGCGCGCCGCAGCTGTCGCACGCGTACGCCCGCCGCCGCGAGACCCTGTGGAACGAACGATCGGCGGCGCACCGGCGGCAGTAGGGCGTCCGGCCTTCTGGGGCGTGGACGGCGCTCCACAGCAGCGCCAGCGCGGCCTCCTCCCGCCCGGCGTCCGTCACGGACGTACTTGCTTCTAAAGGTATTTTCACACTTCCGGCTCTCTGTAAATACAAGGTAGAACGTTCCTTGACAAGCCATCGCAGCGAATGGAATTGTTTCCGGCACCAAAGATATACCTGCAGAAACATTGGAGAAACAAATGGCGGCGCCGTTTCGTGACGATCTCCGGAGCGCGCCCACGGCCTGGACGGGCGGCGATTCACCGGCGGCGGCCTTCATCACCGGGCTCACCTGGGAGCGGTTACCGCGCGAGGTGATCGACCGGGCCGTGATGTGCCTGATCGACACGCTCGCGGCCGTGCTCGCCGGCCGGGCGTCGAAGTCCGCGCTCGTGGCCGACGACCTCGCCCGCGCCTGGTGGCCGGCCGGCCCGGCGACCTCGATCGTCAGCGGCAGCCCGCTGACCACCGGCGGCGCCGCCTTCGCCAACGCGGTCGCGGCCAACGCCGTCGACATCGACGACTGCGGCATCTACACCTGGGGCCATCCCGGGGCCCAGGTCGTCCCGACCGCGCTCGCCTTGGCCGAGGAGCTGCGTCTCAGCGGACGCGAGCTGATCACCGCGATCGTCGTCGGCTACGAGACCGCCTTCCGCGCCGGCCGCTGCGTCAACCACGAGCAGAGCACCGTCCACTCGGCCGAACGCACCTATCGGGCTTGCGGCTCGTGGGGCGCGGTGGCCTGCGCCGCGATCGCCTGCCACGTCCACGGGCTGGACCAGATCACGACGCGGCACGCGCTGGGCATCGCCGAGTACGACTCCCCCGATCTGCCGATGATGCGCGCCATCGACACCCCTGGCATGGTCAAGCACGGCGTCGGCTTCGGCGCGCTCACCGGACTGCTGGCGGCCGACCTCGCCCGGCGCGGCTTCACGGGGATCGAGCCCAGCCTCGACCTCCCACGTTTCCGCCCGTACGTGGACGACCTGGGCAGCGACTACTACCTGCCCCACGGCATCACCTGGAAGCGGTACTCCAGCTGCGCCTGGACCCACCCCGCCCTGCTCGCCGTGGAGAAGCTGCGCACCGAGCACCCCCTGCCGCCCGCGGACATCGCGCGCGTCGTCGTCGAGACCTACCCCGACGCCGCCCGGCTCGGCACCCGGCTGCCGGAGACCACCGAGGAGGCCCAGTTCAACCTGGCCTGGCCGGTCGCGGCGCTGCTGGTCGACGACCGGGTCGGCCCGGACCAGATGGCCGACTCCCGCCTCGGCGCGCCCGAGGTCGTCGAGCTGTGCCGGCGGATCGAGGTGGTGGTGACCGACGACCTCACCCGCCGCTACTACCTCTCGGAGGTCAACGACCCGGAGGGCAGCGACTCCGCCGTGGTCACCGTCACGCTGACCGACGGCACCGTGCTGTCGTCGGGCCGGGTCGACCACATCCTCTACCCCGAGCCCGGCTGGACCCTGGACGAGATGCGGGACAAGTTCACCTGGCTGGCCTCCGGCCGGGTGGCGCCCGAGTCGGTTCCCCGGCTGCTGGAAGCCCTGGAGGGCGTGGAATCCGCCGACGACAGCTCCGTCCTCCTTCGGGACCTGGCGTCGTCTCTGACACCGGTTGGAGCCAACTGATGAGAGCACTTCGCCGGCGCGGCCGGTCGACTTTTCTGAGCGTGGTGGCGATGGTCGTCGCGCTCGGCGGCTGCGCCCTGGCCGCCGACCCGCCCGCCCCCGAGGTCGGCGGCAAGGAGAGCGCCGTCCCCGCATCCGCCCCCGCCGCAGCGACGCCCGCGGCCGACCCCGCCCTGCACGACCTGCTGCCCGAGCGGATCAAGTCGGCCGGTGTCATCCGGGTCGCCAGCAACATCCCCTATCCGCCCTGGGAGATGTACACGACGGCGGGCGGCCAGCAGCCCACGGGCATCGACTACGACCTCTCCCAGGCCCTCGCCGCCAAGCTCGGCGTGAAGGCGTCCTTCGACCAGACGGCCTTCGACAGCATGATCCCCGCCGTCCTGGCCGGCAAGGCCGACATCGTCATGGCGGGCATCTTCGACACCCCGAAGCGGCGCGAGTCGCTGAGCTTCGTCGACTACGCCAAGGACGGCTACTCCCTGCTGGTCGTCAAGGGCAACCCCCAAGGTCTGAAGGACGTCACCGACCTGTCGGGCAAGACCGTCGCGGTGCAGAGCTCCACCTCCGAGGAGGCCGCGATGAGCAAGCTGAGCAAGCGGTTCGAGTCGGAGGGCAAACCGGGCGTCACGGTCCTGGCGTTCCCCGGCGACAGCGAGGCGTTCCTGGCGATCAAGAGCGGCAAGGCGACGGCCCGCGTGCAGGCGACCTCCGCGGCCGCGTACGCCGCCAAGACCTTCGAGGACGGCAAGGCGTTCGAGCTGGTCGAGGCGCCCTCGATCACCGCGGAGTTCGGCGGCGGCATGGAGGGCATCGGCGTCCCCAAGGCGGACACCGAGCTCAGGACGGCGCTGCAGAAGGCGCTGCAGGCGCTGATGGACGACGGGACCTACCTGAAGATCCTCTCCACGTACGGCGTGCAGAACATCGCGCTGACCAAGGCGGAGATCGACCAGGGGACCGACTAGGGCACCCGCGAGAAGGAGAAGTGTTGTGACCTCCTTGGCATCCGCCGACGCCACCTCGGCCCCGGCCGGGCAGCGGCCGCCTCCCGTCGCCGTGGTGCCGGTCCGCCGGTACGGCCGCTGGGCGGCGGCGGCACTGGTGGCGTACGTCCTGTTCGCCCTCGGCTGGTCGTTGTGGCACAACCCCAACCTCGACCTCGCCTCGATCCGGCAGTACCTGTTCGCGCCCTCGATCCTGCACGGCCTCGCCGTCACCATCGAGCTGACCCTCGTGGCCATGGTGATCGGCGTCGCCGGCGGCGTGCTGCTCGCGGTGATGAGGCTGTCGGACAACCCGGTGCTGTCCGGCGTCGCGCAGGGTTACATCTGGTTCTTCCGCGGCACTCCCCTGCTGGTCCAGATCATCTTCTGGGGCTTCCTGGGCGCGCTCTACCCCAACCTCTTCCTCGGGATCCCGCTCACGGGCATCGTGTTCGGCTCGGTGCCGACGAGCTCGCTCATCGGCGCGGCCACCGCGGCGGTGCTGGCGCTGGCCACGAACGAGGCCGCGTACTGCGCCGAGCTGGTCCGCGCGGCGATCATCTCGGTGGACGGCGGGCAGCGCGAGGCGGCCATGTCGCTCGGCATGTCCTCGGGACGCAGGATGCGCTTCGTCATCCTGCCGCAGGCCATGCGGGTGCTGATCCCGACGCTCGGCAACGAGGCCATCTCGATGCTGAAGATGACCGCGCTGGTCTCGGTCATCTCCGGGCGGGACCTGATGACCAGCGTGCAGCAGATCTACCAGCAGAACTTCAAGATCATGCCGCTGCTGGTGGTGGCCTCGCTGTGGTATCTGCTGCTGACCTCGGTCCTCAGCGTCGGACAGCACTACGTGGAGCGCTACTTCGGCCGCGGGTTCGGCGTGAAGCCCTCGGCCGCCGCCGAGCGGCGGGCCCGGCGTCGCGCGGCCGCCCGCGCCAAGGCCAGGCCCACGCCCGAGCTCGTGCCCGACGCCCCGAAGGAGAGCACGGACGACGGCGAGCCGATCATCCGGGTTGAGCAGGCGTGGAAGTGGTTCGGCTCCACCGACGTGCTGCGAGGGGTGAACCTCACCGTCCGTCCCAGGCGGACCCTCGTCCTGCTCGGCCCGTCGGGCAGCGGCAAGTCCACCCTGCTGCGCTGCGTCAACGCCCTGGAACGCCTGGACTCCGGCCTGGTCGAGGTGGAGGGCCGGCGGGTCGGGCTGCGCGAGGCCGGCGGGCGGCTGCACGAGCTGACCGAGGCCGAGCTGTGCCGGCAGCGGGTCCGTATCGGCATGGTGTTCCAGCGTTTCAACCTGTTCCCGCACATGACCGCGCTGGAGAACGTCACGCTCGGCCCCCGGCGCGTACTGGGCCTGTCCCGCGCCCAGGCCGAGGCGGAGGCCGAGCGGCTGCTGACCCGGGTCGGCCTGCGCGACAAGCTCGATTCCTACCCGTCACAGCTGTCCGGCGGGCAGCAGCAGCGGGTGGCCATCGCGCGGGCCCTCGCGATGAAGCCGCACGTCATGCTGTTCGACGAGCCGACCTCGGCCCTCGATCCCGAGCTGGTGGGCGAGGTGCTCGACGTCATGAAGGACCTGGCCCGGCAGGGCATGACCATGATCGTGGCCACCCACGAGATCGGGTTCGCCAAGGAGGTCGCCGACACCGTCGCCATGCTCGACGGCGGTGTCGTCATCGAGTCGGGCCCGCCCGGGGAATGCCTGGTGGCGCCGAAGGAGGAGCGCACCAAGGCGTTCCTGTCGAAGGTCCTCGGATGACCCCCCGCTCGTCATCACGTTTCCTGGAGGTTTGAGCAGTGCCCGAGGTCATCGTCGTCGGCGCCGGCGTCATGGGCGCGTCCACCGCGTTCCACCTGGCCGAACGCGGCGCGCGTGCGGTCACCGTCGTCGACGCGCGGCACGCCGGGGAGGGCATGAGCAGCCGCTCGTCGGCCCTCGTCCGGATGCATTACACGTTCGAGCCGGAGGTACGCCTCGCGGTCGACAGCCTCGCCTTCTTCCGGGAGTGGCCGGAGCGGGTCGGGCGGCCTCCCGTGCTGCGCGAGTGCGGGTTCGTCCGGGTCGTCCAGCCCGGCGAGGCCGACCTGCTGCGCAAGAACGTCGAGATGCAGCGGGCCTGCGGGGCCGAGGCCGAGGTGATCACCGCGGCCGACGTGCTGGAGCTGGAGCCGCGCTGGCGGGTGGACGACGTGGTCGCGGCCGCGTACGAGCCGCGCGCGGGCTACGGCGACGGCGCGGTCGTGGCAGGCGATCTCCTGTCCCGCGCGCGGGACCTGGGCGTCGCCTACCGGCCCAACACCCCCGTACGCTCGCTGCTCACCGACGCCGGCGGCCGGGTGCGCGGGGTGCGTACCGACACCGGCGACCTCATGGCCGACCTGGTCGTCCTGGCCACCGGCGTGTGGACCCGGCCGCTGCTCCGGGCCGTGGGCGTGGATCTGCCCATCGAGCCCGAATACCACGAGGTGGCGGTGCTGCGGGACGGGCCCGATGGGCCGGCGTCCAGGATCGCCTGCATCGACTCGGGGACCCGTACGTACTTCCGCCCGGAGGGCGGCGGCCTGCTGCTCGGCGACTTCGTCGGCCCGCGCGACGGGATCGACCCCGACGACTTCCCGCAGACGCCGGGCGAGGAGAGCGTGGTGGAGCTGGTCGGGCGGGCCGCGCGCCGCGTTCCCGCCCTCGCCGAGTCGGGCATCAGCCGCGGCGTGACCGGCGTGTACGACATGTCGCCCGACGCCCGGCCGATGCTGGGCCCGGTGGCCGGGATCGAGGGACTGATCGTGGCGGCCGGCTTCTCCGGCATGGGCTTCAAGATCTGCCCGGCGGTCGGCCGGGCCCTCGCTGAACTGGCTCTGGGAGAGCCGCAGACCGTGGACGTCTCCGCCTTCACCCCCGACCGGTTCGCCCAGGGACGTCCGATCAACCCCCCGTACGGCTACGACGACGACTGACGGGCGCTGTACCGCAGGAACCCGGCGACCTGCAGCACGCCGATGAGCGCCACGCTCGCCACCATCGCACACCACAACCCCGCCAGTCCCCCGGCCTCGGCGGCCGGGGTCATGGTGAGGGCGAGCAGGCCGTACCCGGTGCCGGTCGAGGCGAGTTGCCAGGTCGAGCGCCTGAGCCCGACCAGCCCGTACGCCACCACGATCCCGCAGTTCCCCACCAGGGAGAAGGCCACCAGCAGCGGCACCAGGCCACCGGCGAGGCCGAGCACGGCGGCGTCCGGCGTGAAAGCGCCGAGCACCGCCCGGCCGGAGAGCAGCAGCACGAGCCCGCCCACGAGCACCCCGGCCGCCGCGATCGTGACGGCCGCCCCGCTGACGCGCCGGGCCTCCCGGCGCGAGGCCGCCCTCGCGATCTCCGGCGTCGCGGCCTGCGCCGCCGCGAAGGCCGCCAGCCCCAGGAACCCGTCCAGCGCGATGAGGATCGCGTGCGCCGCCGCCCCCTGGACCCCGGTCCGGGCGGCGGTGTACGCCACCCCGCCCAAGACCGTGAACTTGATCACCAGCGTGGCGGACATGGGAACGCCCACCCTGGCCATCCGGACGATCCGCCGCGCTCGCGGCCGCCCCGGCCACGGCGACGCGCCCGTCAGCCGCACCAGCACCCCGTTCGAGACGGCGACCGCGACGCCGGTGGACCCCAGCAACGCGACACCGATCCCCTGAACCCCCACCCTCGGCACGAGAACGAGCGACAGCGCGACCTGCGTGCCCGTGCCCGCGAGGCCGGACCAGAGCACCAGCCGGCTGCGTCCGAGCGCGACCAGCACCCCGTTGGCGCCGCTGCCCGCCGCGAACAGCAGCACGTGCAGCGCCAGGAGCAGCGGCAGCAGCCCGAGCTCCGCCACCGCCTCGTCCGGCGCCCCGCCCGCCCGCGCGATGGACGGCACCGCGAGCATGACCCCGGCGCCCACCGTGCCGAGCCCGAGCGCGAGCCACCGCGCGTCCTTCAGCACGGCGACCGCCTCGGCGGGGCGGTCGCGGTGGACGGCCACGAACGGCGCCGCCCCGCGCAGCCCACCGGCGACCGCCGCCGTGACCGGGTTCAGCACCGCGCCGGCCAGCGCGAACGCCGCCAATTGAGCGGTCGCCTGGTGCCCGAGCAGCGACGTGCCGACGAGTTGCGCGACGACCCCGGCGCTCATGGACCCGAACAGGGGAACGGCCGCACTGAGAATCGTGCGATGAGGGGAGGGCATGAAAGGCAAAATCCCGGGCGGCCTCACCGCTCGGGACAATGATCATTCTACACCCGATCGCACGCGTCCACAGCTCGCTTCAGCCGTCGTTCGATCGCCCGTGGGTGGCGTCCGAGCGAGGACCGGGCCTCCGCCAGGGCCATGACGGCCTGGCCCATCGCCTCGCTCTGCCAGGCCGCCGGCGGGCGGGCGACAGAGAACAGCCGCTCGCAGAGGCCGGCGATCCGCGCGTAGGGAGCCAGGGTCGCCGCCGGCTGGGCCTCCGGCGCCACCGGTCCCGCGTCCGGCGGGAACGCGCCCGCCTCGACGAGGTCGCGCAGCGGCGCGGACTCGTCCTCCAGCGACTCCTGGAACGCCAGCACCTGGTCCAGCAGCTCCTTGCCCCGGTCATTCCCACGGTCGTCGCCGCGCAGCTTCTCGACGGTCGCGTCCACGACCTCGCGCAGGTCCTTGCGCAGCACCCGCCCGGACAGCAGGGCGACCGTGGCCTCCTCGCCGTCCTTGAGCTCGCGCTTGAGGTCCACGCACGCGCGGGCGGTCCGGATGAGGTCGCGGGCGTGGCCACCGGACCAGGCGTGGCAGAACAGCACGAACACGTTGGAGAACTCCCGCGCCCGCCGCGACAGCAGCGTCTGCGACTCCTTCAAGGAGAGCGGGCCGACGCCGATGATGGTGTCGAAGGCCGAGTCGAACACGTCCCTCACCGGCACCCCCCGCGCGGCGAAGTTGTGCATGGCGTCCGTGGAGACCGAGAGGACGAAGTGGGCCTTGGCGACGTGGAACAGGTCCTTGAGCCCGTTGATCGCGTCGACGGCCTCGGCCGGGTTCGCCAGCTTGTCCAGCTCGTCGACGCAGATGACCACGGGCTTGCTGCTCAGCGCGAGCAGTTGGTCGATGAACTGCCGCAGCGCCTGGACCGACTCGGCGTGGGTGATCTCCCGCTCGGTCCTGGAGAGCTTGCCGCCGCCGTCGAAGCCGGTGCCGCCGACCTTGAGCGCGGCGCCCGCGCTTCTCTCGACCGTCGTCGACCAGCGCAGGAACTCCAGTTGCTGCAGGCAGAGCTCACGGACGGTCCGGGGCGGGACCGTCAGCCTCGTCCGGCTCTGGAAGAGGACCCAGCCCCGGCTGAGCATGAACCCCATGATCAGCGCGCCCAGGACGACCGCGGCGAAGCCCGCCCAGCCGAGGTCGAGCGCGTCCGGCACGGGACGGTTCTTGTCGTAGATCCATAACGTGATCATGAAGAACAGCACCACGGACGCGAGCAGCGTCCGCAGCACCGCGCGCAGCGTCGGCGCCACCATGCGGTGCCGGATGAGCGCCGCCTCGCCGGGTTTGAGCCCGACCTGTGCCAGCTCGTTGTGGATGAGGCGGGTGAACTCCACGGCGGAGTACTGCACCGGCGCGCTGACCAGGGCGACGTGGCAGTCCAGGTCCTTGTCCAGCCGCAGTTGCCGCATCAGGGTCGTCTTGCCGGAGCCGCGCGCGCCGGCCAGGCCGATGGCGGAGGACTCGTGCTCGCCGATGAAGGTGCGCAGCCGTTCGTAGGTGCGGGACGGGATGGTGTCCTGAAGGTGGAGCTCCACCAGCGCGGGAGCCTCGGACGTGCGCAGCGTGCCGCCCCAGCGCACCTCGTCGTCCTCCAGCTCGCTGATGAGGAGGCGGATCAGGGCGCGCAGCGGCGCCACCAGCGCCCTCCGCAGCTCGCGGGCGGCGTTCACGCCGCGCCGCCGGATCGCGGCCCAGCGCGCGGCGACGGCGATCGTCCCGAACACGGCCAGGCCGGACGCGAACGTGATGTTGGCCGTCCGCGTCCGGAACGGCGTCCCGTCGCTCCACAGAGCGGCCGCGAGGATGAGAAAGGCGGCCACGAGAAAGGCGAGAACGGCGACGACCCGGAGGCGGAGCAGCGCGCGGCGGGCCTCGCCGACCACCGCGATCTCTTCGCCCAGCAGCGCGGAGAGATCGCCGGACCTCTGCCGGACGTGATCGAGTATCGCGCGGTGCTGGTCGCGTCTGTACGCCAGCTCGGCGTCGTTCTCCAGCAACTGGCGGGCGGCCTGCTCCAGCTCCTCGGGCGACAGCCGATCGACCTTTTTCCGCATTCAGGTCACCATAGATGCAGTCGTGAGTCAGGGGGGTAAAAGGCGTTTCTTACGCCCGAGATTGTCTCCGTCGAGGACTTCTGACGCCAGACATAGCATGATAGAAGACTTTCTTGGATGATTGCGGCATTACCCAGCCGGATTTCATGCCAAGCCACCGTCAGGCAGAACACACATTCGCCTGCGGCGGCAGCGGATACGGGAGATCATGATTCGACAGGAATCGGCGTCGGCGGGAGTCTCTTCGTGACCTCCTACGAAGATGGGCCCTGGGTCGGCCTCCGGCCTTTCCGCAGGCCGGACGCGGCCCGTTTCTTCGGACGTGACGCCGAGAAACGCGAGCTGGCCGAGCTCTGGAAGAAACATCGGCTGACCCTGCTGGTCGGCGACTCGGGTGTCGGCAAGACCTCCCTGTTGCATGCCGGTGCGGCTCCGTACGCGGCCGCGAGCGGAGCTCGGGTGGTGCCGGTCGGCGACCTCGACTACCGCAGGTCCCTGCCGGCTCCCGTGGTCACGGCCCGGGGCCGCCCGCTCTTCGCGCTCCTGTCCTCGTGGCAGCCGGATGAGGAGGACGCCGCCCGCAGCGTCGGGCTGACGATCCGCGAGTTCTTCCAGCGGGAGACCAGGAGGGCGGGGCGCGGCACGCCGATCCTCGTGGCCGTGGACGGCGCCGACCGGATCCTGCGGCGTCCGGCCGCCGCGCTGCCCGATCACCGCCGCGTGCGCGCGGAGCTGGAGACGGCGCTGCGGGCGTTCCCCGACGTCCGGCTGCTGCTCGCCGTCCGGCCGGACTCCGTGCAGGAGGCGGGCGACCTCGGCGTGGCGCTCGGCCTGACCCCCGCGCGGTACGACCTGCCGCCTCTCGACCGGCCGTCCGCGATCGACGCGCTCACCCGTCCGCTGCTCGGCACCCACCTGCAGTTCGAGGAGCTCGTGCCGGAGCGGCTGGTCGACGCCCTGGCGGTCGAGCACGGCACGACGGGCGGGCGCGTGGAGCCCGTCCTGCTGCAGGCGCTGTGCGCCCAGCTCTGGGCCGGCCTGCGCGACGGCGGCGGCCTGTCCGTCGTCGCGGAGAAGGTGCTCGACGACGTGGACGCGGCGCTGGCCGACTACTGCACCCGCACGTTGTTCACGCTGACCACCGACCACAACCTGCCGACCTGCGAGATCGGCGGCTGGATGCGGCGCACCTTCACCAGGTCGCCGGACGAGCGGTCCCCGTACGAGGCCGTGCCCGCGCCGCGCAGCGCGCGCCCCAAGGAGATCACGGACACCGTCGTCCGCGCGGTGGAGGACCGGCATCTGCTGAAGTACTGCCGGCTCACCGGCGACGACGGCCTCCAGCTCCAGCACCCTCGGCTGGCGCGGGCCCTCCAGCGGCTCGGCGAGGCGCCGGGGCCGCAGCCGGAGCCCACCGCGGACGACCTGCTGCGCGAGTGCGAGCAGGCGATGTCCGCCGGCAACCTGCGGCTCGCCGAGAAGTACGCGCGCGCGACGCTGGAGAAGGACCGGCGGGCCCACCACGACGCGCACACCGCCGCCCGGATCGTCCTGGGCGACATCGCCTACCTGCGCGGCGACCACGGCGCGGCGGGCGAGGCCTATGAGACGGCGCTGCAGGACAAGCTGATGACGGACCGCAGGTCGCCCGCCGTCATGCACCTGTACGCCGCGATCGCGCGCCTGCACCTGCTCCAGGGAGACGCCGACCGCGCCCTCGGCGCCGCGCGCTCGGGCCTGCTGAACCAGGCGGCGGAGTCCATCGCCAGGCTGGAGGTGGCGCAGGCGCACTGGCGGGCGAACCGTCACAAGGCGGCGGTGAGAGAGCTGAACGGGCTGCTGGAGCGGGATCCGAAGCACTGCGAGGCCCTGCGCATCCGCGGCGAGATCCACGCGGACTGGGGCAACTCACAGCTGGCCGTGGCCGACCTGAGCAGCGTCGCCACCGCGGCGCCGCCCTCGGCCCGCGCGGCGTACATCATGGCGGCCAATGTGCCGGTGGCGCGGAGCGAGGTCGAGGAGCTTCGCGAGGAGGGGCGGACGCACGGCCTGGTCCTGGTGTTCCTGGCCCAGGCGGCGGACCGGCGCGGCGACCGGGACCTCGCGGCGGAGCTGGCCGAAGAAGCGCTCCAGGCGACGAGCCCGCGCCTGTTCCGCCATCACGAGAAACCGATGGGGAAAATTGCCCGCAGACAGTGACTAAAGGGCGATTTCCGCCCGAATGGGACGTTAAGCGCGTTACTGATAGTCGATGGAGTTGCTGAATCCGGCCACGACTTCGGTGTCGCGGGGGTCCGGCGACATCAGGCTCCGCAGCGCGTGGGCGAACGCCGAACTGTCGAGCTCATCGAGGTCGCGAAGGGACAAATCGGAGCAATCAGGCAGCTGACCTGCCAGGTCGTTCTGCTGCTGCTCCATGAGGGACTCCCAGCTCGATACATCATGGTGCTATGTCCGGGCCAGCATACAAGCTGAGCCTCCGCGCCTGACACCGGGGCTCGTTCAAAGGCCAGCACTAAAAGGTCATGGCCGGGCCCGAAGGAACCATTTACGATAGCGAAATCTTGCCCGACGTTGGCATTGAAATCCGCGATCCGGAGGTGTCCCTTATGACCGGTACGCACCAGAGTGAGGTACGACGGTCAGGCACCCCGGAGGTATGGGGCAAGGTGCCGCCCAGGAACAAGAACTTCACCGGCCGGGAAGAGCTCCTGGAGAAACTGCGCGCCGGGATGACCGCCGGCACCACCGGTCAGGTCACGGTCGTGCTCCCCCAGGTGCTCCCCCACGCCCTGCACGGCCTCGGCGGCGTCGGCAAGACGCAGATGGCGGTCGAATACGCCTACCGCTACGGCAACGAGTACGACCTCGTCTGGTGGATCTCCGCCGACCAGCGCGTGCTCATCCGCTCGTCGCTGGCGGCCCTGGCGCCCCACCTCGAACTGCCGTCGGCGGCGGCCGTCGGCGTCGAGGACGCCGCCAACGCGGCGCTGGACGCGCTGCGGCGCGGCCAGCCGTACGACCGATGGCTGCTCATCTTCGACAACGCCGACGAGCCGGAGGAGATCAGGGACGTCATCCCCGACGGGCCCGGCCACGTCCTGATCACCTCGCGCAACCACCGGTGGGAGGACGTCGTCGAGGCCGTGCCCGTCGACGTCTTCAGCCGCAAGGAGAGCATCGCCTTCCTCACCAAGCGGGTGCGCCGCGCCCTCGCCCCCGAGGACGCCGACCGGCTCGCCGAGCAGCTGGGGGACCTCCCCCTGGCGCTGGAGCAGGCCGGCGCGCTCCAGGCGGAGACGGGCATGCCCGTCGACGAGTACATCGAGCTGCTCAACGAGCACACCGGGCAGCTCCTCAGCGAGGGCAAGCCGACCGAATACCCGATCTCGATGACGGCGGCGTGGAACCTGTCGGTGAGCCGGCTGAGCGAGCGCCGGCCGGAGGCCATCGACCTGCTGCGCTGCTGCGCCTTCTTCGGCCCCGAGCCGATCCCGCGCGACGTGTTCAGCCAGCGGGTCAGCGGCCTGAGCCCGCGCATGAGCGAACTGCTCGCCAACCCGATCAAGCTGAGCCGGTCGGTGGGCGAGCTCGGCCGCTTCGCCCTCGCGCGCATCGACCCGGGCAGCCGGACCATCCAGGTGCACCGGCTGATCCAGGCCCTCGTCCGCGACGAGCTCGAACCGGAGGAGCGGGACGAACATCTCGCGGACGTCCACCGCCTGCTGACCGGCCTGCAACTCGGCAACCCGGAAGAGTCGGTCAACTGGGGGAAATACGGCGGCATCCTGGGGCACGTCGTCCCCTCCCGGGTCCAGGAGAGCCGCGACGTCAAGGTCCGCGACTTCGCGCTCGACCTGGCCCGCTACCTCTACATGTCGGGCGACGGCTTCGCCCACCAGTTCGTCAACCTCTTCATCGACCAGTGGGAGCGCGACTCCGGCCCCGACGACCCCCACGTGCTCAAGGCCTACCGCGAGCTGGGCAACATCCTGCGCCAGCTCGGCAGGTACAACGAGGTCTACGAGCTCAACCAGCGCACCCTCGCCAAGATGCGGCAGGTGGGCACGCCGGAGGACGAGCTGCTCAACCTGGTCAGCGGCATCGGCGCCGACCTGCGCGCGCGAGGCGACTTCAGCGCCGCGCTGGAGCACGACGAGGACTCCGTACGCCGCCACGAGGCCGCCTTCGGCCCCGACGACCCGCGGACCCTGCGCGCCAAGAACAACCTGGCCCTGGACTACAGCCTCACCGGCAGCTTCCAGCGGGCGCGCGAGCTGCACGAGGTCGCCTTCATCGGGTTGCAGGACGCGCAGGCGGGCGCGGCGACCGTCCTCGTCCACTGGAACTCCCTCGCCCGCGCGGTCCGGCTCACCGGCGACTACGCCGAGGCGAGCGACCTCGGCGAGGAGGCCCTCGCCTACGGCCTCGAATACCTCGGCGGCGAGCACCCCGCCTACCTCTGGACAGCGAAGGACCTCTCCATCGCCTGGCGGCGGCTCGGCGAGCTCGACCGGGCGCTGGAGATGTGCGCCGACGTGCACGGCCGCTACGTGCGGAGGTACGGCCTCGACCACCCCGACACGCTGGCCGCCGCGATGTCCCTCGCCAACGTCCAGCGCAACAACGGCCAGGAGCAGGAGGGGCTGGAGCTGGCGGCCGACACCGTGGCGCGCTACCCCCGCGTGTACGGCACCAACCACCCGTACGTCCTCGCCTGCACCGGCAACCTGGCGCTGCTCCACCGCACCTGCCAGGACCCGGAGCGGGCCCGCGCGGTCAACGAGGAGACACTCAACGACATTGAGCGCCACCTGGGCCGCGACCACCACTACTACCTGACCGTGGCGACCAACCTGGCGAGCGACCTGGCCGAGCTCGGCCACCACGAGGCGGCCGTAGAGCGCGGCCACGACACCTACCGCCGGCTGCGGGAGCTGGTCGGCCCGGACCACCCGGTCGCCCTCGCCTGCGCCGCCAACCTCTCCGCCGACCTCAAGCGCCTCGGCACGCCGGAGGCCGTCGAGGAGGCGGAGCGGCTGAGGGAGGACACCCGCGAGAAATACGCGCACCGCCTCGGCCTCGAACACCCCGACGCCGTCGCCTTCCTCGAAGGACGGCACCTGGACCTCGACTTCGACCCGCCGCCGATCTGACCGGGACGACGCCCAGGGCCTACGGCGCGGCCGGGGCCTACGGCGCGGCCAGGACCTACGGCGCGGCCGGAGCCGGCACCTGCTCGGCCGGCGGCTCGCCGTTGCGCGCGCGCCAGCCGGCCAGGTGCCGGCCGGCCGAGCCCCGGGCCCGGAGCGTCGCCTCGGCCGGGACGTCCTCGGCGCCCATCGCGGCCATCACGTCCGCCATCCCGGCGGCGAACACCTCGCCCTCGGGGGTGAGCCGCCCGCTCGCCCGCAGCGTGCGGATCACGGCGTCGGTGCCCTCGCGCCACCGTACGAACTCCGTGTGCGCCCGCAGCAGCAACTCGTCCGGATGCGGCTCGCGCCGTTCGACCTCCCAGAACGCGGCGATCGCCATGTGCGCGTACGCGCCCTGGAGCAGGCCGCCCAGCGGGCGCGGGTCCTCCCGCCACGGCGCGTAGTAACGGCTGCCGTCGTCCGGCCGGGTCAGCGGGATCAGGTCGAGCAGGCCGCTCAGCTTCGCGTGCTGGGACTCGTGGGCCAGGGTCACGGCGAAGGAGTGCGGATCGGGCGGCGTGGACAGGCCGATGTTGCCGAAGGCCAGTTTGGAGGTCGCGCTGGCGGTCCCGTCCGCCGGGCCGATCAGCGGGGTGAGCGCCTTGACCACGGCGTCGGTCTCCTCGGCGACCAGCGGGTGCCGCTCGACCAGGATCTCCCACGCCGGCTGGAGGGTGGTGGCCCACCGGTGCAGGTCCGCCTCGCTCAGCCGCTCCTCCAGCCGCCGCGCCCCCGGCATCCGGCCCGGATCGACGTCGTCCACGACGAACTCGACCGCCACCCCGCGGTGCTCGGCGCGGATGCGGCGCAGGCCCTCCCACGAGGGGTCCTCGCCGACGCGTACGGTCATGCCGCCCGCGCTGATCTCCGCCTCGCCGTCGGCGGTCCGTACGACGGCGGTCCGCGCGTCGCCCGGCACCACGGCCCGCCCCAGCGACGGGAGCACCACCGTGCCGTCGAGCACGGGCACCTCGACCGTCGCCGCACGCCCGGCCCGGATCGCCGCCACCGCCGCCAGCGACGCCATGACCGCCGGATCCTGCCAGGCGGCCGGCGGCGCCTCGCCCGCGAGGGCCTGGAGCGTACGCAGCCCCCAGGACCCCACGGTCGGGTAGCGCAGCACCGCCCTGACCACCTCGGGCGCGGCCTCCTGGAGGTCGGCGAGCAGGTCGTAGGCATGCCGGACCCGCTCGACGTCCTCGGTGGCGAGGTCGCGGACCCCGCGCAGGAGCAGCAGGCGTTTGCCGTCCTGCGCCGCCCACAGGCGGCCGACGGCGTCGCGGCCGCCCCCGCCCGAGGCGAGCTCGGCGAACACCTTCTGGGGCAGCAGTAGCGGGGTCAGCCTCATGACGTGGAGTGGCCTCTCTGCGGATCGGTGAGCTGCGCGGACGCCTGGCGGCGCCGGCGGCGCTCGCGTACGGCGGCGAGGTCGTCGCTCACCGCGTGCTGGACGTGCTTGATGAGCCGGAAGAGGTCGCGGCAGTAGACGCTGGGATTGGCGAACCCGGTGCCGGGGCGGTAGCGGTGGGGGTAGAGCCCGGCGCCGCACACCCGCCTGATCTCGCACGCCTGACACTCCGGCGCGAGCGCGCGCTCGCCGATCTGGCGGGCGGCGATCGGCGGCAGCATGAGCGCCGTGTCGAAGGCGCCGGCGTCGCCGACGTGCAGCGGCGTGCGCGTCGCTCCGTCGTAGGCCGACTTGAGGCTGTCCACCTGCTCGATGCCGCCGTCGGTCTCGATCACGACGACGGCGACCGCGGAGAGCCCGACGGTCTCGCTGCGCGAGGGCCGGCCGAGCAGCAGCCGGATGATCTCGTCGAACAGCCGCAGCCGCGTCTCCCGCTCCGGGGCGCGGTACCAGCGGTCGAAGACGGCGACGAGCCAGTCGCCGTAAGGGGTGTCCTCGCTGTCCGGCAGGCGGCCCGGTGGCGGAGTCTCCCAGGTGCCGTGCGGCAGCAGGAGGTCCACGGCCGGCGGCCCGTACGCCAGCAGCGCCTCGTACGTGCCTACCGGATCGTTGCGCAGGTCCACGGTGCACAGCAGCCCGCTGAACAGGTGACGGAAGGCGGGGGAGACGAGCCTGGTCAGCCCGGCGTCCACCCGGTCGAAACTGCCCTGACCGGCCGGTCCGCGGCGGTGGCGGTCGTTGGCCTCGCGGTCGCCGTCGAGGCTGACCGCGACGAGCACGCCGAGCTCGTCGAACAGCTCCAGGAAGGCGGCGTCGAGCAGCACGCCGTTGGTCTGCACCTGGACGTTCACCGTCACGCCGGGATCGACCGCGGCGCGGACGGCGCTGACCGCGTAGCGGAGGTGGTCGACGCCGGCGAGCAGGGGTTCGCCGCCGTGCAGGATCACCTCGACCTGGGACAGGCGGTTCATCCTGGCGTGCTCGGCGATGCGGGCCGCGGCCGCGTCGATCGTGGCCTGCGACATGCGCCGGGGCTGGCGGCGCCAGCCCTGGTCGGCCATCTCGTACATGTAGCAGTAGGTGCAGGCGAGGTTGCACCTACTGTGGATCTTGAGTACGAACTGCTGGAAGGGCGTCGGGCGCCAGCCGCTCTCCAGCAGAGCGCCGATGTCCAGCCCCGAGGGCCATTCCGGCCGCGCCTCTTCGGACTGCGAACTCACGCCCGCCCTTTCCGAGCTTCGAGCACCTGCGGAACGCCGCGATCCTAGCGCTCACGGGCAGGCGTCGCCGGACTTACACGCAGGCCGCCAAGCCCTGAACCGCGGGACTTTTCGTCACACCTGTCACATAGCTACGATCGAGCACCAATCCGAAGTGAGGAGAGTCCGCACGTGGCTGAATCAGGCAGGGGCGGGCGAGACGCGGCCGAGACCGCAGGCGACGACAACAGCTCGGACGGCGCTCGTCCGCGGCGGCTGGCCGGCGCGCGCCGGCTTCCTCTGCGTACGGTGCTGCTCATCATCGTGTTCGTGCCGAGTCTGACCTTCACTCCGCTGCTGGCCTCGGGCATGTACCAGCTCTCGTCCCAGTGGCGGGCGGAGCGGGCCCAGCTCGACCTCGCGACCGAGACCGCCGGCAGGCCCGCGGCGGCGCTCTTCCTCGACCTGCAGAAGGAGCGCAGGCTCACGGCCGAGGTGCAGGCCGCCGCCGAGCCGGGCGTCCGCGACCAGCTCGTCAAGCAGCGGGCGGCGACCGACGAGTCCGTACGCGCCTTCCGCTCACTCGTCGGCCAGGACTTCGCCAACGGGCAGGAGGGGCTGCCCGAGGCCGTCGCCGCGGCCGACCGCGTGCTCGCCTCCCTCGGCGCGGAGCGGCGGGCGGTGGACGCCGGCACGTCCACGGCGAGGAAGGCGTTCGACTACTACAGCCGCCTCCTGGTGGCGGACCTCGGCGTGCTCACCGCGCTCAGCCACACCGACGAGGGCCAGGTGAACAGCCGCGCGCAGATCATGATCGACCTGTTCTGGGTCGTGGACACGATCGGCCGCGAGGACGCCGTGCTGGCCCGTGCCTGGAAGACGGGCCGGCTGACCAGGGACGACTACGCCGTCGTCACCGATGCCATCGGCACCCGTACGCATCTCCTGGAGTCCAGGATCATGCCCGCGCTCACCGGCGACGAGCTGCGGCACCGCTCGCTGATGACGAGCCAGGCGTGGAACGCCCTGGTCGCCCAGGAGGCGCGCCTGGCCACCGGGGGCGACGACGCGAGCGGCCAGGTGGCGGTGCGCGGCGACGCGGCCGCCTGGCGCACGTCGGCCGACGCGGTCACCGCCCAGGTGCTGGACCTCCTCAACCTCCGGCTGGAGACCGTACGCGAGCTCGGCTACGGCCACGCCCGCATGCTGTTCGTGGTCTTCGTCAGCATCAGCAGCGTCGGCCTGCTCGCGCTCGGCCTGGTCATCTTCACGAGCTGGCGGCTCACCTCCGTCCTCCGGCGGCGCATCCTCCGCCTGCGCGAGGAGGCCCAGGAGCTCCAGGAGCGCCTGCCCAAGGTGGTCGCCCGGCTGGAGCGGGGCGAGGACGTCGACGTGGACGCCGAGGTCCACCTGGTCGAGCCCACCCCCGACGAGCTCGGCGAGCTGGGGGAGGCGCTCAACCAGGCCAGCCGCAGCGCGGTCCTGACCGCCGTCCGGCAGGCCGAGCAGCACCGCGGCTTCCAGCGGATGCTGCAGCGGATCGCCCGGCGTACGCAGATCCTCATCGGCCTCCAGCTCAAGAAGCTCGACGAGCTGGAGCGCAGGCACGAGGACCCGGAGGTGCTGGAGGGCCTGTTCGACCTGGACCACCTCACCGCCCGGCTGCGCCGCTACGAGGAGAACCTGGTGATCCTCGGCGGCGGGCAGCCGCAGCGCCGCTGGCGGCGGCCGGTGCAGCTGCTCGACGTGCTGCGGGCCGCGCAGGGCGAGGTGCAGGACTACCGGCGGATCACGATCGACGTCGAGGGCGAGCCCTGGGTGGCCGAGCGCGCGGTCGGGCCGCTGGTCCACGTCCTCGCGGAGCTGATGGAGAACGCCACCGCCTTCTCCAAGCCGCTGACGCCCGTCGAGGTGCGGGCCTCGCCGGTCAGCCGCGGCGTCGCGGTCGAGATCGAGGACCGCGGCCTCGGCATGGAGCCCGAGCAGTACGCGGCCGCCAACGCCCTGATGAAGTCGCCGCCGCAGCTCGACGTGATGACGCACGCCGACGACGTACGCCTCGGCCTGTACGTCGTCGCCCGGCTCTCGGCGAACCTGGGTCTGCAGGTGGAGCTGCGGCCGTCGGCGTTCGGCGGCGCCCGGGTCATCGTGCTGGTGCCGGAGACGCTGGTGGTGGAGCGCCCCCAGGAGAGCGCCGCGCCGCCCGCCGAGGAGTCCCGCCCGGCGGCGACCGGTCCCCGGCCCCGTCCCCAGGACGAGGCCGCGCGGGAGAACGCGGCCGCCGGCAACGGCCTGCCGAGCCGTACCAGGGGCCGCGCGCTGGCGAACGTGGCGGCCTCGCCCGTTCCCCCGCCGCCCGACCCGGATTCCGGCCGTCGTCCGCTGCCGCAGCGCGTACGCCAGGCCAATCTGGCCGAAGAACTCAGGACCCCGGCCACCCCGGATCCGGACGAGACAGACGAACAGCGGCTTTGGGCCTGGGGCGACCGGCCCAGCCGCTCCGGCGCCACGATCGGCGCCTTCCAGAGGCAGTCCCGCCTGCGCCGCGGCGACGACGACACCTCACCGCACCGGCCGAACGGGTCCCCCGAGCCCGGCTCCCCTACGACGGAAGATCGATGATGACGCAGCGAACCACCGCCACCAACGCCGACCTGGACTGGCTGCTGGACGGCCTGGTCGATCGAGTCGCGGGCACCCGGCACGCCATCGTGCTGTCCGACGACGGCCTGGTGATCAGCCGCTCCCGGTCCATCCAGCGGGCGGACGCCGAACGACTCGCCGCCATCGCCACCGGCCAGCAGAGCCTCGCCCGCGGCGTCGGGCAGCTCTTCAGCGGCGGCCCGGTGCACCAGGTCATCATCGAGATGGCCGAGCTGTGGCTGTTCATCACGGCGGCGGGACGCGGCACGCACCTCGCCGTGGTCGCCTCCCAGGAGGTCGACGCCGAGCTGATGAGCGTCGCCATGCACACCCTGATCCAGCAGGTCGGCCAGAAGCTCGGCACCGACGCCCGCGCTCCGGAGGCCCGCGACATCGGGGGACACGGATGAAACACTGGACGGAGGGTTTCGACGACGACGACGCCGACGAAACCCTCGTCCGTCCCTACACGATCACCGGCGGGCGCACCACTCCCGAGCGGGACGACCTCGCGCTGATCACCCTCGTGACGACGGTGTCCGACACCTTTCCCGAGCCCGGCCGCGGCCCGCGCCGGCTCCAGCCGGAGCACCGCCGGATCGCCGTCCTGTGCCACCGGCCGATGGCGGTGGCCGAGGTGGCCGCCGCGCTCGACCTGCCGGTGTCCGTCACCAAGATCCTCATTGGCGACCTGATCGAGACCGGGCAACTGCGCGCCCGGCCTCCGATGGCCTTCGCGCACGCGAACGGCCTTCCCGACATGGAAATCCTCAAGGCGGTGAGGGATGGGTTACGCGAACTCTGACCACGGGGACACCGCTCCCCTGGCGGTGAAGATCCTCGTCGCCGGCGGTTTCGGGGTCGGCAAGACGACCATGGTCGGCGCGGTGAGCGAGGTCGAGCCCCTGCGTACGGAGGAGTACCTGACCCACGCCAGCGTCGGCGTCGACGACCTGGAAGGGCTCAACGGCAAGACGAGCACCACCGTCGCGCTGGACTTCGGCCGCATCACGATCAACCGCGAGCTGGTCCTCTACCTGTTCGGCACGCCCGGCCAGGAGCGGTTCTGGTTCATGTGGAACGACCTCGTCAACGGCGCGATGGGCGCGGTCGTCCTGGTGGACACCCGGCGGCTGGACGTCAGCTTCGCCTCGATCGACTTCTTCGAGAGCCGCGGCATCCCGTTCGTCGTGGGCGTCAACTGCTTCCACGGCGTCAGGGACCGCGCGCCGGAGGAGATCCGCAAGGCGCTCGACCTCGACCCGCAGGTGCCGCTCGTGCTGTGCGACGCCCGTGACCGCCGGGCGAGCCGGGACGTGCTGCTCGCGCTCGTGGACCACCTGATGGCGGCGCACTCGCGGCCGGCGACGCCGGGCGCCTAGCCGTACCGGCTAGGCGTACCGGCCGCGTGACGGGGCCTCGACGGCGGCGGCGAGGTCGGCGGCGAGCGGCGCGAGGTCGGCCGGGCTCAGCGTGGAGACGGTGACGCGGATCGCGGGCGGCGTACGGACCCGGTTGCGCGCCCCCGGCGCGGCGGCCCAGCCCCGGGCCAGCAGGCGGGTGATCGCGGCGGACTCGTCGGCGACGGGAACCCACACGTTGAGCCCGGTCCGGCCGTGCGCCCGCACGCCGCGCCCGGCCAGCGCCGCCACCAGGCCGTCCCGCCGCTCCCGGTACGACGCCGCCACGGCCGCCGTGTCCACCGCCCCCGTACGCCAGAGGTGCGCGACCGCCCGCTGCAACAGGTGGCTCACCCAGCCGACGGCCAGCCGCTGCCGCCCGCGCAGCCGGTCCAGCGTGGCCCGGTCGCCGGTGACCGGAGCCAGCCGCAGGTCAGGGCCGAACGCCTTGGCCGTCGAACGCACCAGCACCCACCGGGACGTGACCCCGGCCAGCGGGTGCAGGGGCACGTCCACGAAGCCGTCCCCGTGGTCGTCCTCGACGAGCAGCACGTCGGGGTGCGCGGCCAGCAGGTCGCGCAGGGCCGCCGCGCGGGCGGCGGTGACGGCGGCGCCGGTCGGGTTCTGGGCGCGGGCGGTGACCACGACGGCCCGTACGCCGGCCCGCAACGCCCGGTCGAGATCGTCGGGAAGCGGCCCTTCGTCGTCCACACGCACCGGCACCGGCCGCAGGCCCAGCACCGCGACCAGGTCGAGCAAGGAGGACCAGCCCGGGTCCTCGACGGCGACCGGGTCGCCGGGACGCAGGGCGGTGGCGAGGACGCGTTCGACGGCGTCGAGGGTGCCCGAGGTGATCGCCAGATCGCCGGGCGGCACGCCGTCGCGGCTCAGGCGGGCAGCGGCCAGGGCGAGCAGGTCAGCGTCGTCGTGGGTGCCGTACATCGCGGGCCGTTCCTCATGGGCTCGGGCGGCGGCGGCGAGCGCGTCGTGCAGGGGCGGCAGCAGGGCCGCGTCGGGATTGCCCTTCGACAGGTCGCGCACGCCCGGCGGCACCTCGATGCGGATGTCCTCCCGGGTGGTGCTGGCCGGACGCGGCCGGACGCGGGTGCCGCGCCGCCCGGCGGTCTCGACCACGCCGCGCTCGCGCAGCAGCCGGTAGGCGGCCGCCGCCGTGCTGGGGCTGACCCCGGCCTGCTGCGCCAGCTCGCGGATCGGGGGGAGCGGCGCGCCCGGCGGCAACCGTCCCTCGGAGACGGCGGTCTCGATCCCGGTGGCCAACTCGCTGGCTGTCTCGCCGACGATCCGATATTTTTCTAGCACAAAAGACATTATGTACTAATACAAAGGAGTTCGGGTGCTTATTCATCCTTGGGACGCGGCCCTCGACGCGGACGAGTGGCGGTCCTGGCTGCGTACGCGTGACTTCGGCCTGCTGGCCGCGAACGGCGCGCAGGGCGGCCCGCCCGTGGTGGTGCCGACCCACTTCCTGCTGGACGCGGGCAGCGGCGAGGAGATCGTGCTGCATCTGGCCCGGCCCAACCCCATCTGGGCGGCGCTGGAGGCCAACCCGACCGTCGTGATGAGCGTGCACGACGACTACGCCTTCATCCCGTCCACCTGGCGCGCCGACTCCCCTGGCACCGGCGTCCCGACCAGCTACTACGCCTCGGTGCAGCTCACCTGCACGGCCCGGATCGTGGACGACAAGGAAGGCAAGGCCGACATCCTGCGCCGCCAGCTCGCCCACCACGAGCCGGACGGCGGGTACGGCGTGGTCGCCGCCGACGAGGGACCGTACCGCAAGATGTTGTCCGCCATCCGTGGGCTGCGGCTTGAGGTGATGGGCGTCCGGGCCAAGTTCAAGTACGACAGCCACAAGCCGGTCGAGCTCCGCGAGCGCGTCGCCGCCGCGCTGGCCGAACGCGACCTGCCGGGCGACGCGGGCGCGCGGGCGCACCAGCTCAGGAGGATGGGCACGCAGTAGGGCGAGCTTTCCCACACACTGTGGATAACTCACCCTTCCTGTGGATAACCACTCCCCGTAACGCCGCATCCCCAGCCAACCCCCCACCCCGGCCCACCGAGCCCAAAACCGGCTCCGCACGCACGTCCTCCCAGTACAGACCGGACGCGCAGATATCCACAGGATGATCGGCCGGCCGCGCCGAACCCCTTTCCCCGCCGTCCTTTCCGGGCGACCTCGTCCGTGCACAGCCTGTGGACGACGGGGGACTCGCCTACTCCACCCACCACCATCCGTCACCCAGCTCCCGGACCGGCCGCCCCATCCCTCCTTCTGCCGTCGGCACGAGCCGGTCGGCGCCCGGCGACGGCCCGAGGTACGCGATCCCCGCCCCGCTCTCCCCCCGCCACTCGTCCACGAGAACCGGCAGATAAAGCCCGCCATCCAGCACCCGGACCTCCCCGCCGACCGACACGTACGCCATCCACCCCGGCGGCTCGATCGGCCGCCCCTCCCGGTAGTCGGCGGCCAGCTCGGCGAACGCGTCCCGCTGCGCCCACACGACGCCGTCGACGAACGCGGTCCGCCAGTCCACCGCCCACACCCCGGCACCCCCCCACGCTCGCGGCGACCAGCACCACCGCCGCCCGCGCGTACGCCCGTACGGACAGGCGCAGGATGACCGCGACGAAGGTCCACAAGCCGCTCCACAGCCAGCCGAACCCCACGACGAGCAGCGCCCCGAACCACCCCATCTCGCGGTGGAGGGGAATCTGCAGCCAGCTCGCCGCGACCAGGAACATCCACCCCAGCACGGCCATGAGAACAGACATCCGCACAAACCGGATCGTCCCAGCCTCTCTGTCGCCTGATCAGGACTTTCACCGTCTTCACACAGAACCCGCACATCTGAATTCTCGATTTGGAGGTTGACAAGCGAACCCTCATCCGTCATCCTGAAGATGCGA
The DNA here is from genome assembly GCF_041402765.1 of Nonomuraea sp. AD125B. NCBI lineage: Bacteria > Bacillati > Actinomycetota > Actinomycetes > Streptosporangiales > Streptosporangiaceae > Nonomuraea > Nonomuraea sp. AD125B. Next base: position 128,601 of record NZ_JBGLOU010000004.1, on the reverse strand, counting down.
CCGGATAGATGGGTCTGCGTCAGCGTGGACAAAATTAGGCAGAGCGAGTACGCTCATGCTTCCACGCTCCCCTTGTGACGCCTCGTGCTGCCCGCTCGCATCCCGAGGTCGTCTGGCGTGCGTGTAGTCAGTCCGCCGCGAGCCCTCGGAAGGACATCTGTTGGCAGCCTCGCGCAACGCCTCCGCCGTACCCGCTGGTCCCCGTCGCGTGTCTTTCGCCCGCATTCACGAGCCGCTCGAAGTTCCTGACCTTCTGGCCCTGCAGACCGAGTCTTTCGACTGGCTGCTCGGCAACGACAAGTGGAAGGCCCGGGTAGAGGCGGCTCGTCAGGCCGGGCGCAGGGACGTCCCGACCCAGTCGGGCCTCGAAGAGATCTTCGAAGAGATCAGTCCGATCGAGGACTTCTCGGGGACCATGTCCTTGTCGTTCCGGGATCACCGGTTCGAGCCGCCGAAGTACTCCGTAGACGAGTGCAAAGACAAGGACATGACCTACTCCGCCCCGATGTTCGTCACGGCGGAGTTCATCAATAACACCACTGGTGAGATCAAGAGCCAGACGGTTTTCATGGGTGATTTCCCGCTCATGACGCCGAAGGGCACGTTCATCATCAACGGCACCGAGCGTGTCGTGGTCTCGCAGCTGGTCCGCTCGCCCGGTGTGTATTTCGAGCGCACTGTGGACAAGACCTCCGACAAGGACCTGTACGGGTGCAAGGTGATCCCGTCGCGGGGTGCCTGGCTGGAGTTCGAGATCGACAAGCGTGACAGCGTCGGTGTGCGTATCGACCGCAAGCGCAAGCAGGCCGTGACGGTGCTGCTGAAGGCGCTGGGCTGGACGAACGACCAGATTCTGGAGCGGTTCGGCCAGTACGAGTCGATGCGGGCGACGCTGGAGAAGGATCACACGGCGGGTCAGGACGACGCGCTGCTGGACATCTACCGCAAGCTGCGGCCGGGTGAGCCGCCGACCAAGGAGTCGGCGCAGACGCTGCTGGAGAATCTGTACTTCAACGCCAAGCGGTACGACCTGGCGAAGGTGGGCCGCTACAAGATCAACAAGAAGCTCGGGGTCGACGCGGAGATCACGCAGGGCACCCTGACCGAAGAGGACATCGTCGCCACGATCGAGTACATCGTCCGGCTGCACGCCGGCGAGGAGTCGATGCCGGGGGCGGGCGGTGAGGTGATCGTCGAGATCGACGACATCGACCACTTCGGCAACCGCCGCCTGCGCAGCGTCGGCGAGCTGATCCAGAACCAGGTGCGCCTGGGTCTGGCCCGCATGGAGCGGGTGGTCCGGGAGCGGATGACGACGCAGGACGTCGAGGCGATCACGCCGCAGACCCTGATCAACATCCGGCCGGTCGTGGCGTCGATGAAGGAGTTCTTCGGCACCTCGCAGCTGTCGCAGTTCATGGACCAGACCAATCCCCTGACCGGGCTGACGCATCGCCGGCGCCTGTCCGCCATCGGGCCGGGCGGCCTGTCCAAGGAACGGGCGGGCGTGGAGATGCGTGACGTCCATCCGTCCCACTACGGCCGGATGTGCCCGATCGAGACCCCCGAGGGCCCGAGCATCGGCCTCATCGGCTACCTCGCCTGTTTCGCCCGGCTCAACGCGTTCGGCTTCATCGAGACGCCCTACCGCAAGGTCGTCGACGGCCGGGTCACCGAGCAGATCGACTACCTGACCGCCGACGAGGAGGACAAATACGTCATCGCCCAGGCGAACTCCCCTCTCTCGGCGGACGGCGGCTTCGCCGAGCCGCGGGTGATGGCCCGCACGAAGGGCGGCGAGGCCGAGTACGTCCGCGGCCACGACGTGCACTACATGGACGTCTCGCCGCGCCAGATGGTGTCGGTGGCGACGGCGATGATCCCGTTCCTGGAGCACGACGACGCCAACCGCGCGCTCATGGGCGCGAACATGATGCGCCAGTCCGTCCCGCTGCTGCGCAGCGAGGCGCCGTTCGTCGGCACCGGCATGGAGTACCGCGCCGCCACGGACACGGGTGACCTGGTGCTGGCCGCCAAGGCCGGGGTGGTCGAGGAGGTCTGCGCCGACTACGTCACGGTCAGGAACGACGACGGCACCGGCACGACATACCGGCTGGCGACGTTCAGGCACTCGAACCAGGGCACGAGCTTCAACCAGAAGCCGATCGTGGACGAGGGCGAGCGGGTGGAGGCCCGCCAGGTCATCGCGGACGGCCCCTCCACGGAGGGCGGTGAACTGGCGCTGGGCAAGAACCTGCTGGTGGCGTTCATGCCGTGGGAGGGCTACAACTACGAGGACGCCATCGTGCTGTCCCAGCGCCTGGTGCAGGACGACGTGCTGTCGTCGATCCACATCGAGGAGCACGAGGTCGACGCCCGCGACACCAAGCTGGGCCCCGAGGAGATCTCCCGCGACATCCCCAACGTCTCCGAGGAGGTGCTGGCCGACCTCGACGAGCGCGGCATCATCCGCATCGGCGCCGACGTGGTGACCGGCGACATCCTGGTCGGCAAGGTCACCCCGAAGGGCGAGACCGAGCTGACCCCGGAGGAGCGGCTGCTGCGCGCGATCTTCGGCGAGAAGGCCCGCGAGGTGCGCGACACCTCGCTGAAGGTGCCGCACGGCGAGTCCGGCAAGGTCATCGGCGTCCGGGTGTTCTCCCGCGAGGAGGGCGACGAGCTTCCTCCGGGCGTCAACGAGCTGGTCCGCGTCTACGTCGCGCAGAAGCGCAAGATCACCGACGGCGACAAGCTGGCCGGTCGGCACGGCAACAAGGGCGTCATCTCCAAGATCCTGCCCGTGGAGGACATGCCGTTCCTGGAGGACGGCACCCCGGTCGACATCATCCTCAACCCGCTGGCCGTGCCCGGCCGGATGAACGTCGGGCAGGTGCTGGAGACGCATCTGGGCTGGATCGCCGCCCAGGGGTGGGACCTCTCCGGCGTCGAGGAGGCGTGGGCCGAGCACCTGCGCGACAAGGGCTTCGGCCAGGTCGAGCCGCGCACCAACGTCGCCACCCCGGTCTTCGACGGCGCGCACGAGGAGCAGATCCTCGGCCTCCTCGACAACACCGTGCCCAACCGCGACGGCGAACGCCTGGTGGGACGGAACGGCAAGGCCATGCTCTTCGACGGCCGCAGCGGCGAGCCGTTCCCCTACCCCATCGCCGTCGGCTACATGTACATCCTCAAGCTGAACCACCTGGTCGACGACAAGATCCACGCCCGCTCGACCGGCCCGTACTCCATGATCACCCAGCAGCCGCTCGGCGGTAAGGCCCAGTTCGGCGGCCAGCGCTTCGGCGAGATGGAGGTGTGGGCGCTGGAGGCGTACGGCGCCGCCCACGCGCTCCAGGAGCAGCTCACGATCAAGTCCGACGACGTGGTCGGCCGGGTGAAGGTCTACGAGGCCATCGTCAAGGGCGAGAACGTCCCCGAGCCGGGCATCCCGGAGTCCTTCAAGGTGCTCATCAAGGAGATGCAGTCGCTGTGCCTCAACGTCGAGGTGCTCTCCAGCGACGGCAGGTCCATCGAGATGCGCGACACCGACGAGGACGTCTTCCGCGCCGCCGAGGAGCTCGGCATCGACCTGTCCCGGCGCGAGCCGAGCAGCGTGGAGGAGGTCTGAGCCGCGCTACGGGTGCTGCTGGTCCCAGCGGGTGCGGGCGGCGGCGACGGCGTCCTTGTGCTCGCGGGACCAGTCGGCGAGCGCGGACACCATGCCCGCCAGGCTTCTCCCCATGTCGGTGAGCCGGTAGTCGGTCTGCGGCGGGACGGTCGGATAGAGCGTGCGTTCGACCAGCCCGTCGCGGCACAGCCGTTTCGTGGTCAGCGTGAGCATGCGCTGTGAGATGCCGGGGATCGCGCGTTCCAGCTCACGGAAGCGGCGCGTTCCCTTGGCCAGCTCGACCAGCACCAGCACGGTCCACCGATCGCCGAGGCGGTCGAGCACGTCGCGGATCCCGCAGTCGTCATCACCACACGGCCCGGTGGGGACTGAGCCGTTGACCTGCGGGATTACCGCCGTGTTCGTCACTGACACGAAAGTGCCTCCTTACGGTGCCGCGGCCGGGCGCGGATGATCGGTCACGTTCTGATCCAGATCAACATCGGGGAGCACCGAATGATTCTCGTGACCGGCGTCTCCGGCGGGCTCGGCGGCCTGATCCACCGCGGCCTGTCGGCCCTGGACGGCCTTGAGGTGGCGGGCGGCACCCGCTCGGGCGACGGGGTGACCGCCCGCCGGATCGACTTCGACGACCCGGCCTCGCTCGCCGCCGGCTTCCACGGCGTGGACGTCCTCGTGTTCGTCTCGGCCGGGTACGCCGAGGACGACGTGGTGCTCGCCCGCCACGGCGCCGTGGTGGACGCGGCCGAGGCCGCGGGCGTCCGGCACGTCGTCTACACCAGCCTCGCGGGGTCGGGCGAGCTGCTGACCCTCGCGCTGCCGCACCGCTGGACCGAGGCGCGCCTCGCCGCCGCCTCGTTCGAGGTGACGATCCTGCGCAACGGCCTGTACGCCGAGGTCGCGGCCGGGCCGGCCATGCTGGGCGCCGCGGCGGCCGCCGAGACCGGCGTGTTCGCGGCCGCGCTCGGAGCCGGGCGGATGTCGGCGGTGGCGCGGGAGGACCTGGCCGACGTCGCCGTCCGGGTGGCGGCGGAGATCCAGGGTGACCTCACGGCGGGCCGCTGCAGCCGGCACGCGGGCCGGACGTACGAGCTGGAGGGCGTCGAGGCGGTCGGCGGCGACGACCTCGCCGAGGCGCTGGCCGGCGTGCTGGGCCGGCCGGTCAGCTACCGGCCGATCCCGCTGTCCGCCGCCCGCGAGGCGCTGACCGGCCTCGGGCTGGAGCCCTACCAGGTCACGCACACGCTCTCGACCTTCTCCAACGTCATCGCCGGCAACCTCCAGGCCCGGGGGAGCGACCTGCCCGCCCTCCTGCCCGCCGAGCCCCGTCCCGTACGCGACCTGATCCTCGCGGCGGTCGCCGGCAGCGGCGTCTGAACGACCCGCTCAGGGGCCGGGGCAGGACTTCCCGGCCTGCTGGACGCACCCTTCGGGCAGCCGGGGCCCCTCGCTGGTCCAGCCGTGCTTCCTGACCACGTCCGCGGAGGCCAGGTCACCGACCTTCAGGCCGAGGCGTGCGGGCAGTGGCTCGGTCACCAGGGACGTCATCCCGAGCACGTCGCCGCTGGAGCGATCGAACACCAGTCGCCGCTCCAGCGGATCGCGGTCGACTCTGCGGACGATGGCCAGGCCACTTCGCCCTTCGGCGTCCTTGGCCTCGTCCACGATCCGTGCGCCAGGCAACGCGGCCATCATGCGCAGGACGGCCGCCCGCACGGCGGGCGGGGTAGGCATCCGCGTGAGCAACTGCTCGCCCATCACCCACAGCTTGTCCTGCTCCGAGTATCGCTTGACCGAGGGACTGCCCCGACCGGCGGCTTCCTGGCGCTCGCCGCCCCACAGCCGCGACAACTCCGCTCTCAGCCGCTGCGGATCCTCCGGTAGCGCGAGGAGCTGAGGACGGGTCAACGACGCCGAGCCGAGCTCGAAGCCCTCCGGGAACCAGTAGTCCGTCCTGCCACGCCGGTCCTGCACGCCCTTGCAACCCACCGCGAAACCGCACAGGGCGGGCGCACCCGCCGTACGCCACTTCCGTTCATCGGCGGTCGTCACGGGCCGGGTCTGGAGCGGCGTGGTCGCCACGGCGACGCCGCGGGGAGTCGCCCAGTGGACCCTGCGGGTACGCTCCTCGATGTTGTACGTCTGCTTGGACGGCCGTCCCCTCGTCAGGGTCTCCACCTCGCTGCGCCAGTATTCACGCGGCTGCTCGACCCGCCTCGCCAGCGCGTCCACGACAGCGGTGAACCCTCCAGGAGCCGCGGGCTGCCGCGACCAGGAGGGGACGATCGCGACCGCGCCGAGCACCACCGCGACGGAGGCGGCCGCCAGCATCGGCAGCACCAGGAAACTCCGGCGCGGCCGGGCCACGACAGGAGCCGCGACACCCTTCAGGCTCTCCGGGGACACCAGCTCCGCGCCGGCGGTGAACGCGTCGCGGAGGCGGTCCTCGACGTTCCGGGTCATCGCTCCTCCTGCAGTTTCCCCGCGAGCACCTTCAGCGCCCGGGATGCCGTCGATTTGACCGTTCCGCGGCTGACCCCCATCACCTGGGCGATCTCCGCCTCCGACAGGTCGAGGTAGAACCGCAGCACCAGCACCTCGCGCTGGCGTCGCGGCAGAGCCCGCACGGCCAGGAACACCTCTCGCCGGGTCTCCCCGAGCAACGCCGCCGCCTCCGCCGACCAGAAGGGAACCTCACGGTGACCGCGGAACCGTCCGACGATCGCCCTGCGCCGCAGCACCATCCGGCACCCGTTGACCACGGCCGTACGCAGGTACGGCAGCAACTGCCCCCGGTCGGCGAGCCGGCTCCACCTGCGGTACACCTCGGCGAACGCGTCCTGGGCCACGTCCTCGGCGGTCTCCTGGTCGCCGACCAGCAGGAACGCCAGGCGCACCAGCGCGAGGCGGTGAGCGAGGAACAACTCCGTCACGGCCGTGTCGGCCGCGCCGGGTGGCGGATGGACTGTCTCGGATCTCATGCCATCTACATGCACAAGTCCCCTGGGAGGTTGCGTCAGGCTGCCGATCGAGCGTCCCGCTCAGGCAGTTCGTCGCTCAGCCGGTGGAGCTTCGAGCGCCCAGGCTCCAGATCCGGATGGTCCCGTCCCCGCCGCTGGAGATGACGACAGGGGTTCCGTCGCTGCGTCGGCCGGTCGCCAGGGCGGAGATCGGAAGGGTGTGCCCGGCGACGGGTTCGCCGAGGCGCTCCCCGGTGTCCAGGTCCCACATCAGCAGGTTGCCGGCGTCATCGCCGGAGACGATGACGGGGGAGCCGTCACCCCGTCGCCCGACCGCCACCTCGACGTCGCCACGGCTCGGGGTTTCGATGGACTTGCCGATCGGTTTGCCGGTGTCCAGGTTCCAGATCCGGATCCAGCTCGGTGGCGTGCCGCCGTCCTCGTCGGGACCGGACGGGATGTCGCCGGAGACGGCCACCGGAGTGCCGTCGCTGCGCTTGCCCAGGGCAAGCCCTTCCACCAGGCAGATGCCACAGCGGCTGAGAGATTTGCTGAGGGGCTTGCCGGTGTTCATGTTCCAGATGCGCGCCCTGCCGTTGGTCGCGCCCGTGACGAACACCGGGGTGCCGTCGCTGCGCTTGCCGGTGACCAACTGGGTGACCGTGAGGGCGATGGGACTCACGGCCGGTTTGCCGATGAGCTTTCCCGTGTCCAGGTTCCAGATCTCGACATCCCCGGTCAGGGCGTCGCCACTGGAGACGATGACCGGGGTGCCGTCAGTGCGCTTCCCGGTCGTCACCGCATAGACCAGGCTCGATTTGAGCGGCTTGCCGAGCGGCTTTCCCGTGTCGAGGTTCCAGATCCGGATGTCGTCGGCGGCGCCGGAGACGATGACCGGGGTCCCGTCGCTGCGCCTGCCGACGGCGACATCGTAGATCTCGCCCTTGTGCCCCCTGAGGGGCTTCCCGAGAGCCTTGCCGGTGTCCAGGCTCCAGATCCGCACGGTCCTGTCGTCCCCGGCGGAGACGACGACCGGGGTGCCGTCGCTGCGCCTGCCCACGGCCACCGTCTCGACCGCGCCTGCGTGACCTTTCAGCGGTTTGCCGAGGGGCGCAGCCGGCGCGGAGGCGCGGCGGACATCGGCGGTCGCCCGTCCTGCCGGCGGACCCAGCGGCCCGATGATCAGCAGCGCTCCCGCTGCGACGGCCAGCGCCTTCACCTTCACCGGCACCGTCCGGCCGCCCATGTCCGCTCCATCGCCAGGAAGCTGTGATCTTCGATTCCCGAAACCCTAGCGGCCCATCCGGACAACGCAAAAGGCCGCCTCCGAAGATTGGAGAGCGGCCTTTACCAACTGGGTGGGGCTACCAGGACTTGAACCTGGGACCTCTTCCTTATCAGGGAAGCGCTCTAACCGACTGAGCTATAGCCCCGCTGCACACCGAACCGTATCGCATCCATGGTGTGGAGGCGAACCGGTTGCGCGGACGAGGAAAAGCTTACCGCGTCCGGAGAACTGCTCGCGCCGTCCCCGGCCCCGGCGGGCCCGGGAGGGACGGCGCGAGCGGCCTTCCACATACGCGCTATTCGGCCTCGCTGAAGGTCACCTCGACGCCCCCGACGAGGTCGGAGGAGATGTTGTAGATGACCGCTCCCAGCGTGGAGAGCGCGGTGATCAGCACGACGTTGACCGCGCCGATCAGGGCCGTGTAGCCGAGGATGCGCACCGGCTCGAACCACGAGGCGATGTCGATCGGGATCGAGCTCTGGCCCTGCTCACCCTGGCCGAGCTGGTTGACCAGGTCCACGATGCTGTCGAACACACCGAGGGCCTGCAACACGCCGTAGAGCACGGCCACGGCCACGAACAGCACCACGAAGCACACCAGCGACACCACGAAGCTGAACTTCATGGCCGACCACGGCTCGATGCGCCGCAGGACCAGGTGGGCCTTACGGGGCAGCCGGTTGCCGCCGGAGTTGGAGGAGTTCTTCTTGTTCTTGCCACCCGTCAGCTCCACCTGCGGCGGAGCCTCGGTGGCCAGCGACGGGCGGGCGCGCATGCCGTCGTTACGGTTGCCGTCGACCGGCGCGCCGGGCGCCTGGGAGCGCTGCTGTGGTTCGTCCTTGGTCGGGACGGCCTTGCCCTGCGCGGGCGAGGTGGTGTCCTGACCGTCGTCGACCGGGTTGAAAATCTCGGTTTCTCCGGGCTTTTTCGGCTGCTGTCCGTTACCCGAAGCCGCCTGGGTCCTGGCGGGGCCACCCTGGGCGCTCATGGACTACTCTCCTCCCCCGTCTTCATCACTGTCCACCGAAGTCTCCATGGACTCCGCGTTCCGGGCGAGGGCAACCACGCTGTCGCCTTCAGCGAGATTCATCAATCGAACTCCCATGGTCTGACGGCCGGACTGCTTGATCTCGCCGGCACTCGTCCGGATCACACCGCCGGCGGACGTGATCGCGAAGACCTCGTCCTCAGGGTTGACCATGACGGCTCCAACCAGCTTGCCACGGGAACTCACGATCTTCGCCGTCAGCACCCCTCTACCGCCACGGCCTTGAACCGGATACTGCTCCACTGGCGTCCGTTTTGCGTACCCTGCCTTCGTGGCGATAAGCACGTCTTGACCGTCGGCCATGCGATTCATGGCGAGAAGTTCGTCGCCTTCGAGGAACCTCATGCCGATCACGCCGCTGGTGGCCCGGCCCATGGGCCGGAGCGCCTCGTCGGAGGCCGTGAACCTGATGGCCTGCGCCCCCTTGGACACCAGCAGCAGGTCGTCGGTCTCGGAGACCAGACGGGCTCCGATGACCTCGTCGTCCTCCCGCAGGTTGATCGCGATCAGACCGCCGGACCTGGGGGAGTCGTACTCCGACAGGCGGGTCTTCTTGACCAGGCCGCTGCGGGTGGCCAGGACGAGGTAGGGCGCGACGTCGTAGTCGCGCAGGTCGAGAACCTCCATGACTGTTTCGTCGGGCTGCATGGCCAAAAGGTTCGCAAGATGCATGCCCCGGGCGTCACGGGCGCCCTCGGGCAGCTCGTACGCCTTGACCCGGTAGACCCGGCCCTTGTTCGTGAAGAACAGCAGCCAGTGGTGGGTGGTCGTGACGAAGAAGTGGTCGACGATGTCGTCCTGGCGCAGCTGAGCGCCGCGAACGCCCTTGCCGCCCCGCTTCTGGGCGCGGTAGGAGTCGGTCTTGGTGCGCTTGGCGTAGCCGCCGCGGGTGATGGTGACGACGATCTCGTCCTCGGCGATGAGGTCCTCGATCGACATGTCGCCGTCGTAGGCGATGATCTCGGTCTTCCGCTCGTCGCCGTAGCGGCCGACGACCTCGGCGAGCTCCTCGTTGATGATCTCCCGCTGGCGGGCCTCGCTGGCCAGGATCGCGTTGTACTCGGCGATCTGCGTCATGAGGGAGTCGTACTCGTCCTGGATCGCCTGGCGCTCCAGGGCGGCGAGCTTGCGCAGCTGCATGTCGAGGATGGCCTGCGCCTGGACCTCGTCGATCTCCAGCAGCGACATGAGGCCCTGCTGGGCGTGCGCGGCGGAGTCCGAGGCCCGGATGAGGGCGATGACGTCGTCGAGCCGCTCCAGGGCCCTCAGCAGGCCGCGCAGGATGTGGGCGCGCTCCTCGGCCTTGCGCAGGAGGTAGCGGGTGCGCCGGACGATGACCTCGATCTGGTGGGCCACGTAGTGCCGGATGAACTGGTCGAGGCGCAGCGTGCGCGGCACGCCGTCGACCAGGGCCAGCATGTTGGCACCGAAGGTGTCCTGGAGCTGGGTGTGCTTGTAGAGGTTGTTGAGCACGACCTTGGCGACGGCGTCCCGCTTGAGGACGATCACCAGGCGCTGGCCGACCCGGGAGGAGCTCTCGTCGCGTACGTCGGCGATGCCGGTGAGCTTGCCCTCGCGGACCAGCTCGGCGATCTTCAGCGCGAGGTTGTCGGGGTTGACCTGGTAGGGCAGCTCGGTGACGACCAGCGCCTGCCGGCCCTTCTCCTCCTCGACCTCGACCACGGCCCGCATCGTGATCGAGCCGCGGCCGGTGCGGTAGGCGTCCTCGATGCCGCGCCGGCCGACGATGAGCGCCTTGGTGGGGAAGTCGGGGCCCTTGACCAGCCTGATCGACGCTTCGAGCAGCTCGTCGTCGGTGGCCTCGGGGTTCTCCAGCGCCCACTTGACCGCCGCGGCGACCTCGCGCAGGTTGTGCGGCGGGATGTTGGTGGCCATGCCGACCGCGATGCCGCCCGAGCCGTTGACGAGGAGCTGCGGGAAGCGCGCCGGGAGGACGTCGGGCTCCTGGGACTTGCCGTCGTAGTTGGGACGGAAGTCGACGGTGTCCTTGTCGATGTCGCGCAGCATCTCCATGGCGATGGGCGCGAGCTTGCACTCGGTGTAGCGCATCGCCGCCGCGGGGTCGTTGCCCGGCGAGCCGAAGTTGCCCTGGCCGTCGACCAGCGGGTAGCGCAGCGACCACGACTGGGCGAGGCGGACCAGCGCGTCGTAGATGGAGGTGTCGCCGTGGGGGTGGTAGGTGCCCATCACGTCACCGACGACGCGGGCGCACTTGAAGTAGCCGCGGTCGGGGCGGTAGCCCCCGTCGTACATCGCGTACAGCACCCGCCGGTGAACGGGCTTGAGGCCGTCGCGCACGTCCGGCAGCGCTCTGGACACGATGACCGACATCGCGTAGTCCATGTAGCTGCGCTGCATCTCGGACTGGATGTCCACCGGTTCGATGCGGTCAGCCGGGGGAGTGGTGTTCACGTCCGTCACAGGTGAAATTCCTTAAACGTCGAGGAAGCGCACGTCACGGGCGTTTCGGATGATGAAGTCGCGCCGCGCCTCCACGTCCTCGCCCATGAGCACGCTGAACAGGTCGTCGGCCTGCGCCGCGTCGTCGAGTGTGACCAGCCGCAGCAACCGGGTCGCCGGGTTCATCGTGGTCTCCCAGAGCTGTCCGGCGTTCATCTCGCCGAGGCCCTTGAAGCGCTGCACGTTGTCGCGGGGCCGGGGGTCGGGCTTGCCGTTGGCGATGCCCTCGGCGATGACCGCGTCCCGCTCGGGGTCGGAGTAGGCGTAGGAGGCGTCCTCGCCCTTCCTGTCCCACTTGATCTTGTACAGCGGCGGGCAGGACAGGTAGACGTGCCCGGCCTCGATCAGCGGCCGCATGAACCGGAACAGCAGCGTCAGCAGCAGCGTGTTGATGTGCTGGCCGTCGACGTCGGCGTCGGCCATCAGGATGACCTTGTGGTAGCGCAGCTTGCCGATGTCGAACTCGTCGTGCACGCCGGTGCCGAGCGCGGTGATGAGCGCCTGCACCTCGTTGTTCTTCAGGACCTTGTCGATCCGCGCCTTCTCGACGTTGAGGATCTTGCCGCGGATGGGCAGGATCGCCTGGAAGCGCGAGTCGCGGCCGCCCTTGGCCGAGCCGCCGGCCGAGTCGCCCTCGACGATGAACAGCTCGCACTTCTCCGGGTCGTTCCACTGGCAGTCGGCCAGCTTGCCCGGCAGGCCGCTGCCGGACTCCAGGAGCGACTTGCGCCGGGTGAGGTCGCGGGCCTGGCGGGCGGCAATGCGCGCGCGCGAGGCCTGCAGCGACTTGCTGATGATGTCCTTGGCCTCGCCGGGGTTGCGCTCCAGCCAGTCGCGCAGGTGGTCGTTGCACGCCTTCTGGACGAACGACTTCGCCTCGGTGTTGCCCAGCTTGGTCTTGGTCTGGCCCTCGAACTGCGGGTCGGACAGCTTGACCGAGATGATCGCGGTCAGGCCCTCGCGGACGTCCTCGCCGGAGAGGTTGTCGTCCTTGCCCTCCTTGAGGAACTTCTGCTCGCGCGCGTAGCGGTTGACGATGGACGTCAGCGCCGCGCGGAAGCCCTCCTCGTGGGTGCCGCCCTCAGCCGTGTTGATCATGTTGGCGAACGTGTAGACCGACTCCGAGTAGGAGTTGTTCCACTGCATCGCGATCTCGACCGCGATGCCGTCGCCCTCCTCCTCGAAGGCGATGATCGACGCGTGCGCCGGCTCCTTCTTGGCGTTGAGGTGCTTGACGAAGTCGGACAGGCCGCCCTCGTAGTGGTAGGTGACGGTGTGCGGCCCGTCGCCGTTGACGTGGTCGGGCCGCTCGTCCGTGAACGTGATGACGAGACCCTTGTTGAGGAACGCCGTCTCCTGGAAGCGCCGCGAGAGCGTCTCGTAGTTCCAGGTGGTGGTCTCGAAGACGTCGGGGTCGGGCCAGAACGTGATCGTGGTGCCGGTCTCGTCGGTGCCCTCGCCCTTGGCGAGCGGCGCGACGGGCTTGGAGTGCTCGAAACGCTGGCGCCAGTAGTGGCCGTTCTGCTTGATCTCGACGTCCATGGCGGTCGACAGCGCGTTGACGACGGCCGAGCCGACGCCGTGCAGGCCGCCGGAGACGGCGTAGGCCTGGCTGTCGAACTTGCCGCCAGCGTGCAGCGTGGTCAGCACGACCTCGACCGCGGAGCGCTTCTCCACAGGGTGGATGCCCGTGGGGATGCCGCGGCCGTCGTCGACCACCCGGACGCCGTTGTCGGCGAGCAGCGTGATCTCGATGCGGTTGGCGTAGCCGGCCAGGGCCTCGTCCACCGCGTTGTCCACGATCTCGTAGACAAGGTGGTGCAGGCCGCGCTCGCCGGTCGAGCCGATATACATACCCGGGCGCTTGCGAACCGCCTCAAGCCCTTCGAGTACGGTGATTGAGCTAGCGTCGTAGGACAACTGCGAAATCCTCCTGCCGCGGACACGCGGCGGGGGAGGCGATCGTGTTGCGAAGCTGCCCCTGCCGTGCCCGTCACCGTCGTGAGTGCCCCGATGCGCGGTCACCCAGGGGAGTCGGCTTGCTGCCGGGGTGACACGCAAGCGGACGTGTCCGGAATCCTTTTTCATTCTACCGCTTCCGGAGCCCCGTGGTGGCAATGAACGCGCCTGTGGTCGCCTCTAGCTCGTTTTGCCCCCCAGGCCAGCATCCCCCCTCCGGAAAGGGGGCTTATCGCGTCTGGGGGCTTTCTGATCGCCCCGGCGCCTAACCGTAGGTGTCCCCCGGACCTCGGCTTCCGGTCACCCGCAAACCCCCTGATGGACGCGGTGCGTTCTGCGGCCCCCTGACCTTGACCTTCGTGACCGTGCCCTCGCCGAGCTCCTCGTTGAGCCTGCGTACGAGGGTGCGCGCGAGCAGCCGGACCTGCGTCGCCCAGGCCGTCGAGTCGGCCAGGATCAGCACCTCGCCGTCCTCGAACGAGTCGGGCTTGGTGTGGGCGGCGAGGTCGGGGCCCACGATCTCGGGCCAGCGCCCGAACACGCCTCCGACGGCCGCCGAACGCTCCCAGCCGCGGTCGGCCAGCAGGTCGGCTATCGCCCGTCCGAAAAGCTGGGGGTCGCCGGCCTCCCTGCGCGGGCCGCCTCCGCGCCGCCGGGGCTCGCGGCGGGGGAGCTGGCCGCGCTTGGCCGCGTCGGCCTTGGCCTGGGCGAGCTTCTCCCTGGCCATGGCCACCCCTCTGGCCGTACGGGCGGTCGGGTTGTCCTCATCTGACACGGGTCACACTCCCCTCCAGCACGTCGAACCTGGCGCCCGAGAGCTCCTTGGGCACGTCGTCGGGCACGGCTGCGGTGATCAGCACCTGCTCGGCGGGCGCCACCATCTCGGCCAGCCGGCGCCGGCGCTGGCTGTCGAGCTCGGCGAAGACGTCGTCGAGGATCAGCACGGGGTCGCCGCCGTCGGCCCGCAGCAGGTCGTAGGCGGCCAGCCGCAGCGCCAGCGCGAACGACCACGACTCCCCGTGGCTGGCGTAGCCGCGGGCGGGCAGCTCGCCCAGGCCGAGGACCAGGTCGTCGCGGTGGGGGCCGACGAGCGTGACGCCCCGCTCCAGCTCCGACTGGCGGACTTCCAATAGCCGCTCCCGCAGACGCTCTTCAAGGGTTTTCCCCAAGTCTGTGGATAACGTCTGTGTATCGAAAGATCCCCGCTCACCGGGGAATTCGCCCCCCTGACCCCCCTCGTCGTCGTCCCCACCTGTGGACAACGTGCTGCGATAGGCCAGCGTCGCGGGGGCGCTGGACGGGGCCAGCGCCGCATAGGAGCCGGCGACCAGGGGACGCAGCGCCTCGATCAGCTCCAGCCGCGCCTTCAGCAGCTCGGCCCCATGCCTGGCGAGGTGGGCGTCCCACACCTCCAGCGTGCTCAGGACGTCGCCCGCGCCCGCGGCGGCGAACGCGGTGTCGCTCTCCTGCCTGCGGGCGCCACGGCTGCCCCTGCGGGCCTGTGCGGCCGTGCGCAGCAGGGCGCCGCGCTGCTTCAGCACCCGGTCGTAGTCGGCGCGCACGCCGGCGAACCTGGGCGCCCTGGCCACCAGCAGGTCGTCGAGGAAGCGGCGGCGCTCGGACGGGTCGCCCTTGGACAGCGCGAGGTCCTCGGGGGCGAACAGCACCGTGCGCAGCAGCCCCACGACGTCGCGGGCCCGGGAGACGGGCGAGCGGTTGAGCCGCGCGCGGTTGGCCCGGCCCGGGTTGATCTCCAGCTCGATCAGCGCCCGCCGGTCGTCCCTCTGGACGGCGCAGCGCACGATCGCCCTGGCGGCCCCCTGGCGGACGAGGGGCGCATCGGTCGCCACCCGGTGGCTGGAGTGCGTCGCGACGTAGCCGAGGGCCTCGACCAGGTTGGTCTTGCCCTGGCCGTTGGGACCCACGAACGCCGTGACGCCCGGCTCCAGGCCGAGCTCCACGGAGGCGTAGGACCGGAAGTCGGTCAGCGAGAGGTGGGCGACGTGCACCTCAAAGAGGTTAGTCGGCCTCGCGCGCCGCTGGGTTCACCGGCGTGCGGTCTGTGGAAAACCTCCCGCCGCCGGGCGGTCACCCGTGGAGGCGCGAGCGTGCGCCGACCTGTACGCAGGTCCGTGCACAGCCTGTGGAGGCGCGGCCTGTGGAGGCGCGCGCCTTCAGCGGTCGGTCTCCTTGGGCGGGTTGACGTCCGCGCCCGGCGCGTCGGCGCCCTTGGCGGTGCTGCCCTCGGTCGCGGTGATCGCGTGGCCGCCGAACTGGTTGCGCAGCGCGGCCACGACCTTCATCGCGGGGGAGTCGTCCTGGCGCGAGGCGAACCTGGCGTAGAGGGCGGCGGTGATGACCGGCAGCGGCACCGCGTGGTCGACGGCGGCCTGGACGGTCCAGCGGCCCTCGCCGGAGTCCTGGGCGTAGCCGCGGAGCTGGTCGAGGCGCTCGTCGTCGTCGAGGGCCCGGACCAGCAGGTCGAGCAGCCAGGAGCGGATGACGGTGCCGGTGCGCCAGCTCGAGAAGGAGCCGCGTACGTCCTTGACGACGTCGGAGGCCTCCAGGAGCTCCCAGCCCTCGGCGAAGGCCTGCATCATGCCGTATTCGATGCCGTTGTGGACCATCTTCGCGAAGTGGCCGGCTCCGACGTCACCCGCGTGGACGAAGCCGTCCTCGCCCTCGGGCTTGAGCGTCTCGAAGATCGGCATCAGCCGGTCGACGTGCTCCTTGTCGCCGCCGCACATGAGCGCGTAGCCGTTCTCGAGGCCCCACACGCCGCCGCTCACGCCGCAGTCGACGAAGCCGATGCCCTTCTTGGCCAGCTCGGCGGCGTGCTTCTGGTCGTCCACATAGTGGGAGTTGCCGCCGTCGACGACGATGTCGCCCTCGTCGAGGAGCTCGCCCAGATCGTCCACGGTGGACTGTGTGGGCTTGCCCGCCGGCACCATGACCCAGACGACGCGTGGCGCCTCCAGGCGCTCCACGAGGCCCTTCAGGCTCTCGACGTCGCTGATCGAGGGATCGCGGTCGTAGCCGACGACGTCGTGACCCCCGCGGCGCAGGCGCTCGGCCATGTTGCCGCCCATCTTGCCCAGTCCAACCATGCCGATCTGCATGACTTTTTCCCTACCCCCTCGTCAGGCTTTCATCATCCCCGATGGCAGGATCAGCCTGACAGGCGGATGGGCATGATCAGGTATCGGTAGTCCGTGGTGACGCCGTCCTCCACAGGTTTGCCACCGGTGAGGATAGCGGGCTTCGTGGACGTGGTCATCTGGAGCCTGGCGATGTCGGAGTCGATCGCGCCGAGACCCTCCAGCAGGAACTGGTGGTTGAAGGCGATGTTCATCTCCTCGCCCTCGTAGTCCACAGGCAGGGCCTCGACGGCCTGGGCCTCGTCGCCGCTGCCGGCCTCCAGCACGACCTCGCCGCTGCGGAACGCCAGCCGTACCGGGGTGTTGCGCTCGGCGACGAGCGCCACGCGCTTGACCGCCTCGACGAACGGGCCTGTGGACAGGTCGGCGCGCGCGGAGAACTCGGTGGGGAGCAGCGAGCGGTACTTCGGGAACTCGGGGTCGAGCAGGCGCGTGGTGGTGCGGCGGCCGGCGCTGGAGAAGCCGATCATGCCCTCGCCGGTGCCGCCGGCGGAGCTGAGCGCGATCTCGACCTCGGCGCCGGTGCTGCCGAGCGCCTTGGCGGTGTCGGCGAGCGTCTTGCCGGGGATCATCGCGACGGCCGAGAAGTCGGGCTGGCCCGGCTGCCACTTCAGCTCGCGTACGGCGAGCCGGTAGCGGTCGGTGGCCGCGAGGGTCACCGTGTCGCCGTCGATCTCCATGCGGACGCCGGTGAGCATCGGCAGGGTGTCGTCACGCCCGGCGGCGACGGCCACCTGGGACACGGCCGAGGCGAACACGTCGCTGCCGACCCGGCCCGCGGCCGGCGGCATGGCCGGCAGGGACGGGTAGTCCTCCACAGGCATGGTGAGGAGGGTGAACCGCGCGCTGCCACAGGTGACGACCGCCTTGGCGCCGTCGACCACGAAGTCCACAGGCTGTGCGGGAAGGGCGCGGGTGATCTCGGCGAGCAGCTTGCCCGAGACCAGGACGACACCGGCCTCCCCGGTCTGCAGCTCCAGCGTCACCTGGGCGGAGACCTCGTAGTCGAAGCCGGAGAGCTTCAGCTGCTGGTCGTCGGTGACCTCCAGGCGCATGCCCGCGAGGACGGGCACCGACGGGCGCGCCGGGAGGCTGCGTGCCGTCCAGGCCACCGCCTCGGCGAGTACGTCTCGCTCGATCCGGAACATCACGGTGATCGGCCTCCTGGGTCTGTCGTTGATTCGAGGATCCACTCTCCCGCACTCGCGCTCCGGGAGAAGCCCAACTATGGGTCTTTGAGTTTCTTAGTAAGAGATAGAAGAGGTCATCACACTAGGGGCTGTGGAAACTGTGGACAACCAGCCTTCGCCCTGGTCAGTGGCCCTGAATTCATCCACCGAGGCTGTGTGTGAAGCCTGGGGGTAACTGGGGGCACCTGGGGACGGCGAAACTTCGCCCACAGGCTGTCCCCAGATCATGGTCGCTTCATCCACGGGAAACCCGGGGTTATCCACGATGTTTCCACAGGTTATCCACGGGGTAGAAGAGGCCCTTCTGGGGCCCCAGATCGGTTGTGCACACGCTGTCCACACGTTATCCACGGACCGTCCCCAGGTTTCCCCCAGATGTCCCCAGGTTTGTCCCCAGCCCTTGTGGGCGGATTTTTCGCGGCATTGCCGGGCACCGAGGGGCCTCGAATCGACGTTTCCGCTGCTCCACAGTGTTTTCCACAGGCTGTGCATAACGTTCAGGACCCGCGCTGTGTCTGCTTGATGCGTATTGTCAGCTCGTTGACCTGGTTGTACATCGACTTGCGCTCCGCGATCAGCGACCGGATCTTCCGCTCGGCGTGCATCACCGTCGTGTGGTCACGACCGCCGAACTGCTGGCCGATCTTCGGCAGCGACAGCTCCGTCAGCTCCCGCGCGAGATACATGGCGATCTGCCGGGCGTTGACGAGCGCCCGGCTGCGCGAGGTGCCGCACAGGTCGTCGATGCTGATGCCGAAGTAGTTGGCGGTCTCGCTCATGATCGCCGCGATGGTGATCTCGGTGTCGGACTCCGAGGTGATGAGGTCCTTCAGCACCACCTCGGCGAGCTGCAGGTCGACGCCCTGCCTGTTGAGGCTGGCGAACGCGGTGACCCTGATCAGCGCGCCCTCCAGCTCCCGGATGTTGGTGGAGATGCGGCTGGCGATGTACTCCAGCACCTCGGGCGGCGCGGCCAGGCCCTCCTGGATGGCCTTCTTCCTGAGGATGGCGATGCGCGTCTCCAGCTCGGGCGGCTGGACGTCGGTGATCAGGCCCCACTCGAAGCGGTTGCGCAGCCGGTCCTCCAGCGTGATCAGCTGCTTCGGCGCGCGGTCGCTGGAGATGACGATCTGCTTGTTGGCGTTGTGGAGGGTGTTGAAGGTGTGGAAGAACTCCTCCTGCGTCTGCTCCTTGCCCTCCAGGAACTGGATGTCGTCGACGAGCAGGATGTCGATCGCCCGGTAGCGGCCGCGGAAGCCGTCGGCCTTGTGGTCGCGGATGCTGTTGATGAAGTCGTTGGTGAACTCCTCGGAGCTCACGTAGCGCACCCGGGCTCCGTCGTAGAGGCTCTGCGCGTAATGCCCGATCGCGTGCAGCAGGTGGGTCTTCCCCAGCCCCGAGTCGCCGTAGATGAACAGCGGGTTGTACGCCTTCGCCGGCGATTCCGCGACGGCCACCGCGGCCGCGTGCGCGAACCGGTTGCTGGCGCCGATGACGAAAGTCTCGAATGTGTACTTCTGGTTGAGCCGGGCGGGTTCGCTGGGTTTGCTGCTCTTTGCTT
This sequence comes from Nonomuraea sp. AD125B, assembly GCF_041402765.1. Lineage (NCBI taxonomy): Bacteria > Bacillati > Actinomycetota > Actinomycetes > Streptosporangiales > Streptosporangiaceae > Nonomuraea > Nonomuraea sp. AD125B. Next base: position 109,328 of record NZ_JBGLOU010000004.1, on the reverse strand, counting down.
CCCACCGATTCGGCGCCGGCTCCGGCGTTTTCTCCACAGGCGGTGTGCCGGCCGGTGCGTACGGCTGCGCCTGTTCAAAAGCGAAGCCCTGCTGTGGATATTCGGTGGACGAACGCTCCGGCTCGGGCTGGGGAGAATAGAACTGCGGAGGCTCGGAAGCCTGCTGGGCCTGCGGTTGAAGGTGCTGTGTGAAACGCGGCTGGTTCTCCACACCTTGGGGATAACTCGAAGCCACAGGCTGTTGATGAACGTCCACGACGGGCTGCTCGGGGGCCGTCGTGTCGATCATCACCGCCAGCCGCATCGTCCGGCCGAGCTCCTGGGACAGCGCGTGCGCGACGAGCGGGCGCAGCTTGCCCTCGATGAGGTCCTTGAGGAAGTCGTTGGGGACGCCGAGCACGATCGTGTCGTTGGCCAGGGCGATCGGGCGCACCATCGACAGCCACGTACGCTGCTGGATCGGCACGTTCTCGTTGAGGAAGTTACCCAGGGCCCTCGCCCATACCGTGCCGAGGTCGACACTGCTCACAGTGCGGTTCCCCCTCCTCCCTCTCGCGGCCTCCGCGGTCGTTCATCCACATGCCGGCGGTCGCTGACGATCTTCGGACGCCTTTGTCCACAGCAGGGGAGGCGAGCGTCACGCTCGGTTCCTCCACAGGATCTCCACATGTTGTGCACAGTGGCGCTGCCGTGTTACCGCCGCTCCAGGAGGGCCGACAGTAACTCTGTGCACAGCTGTGTTCAAGGCGTTGTCCACAGCCTAGTGGCACCTGAGTGCACATACTGTGGACGTGTGCGGCCTGGGGAAAACTCGCCTGTGGATTGGTGGACAACCCGCCCGGTTTGACCTGGGAGGGCCTTGGCCCGTAACGTACGACGGTCGGCTTGTCACGCGACGGCTATTTCGCGTGCCCTCGCTTTCCTGGCAGGCCATCCTTGTGTGTGTACCGCGCCCGCCGGGCGCACCAATGACCTGGAGCCCACCCGTGAGCAAGCGTACTTTCCAGCCGAACAACCGTCGCCGCGCGAAGACCCACGGCTTCCGGCTGCGGATGCGCACCCGGGCCGGCCGCGCCATCCTGGCCTCCCGCCGCCGCAAGGGCCGCGAGAAGCTGTCGGCCTGACCGTCCCGCGCCTGATAGTCGGCCCGCCGGTGAATCTCGCCGGCGGGCGATAGGCATATACGGTGCTGTCCAGGCAATCCCGCATGCGGCGCGGGGAGGATTTCGAGGCGGCCGTGCGGCGCGGCAAGCGCGCGGGTCGCCCCACTTTGGTGGTGCATTTTCGCGTTTCCGGGGAAGAGCCACCCCTGGTGGGTTTCGTGGTGAGCAAGGCCGTGGGCGGCGCTGTCACCCGGAACAAGGTCAAACGACGGCTCCGACACCTCATGCGGGAGCGTCTTGACCGGCTGCCGGGAGGTAGCCTGCTTGTGGTACGCGCCAATCCACCGGCCGCGTCCGCGCGATTCGAGCACCTGGCCGCCGAGCTCGACGCCGCGCTGGATCGTTTGCTCAGGCGGCGCGATGCCTCGACGGGTGGACAGAGATGACGGAGCAGGTGCACGAGGTGCCGAGCGTCGCGGCTCGGGTGCTGATCGTCCCGATCCGGTTCTATCGGGCGTTCATCAGCCCGCTGCTCGGCCCGCGCTGCCGTTTCTATCCGTCGTGCAGTGCGTACGGCCTCGAGGCGATCGCCACGCATGGTGCGTTGCGTGGCATCTGGCTGACTGTCCGGCGCATCGGGCGGTGCCACCCATTCCATCCCGGAGGTATAGACCCGGTGCCCCCACGCCCGGTCCGGTCTCACGAAACGCAAGGGAGATAGCTCGGTGGAGCTGTCCTGGCTCAATTGGCTGTACACAGCCGTCGCCCAAGTCATCACCTGGATTCACAGTGCGTACAGCACGTTCCTCGATCCGAACAGCGGCTTGACGTGGGCGCTCACCATCATCACGCTGACGATCTTCATGAGGATCCTGATCTTCCCGCTGTTCCTCAAGCAGATGCGGTCGTCGCGGAAGATGCAGGAGCTGGCGCCGAAGGTCCAGGAGCTCCGCAAGCGTTACAAGAACGACAAGCAGCGCATGAACCAGGAGGTCATGGCGCTGTACCAGGGAGCCGGGGCCAACCCGCTCGGCGGCTGCCTCCCCGTCGTCGCCCAGTTCCCGATCTTCATCTCGATGTTCACCGTCCTCCGGGCGATCGCGGCGGACGAGGCGAAGTTCGGCATGACGCAGGAGCTGGTCGACAGCGCCAAGCACGCGCTCATCCTGGGCGCCCCGCTGCCCGCGACGTTCTTCGAGGCGCCCACGGCGATGCAGAAGGTCGTCATCGGCTTCTTCGTCGCGATCAGCTCGCTGACCACGTTCCTCACCGTCCGGCAGAGCGTGACCCGCTCCATGGCCCAGATGCCGGACAACCCCATGGCGCAGCAGCAGAAGATCCTGATGTACATCTCGCCGCTGTTCGCCTTCTTCAGCCTGAACTTCCCCCTCGGCCTGATCCTCTACTGGGTCACCACCAACCTGTGGACGCTCGGCCAGCAGCACTGGTTCTACAGCCGGCACCCGATGCCGCAGTTCGACGCCAAGGGCAACGCGATCCCCGTGGAGCCGAAGCAGGGCCTGATCGCCAAGATCCGCAAGACGCCTCCGGAGGAGCAGGCCCCTCCGGCCCCGCCGGAGCCTAAGATCATCAGGCAGCAGCCGAGCCGCCAGCCTCGCAGCAAGCGCACCGGCAGCAAGAAGTCGTGACCACGAAGGAGAGGCCGGCCATGACCGAGGCCGAGCAGAAGAATGCTCCTGATCTCGCCGCCCTGGAGCAGGAGGGCGAGATCGCTGCCGACTACGTCGAGGGGCTTCTCGACATCGCCGACATCGACGGCGACATCGACATGGACGTCGAGGGCGACCGCGCGCTCGTCTCCGTCGTCGGGCTCAAGGGCAACGAGCTGGTGGGCCCCGGGGGAGAGGTCCTGGAGGCGCTGCAGGAGCTGACCCGCCTGGCCGTGCACCGCCAGACCGGCGAGCGCTCGCGGCTGATGCTCGACGTCGGCGGCTACCGGGAGCGCCGGCGCGCCGAGCTGACCAAGCTCGGCACCGAGATCGCCAACCAGGTCAAGGAGCGCGGCGAGCCCAAGTCGCTGCAGCCGATGACCCCGTTCGAGCGCAAGATCGTCCACGACGCGGTGGCCGCCGCCGGGCTCAGCAGCGAGTCCGAGGGCGAGGAGCCCAACCGCTACGTGGTGGTCCTGCCCGCCTGATCCTCCGCTTCGTCGCGGCCGTCTGCCCCGCCCCCTGGCGAGCGGCAGGCGGCCGTTCTCTTTTATCCTGGTACGTACCTCCGTCAGCCTCATTGCGGTGATGTCAGCACGTACGTCCCCATGCTGCCGGTCCGTCCGCCGCGACCGGCGGCGTGCTCGAAGGTCACCCTGAGAGCGGCCCGCTAGTCTTCCTTTGTGATCGCCCGATTAGCCTGGGGACGTGGAAGCTCCCCGCGGGGACGGTCACGCCCGGCCACGACACCAGCACCCGAGAAAGGGCCTCCAACCAGTGAGCGATGAGCTGCCGGCGCCGCCGGACATAGCGCGGGAAGTCTTCGCCGGGGAGGCTTGGGATCGCGCCAACGCGTTCGCCGAGCTGCTGGCGGGGCCCGGCGTGGTCCGTGGGCTGCTGGGGCCGCGGGAGGTGCCGCGGATCTGGGACCGCCATCTGCTCAACTGCGCGGTCGTCGCCGAGGCCGTGCCCGCCGACGTCGAGCTGGTCGACATCGGCTCCGGCGCCGGGCTGCCGGGGCTCGTGCTGGCGATCGTCCGGCCGGACATCCGGGTCACGCTGCTGGAGCCGCTGCTGCGTCGTACCGTGTTCCTGGAGGAGAGCGTCGCGACGCTCAAGCTCGGCAACGTCGAGGTGCTGCGCGGCCGGGCGGAGGAGCTGGCCGGCAAGCGCGTCTTCGACGTCGCCAGCGCCCGTGCGGTCGCGCCGCTCGACCGGCTGCTGACGTGGGCGATGCCGCTGCTGCGCGAGGGCGGCGAGCTCATCGCCATGAAGGGGGAGCGGGCGGCCGGTGAGCTGGCCGAGGCCGAAGCCCAATTGCGCGCCAGCGGAGCCCGAACGGCCGAGCTTGTGACCGTCGGGCGCGGTAAGGTCGAGCCGCCTGCAACACTGGTTCGGGTGGTAGCGGGTCGCGCGCCGGAGCGAGCCGGGCGGCGACGGAGGAGGTGACGGTTGTGCCAGTCGCGTCAAGCGGTCTCGGATGGCCGGACCGTCGTCAGCCTTCGAGTCCCACCGGGGTTGGCTGGCCCGAAATGGGCGTGTCGCGACAGCAAATTCCCGGCACCGGCACACCATCGGTTGAAAGGATGGCCATCGTGACCCAGACCCCCCTGAACCCCGGTGATTCGCCGTTGGTACGAGAGGCGCTCAGCTCAGTGGTTTCACGTGAAACATCCGCAACCCCGACGGCTGCTCAGGCTGGAGACGGGCCCGGTACGGGCGACGTCGGCTGGCCCCGCCCGGCGAAGACACGGGTGATCGCGGTGGCCAACCAGAAGGGTGGGGTCGGCAAGACCACCACGTCGGTGAACATCGCGGCCGCGCTCTCGATGCACGGCCAGCGGGTGCTCGTGGTGGACCTGGACCCACAGGGCAACGCCTCCACCGCCCTTGCCACCGAGCACCGTGGTGACGTGCCGGACGTTTACCAGGTGCTGGTGGACGACCTGCCCATGGCGGACATCGTCAAGCAGGTGCCCGAGATGCCCAACCTCTACTGCGCGCCCGCCACCATCGACCTCGCCGGGGCCGAGATCGAGCTGGTGTCGCTGGTCGCGCGGGAGGCGCGGCTGCGGCGGGCGCTGATGGCGTACGACGCGATCGAGCTGGACTACATCATCATCGACTGCCCGCCGTCGCTCGGCCTGCTCACCGTCAACGCGCTGGTGGCCGCGGACGAGGTCATGATTCCCATCCAGTGCGAGTACTACGCGCTGGAAGGGCTCGGCCAGCTCCTCCGGAACGTCGACCTCATCAAGGTCCACCTGAACCCGATGCTGCGGCTGTCCACGATCGTCCTGACGATGTACGACGGGCGGACCCGCCTCGCGTCGCAGGTGGCGGAGGAGGTGCGGTCCCACTTCGGGGAGACGGTGCTGAACACGGTGATCCCGCGGAGCGTGCGGCTGTCGGAGGCGCCCAGCTATGGGCAGTCGGTGATGACGTACGATCCGGGGTCCAGTGGGGCGATGGCTTACATGGATGCGGCTCGGGAGATCGCCTACCGCGCTACGGTCGCCTGAGTGCCCTGCCCTGCCGTCTGAGCCGGTTCGGGGTGGTGACGTTGGGTCGGCTGTGATTCTCTGAGTCGGCACACTCATCGGCTCTGAGGCTCACAGCCGGCATCGCAGTCGCGTGCCGTGCCATCCCGTCAGTAGCCCTTGCTGTGCTCGCTCCCGTCGCGACCATCACAGCCCACGCCACTCGGTCGGTGGGCGGATCCACTTCGCCTCTGTCGCCGTCCCAACAGAAGGCAGACCTCGTATACGACGGACGGCGATGCGCTTCGCGGTGAGGCTGGGCATCGCGACCCCGCACCCACCGATGAAGCACCGCGCCCGGTTCCGCCGGCAGCCACCGCAGGCAGTGTCGAAGGTGACCACCGCGTCAGCTTCCCCGTCACCGCTGCCGCTCCGGAGCGCATTCACCCTTCCGCGACGTGTCCCCTCACAACCTCAGGTGCGTCCCTCGACATACCCGATCAGGTCAGCGATCTGAGTCCGGCACCTGCGCGACGCTGACTCCTGCAACCGCAAGCCGCCCGCTGTACCGGCCTCAATCGCCGACCGAGCTACAGCTCCCGTCGAGCAGAGGACTCCAAAGCAGCGAAGCTGAACCGAGCCCAGCCGTATCGAGCCAGGTGGCGTCCAACGCAGCCGCCGACGCCGCCCCACCGCCTACCATCGACCGCACCCAGCCGCAGGGCGCCGGACACCACCCACCCCGTGTGATTCTGATGGCTGGGGGCCCGCAGACGTTCTCCTGAGCGGGCGACCTTCGATCTGAGGGCTTGATATCAAGAGGATTCGCCCACCTGAGCGACCGACTTCGCGCCGATCAGTCTTCCCCGTTCCTTCCCCATAGGCGGGTGGTGGGGGAGTGGCGCGAGGGCGGGCAGGGTTAGGCGAGTTTGTGGGTGTGTTGGGGCAAATCCGCCGGACGGTGTGTGGCGAGGAGGCACTCGGCGACGCTCGCAACGGTAACCTCTCCTGAGGTGACCGGAATCGGTTGGGTGGATGAGGAGACGCAGTGAGTCAGCAGCGGCGGGGATTGGGCAAGGGGCTCGGGGCGCTCATCCCGACCGGTCCCATTGTTGACGGCCCCGGGATGGCGACGGCGACCGCCCCGGCCAACGGCAACGGCACGCCCACGGCAGGGCAGGCCGGCCCGAAGCCGATCGCTGGAGCGTACTTCAAGGAGGTCGCGCTCGAGGCGATCGTTCCCAACCCGCGTCAGCCGCGTGACATCTTCGACCCGGAGAAGCTGGATGACCTGGCCGCGTCCATCCGTGAAGTGGGGTTGCTGCAGCCGATCGTGGTCCGGCCGGTCGGTGGCGGTCAGTACGAGCTCATCATGGGGGAGCGGCGCTGGCGGGCGTGTCAGAAGGTGGGGCTTGATCCGGTGCCCGCGATCGTCCGAAACACCCAGGACACCGACCTTCTCCGTGACGCCCTCATCGAGAACCTGCAACGGGAGCAGCTGAACGCGCTCGAAGAGGCGGCGGCGTACCAGCAACTGCTTGACGACTTCCAGGCGACGCACGAGCAGCTGGCCGCGAAGGTGGGTCGTTCGCGCTCGCACATCACCAACACCCTTCGACTCCTGAACCTGCCGCCGGAAGTCCAGCCCAAGGTCGCCGCTGGTCTCATCAGCGGCTCGCATGCGCGCGCGCTGCTCGGGCTCAGCTCGGCCGAGGAGCAGATCAAGCTGGCTAAGCGGATCGTCGCGGAGCTCCTGTCGGTGCGGGCGGTGGAGGAGATCGTCTCCATGGGGAGCGCCAAGGCGGCGAAGGGGCCGACGCGGGAGCGTCCGGTCGCCAAGCCCACCGCTCCCGGTCTCACCCACCTCGCCGACCGGCTCTCCGATCACTTCGAGACCAAGGTGAAGGTGGATCTCGGCCGGAGGAAGGGGCGGATCGTGGTCGAGTTCGCGACGATCGACGATCTGGAGCGGATCATCGGGACGATGGCTCCGGAGGCGGTCCGGGCAATGCGCGAGGCCGAGGAGTAAGAACGCCACCACTTGTATCTGTCGCTGTTTCACGTGAAACACCGCGGCCGTCAGCCCCGGCTCCCGATGCGTTCGGAAGTCGGGGCTGACGGCTTTTCGGGATGAGGCGCGGATGGTGTCAACGACTGTCAGGTTGGGTGAGGGTGAGGGAGGGACTGGTTTCACGTGAAACACAGGCGGCTGCCTTCCGAGTGCTAGCCTTTCGGCGCGGACGGCGCGGACGGCGCGGACGGCGCGGACGGCGCGGACGGCGCGGACGGCGCGGACGGCGCGGACGGCGCGGACGGCGCGGACGGCGCGGACGGCGCGGACGGCGCGGACGGCGCGGAC
>NZ_JBGLOU010000004.1:39648-101616 GCF_041402765.1 Nonomuraea sp. AD125B | reverse complement strand
GGCGCGGACGGCGCGGACGGCGCGGACGGCGCGGACGGCGCGGACGGCGCGGACGGCGCGGACGGCGCGGACGGCGCGGACGGCGCGGACGGCGCGGACGGCGCGGACGGCGCGGACGGCGCGGACGCAAGGCGAGCAAGACGCCGTCAGGCGGTACTGGGCGGTGCCGGACGCCGCAGCGCGGAGGTGCCATGCGGCGCGGGCGCCGGGCGGCGTGGAGTTAGGCGAGGCGATGCGGCGGGTGCGGCGCCAGGCGGTTCGGCGGAGGCCTCGCGATACAGAGCGGTCGCGCGGCACGGGGCGAGCCGCGAGGGGAAGGGGGCTGGCTGCTTGTGGAACGGCGGTCGTCAGCCCTGATTCCCGGCCGGGCAGTGCGGTGCCAGGCGAGGCGGTACAGCAGCGTGCGAGGCGAGGCGAGGCGGTGCGGTGCGGGCGGCGGGCAAGGTGACGTTGCCCCGAGGCAATGCGGCCGCGCGACACGGGGCGGGCTGTACGAAACAGGGCGAGCAGGAACGGGGCTGGCCGTTTCTAAAATGGCGGTCGTCAGCCCCGGCTCCCGTGGCGGTGTGCGCGGCGGCGTATGGTGCGAGGCGGTGCGGGCGGCGGGCGAGGTGACGCCGCTCGGGGCAGTGCGGTCCGCGCGATACAGGACGGGCTGCGCGGCACAGGGCGAGCTAGGAGCGCGAACGGGGCTGGCCATTTGTGGAACGACGGTTGTCAGCCCTGGCTCCCGTGGCGGTGCCGGGCGGTGTGGTGTCAGACGAGGCGGCGGCGGCGTGCGGGGGCGGCGGTGGTGGGGGTGGTGGGCAAGGTGACGCCGCCCGGGGCAATGCGGCCGCGCGACACAGGGCGGCCAGCGCACCACAGGGCGAGCCGCGCGCCACAGGGCGAGCCGCGAGCGGGATCGGGGCTGGCCATTTCTGAAATGACGGTGGTCAGCCCCGGCGCCCGTGGCGTGTGGAAACTGGGGCTGACGGCTCTTCGGGGTGGCCGCCGCTGTTTCACGTGAAACAGCGGCGGCTGGTTCCCACGCTGGCGAGGCTTTAGGGCCGCGCGGCCACGGAAGCCGACGCGATACGGGGCGAGGCGCGAGCGAAGCGCGGTTGGTTTCACGTGAAACATGGGCGGGGGTTTGCGGGGAACCGGTGGGCGCGCTTCAGAGGGCGGATGCGGCCTTGTGGAGGTCGGCGAGGAAGTCGTCGATGTGTTCCGGGGTGGTGTCGAAGGCGGTCATCCAGCGGACGATGCCGGCCGGCTCGTCCCAGTAGTGGAAGAGGTAGCGGCCCCGGAGGGTTTCCGCGACGGCGTGCGGGAGTTGGGCGAAGACGGCGTTGGATTCGACGGGATAGGCGAGGGACGTTCCGGGGACGTCCGTGAGGCCGGCGGCCAGGCGGGCGGCCATCTGGTTGGCGTGGTGGGCGTTGTGGTGCCAGAGGTCGTCCGAGAGCAGGGCGGTGAGCTGGGCGGAGATGAAGCGCATCTTGGAGGCGAGCTGAAGGGACTGCCGCCGGAGGAAGGGCACGGCCTCGGCGAGGGACGGGTCGAGGACGACCACGGCCTCGGCGGCGAGCGCGCCGTTCTTGGTGCCGCCGAAGCTGAAGACGTCCACGCCGACGTCGGTGGTGACGGCCTTCAGGTCACAGCCGAGATGGGCGGCGGCGTTCGCCAGGCGGGCGCCGTCCATGTGGAGGCGTAGGCCGGCGGCGTGCGCCGTCTCGGCGAGGGCCGCGATCTCGTCGGGGGAGTAGCACGTGCCGAGCTCCGTCACCTGCGAGATGGAGACGACCGCCGGCTGCGACTCGTGCGGATTGCCGAGGCCGTGCAGGCGGGACTCGATGTCGGCCGGGCGGAGCTTGCCGTGCGAGGTGGGGACCGTCATCAGCTTCACGCCGAGCAGGCGTTCGGCGGCGCCGCCCTCGTGGGTCGCGATGTGCGCGCTGTCGGCGCAGATGATGGCGTCGTAGCGGCGGGGGAGGGTGAGGGCGAGGCCCAACATGTTCGCGCCCGCGCCGTTGAGCACCGCGAAGCCCTCCGCCTCCGGGCCGAACACCTCCTTGACCTTCTCCGCGAAGGCGGCGGTCCAGGTGTCGCCGCCGTAGGCGGGGGCGTCTCCCCGGTTCGCCGCCGCCATGGCTTCGAGGATGTCCGGGTGGACGCCCGCGTGGTTGTCGCTCGCAAAGCTCTTGGGGTACATCGGATCGATCAGCACACCGTAAGGCTATGACCCGGGGTCAGGCGCGGGCGCGGGCGGCGGCGTTCCGGAGGAGGGCGCGGCAGAGGTCGCCGAGGTCCTGGCCGGCCGCCTCGGCGGCCATCGGGAGCAGCGAGGTCTCCGTCATCCCAGGCGCCACGTTGACCTCCAGGAAGTGCGGGACGTCGTCGGCGTCCACGATGAGGTCGGTGCGGGAGATGTCCCGCAGGCCGAGCGCCGTGTGGGCGGTGACGGCGGTCTGTGCGCACGCGGCCGCGGCGGCGGGGGACAGGCGGGCCGGGGCGAAGAACTCGGTGTGGCCGGCGGTGTAGCGGGCGGCGTAGTCGTAGACGCCCTTGTCGGGGACGATCTCGACGGCGGGAAGGGCGATCGGGCCGTCGCCGACGTCCACGACCGAGACGGCGACCTCCACGCCGTCGACGTAGCGCTCGATGAGGGCGGTGTCGCCGTAGGCGAAGCAGCCGACCATCGCGGCGGGCAGCTCCTCGGCGGTGCGGACGATGGAGGCGCCCAGCGCGGAGCCGCCCCGCGCCGGCTTGACGAACAGGGGCAGGCCGAGCCGTTCGATGATCCGGCCGAGCACGACCGTGGCGCCGAGGTCGTGGAAGGTCTCCTTGGGCAGCGTGACCGACTCCGGGGTGCGCAGGCCGACGGAGCGGACGACCGCCTTGGCGGTGGGCTTGTCGAAGGCCACCCGGCAGGCGTCGGGGTCGGCGCCCACGTAGGGGACGTCGAGGAGTTCGAGCACGGAGCGGATGGCGCCGTCCTCGCCGGCGCCGCCGTGCAGGGTGACGAACACCGCGTCCGGAGGGTCGGCGAGGACCGAGGGCACGAGGGAGGCGTCGGTGTCGCGGGTCTCGACGTCGACGCCGGCGGTGCGCAGCACGTCGGTGACCCGGCGGCCCGAGCGCAGGGACACCTCCCGTTCGTAGGAGAGGCCTCCGGCCAGCACCAGCACGTGGCCCAACTCGCTCATCACTTCTCCTCTGCTGACAGAACGCTGTCCGAGCGTACCGGCGTGAGGGGCGAATGGTGTACGTGAGGCGCTCGGGCGGAGCCCCGTCCGGCCCGGCGCGGGTGGCCGGGCCGGACGGGGGTCAGGCGAGGTCGGGACCGGGCGTGTCGACGCCGTTGTGCTCGCGTACGGAGCCGGTGCCGAACGTGTCGCGCAGCTGCATCTCCTGCTCGATCACCCCGGCGAGCCGGCGCACCCCTTCGCGGATCCGGTCGGGCTCGGGGTAGCAGTAGGACAGGCGCATGTGCCGCGCCCCGCTGCCATCGGAGAAGAAGCCGGTGCCGGGGACGAACGCCACGCGCTCGGCCACGGCCCGCGGCAGGATGGCCTTCGAGTCGAGCCCCTCGGGAAGGGTGGCCCAGACGAAGAAGCCGCCGCCCGGCCGGGTCCAGGTGACCTCGGGCGGCATCAGCGACTCCAGGGCGTCGAGGAGCGCGTCGCGGCGTTCGCGGTAGAGCTCGCGGAACGTCTTGATCTGCTCCCGCCACGGCTGCGTGGCGAGGTATTGGCCGACCGCGAGCTGCGTGAACGACGAGTGCGACAGCACCGCCGACTCCATGGCGAGCACGAGCTTGTCGCGGATCGCGTGCGGGGCGAGCGCCCAGCCGACCCGGAAGCCCGGGGCCAGCGTCTTGGAGAACGAGCCCAGGTAGACGACCCCGTCGGCGTTGTCGGCCCGCAGCGCGGGCATGGGCTCGCCGTCGAAGCCGAGCAGCCCGTACGGGTTGTCCTCGATGATCAGCACCCCGGCCCGCTGGCAGATGTCGAGCACCTGCTGGCGGCGGGCGATGTTGAGGGTGACGCCGGCCGGGTTCTGGAAGTTGGGGATCGTGTAGAGGAACTTGATGGGCGCGCCGGCGGTCTCCAGCGCGTAGATGGTCTGGGCCAGGGACTCGGGCACGATGCCCTGATCGTCCATGGCGATATGGACCACCTTGGCCTGATAGGCGGAGAACGTGCCCAGCGCCCCCACGTACGAGGGGCCTTCGGCGAGCACCACGTCGCCCGGGTCGATGAAGATGCGGGTGATCAGGTCGAGCGCCTGCTGCGAACCCACGGTGACGACCACGTCGTCCGCCGCGGCCTGGATCCCCTCAAGGCGCATGACGTCGCAGATCTGCTCGCGCAGATGCGGGTCGCCCTGGCCGGAGCCGTACTGGAGCGCGACAGGGCCGCGCCGGGTGACGAGCTCGGAGACGAGCTCGCCGACCATGTCGAGGGGAAGGGCGGTGACGTACGGCATGCCGCCCGCGAGCGAGACCACCTCGGGCCTCGACGCGACGGCGAAAAGAGCTCGGATCTCGGAGGCGACCATCCCGGTAGCTCGCGCGGCGTAGCGATCGACGTAGGCGTCGATGCGCGACCCTTGGGCCGGCGCGGGTGTCTGACCGTGATCAAGCTCTTCCGTCACGGCCCACCTCCTAGGTGTCATATCGGGCGGAAATACCAGATTACGCCAGCCGGACATGTCGTACGTGACAGGGCTACGCCGTCGTGGTGTCCGCTGACGTTCTCTTCACTGAGCTACGATGCCACCTGTGGACGCGGTTTTCGCGCGCTTTTCCGGGTCAACGATAGGGGCGGTAGTTGTCGCGCCGGCTGGTCAACATAACCCTGGACAATCTTGAAGATCTACCGCGGCGGTGCCGGCGGTGCGTGTTCTGGGAGCTCGACCCGATGAGCGGGGAGCGCGCGGTGGACTCCGGGGATCCGGGGCTGGAGAAGGAGGCCTGGCTCTCCGCCACGCTGCTGGAGTGGGGGAGCTGCGGCAAGATCGCGTACGTCGACGGCGTGCCTGCCGGGTTCGTGCTCTACAGCCCGCCGCTCTACACGCCGCGGTCGGTGGCGTTCCCCACCTCGCCGGTGAGCGCCGACGCGGTGCTGCTGATGACGGCGCACATCATTCCGGAGTTCTCCGGCGGCGGGCTGGGGCGGATGCTCATCCAGGGGATGGCCAAGGACCTGACGCGGCGCGGGGTGAAAGCCATCGAGGCGTTCGGGGATCTCAAGTGGGAGGAGCCGAGCTGCGTGGTTCCTGCCGAATATCTGCTTTCAGTGGGATTTAAGACTGTTCGTCCGCATTTGCGTTTTCCGCGGTTGCGGCTCGAACTGAAGAGCGCCGTGTCGTGGCGGGAGGACGTCGAGGTCGCGCTGGAGCGGCTGCTCGGGTCCATGAGCCCCGAACGGGCCCTGCGCCCCGTGTGACGGTCCGCCGCGCGGCGGGGGACCCACGGGAGGTGCCGAGGGAGCACGCGCCCGCTGGGACCCGTTCAGAGGCATCGGGAAGCAGGAGAGCCCCCCGCGTGGTCGCGGGAGGCTCTTTCGCCGGGCGAAGCGCGCCACGAGAGACGGTCGTCAGGACCGCCGGAGGACGCGGCCTAGATGACGCCGTCGAGCTCGCGCAGCAGCATGGCCTTCGGCTTGGCGCCGATGATCTGCTTGACGACCTCGCCACCCTTGTAGACGTTCATCGTCGGGATCTGGAGCACGCCGTACTGGCGCGGAACCTCGGGGTTCTCGTCGATGTTGAGCTTGACGATCTCCAGCTTGTCGCCGTGCTCCTTGGCGATCTCCTCAAGGATGGGCGAGACCTGACGGCACGGGCCGCACCATTCCGCCCAGAAGTCGACGAGCACGGGCTTGTCGCTCTTGAGTACCTCGGCTTCGAACGTGGCGTCGGTGACTGCCTTCACGGTGCGCTCCTTACTTGTCGTTGTCGGCGAGCCAGCGCTCGGAGTCGAGCGAGGCCGCACAGCCGGTGCCGGCCGCGGTGATGGCCTGGCGGTAGGTGTGGTCGACGACGTCACCCGCGGCGAACACGCCGGGGATGTTGGTCGCGGTGCTGGGGGAGGCGACCTTGATGTAGCCGTTCTCGTCCAGGTCGATCTGGCCCTTGACCAGGTCGGTGCGCGGGTCGTGGCCGATCGCGAGGAACAGCGCGTCGGTGGCCAGCTCGCACTCCTCGCCGGTCTTGACGTTGCGCAGCTTCACGGCCTCGACCTTGGTGTCGCCGAGCACGTCGACGACCTCGGAGTCCCAGACGAAGCGGATCTTGTCGTTGCCGAGCGCGCGGTCCTGCATGATCTTGCTGGCCCGCAGCTCGTCACGGCGGTGGACCACGGTGACCATGCGCCCGAACCGGGTGAGGAACGTGGCCTCCTCCATCGCCGTGTCGCCGCCGCCGACGACCACGATGTCCTTGTTGCGGAAGAAGAACCCGTCACAGGTGGCGCACCAGGACACGCCGTGGCCGGACAGGCGCTTCTCGTTCTCGAGGCCGAGCTCGCGGTAGCCGGAGCCCATCGCCAGGATGACGGACTTGGCGTAGTAGGTGTCGGTGTGCGTCTTGACGACCTTGGGCTCGGCCGTGAGGTCCACCTCGACCACGTCGTCCGCGACCAGCTCGGCGCCGAAGCGCTCGGCCTGCTTGCGCAGGTTGTCCATGAGGTCGGGCCCCATGATGCCGTCGGGGAACCCGGGGAAGTTCTCCACGTCGGTGGTGTTCATGAGCGCGCCGCCGGCGGTGACGGAGCCCTCGAAGACCAGGGGCTTGAGCTCGGCGCGCGCGGAGTAGACGGCCGCGGTGTAGCCGGCTGGCCCGGATCCAATGATGATCACGTTACGAACGTCGCTCAACGCTCCACGCCTTCCTCGTCTGCAGTTGCACCGGCGTCAACAGATCCTAGGCCGCCCTGATTCCCCTCCCTACCCGCGACCCGGCCGCAGGCCCGACGAATCGTACGGTGACCTGCGAGGGGACCTCGTTGCGCGTACTTTTCCACAGGTTGTGCACAGGACAAAAAAGAAGAGCCCGCCGAAGCGGGCTCTTCACAGGTACGGGGACTACCAGCGCCCGAGGGCCGCCTTACGCAGGTTCTTGCAGTTGAACGGGTCGACGATGTCGATGCGGATCTTCTTGGCCGTCCGGTCCTTCCAGGAGACGACGACGAGCGCCTCCTGCCCGTTGTACTGCCCCTGGTCGGCCGCGAAGGTCTCCAGGCCGTTGCGCTCGCCCACCTTGCCGACGCACTTGGCCGCCTTGGCGGCGGCGTTGTCGCCGCCCAGCGGCTGCTGCGCCTGCGCGAAGCCGAAGAACTGCTCCATCGGCTGGCGGAGGGCGTAGTCGCTGTAGTTGTAGCCGCTGTCGGTCAGTTTGTACGCCGGCGCCCGCTCCGGGGTCCTCGCCACGTCGCTGGACGGCAGCGCGACCGGCGCGGAGCCGCCCGACGAGCCGCCCGAGGCGAGCAGGTTGGTCGAGACCACCGCCGTGCCGACCACGGCCGCGGCCGCCGCGGCGGCCACCGCGGGCAGTGCCCACCGCCGCTTCCTGGCCGAGCGCGTCCTGGCGGGGACGATGGTGCCGTCGTCGGAGACCACCCCGAGGCGTACCGGCTCGGGGACGTCCGCCGCGGAGCCGTTGACCGAGCCCACGGGCTCGGGGACCGCGATCGGCCGCTCCCAGGGGGCGTCCCGCATGAGCTCGTCCCAGTCCGGTGGCTCCGCGAGCCCGACGCCGCCGCGCCCGGTCTCGGCCTCGGCCGCCAGGGCCTTGTCGATGCGCAGTGCGACGCCCATCGGCATGGCCGGTGTGGGGGTCGCCGCGAGCACCTCGCGAACCGCCGCGAGGTCGGCCAGCAGCTCCCCGCAGGGGTCGCAGACCGCGAGATGCTCGCGGACCTGGCGTGCCTCGGCAGCGTCCAGGAGACCCTCGGCCAGCTCGGCGAGAGTTTCCAGTTCGTAGTGCGTATCACCCGTCACGAAGTTCTGCTCCCTTCGCGGATGAGACGCGATTGAGGTCTGATCGGTTCCGCAGATGCGAAAGAATTGGGGCAAGTTTCGCGCGCCCACGGGCGCACCGGCTCTTCACGGTGCCGCTCGGCACCTCCAGCACCTGAGCTGCGTCTTCGACCGAATAGCCCATCATGTCGACGAGCACCAGGGCCGCGCGCTGGTCGGCGGGCAGCAGTTTCAGAGCGGCCGAAACCTCCATGGAGACCTCGCGCTCCAGGGTCTGGTCCGGCAGCGGCGTCTCGCGCTCGGCGGCCTCGATGAGCTCGTCGTCGGCCACCGGCCGGACGGACTTGCGCCGCATGCGGTCGAGACAGGCGTTGACCACGATGCGGTGCAGCCAGGTGGTGACGGCGGCCTCGCCGCGGAACGTGGCGGCCTTGCGATAGGCGGAGACGAAGGCGTCCTGCACGGCGTCGGCGGCCTCGTCCGGGTCACCGAGCGTGCGCAGGGCGACCGCCCACATGCGGTCGCGGTGCCGTTTGACGATCTCGCTGAAGGCGTGAGGATCCCCGTTGATGTGCGCGGTCAGCAGGTCGGCGTCCGTGACCGCAGGCCGATCCGCTGCTGAAGGTGTCTCGGGTGGGGAGTTCACAAGAGAGTTTCCTGATTATGCCGATCCGGGAGAGTGCACCACTACTTCATAGATGGTGCCATGAAACTTGCCCGCATCTGCCGGAAGACGGGTAAACCAGATCAAAACGTACTGTCCGGTTGCGGGTTGATCGGGCTTCAACGTGGTCTTGCCCGAGGCGTCCTTCGCCGTCGCGACCGTCTTCAGCGAGCCGAGCTCGGGGGCGTCGCCCACCTTCAGCTCGACGTTCGCGCCCGAGGCGCTGCCCAGCGTCGCCACCACGTCGCTGACCTGCACGGACTTGCCCATGTCGAGCAGCAGGCCGACGCCCTTCTTGAGGTTGCCGAGCTCGGCGGTGGCGTAGCCCTGGGTCTCCCAGTACGTGCTGGGCTTGCCGTCGATCGCGAGGCCGGCCTTGTCCGACTTCTCGTCGCCGTCGTCGCCGAGCGGGTCGAAGCCCTTGGCCTTGGCCGGCTTGACCGTCTGTGTCGGCGTGGAGGAGGCGGAGCCGGTGGCGCTCGGCGTGGCCGTCTGAGCTTCGGGCTCGGTGCCGCTGCCGAGGCTGCGCCCGATCGTCCACGCCCCCACGCCGACCGCGGCGATGACCAGCAGCACCACGATCGTCATGAGCACCCGGTTGAGCGTGCTGCCGCCGCCCTGCGGCCGCCGCGGCGCGGGAGGCAGCGGCGCGACCGTGGTCTGGTTGCGGTGGCCCACGTCGAGGCCCTCGGAGCGCGAGGCGGAGGCCACCGCGGGCGTGCTCGGGTAGGAGATCGGGATCGGCATCGGGCGGGCCACGTCGGCCAGCGCCTCGGTGATCTCGGCCGGGCTGGACAGCGCGCCCTGGCCCTTGCGCGACTCGGGCAGGCAGGCCCGCACCGTGACGGTGTCGAGGTAGCCGGGCACGCCGGCGGTGACCTGGCGCGGCGTGCAGAAGTGGCCGTCCATCATGGGGGCGGCGGGCAGGCCACCCTCCTCCTCGTCGCCCGGCCAGTGGCCGGTCAGGCCCGCGTACAGCAGCCGGCCGAGGCCCTCGGCGTCGTCGAGCGCCGGCTGATCGGTGGTCAGGCCGTACATCGCGGCGTCGACGGCCACGCCGAGCACCTTGACGGTGTTGCCGGTCGTCCACACCAGGTGAGCCGGGCGCAGGCACAGGTGGTAGAGGCGGGCCTCGTGGGCGTGGGCCAGGGCCTCGGCGGCCTCGGCCACCAGCCCGGCCGCCCGCTCGGGCTCCAGCGGCCCGCCCGCCAGCAGGTCGGTCAGCGTCTCACCGGTGACCCACTCGCTGACGACGTAGGCGTGCTTGTCGTCCTCGGCGGCGTCGAAGACCTGCGTCAGGCGCGGGTCGGTGAGCCGGCTCGCCGCGCGGGCGGCCGTCACGACCTCGTGCACGCGCGGGAAGTCGGGCGCGAACGTGTGCACGGCCACCGGCCGCGCGAGGATCTCGTCGATGGCCTTCCACAGCGTCGCGCCGTCGGACTCGCTGACGCGGTCCTCAAGCCGGAAGCGCTCGGCGAGGCGGGTGCCGGGGGCGACGGCCGACGTGCTCACAGGCTCACTCCGCTAGGCCGATCGGACATGGTTGGACTCGCCCGCGTGGTGGTGTCCCACGAAGGCACGCTATGCCGGGTGGATCCGCCCACGCCCCTCCTGCTTCCATTCGCGCGTGTCGGGCTCCATCGTAGTGCCGAGTTTCTTTACCGACCTACCCGTCGCGCGACCATCCCAACGATCGAGTTGACCTCCGGTATGCGCATTCTGTGAGCCACACCGAGGTAGAGCACCAGACCGAGCCCGCCGCCGACCGCCAGGACGATGAGCGAACTGACGAAACGCAGCCCGCCGAACGCCTGCGTGACCCCCCAGACGGCGGCCAGGGCCAGCACGGCGGTGGGCAGCGAGGCGAGGTACATCCGGGTCATCGCCATGCCGACCGTCCATCCGTCGAGCCCGCCCACCCGGCGGCTGGCCAGCATCCAGGCGAGCAGCGCGCCCAGCCCGTACGCGATCGCGTACGCCAGCGCCAGCCCCATGACCGCGTACTCGGCCGGCAGCAGCAGGTAGAACACCACCATCAGCCCCGCGTTGACCGCGGTCGTCCCGGCTCCGACGTAGACCGGCGTCCGCGTGTCGCCGAAGCTGTAGAAGACCCGCAGCAGCAGCTGGAAGACCGCGAACGGCACCAGCGCCAGCCCGTACACCTGCAGCACGTTGCCGATGTAGACGGCGTCGGCCACGCTGTTGGCGCCGTGGCCGTAGATGGGCACGGTGATCGCCGGCCCCAGCACCATGAGCAGCAGCGACACCGGCACCATCAGCGCGCAGATGAGCCGCACGCTGGAGCCGAACTCCTGACGCACGTCGGCGAGCCGGCCCTCGCCGACCGCCCGGCTCATGCGCGGCAGCATCGCCGTGATCACCGAGACGCCGACGACGCCGTACGGGAGCTGGAAGAGCTGGAAGGCCAGCGTGTAGGGGCTGATGCCGTGGCCGGGCACCTGGTCGCCCGCCGAGGACGACAGGTTGGTGGTCAGCAGGAAGCCGAGCTGGGTGACGACGACGTAGCCGATCGTCCAGACGCCGGCCTTGCCCATCTCGCCCAGGCGGGCGTTGCGCAGGTCGAAGCGGGGCACGAAGGAGAACCCGGCCCGGCGCAGCGCGACGATCAGCACGGCCGCCTGGGCCACGATGCCGGCCGTGGTGCCGAGCCCGAGCAGCGCCAGGTCGGCGGTGGTGACCGCGTCGATGTTGTCGCGCGCCTGGCTGACCAGCGCGTACGTGACGAACACGCAGATCACGACCAGGTTGTTGATCACCGGCGCCCACATCGGGGCGCCGAAGCGATCACGGGTGTTGAGTATCGCGCCCGCGACCGCGCCGATGCCGAAGAAGGCGAGCTGCGGCAGGATGAACCGGGCCAGCATCACGCCGACCTCGTATTTCCTGCTGCCCGGCGCCCAGTCGGTGTAGAGGTCGATGAGCAGCGGCGCGGCGAGCACGGCCAGCACCGCGACGACGGTCAGCGCCATCGTCGCGACGGTCAGCAGCCGCTGCTCGTAGGCCCGGCCGCCGTCGGGGTCCTGCTGCTGCGCCCGCACGATCATCGGCACCACGACGCTGCTCAGGACGCCCAGCAGCAGCAGGTCGAGGATGCTGTACGGGATCGCGTACGCCGCGTTGTAGGAGTCGCCCAGTGCCGCCGTGCCGATGGCGTAGGCGAGCACCATGGTGCGTACGAACCCGGTGACCCGGGACACCATCGTCCCGGCCGCCATCAGGGCGCTGGCCCGCAGCATGCGGCTCATTCGGTCTTCACTCTCCCGTTTTCCTGGCGGACGCCGCGCGCCTGCGCTCCGCCCTGCGCCGCACCACCCGCGTGACCACGGCCGCCAGCATGACGGTGAGCCCCGCGCCCACGATCACCGAGGCGATGCCGGTGTAGCCGGTGGTGCGGATGGTGAGGCGTTGCGGCTTGCCGTAGGCCTTGCCGTCGGCGGTCCTGAGCTGAACGGTCACCGTGGCGTCGCCGCTGGTGCCCGGCGTGGCGTTCATCGGCACCTGGACCGTGCCGCTCTGCCCGGCGCCGATGGACAGGGGCTCGTCCTGCTGGAAGGTGACCTGCAGCAGTTTCTGGTCGTCGGACCGGACGTCGACGTAGAGCCTGATCTCGGCGCCGCTGGCGTTCTTGACGCTGATGGGGACGAAGCCGTTGTTGCCCGCCAGGGTGCGCGGCCGGTCGGGCCCCGCGCCGGTGATCTGGACGCGGTCCACGCGCTCGGTCACGGCCTTGCTCACCGCGTTGGTCACCGAGCGGCCCATGCGGGTGCTGTTGCGCCAGGCCGAGGAGGCGATACGCAGCACCGCGGCGTCGAACACGGACTGCGTGCGCGTGGCCGTGATCAGGGCGGTGAGCTGGGCCCGCTCCGCGGTCTCCTTCACCGGCGCCAGGTATTTGCCGCTCAGCTCCTCGCGGCGGTTCTGGTCGGTGTAGGTCAGACCGGCGCGCGGAACGGACGCCTTGCCCGGCTTGATCGTCTCCAGCGTGGTGAGCTGCAGCCAGGGCAGCCGGCCCGCGGTCTTGAGCAGGCCGGTGACGAGCGCGGGGTTGGGGTCCCAGCGCCGCGACGGGGCGACGACCAGCGACCTCGGCAGGGTCTGGCCGGGCTCGGCGGCGATCATCGCGGTCTCGGCGATGAACCGCTGCGTGCTGAGCAGCAGGGACGTGCTGGTCTCCGGCTCGAACAGGCGGCTCAGCCCGGGGTCGGCGACCAGCGCGGTCACCGGGCCCTGGACCGAGTCGAGGGTCGAGGCGGCGTCGGGCGTGACCGTGAGCGGCTGCGCCGGCGGCAGGTTGGCGGCGTCGAGCAGGACCTTGTCCACCTTGTCGTCGCTGACCGAGAGCAGGTCGAGCGCGTCGGGGTCGAGCAGGCCGCCGGCGGGCCAGTTGATCGTCGTCTTGACGTCGCGGCCGAGCAGCTCCTTGGCCTTCTTGCCGCCGAGCGCGATCGCCCGGTTGGGCTGGTCGTCGAGGCCCTGGTGGGTGAGCGCGGTGAGGTCGGGGTCGGCGTACGGGACCGCCACGACGGGCGCGGCGGCGAGGGCGGTGCGCAGCTCCTGCAGCCACTGACCGGCCGCGGGGTTGGCGGGCCGGCTCTGCTCGCCGTCCTTGGTCTTGACCTTGTAGCCCTTGACCATGGTGTTGAGGTCGTCGAGCAGCGAGGGGTCGACGAACCACGTCACGTTGCTGGGCGCGGACTGGGCGATGCGGAGCAGGTCGGCGAGGCGGCCCTTGCCGGCGATGGCCTGGCTCAGCTTGTCGTCGACGAACACGGGGTCGTCGGTGGCCCGGTGGGGCTGGTCGATGACCGGCAGGGCGACGGCGAGCCTGGTGCGCGGCAGCTTCTGCGGGGTCGGCGGCGCGTAGGTGAGGAAGGTGCGTTCGGCCTGGAGCGGCACGCGGTATTGCGCCACGTCCACGGCGATCTTGTAGACGCCGAACTCGCGCAGGCCGAGTTGCACCGGCGTGGCCTGGATCTCCCAGCGGACGGTGCCGCCGGCGGCGAGCGGCTGCAGGTCCATGTAGGAGTTGCGGGTGGAGACGTTGACCGGCAGCGTCGCGGTGGACTGGTCGCTCATGTAGGCGTCCATGGCGGCCCGGTCGGGCAGCTTCTGGGCGTCGTAGCGCAGGCGCACCTGGAGGCCGGCCATGTCGGCGCCGGTGTCGTTGCGCACCGTGCCGCTGATCTTGATGACGTCGGTCGGGGAGCGCGGCACGGCGGGCGTGATGGCGGTGATGGCGACGGAGAGGGTCTGCCTGCTGGTCTGAGCGCTCGTGGCAGCCGTGCTCGGCGCCGCCGCCAGGGTGGGGGCGAGCAACGCGGCGGACAGCACGGCGAGCAGCGCGGTCTTACGGATCACGCGGCTGCCCGGGCTGGAGTACGACGACGCACGCCCGCAATGGTACGGGTTCAGTGCCGCCGCGTGACCGCCGCACGTGATCCTCTTGGCCGTGCCAGGCGGAGGTCGACCGTCTTGCCTGGCAGGAGAGTCAGCAGGTCGAGCGCACGAATGCGGAGGGCCGTGTGACGCTCGCCGGTGGCCGTGAAGATCGGCCCCGCGGCGGCGCTCAACCGGTCGTCGACGAGCAGCGGCAGGGACGCCGGCAGCAGCAGCGGGCAGACCAGGCCGTGCGCGTAGTCGGTGGCGGAGTTGACGACGTGGGCCGGCGCGGGTCGCACCCGGCGCGCGCCGAGCAGGCCGCCCACGGCTCCGGGACGCGGACCGGCGGACACCGGGGCGACGACGGCCACGACGGCCTCGCCGCCGACCCTGGTGGCCACCTCGAACACCGTGACCGTCAGGCATCGGCCGGGGGCCGCGGAGAGCGCCCCGGGAAGCTCTTCCGCGCGAGCCAAGGGGCGCGGAAGGCGTACGATCTCATGATGGACCTGGTGGGCGAGGAGCCAGCGGTGGATCGCGAGGGCGTCCTTCATGTAGACCTCCTAGCCTCGTTGCCATGGCCCCCGACGGTCCCTTGACCGACGGTAACCCGGACCTCATGTGGCTCGGGGGATATGTTCCGGATGACGAAGGACCGACCCGGTTGTGGTGGATGCAACTTTGACCGAAGGCCAGCGGCGGGCGATGACCGACCTGTTCCGCAAGATCGCCCCGGTGGCCGACGAGCTCGGCCGCCTGTTCGCCGCGCAAGGGCACGAGCTGGCCCTGGTGGGCGGCCCGGTGCGCGACATCCTGCTCGGCCGGGTCGGCAACGACCTCGACCTCACCACCGACGCGCGCCCCGAGCGGGTGCTGGAGATCGTCCGTGACTGGGCCGACTCGGTGTGGACGATCGGCATCGACTTCGGCACCGTCGGGCTGCGCAAGGGCAGTTGGCTGATCGAGATCACCACCTACCGCAGCGAGTCGTACGACCCGAAGTCGCGCAAGCCCGAGGTCATGTACGGCGAGACGCTGCAGGCCGACCTGGAGCGGCGCGACTTCGCGGTCAACGCGATGGCCGTGCGCCTGCCCGGGCACGAGTTCGTCGACCCCTACGGCGGGCTCGACGACCTGGCCGCGAAGGTGATGCGCACGCCCGGCCCGCCCGAGCGCTCGTTCGGCGACGACCCGCTGCGGATGCTGCGCGCGGCCAGGTTCGCCTCGCAGCTCGGCTTCGCCGTCGATCCCGCCGCGCTGGCGGCGATGACCGCGATGGCCGAGCGGATCGAGATCGTCTCCGCCGAGCGCATCCGCGACGAGCTGGACAAGCTGATCTGCGGCGCCAACCCCCGCGAGGGGCTGCGGCTGCTGGTCGAGACCGGCCTCGCCGCCCACGTGCTGCCCGAGCTGCCGAAGCTCCGCCTGGAGATCGACGAGCACCACCGGCACAAGGACGTCTACGAGCACACGCTGACCGTGCTCGACCAGGCCATCGCCCAGGAGGAGGACGGCAAGGCCGACCGCATCCTGCGCTGGGCGGCGCTCATGCACGACGTCGGCAAGCCCAAGACGCGCCGGCACGAGGCGGGCGGCCGGGTGTCGTTCCACCACCACGAGGTGGTCGGCGCCCAGCTCACCAAGAAGCGAATGAGCGAGCTGAAGTTCCCCAAGGACGTCGTGGCCGACGTCTCCCGGCTGGTCGAGCTGCACCTGCGCTTCCACGGCTACGGCACCGGCGAGTGGACCGACAGCGCGGTGCGCCGCTACGTCCGCGACGCCGGCCACCTGCTCTCCCGGCTGCACAAGCTGACCAGGGCCGACTGCACCACGCGCAACAAGCGCAAGGCGGCCGCGCTCTCGCGCACCTACGACCACCTGGAGGAGCGCATCGAGCGGCTGGCCGAGGAGGAGGAGCTGGCCAAGATCCGGCCCGAGCTCGACGGCAACGAGATCCAGCGGGTGCTGGGCGTCGGGCCGGGGCCGGTCGTGGGCAGGGCCTACAAGTTCCTGCTCGACCTCAGGCTCGACAAGGGCGTGATCGGCAAGGAGGCCGCGACCGAGGCGCTGCTGGAGTGGTCGAGGTCAGCCGAGCTCGGCTGACGGCGGTTCGGTCAGCCGCTGACGTGAGCGCGCGGCGATCGCCCGGTAGGCGAGCGCCGCGAGCGGATAGCCCACCGACATGATCGCCACCGCGAGGTACGACTTGCCGTCGGCCGGCAGGATGGCCGCCGACAGGGCCGCGGCGAGCACGTACATCCCGTTGAAGAGCATGTCGTAGATGGAGAACGCGCGGCCTCGGTAGATGTCCTCGACGTCGCGCTGCACGGTGGTGTCGGCGCAGATCTTGACGCTCTGCCCGGCCACCCCCAGCACGAACCCGGCGGCGGCGAGCCCCCACTCCTGGAACGGCAGCACCAGCACCGCGGTGAGCACGCCGGCCGCGGTCAGCGCGATCGGCACCCAGCGCTCGATGGTGAACCGCTCGGTCGCGTAGGGGGTGATGAGCACCGCCACGAAGTAGCCGACGCCGGAGGTGGCCACGACCAGGCCGATGCCCTTGAGCGCGGCGTCGGGGTCGCCGTCGGTGAAGTAGTAGCGGTAGAGGATGATGCCGAGGGCGGTCGCGATGCCGTAGAAGAAGCGGTGGGCGGCCATCGCGCCCAGGGTGCCGGCCGCGATCCGGTGACTCAGCAGATGCCGCGTGCCGTCGGCCAGGCCGACCACCACGTTGCGCAGCGCCTCGCGGGCCTGCGGCCGGTCGGGGTCGGGCCAGGGGCCGAGCAGCATGCGGTCCATGCGGCGGGCGATCAGCGAGCTCAACGCGAACACCACGCCGGAGGCGACCAGCAGCACCGCCACGCCGGAGTCGTCGCCGCCGACCAGCGCGCGCAGCAGGAAGCCGACGCCCACGCCGACGAACGTGACCACCGTGCCCGAGGTCGGCACCACGGCGTTGGCCGACAGCAGCCGCTCGGTCGGCACGACGTGGGGGAGCGAGGCGCCGAGCGCGGCCAGGAAGAACCGGTTGACCGCCAGCACGGCCAGCGCCGCCGCGTAGAAGGCGGGGTCGGGGGCGTCCGCGGCGACCAGCCAGGCGGCCACCAGCAGCAGCGCGCCGCGCGCCACGGGCGCGAGCACCAGGACCTGCCGCCGCGGCCACCGGTCGATGAACACGCCGACGAACGGCCCGAGGATGCTGTAGGGCAGCAGCAGCACCGCGAGCCCCGCCGCCACCTGCAACGCGGTGGTCTTGCTCTCGGGGCTGAAGAAGGCGAACCCGGTCACCGCGAACTGGAAGATCCCGTCGGAGAACTGGGAGACCAGCCGCGTGCCGAACAGGTGCCTGAAGTCTCTGCCCCGGAGGACCACGCGGAGATCGGCGACGAAGGACACGCCGTCAGCCTAGCCAAGCCCGCGCCGGTCCCGGTGCGGAGGTTCCTCGCGGTGGCCGTCATTGCGTACGCTTCGAAGCGTGACGACCGAGGAACACGTTGTGCTGGTAGACCGTGACGGACGCGCGCTCGGCACCGCGCCCAAGACGTCGGTGCACGGCCCGGAGACCCCGCTTCACCTGGCGTTCTCCAGTTATGTCTTCGACGGCGAAGGCCGGGTGCTGCTCACCAGGCGGGCCGACCACAAGGTCACCTGGCCGGGGGTGTGGACCAACAGCTGCTGCGGCCATCCGCTGCCGGGCGAGGCACTCGGCCGGGCGGTGGTGCGGCGGCTGGCGTACGAGCTGGGGCTGCGCTCCGAGGGCGCCGACCTGATGCTGCCCGGCTTCTCCTACCGCGCCGTCATGGCCAACGGCATCGTCGAGCACGAGCTCTGCCCGGTCTACCGGGTGGTCGTCGAGGGGCCGGCGCAGCCCAACCCGGAGGAGGTGGGGGAGACGATGTGGATGCCGTGGAAGGAGTTCGCCGAGGGGGCCCAGAACGGCCTGCTGGCGCTCTCGCCGTGGTGCCGCGAGCAGGTGCCGCTGCTCGCCGAGCTCGGCTGCGACCCGTTGACGTGGGAGCCGGCCTCCGCCGCCGAGCTGCCGCCGGCCGCCCGGGTCTGAAGGCGCGAACGGCGCCGCGCCCCACCAGGGACGCGGCGCCGTTCTCCGGGGTCAGCGCTCGACCTCGCCCCGGATGAACTTCTCGACGTACTCGCGGGCCTCGTCGTCGGAGAACTGCTTCGGCGGCGACTTCATGAAGTAGGAGGAAGCCGACAGGATCGGCCCGCCGACGCCCCGGTCGAGGGCGATCTTGGCGGCGCGCACGGCGTCGATGATGATGCCGGCCGAGTTCGGCGAGTCCCAGACCTCCAGCTTGTACTCCAGGTTGAGCGGCGTGTCGCCGAAGGAGCGCCCCTCCAGCCGCACGTACGCCCACTTGCGGTCGTCCAGCCACGGCACATGGTCCGACGGCCCGATGTGCACGTCGGCCTTGCCCATCTCGTGCGGGATCTGCGAGGTGACCGACTGCGTCTTGGAGATCTTCTTCGACTGGAGGCGGGTGCGCTCCAGCATGTTCATGAAGTCCATGTTGCCGCCGAAGTTGAGCTGGTAGGTGCGCAGCAGCTCCACCCCGCGGTCCTCGAACAGCTTGGCCAGCACGCGGTGCGTGATGGTGGCGCCGACCTGCGACTTGATGTCGTCGCCGACGATCGGCACGCCCGCCTCGGTGAACTTCTCGGCCCACTCGGGGTCGGAGGCGATGAAGACCGGCAGCGCGTTGACGAAGGCGACCTTGGCGTCGATCGCGCACTGCGCGTAGAAGCGGTCGGCCTCCTCCGAGCCCACGGGCAGGTAGGACACCAGGACGTCGACCTGGTTGTCGCGGAGCACCTGGACCACGTCGACCGGAGCCTCGTCGGACTCCTCGATGATCTCCCGGTAGTACTCGCCGAGGCCGTCGAAGGTGTGACCGCGCTGGACCGTCACCCCCAGGGGCGGCACGTCACAGATCTTGATCGTGTTGTTCTCGCTGGCGACGATCGCCTCGGAGAGGTCGCGGCCGACCTTCTTGGCGTCCACGTCGAACGCCGCGACGAACTCGACGTCGCCGACGTGGTAGTCGCCGAACTTCACGTGCATCAGGCCAGGAACCCGTGTGTCCGGGTCGGCGTCCTTGTAATAGTGAACGCCCTGGACCAGCGACGACGCGCAGTTGCCGACACCGACAATGGCCACGCGGACCGAACCCATCGCACTCGCTCCCTTACTCATCAGTTGACGTGGTATCCCTCTCGGGCCCCTCAGAGGCCCGACGCTCCGTTGCGATCAGCTCGTTGAGCCAGCGCACCTCGCGCTCGACCGACTCGAGCCCATGACGCTGCAGTTCGAGCGTGTAACTGTCGAGACGCTCCCTGGTGCGCGCCAGCGCGGTCCGCACCGCGTCGAGCCGCTCCTCAAGCCGGCTACGGCGGCCTTCGAGAATGCGCAACCGCACCTCGGCCTCGGTGTGCCGGAAGAACGCGAAGTGCACACCGAAGCTCTCGTCCTCCCACGCGGAGGGCCCGGCCTGCGTCAGCAGCTCCTGCAGCCGTTCCTTGCCCTCGGCGGTCAGCCTGTAAACGATCTTTGAACGGCCGCCGACGATCGCGGTGGGAGCCGGCTGCTCCTCCGTGATGAGGCCGCGCGCCAGGAGCGATCGCAGACAGGGATACAGAGAGCCATAGGAGAACGCGCGAAACATGCCCAGCAGGGCATTGAGGCGTTTGCGCAGCTCATAGCCGTGGAGTGGCGTCTCGTGCAGCGACCCGAGCACGGCCAGTTCCAGGACCCTGCCCTGTCCGCCGGCCATGGGAACCGCCCTCCTCTCGCGTCGATGTATCGAGCCGATACATCCCCAGGATACGTCGCTCCGCTATATCGCGGCAATCTATGGATTTTTCAAGGCGTTGGGATGATCGGCTGAAACGCCGTAGTCTGGCGCTCATGTGGTCACAGCGAAGGGTGGTGGATTACGGCCTCGCGAAAAGGGCGGTCGTCCGCTCCCTGCGTTCCGGGCGTACTTCGCGCGGTGACGTCTGTGACGCACAGCCGTACCTCCTTCGCGCGGCACGCCACTTCGGCGAGCCGACCGAACGTCTCTGCCCGGTGTGCGAGAGGGAGAACGTCACCCACGTGACCTATGTCTATGGCGATTCGCTCGGCTCACATGCCGGACAGGCAAAGGCCGCTTCGGAGCTCGCCGCCATGGCACATGATTACGATGAGTTCCGGGTGTACGTCGTCGAGGTCTGTCAGGGTTGTTCCTGGAACCACCTGACGGTTTCGTACGTCCTCGGGAACGGACCGCCTGAGCCCGCAGGCCAGGCGTGACGAGACACCACCGAGGGCGCCGAGGAACCTCACGCCCAACCGCCGCTTTTGTTTCCGACGACAGTGCGAGGACGTGTGAGTAACAGCATGAATGAAGGAACGGCCCGCCCGGGGAGGCGTCGTCGCTCCACTTCATCCCGTTCTGTGCCCCAAGGTTCTCCACCTCAAACCGGCGAATCTTCCTGGAACCAGCCGCAGCCGCCGCGTCGGCCTGAAGCCGCGTACGAGCAGACGGGCGCGATGGCCGCCCAGCAGTACGACGCGCAGCCATACGACACCCAGCGTTATGACGCCCAGCCTTATGACGCGCAGCCGCAGCCGCCCCGGCGTGAGCCCATGCCGCCGCGGCGCGAGGGCTTCCCTCCTGGCGCCCCCGGCGAGGGTTTCCCCCCGGGCGCCCCCGACCAGCCGCAGCAGCGCCCCGGGCGCCGCTCCAGGCAGGAGCGTGCCGACACCCGCGCGGTCGGCAACCAGGAGACCATGGTGGCCGAGGGCCCGCGCCGCTCGCGCAGGCGCGCCCAGGGCGGCCCGCCCGAGCCCCCAGGCCCGCCCGGCCCGCCCGATGAGAAGGACGGCGGCGGCCGTGGCGGCTGGCGCCGGTTCCTGCCGAGCTGGAAGCTCCTCGTGGCCGGCTTCGTCGTCATCGCGGCCGGCCTGTTCGGCATGATCATGGTCGCCTACGCCAACACCGACGTGCCCACCGGCACCCAGGACGAAGCGATCGCCCAGCAGAGCACGATCTACTACGCCGACGGCAAGAAGATCGCGAGCCTGGGCACGAAGCGTGAGATCGTCAAGCTGTCCCAGATGTCCCCGTTCCTGCGCGACGCGGTGATCGCCATCGAGAACCCCGAGTTCTACGAGGACTCGGGCATCTCGATCTCCGGCATTTTCCGCTCCGTCTACATGACCGCGACGGGCCAGCAGATCCAGGGCGCCTCGACCATCACCCAGCAGATGGCCCGCAACTACTACGACGGCCTGACCCGGGACGTGTCGGTCAAGCGCAAGGTCAACGAGATCTTCATCGCGGTCAAGATCAACCAGACGCTGCCCAAGGACGAGATCCTCCAGCGCTACCTCAACACCGTCCCCTTCGGCCGGGCCTACGGCGCCGAGGCCGCCGCGAAGGCGTACTTCAACACCACCGCCGCGAAACTGACCCCCTCGCAGGCCGCCTACCTCGCCGCCCGCATCCAGCAGCCGGCCTGGACGCCCGAGGCGGACGGCCTGAAGAACCGCTTCAAGACCGTCGTCGATTACATGGCGAAGCAGTGGCCGGACAAGTACGCCACCCTCCCGCAGACTGCGAAGTTCCCCAAGCCGGTCAAGCTGGACACCCGCAACGAGATGGGCGGCCTCAAGGGCTACATGGTCCAGGTCGTGCTGAAGGAGCTGGAGGCCCGTGGTCTCAGCGAGGACGAGGTCCGCAGCGGCGGCTTCCGCATCGTCACCACCTTCGACCGCAAGCTCATGCTGGCCGCCAAGGAGGCGGTCACCAGCACCATGGCGTCGATGAACAAGGAGTACCACGCCGGTCTCGCCGCTGTGGACCCGAGGAACGGCCGCGTCATCGCCTTCTACGGCGGCACCGACTACGTCACCGACCCCTGGAACGAGCCCTTCCAATCGAAGAAGCAGGCCGCCTCGGCGTTCAAGCCGTACGTGCTGGCCGCCTGGCTCCAGGCCGGCTACTCGCTCAAGAGCTACGTGCCCGGCAACGAGACGGTGCCGAAGGAACTGCCCGGCCAGCAGGCCGGCGGCATCAAGAACAGCCACAACGTCGGCGTCGCGGTCGACGTCGTCAAGGCCACCGCCGAGTCGGTCAACACCGCGTTCGTGTCCATGGCGTTCAAGCTGCCCGGCAAGCTCGACGAGGTGCGCAGCCTCGTCGAGGCGGCCGGCTTCGACCCCGAGGACATGAAGAAGGACATCGAGGATCACCACTACCAGTTCGCCATCGGCAGCGCCCCGGTCACGCCGGTCGAGCAGGCCGCCGGCTACTCGATCTTCGCCAACGGCGGCAAGTACACCCGCTGGCACGTGATCAAGGAGGTCAAGCAGGGCAACAAGGTGGTCTACGGCGAGCAGCGGGTGTCGAAGAACGTCATCGACGCTGGCGTGGCCGCCGACGCCACCGTGGCCATGCAGGAGGTTCTGCGCAGCGGCACCGCGCGGGGCAAGGGCCTCGGCAGCCGCCCGGCCGCCGGCAAGACCGGCACCAACAACGACGAGAACGGCGCCTGGTTCGTCGGCTACACGCCGCAGATCTCCACCGCGGTCGGGTTCTACCGCGAGGAGTGCCGGACCAAGACCGGCAAGGTCGTCCCGCCGCTCCACTCCAACTGCCCGGTCACACCTGGGGGCAAGCCGCACAAGAAGTACAACTACAAGAACCCCTACACCAGGCCGTACGAGGTCTCGCTCGGCTTCGAGGGCGCCGGCCCGCCCACCATCGCCTGGCAGAAGTTCATGCTGGCCGCGCACGAGGGCAAGCCGATCGAGCAGTTCCCGCAGAAGTCGGACGTGGGCCTGCCGGAGAACATCGTGCCGAGCCCGACGCCCACGCCGACGCCGACGAAGACCGACGACCCGTTCGACGGCGGCGACGACCCCTTCGGCGGCGACGAGAACAACAACGGCAACGATCAGCAGGACTGCCTGGTCCAGCCCTGTGACGAGCAGGGCCCCGGCGACGAGGACAACTTCGGCATCAACGACGACGGCGGAGCCGACCAGGACAACGGCGGCAACGACGGGTTCGGCGGGTTCGGTGGCGCGTTCGCGCCGCCTCCCTCGGGACGAGAGGGCTGGTGACCAGCATCGAGGCACGCGTCCCGCTGGCGGCGCGTGCCGTCCCCTTCCTCCCCCTGGGGCTGATCGCGGCCCTGGGGGCGAGCCTCGCGTACGTCGTGCGCCTGCCCTGCCGCACCGGCGGCTGGAACGACCAGGTCACGACGTACACGAACTTCTGCTACACCGACATCTACCCGCTGTTCTTCGACCGCAGCCTGTCGACCCAGAACCCCTACTTCGCCGACGTGCCCTTCGACAAGCAGGTCGAGTACCCGGTGGTGCTGGGCGAGGTCATGCAGGTGATCAGCTGGATCGTCCGGTGGGTGGAGGACGACGTGGTCGGGCAGGCGGTCAAGTTCTACGACCTGACCGTGATCCTGCTCGGCGCCTGCCTGGTCATCGGCGTGCTGCTGATGGCCGCGGTGGCCGGGCCCACCCGCCGCTGGGACGCGCTCTGGTACGCGATCTCGCCGGCCGTGGTGCTGGCCGCGTACATCAACTGGGACCTCGTCGCGGGCGCGCTGTCGATGGGCATGCTGCTGGCCTGGGCCAGGCAGCGGCAGGTGCTCGCCGGGGTGCTGCTGGGGCTGGCGATCGCCACGAAGTTCTACCCGCTGATGTTCGCCGGGGCGCTGTTCCTGCTCACCCTGCGCACGGCGAAGTGGCGGCCGTTCCTGGTCACGATGGGCTCGGCGGCGGGCGCGTGGCTCGTGGTCAACCTGCCCTTCATGCTCCTGGCGTGGGAGGGCTGGCGCCGGTTCTACGTCTTCTCCGCCGAGCGCGGGGTCGACTGGGGCTCGCCGTGGCTGTTCTTCCAGACCAAGGGCTGGCACATCCTCGGCGAGAACGACGTGAGCACGCTCGGCATGGTGTCGCTGGCGGTCATGTGCGCGGGCATCGCGGTGCTCGCGGTGGCCGCGCCGCGCCGGCCGCGGCTCGCGCAGCTCTGCTTCCTGGCGCTGGCCGCGTTCATGATGACGAACAAGGTGTGGTCGCCGCAGTTCGTGCTGTGGCTGGTGCCGTTCGCGGTGCTGGCCCGGCCCAACTGGAAGCCGCTGGCGCTGTGGCAGCTCGCCGAGCTGTGGTATTTCGCCGCGATCTGGCTCTATTTGCTCTCGCAGTCGCCGCTCGACCGGGACGACCTGGGCATCGGCGATGACACCTACTTCACGGCGGTCTGGGGGCGGATCATCACCATCGCCGTCATGATGGCGTTCGTGGTGCGCGACATCCTGCGCCCGGACAAGGACGTGGTCCGGCAGGACGACCTCGACGACCAGACGGGCGGGGTCTTCGACGGCGCGCCCGACCGGGTCACGCTGGCCACCGTCCTGCGATGATCACTCGCGCCGCCGCACGGGACGCGCTGCTGCTCTGGTTCGGCTCGCGGGCCGGGCTGCTGGTGGCGACGTTGCTCGGCGCGACGTTCGCCGGCTACGCCGACCGGTGGCGCAAGTGGGACGCCGGGCTGTTCATCACCATCGCCCAATACGGCTACGACGGCGAGCCAAGGCGTCCCCCCGACGCCGGGCTGCCCGCGTTCTTCCCCGGCCTGCCGGCCGTGCTGCGGGCGGTGCACCTCGTGGTGCCCGACTGGGAGACGGCCGGGCTGCTGATCTCGCTGGTGGCGGGCGCGGTCGCGATGGTGGCGCTGGCCCGGCTGGCCGAGCTGGAGGGCGCCGACGGGTGGATGGCGGTGGCGGCGCTGCTGACCTTCCCGCTGGCGGTGTTCCTGTCGGCGGGCTACAGCGAGTCGTTGTTCCTGGCCTTCGCGATCCCGGCGTGGCTGGCCGCCCGGCAGGGCCGCTGGTCGGCCGCGGCGCTGCTCGCGGCGGGGGCGTCGGGCGTGCGGATCACCGGGTTGTTCCTGGCGGTGGCGCTGGTCGTGGAGTTCGTGGCGCGGCGGGAGTCGCCGCGCCGGGCGGGGTGGCTGGTGGTGCCGTTCCTGCCGCTGGCGGCGTACTCGTTCTACCACTACTCCCGCTCGGGCGACTGGCTGGCGTGGAAGCACGCGCAGGAGGCCGGGTGGGGCCGGGAGTTCGTCTGGCCGTGGGAGGCGTGGCAGGCGACGTGGGGCTCGGCCATGGGCGGCGACGAGAACGCGGTGGCCTTCCGCATGGAGATCGCCGGCGCCGTGGTGGCGGTCGCCGTGCTGGTGTGGCTGCTCGCGCTGCGCAGGTGGAGCGAGCTGGTCTACACGGGGGCGCAGGCGGGGGCGCTGATGACGTCGGCGTACTACCTGTCGATCCCGCGTTCGCTGCTGCTGTGGTTCCCGCTGTGGGTGCTCGTGGCGAAGGCGGCGACCCGGCGGCGATGGGTGATCGCGCTGTACGTGATGGTGTGCGGGCCCCTCATGCTGCTGAACACGATGCGTTTTCTCAGCGGCGCGTGGGCGGGCTGAAATCTCTACCCGTTTTCCCGTCTCGGTAATCCAGGGAAGTTATCCACAGCCTGTGTGTAAAGATCACAGGTTCTTCCGCAGGAACGCGATGTCGTCCGCCTGGCCGTCGCCCGGCGTCTCCACCACGACCGGCGCGCCGGCCGCCCGGCAGACCGCCAGGATCAGCTCGGGGTCGATCCTGCCCTGACCGAGGTTGGCGTGCCGGTCGGCGCCGGAGCCGAACTCGTCGCGGGAGTCGTTGCAGTGGACGAGGTCGATCCGGCCGGTGATGGCCTTGACCCGCTCGACCAGGCCGACCAGCTCCTCGCCGCCCGCGTGCGCGTGACAGGTGTCGAGGCAGAAGCCGACGTCGAAGCCGTCGAGGGCGTCCCAGAGCCGGCCGATGCGCTCCAGCGTGCGGGCCATGGCGTTGCCGCCGCCCGCGGTGTTCTCGATCAGCACGGGGATCGGGCACTCCATGCGCTCGAACACCTTGCGCCAGTTGTCGAAGCCCGTCTGCGGGTCGTCGCTCTTGTTGACGTGCCCGCCGTGCACGACCAGGCCCTTCGCGCCCAGCCCGGCGGCCGCCTTGAGATGCTGCTCCAGCAGCTTGCGGCTGGGGATCCTGATGCGGTTGTTGGTGGTCGCCACGTTGATCAGGTAGGGGGCGTGGATGTAGACGTCCACGCCTTCGACCGGCTTGGCGGGCAGCACCGGCTTGGCGTAGCCCTGGGGGTCGCCGAGGAAGAACTGGACCACCTCCGCGCCGATCTCCCCTGCGCGGGCGGCCGGGTCGTCCTGATCGACATGAGCTCCGATGCGCACCATGTCACCGAGCCTATCCGTTTGCCGCGGGCGCCACAGGGCAGTCGCCAAGGGCCCCCTACGCGAGGAGAATCGATATGTCGAGGTGGCGCTTACGTGCGCTGATCGTCTTGGTCTACGTGATCGTCGGCATCTACGTGGCCTGGGTCTACGACTACATCACGCCCGGTCTGCTCAGGGACGTCGCCGAGGCGTTGCTGGCGGTCTTCCTCTGGTTCCTGGTGCTGCTGGGGATCGACCTGCACATCGGCTGAGCGACATAGCACTCGCGGCACAGAACAACGGCCCCGGTGAGACCGGGGCCGTCGCCTTGCGAAGTGATCACTAGGGGAGGAACCCGCCGTGGGCGATGCCGAGCGCGGCCCCCACGAACGAGCCGACCAGCCCGACGACGTTGAGCGAGCGCTGCGGCGTGGTCACCGAGATGTACTGGGAGAACATGCCGACGCTGAAGCCGAGCAAGCCCGCCCAGGACGAGACGACGTGCGCGGCCGGCCAGAAGGTCGAGACGAAGGCCACGAAACCCAGCACCAGCGTGGCCACGGACAGGATGTTCTCGGTGGGGTGCGAGACCCCGTCACTGTTGAGCGTGAGCCTGAACCGCTCCCCTTGGGAGGGCTGAAGCACGTGTGGCACTGCCACCACCCCCTTGTCTGCTAGGTGCCTTCCCACGTACCGGTGGCTGGTAACCTGGGACACGCTGCGCTGTGATGGGTGATCCATCGCCCCGGCGGCGCCGAAATGGGCGTTCCCGGTTCATGCGTCAGCATCCTCCTGTCACGGCAGAGCGTCGTGACCGCAAGAGTCCAGAGGAGGTCGGAGTCCGCATGCGTCGTTACGAAGTAATGGTCATCCTGGACCCTTCACTCGACGAGCGCACCGTCGCGCCGTCCCTTGACCAGTTCCTCACCGTGGTCCGCAACGACGGCGGCACCGTGGAGAAGGTCGACGTCTGGGGCCGCCGCCGGCTCGCCTACGACATCAACAAGAAGTCGGAAGGCATCTACGCCGTCATCGACCTGTCCGCGGAGCCCGCGACGGTCAAGGAGCTCGACCGGCAGATGAACCTCAACGAGGGCATCCTGCGCACGAAGGTGCTCCGCCCCGACGTGCACTGACTGCCGACTTTTTGTCGGGAGGCAGCCGTAGTCTGAGCCGTAACCCAAGAAGAGGCGTGCAGGAAGGCGAGCGCAAGCCATGGCAGCAGGCGACACCGTAATCACCATCGTCGGCAACCTCGTCGACGACCCCGAGCTGCGCTTCACCCCGACGGGGCAAGCGGTGGCTCGTTTCCGCGTCGCGTCCACTCCGCGGTTCATGGACCGCCAGACCAACGAGTGGAAGGACGGCGAAAGCCTCTTCCTGACCTGCAACGTGTGGCGGCAGGCGGCGGAGAACGCCGCCGAGAGCCTGCAGCGCGGCATGCGGGTCATCGTGCAGGGGCGGCTCAAGCAGCGGTCCTACGAGACCAAGGAAGGCGAGAAGCGCACGGTCTACGAGGTCGAGGTCGACGAGGTCGGCCCGTCTCTGCGCAACGCCACCGCCAAGGTCAACCGCACCTCCCGTCAGGGCGGTGGCGGCGGCTTCGGCGGCGGCCCGTCCGACGACCCGTGGGCCTCCGCGACCCCGGCCCCGCCGCAGGGCGGCGGCGGCTTCGGCGGTGGCGGTGGCGGCGGCTACGGCGGCGGCCAGCAGAGCGGCGGCGGCTTCGGCGGCGGCAACGACTTCAGCGACGAGCCTCCCTTCTAATCCCTGTCCATCAGTCCGAGACCATTCCCGCCCGAAAGGCGGGGCTCTGAGAGGAGCACCACGATGGCCAAGCCGGCACTGCGCAAGCCCAAGAAGAAGGTTTGCCTGTTCTGCCACGACAAGATCTCCTACGTCGACTACAAGGACACGGGCCTGCTGCGGAAGTTCATCTCCGACCGTGGCAAGATCCGTGCGCGCCGGGTGACGGGCAACTGCACCCAGCACCAGCGCGACGTCGCCACCGCGATCAAGAACGCCCGTGAGGTGGCTCTGCTGCCCTACACGAGCACCGCGCGCTAAGGAGGTTCTGTCGACATGAAGCTCATCCTCACCAACGAGGTCTCCGGCCTCGGTGCCCCTGGCGACGTCGTCGAGGTCAAGGACGGCTACGGCCGTAACTACCTCATTCCCCGCGGCTACGCCATGCGCTGGACGCGCGGCGCCGAGAAGCAGATCGAGACCATCCGCAAGGCTCGCGACGCCCGCGAGATCCGTGACCTCGGCACCGCCAAGGAGGTCGCCGGCCAGCTCGGCGCGCTCAAGGTGCGCCTGGCCACCCGCGCGGGCGACTCCGGCCGCCTGTTCGGCTCGGTCACCACGGGCGACGTCGCCGACGCCGTCAAGGCCGCCGGCGGGCCGGTCCTCGACCGCCGCCGCATCGAGATCGTCAACCCGATCAAGAGCGTCGGCTCGCACCGCATCACCGTGAAGCTGCACCCCGAGGTGTCGGCTTCGCTGGACGTCGAGGTCGTCGCCGGCTGAGCCCGGCCCCGACGAAGCCCCTCACCCTGCGGTGGGGGGCTTTTGCCTGCTCACGTACAATTCCTTTCGTTCCCCGGTACGTTCCCCCTGGAGGCTTGGCCATGGCCCGTCCCCTCATGCTGCTCGCGCTGGCCGTGGCGCTCGTCGGTTGCGCACCCGTGGACGAGCAGGCGACCACCGCCTCCTCGGCCGCGCCCAGCGCCTCCACGGCGTGCACGAAGGAGCAGCTCAGCCTGGTCAAGACGGGCAAGCTGACGATCGGCACCGACAAGCCCGCCTACGAGCCGTGGTTCAAGGACGACGACCCGAGCAACGGCCAGGGCTTCGAGAGCGCGGTCGCCTTCGCCGTCGCCGGCGAGCTGGGCTTCGACCGCAGCGAGATCGAGTGGGCGACGGTCAAGTTCGACGCGGCGTTCGCGCCGGGCGACAAGACCTTCGACTTCGACATCAACCAGGTGTCGATCACCCCCAAGCGGGCCGAGGTCGTCGACTTCAGCAACGGCTACTACACCGTCAAGCAGGCCGTGGTGGCGCTCAAGGGCGGCAAGTACGCCTCCGCCAAGACCCTCGCCGAGCTGCAGGACGCCAAGATCGGCGTGCAGGTGGGCACGACCTCCTTCGACGCGGTCAAGAGCGTGATCAAGCCGTCCGCCGACCCCAACGTCTACAACGAGCAGGTCGACGCCGTCAACGCGCTGAAGAACAAGCAGGTGGACGCGCTCGTCGTGGACCTGCCGACGGCCTTCTACGTGACGGCCGCGCAGGTGGAGAATGCCCAGATCGTCGGCCAGTTCAGCTCGACCGGCGGCACGCCGGAGGAGTTCGGCCTGGTCATGGAGAAGGGCAGCGCGCTCAAGCCGTGCGTGGACAAGGCCGTGGACGCGCTGAAGTCCAAGGGTGAGCTGGCCAAGATCGAGCAGGAGTGGCTGGGCTCGGCGGTGGGCGCGCCCGAGCTCTCATGAGCGACCGGATCAGCCCCGCAGCGGGCCCGGACGGCTGGGTCAAGAGCGAGCGGCAGAGCGAGCGGGAGCGGTTCCGCCGGTCCCACGGGCGCCGCTCGGGCTCGATCGCGACGCTCTCGACGGTCGTGTTCCTCGTCCTCGTCGTGTGGGCGGTCACCAGCTCGCCCGGCTGGCCCCGGGTGGCGGCGACCTTCCTGAACGGCGAGGAGTTCGTCCACGCGCTGCCCGACGTGCTGAGCGGGTTCCTGCTCAACATCAAGATGTTCCTCATCACCGAGGTGCTGGTCCTCGCCATCGGCCTGCTCGTGGCGCTGGCCAGGGGGATCAGGACGCCGGCGTTCTTCCCGATCAGGGCGCTCGCCACGCTCTACACCGACATCTTCCGCGGCGTGCCGACGATTCTGCTGATCTACCTGGTCGGCTTCGGGCTGCCGGCGCTGCGGTTGCAGGGCATCCCCACGGACCTCGCGACGCTGGGGATCATCGCGCTGACGCTGTCGTACGGCGCGTACGTCGCCGAGGTCTTCCGCTCCGGCATCGAGTCGATCCATCCGAGCCAGGTGGCCGCGGCGCGCTCGCTCGGGCTGAGCCACGGCAAGACCATGCGCTTCGTGGTGCTGCCGCAGGCCGTCCGCCGGGTGGGTCCGCCGCTGCTCAACGACTTCGTCTCGCTGCAGAAGGACACCGCGCTGGTGGCCGTCATCGGGCCGCTGGAGACGCTCAGGCAGGCGCAGATCCACGTCGCCCACAGCTTCAAGTACTCGCCCTACCTGGCGTCGGCGCTGCTGTTCCTGCTGCTGACGATTCCGCTGGCGCGGTTCACCGACCACCTGGCGGCGCGGGCCCGAAGGAGGCGCGGCGCATGAGCCTGCTGAGCATCGACGGGGTGTGGAAGCACTTCCACGGGCAGAGCGTCCTGCGGGGCGTCGATTTGGAGGTGAACGCGCACGAGGTGGTGAGCCTCATCGGCGCGTCGGGCTCCGGGAAGTCGACGCTGCTGCGCTGCGTCAACCTGCTGGAGACGGTGGACGACGGCGTGATCCTGCTCGACGGCCAGGACATCACCGACCCGCGGGTCGACGTGGACGACGTGCGCAAGCGCATCGGCATCGTCTTCCAGTCGTTCAACCTGTTCCCGCACATGACCGTGCTGGACAACATCACCCTCGCCCCCCGCCAGGTGCACCGCGTGGCCAAGGCGCAGGCGGAGGAGCAGGCGCACGAGCTGCTGGTGCGGTTCGGGCTGGAGGGCAAGGCGCGGGCCTACCCCGACCAGCTCTCCGGCGGGCAGCAGCAGCGGGTAGCGATCATCCGCGCGCTCGCCACCCAGCCCCGGCTGATGCTGCTCGACGAGGTCACCTCGGCGCTCGACCCGCAGCTCGTGGTGGAGGTGCTGACGATCATCAGGGAGCTGAAGGACTCCGGCATGACGATGGTCCTCACCACGCACGAGATGGGCTTCTGCCGCGACATCTCCGACATGGTGTGCTTCCTCGACGGCGGCGTACTGATCGAGAAGGGGCCGCCCGAGCAGCTCTTCGACGCGCCTGAGCACCCGAGGACCAAGGAGTTCCTGCGCAGCGTGGTGCGCTCGGGCCGCTTCTAGCGCCGGTGCCGCCCGCCGCCGCGCGCGGGCACCGGCGCGGCCGGGCGGGCGAGCACGCTGTGCCGGCGGCCGTAGGCGAGATAGACCCCCAGCCCGAACGCCATCCACAGCGCGAACCACACCCAGGTGAGCAGCCGCAGGTTCACCATGAGCCAGAACGTGGCCACCAGCGACAGCGCGGGCACCACCGGCGACAGCGGCACCCGGAACCCACGCTCCAGGTGCGGCATGCGCCGCCGCATCACGATCACCCCGGCAGCCACGAAGCCGAAGGCGAACAGCGTCCCCAGCACGACGAGTTCCTGCAGCGTGAGCACCGGCACGAACTCCGCCAGCACGATCGCGACGCCCCCGATCACCAGCGTCACCCGCGAGGGCGTGTGGTAGCGGCGGCTGACCGCCGCGAGGCCGCGCGGGATGAGCCCGTCGCGGGCCATCGAGAACAGCACCCGCGTCTGCCCCACCATCAGCACCAGGATCACCGTGGTCAGCCCGAGCAGCGCCCCCACGTCGATGACGTGCGCCATCCAGCCCTCGCCGGCCGCGCGGAACGCGCTGGCCAGCGGCGCGTCCACGGAGATCTTCGTGTGCGACACCATGCCCACCATGACCACGGCCACCACCACGTACACGACGGTGGCCACGACCAGGCTGCGGATCATGCCCTTCGGGACCGCCCGCTGCGCGTTCACGGTCTCCTCGGCCGCGGTCGCCACCACGTCGAAGCCGATGTAGGCGAAGGCGATGGCCGAGGCCGCCGAGAAGATCCCGAACCAGCCGAACGCGTGGCTCTCGCCCACCACGATCTCCAGCACGGTCGCGGGAGCGGTCGTGAGCGTCTTCGGCGGGACGTAGAAGTCGCCGAAGTTGCGGGCGTCCACGTGCGGCAGGCCCACGACGATGACCGCGCCGATGGCCAGCAGCTTGGCCGCCACCATGACCCACAGCGCGCGCAGCCCGACCCGGGCGCTGAGCGCCACCACGCCGGTGAGCAGCACCAGGATCGCCAGCACGAGCAGGTCGGCGACCCGGCCGGGGGAGGGGAGACGGACTCCGGCGTTCGCCAGCGCGCCGACCGCGATCTCGCCCCACGCGCGGGCCACG
Organism: Nonomuraea sp. AD125B; assembly: GCF_041402765.1. Taxonomy (NCBI): domain Bacteria; kingdom Bacillati; phylum Actinomycetota; class Actinomycetes; order Streptosporangiales; family Streptosporangiaceae; genus Nonomuraea; species Nonomuraea sp. AD125B. Next base: position 69,094 of record NZ_JBGLOU010000004.1, on the reverse strand, counting down.
ACGGCGGCGGCGAGCTGCAGCTCCAGGATCAGCGCCCAGCCGATGACCCAGGCCCAGACCTCGCCGAAGATGACGTAGGTGAAGGTGTAGGCGCTGCCCGAGGCCGGGATCGTGGACGACAGCTCGGCGTAGCACAGGCAGGCCAGCAGGCACGCGATGCCCGCGATCATGAAGGAGAGGATCACGCCGGGCCCGGCCGCGGTCGCGGCCTGCCGCCCGGCCACGGAGAAGATGCCGGCGCCGATCATCACGCCGAGGCCGAGCACGACGAGGTCGGCCGGCCGGTAGACCTCGGCAAGACTGTGCCGGGCGCCGGTGCGTAACCCGGTGGCCGCGGAGGGCGGCAGTCGTCGCAAGATACTGGACAAGGAACACCCCGCTCAGGGAACGCTCCGACTCTGTCTCACCACTTGGACAACAGCAAGCACGGGACGATTACGCCCCGGTTACCAGCCAGGCGGTGCCCGCCGCCCGCCGGGTGAGGGTGACGAGCCTGGCGATCATCCACACCCCGAGCGCGCACCACAGGGCCACCACGCCGAGCCCGGAGGCGAGGAAGGCGGCCGGCAGGTACGCCAGCGTCGTCCACACCCCCGCCCACGCCAGATAGCGCTGGTCGCCCGCGCCGATGAGCACCCCGTCCAGCACGAACACGATCCCGCACACCGGCTGGAACAGCGCCACCGGCCACAGCAGCGCCAGCAGCAGCTCGGTCACCTGCGGGTCGGCGTCGAACAGCCCCGGCACCAGCGGGCGCGCGAGCAGCACCAGCAGGCCGAGCACCGCCCCGGACCAGAGGCCCCACTGGACCATGCGTCTGGTGGCCGCCCTGGTGGCGGCCACGTCGCCGGCGCCGAGCGAGCGGCCGGTGATGGCCTGCCCCGCGATGGCGATGGCGTCCAGGGCGAAGGCGAGCAGCGTCCACACCTGGGTGGCGATGGCGTACGCGGCCAGCTCCGCCTGGCCCATCCTGGTCGCGATCACCGTGGCCGCGACCAGGACGACGCGCAGGCACACGGTGCGTACGAGGAGGGCGAGCCCGGCCGTACCCGCCTGCCTGATGCCCGTCAGGCTGGGGACGAGCGAGGTGCCGAGCCGCCGCGCGCCCCTCGCCACCACGACCAGGTAGACGGCCGCGCCGAGCGTCTGGGCCAGCACCGTGCCCCACGCCGACCCGGCGATGCCCCAGTCGAGCCCCAGCACGAACCAGGCGTTCAGCGCCGCGTTGAGCGCGAACGAGCCGACGGCCACGGCCAGGGGCGTGACCGTGTCCTGGAGCCCGCGCAGCACGCCGGTGCCGGCCAGCACGACCAGCATCCCGGGCGCGCCGAACAGGCTGATCCGCAGGTACGTCACCGCCTCCGCGGACTGGCCGGGGTCCGCTCCGAACAGGCCCACCAAGGCCGGGGCCAGCGGCCAGACGACCGCGATCAGCGCCACGCCGATGGCGAGGGCCAGCCAGACGCCGTCCACGCCGCTGCGCATGGCCTGGTCGTGCCGGCCCGCCCCGGTCTGGCGGGCGACGGAGGCCGTGGTGCCGTAGGCGAGGAAGACGCACAGGTTCATGAGCGTCCCGAGCACGGATCCCGCCACGCCCAGCGCGCCCACCGCAGTGGTGCCGAGGCCGTGGCCCACGATGGCGTAGTCGGCGAGCAGGAAGAGCGGCTCGGCCACCAGCGCGCCGAACGCCGGGATCGCCAGCCGGAGAATCTCCCTGTCTCGGGACGTAATGGGCATTCATCCATTATGCCCATTACACGACATGCAGCGCCAACTTTCTTTCCTCCACAGCCGGTGGACAACGTTTCCGCAGGTCGGAGGCTCGTCGGCGGAAATCCCCAGAAGTTATCCCCAGGCGTCATCCACAGGCATTTCACATGTTGGGGGCCGTCGTACACAGCTTGACCACAGGGTTGTCCACAGGCCACGTTGGCGTCCGGGCCCCAGGTCCGGGAAACTGTCAGACCGGTCGACTACAAGTGGGGGTGGTGCGACCGCCTGCAAGGCTGTTCGAGGGGGCGCGGTGAGCATTGACGAAGAGATCCCGGCGGGGCCCGGTTTCGAGCGCACGCCGCCGCACAACATCGAGGCGGAGCAGTCGGTCCTCGGCGGCATGCTGCTGTCCAAGGACGCCATCGCCGACGTGGTCGAGATCATCCGCGCCGACGACTTCTACCGCCCCGCCCACCAGATGGTCTACGAGGTCATCACCGACCTCTACGGCCGCGGCGAGCCCGCCGACGCCGTCACCGTCTTCGACGAGCTGCAGAAGCGCGGCGAGATGGCCCGCGTGGGCGGCGCCGCCTACCTCCACACGCTGACGGCCGTCGTCCCCACGGCCGCCAACGCCGGCTACTACGCCAAGATCGTCCGCGAGCAGGCCATCCTCCGCCGCCTCATCGAGGCCGGCACCCGCATCGTCTCCTACGGCTACGGCGGCCAGAACGAAGAGGTCGACGACCTCGTCGACCGCGCCCAGGCCGAGATCTACAAGGTCACCGAACGCCGCACCTCCGAGGACTACGCCCCCCTGGCCGACATCATGCCGGGCGCCCTCGACGAGCTGGAGGCCATCGGCAGCCGCGGCGGCCAGATGGTCGGCGTGCCCACCGGCTTCCAGGACCTCGACCAGCTCACCAACGGCCTCCACCCCGGCCAGATGATCGTCGTCGCCGCCCGACCCGCGATCGGGAAGGCGCTGGCGCTCGACACGCCGCTGCCCACGCCCGAGGGGTGGACGACCATGGGCGACGTCAAGGTGGGCGACCGGCTGATCGGCGCGGACGGCAGGCCCACCAGGGTCGTGGCGGCCACCGAGGTGATGCACGACCGTCCCTGCTACGAGGTGGAGTTCAGCGACGGCACCGTGATCGTCGCGGACGCCCTGCATCAGTGGCGCACCATCACCCGTGCCGAACGCAAGCAGCGCCGGAGCGGCCCCTCCTACCACTGGGCACCGGAGGCCATCGAGAAGGTCAGGATCGCCTACGAGTCCGCGCTCCGCGACCGGGAGAAGCTGGTCACGCACCAGGAGGCGCTTCAGCTCGTGGGGGAGGAGTTCCGTCATGTCCTGCACGTCGTGCAGAAGCAGGTGGGCACGACGGGCAAGGTAGTCGCCGCCGTCGGTGGCGCGATGCGCAGCCATGAGTGGCGCACTCCCGCCTACCGGGCAGTGGACCTCTTCGCCGCTCTGCACGCCCGGGTCACCACGCCCAAGAACGCCGCCATCACCGCGGCCCCTCGTCAGACGGTGACCACCGAGGAGATCGCCGCGACCCTGCGCACCTCCGACGGGCGGCCGAACCACGCGGTGGCGGTGACCGCGCCGTTCGACCTCGACGAGCGCGAATTGCCGCTGGCGCCGTACGTGCTCGGCGTCTGGCTGGGCGACGGCCACAGCGCGGGCGCCCGCATCAGCACGGCCGATCCGGAGATCATCGCCAACCTCGAAGCCGAAGGTCTGTGCGTCACGCGCGTGGGTTCCTCCATCTCCTACCAGCTCACGCTGCCGGCCTCGGACTCGCCGGCCAGCCGCACGTGCGTGGTGTGCGGGTTGCGGCGCTGCCAGGCGTGCCATCGCTCACACGGAACCGTGCAGGGCATTCTCCGTACTCTGGGCGTGCTTCACGACAAGCACATTCCCGCCGCCTATCTCCGTGCTTCTGAGCGTCAGCGGCGCGCCCTGCTGGCCGGGCTGCTCGACTCGGACGGTTACGTCAACACCGGAGGCCAGATCCAGTTCGCCGTCACCAACCGGCGGCTGGCCGCCGACGTCCACGAGCTGATCCTCAGCCTCGGCTACAAGGCGACCATGCGGACCAGGCAGGTCAGAGGGAGAAGCGCGGACTCCTGCACGGCCTACATGATCAACTTCACCGCGTCCGACCAGCTCTTCCGCCTGCCACGCAAGGCCGTCCGGCAGACCGGCGGAGCTCGTCCCAACACCAGGTTCCGCTACATCGTGGACGTGCGGGAGATCGCGAGCAGGCCGGTCCGCTGTGTCCAAGTGGACAACGACGACCACATGTACCTTGCCGGCCGCAGCTGCATCCCCACCCATAACAGCACCCTCGGTCTGGACTTCGCCCGATCTGCGGCGATCAAGAATGGCATGACCACCGTCATCTTCTCGCTGGAGATGTCGCGCAACGAGATCACCATGCGACTGCTGTCCGCCGAGGCCCGCGTCGCGCTGCACGCCATGCGCTCCGGCATGATGAGCGACGAGGACTGGACCCGGCTGGCCAGGCGGATGAGCGAGGTGGCCGAGGCGCCGCTGTTCATCGACGACTCGCCCAACATGTCGATGATGGAGATCCGGGCCAAGTGCCGCCGGCTCAAGCAGCGCAACGACCTCAGGTTCGTGGTCATCGACTACCTCCAGCTGATGAGCTCGCCGAAGAAGACCGAGAGCCGCCAGAACGAGGTGTCGGAGATCTCGCGTGCCATCAAGCTGCTGGCCAAGGAGCTGGAGGTGCCGGTCATCGCGATCTCCCAGCTCAACCGTGGCCCCGAGCAGCGCACCGACAAGCGCCCGCAGGTGAGCGACCTTCGAGAGTCGGGCTGCCTCACCGCCGCCACCCGTGTCCTGCGCGCCGACACGGGCGCGGAGGCCACGCTGGGCGAGCTGCTGGAGTCCGGCGCGCGCGACATCCCGGTGTGGTCCCTGGACGAGAACCTGCGGCTCGTCCCGCGGACGATGACGCACGTGTTCCCCAGCGGCACGAAAGAGGTCTTCCGGCTGCGGCTCGGCTCCGGCAGGGAGATCGAGGCGACGGCCAACCACCCCTTCATGACGTTCGACGGGTGGCGTCCGCTGGGCGAGCTCGCCCCCGGAGCGCGCGTCGCCGCGCCGCGGCACGTCTCCGCGCCCCGCGACCTGCGGGAATGGCCGGACGACCAGGTGACCCTGGTGGACGGAGCCGTGCCTGAGGGGGTCTTCTCCCTCCCCAAGCGGCAGATCGCGCTGTTCCTGCGCCGCCTGTGGGCGGGCGACGGTGAGGTCCGGTGGGACGACGCGCTGGGCGAGGCGCGGCTCTCCTGCACCTCCACGAGCCGCCGCCTGGTCGACGACGTCGCGCGGCTGCTGCTGAGGTTCAACGTGATGACGCGGATCGAAGAGGCCGGGCCGGCACATCGGCTGTGGGTCAGCGGAGCCGACAACCAGCTCCGGTTCCTCGACGAGATCGGCGTGCCGGGCGAGCGGTTCGGGCAGCAGGCCGAGCGGTGCGTCGCCGCTCTCCGGCGACTCGTGGGCGACAGCGGCGCCGGCGCCGTTCCGCGCGAGGTGTGGGACCGCGTCGGCGACCACCTGACGGTGGGGGCCGTCACGAAGAGCGCTCAGGGTCCTGAGCGCCTGCGCCGGATCTCCGCGATCCTCGATGACGCCGACCTTGAGCTGCTGGCCACGAACGACGTGTTCTGGGACGAGGTCGCCTCCGTCGAGAGCCTCGGCGAGCGGCCGGTCTACGACGCCACCGTCCTCGGCACCCACAACTTCGTGGCCAACGGGATCAGCGTCCACAACTCCATCGAGCAGGACGCGGACATGGTCATCCTGCTGCACAGGGAGGACGCCTACGAGCGGGAGTCGCCGCGGGCGGGCGAGGCCGACCTGATCGTGGCCAAGCACCGAAACGGTCCCACGGCGACGGTCACGGTGGCGTTCCAGGGCCACTACAGCCGGTTCGTGGACATGGCCCAGCACTGAGGGCTGTGACGAAGCAGACAGGCGGCGGCGGAATGGCGCTGATCATCCCGGTGCTGCAGCGGATGACCGTAGTGAAGGGAAGTCCGCCATGACCATCCTCGTCGCCTACGACGGCTCGGCCGACGCGCGCGCCGCGATCGAGTTCGCCGCCAAGCACCTCGCCGCCGAGCCCGTCGTCGTCCTGACCGTGTGGGAGCCGCTGCTCGTACAGTTGCGGAAATATCCGCTCGCCGCCGGTGTGCTCACGACCGAGGCCGAGGACGAGGCGCGGGCCCAGGCGGAGGCGAGCGCCAGGGAGGGCGCCGAGCTGGCCGTGGCGTCGGGCCTCGCCGAGGTGACCCACCGGGCCGTGGCCGACAACGAGTCCGTGTGGAAGACGATCGTGGACGTGGCCGACGAGCTCGACGCCTCGCTCATCGTCACGGGCTCGCGGGGCCTGGCCGGGGTGCGTTCGGTGCTGCTGGGCAGCGTCTCCAACCACGTGCTGCACCACGCGCAGCGGCCCACGCTCATCGTCCCTCCCGCCCAGAGGGCGGGAGGCTAGGCTCCGTCCCCGGCCGCGTTGCAGCAGGCTCCCGGCGGCGGGGACAGCCGGGTGTCGATGCGCCGGGCTCCCGGCCCCTCGTCGCCGAGCCGGTCGTACGGGTTGGCGACGGGGCACAGGTCGAGCGACAGGCAGCCGCAGCCGATGCAGTCGGTGAGGTCGTCGCGCAGCCGCTGGAGCTGCAGGATGCGGTCGTCCAGCTCGCCGCGCCAGGCGGCCGAGAGCCGGGCCCAGTCGGCGCGGGTGGGGGTGCGCTCGCCCGGCAGCTCGTCCAGCGCGTCCTTGATGGTCTTGAGCGGGATGCCGATGCGCTGCGCCAGCCGGATGAAGGCGACCCTGCGCAGGCTGTCGCGGCTGTAGCGGCGCTGGTTGCCGGCCGTGCGGCGGCTCGTGATGAGGCCCTTGGCCTCGTAGAAGTGCAGGGCCGAGACGGCGACGCCGCTGCGCTCGGCCAGTTGCCCGACCGTGAGCTCCTTGGTGTTCCAGGCGACCTTGGTCATACCGAGAGCTTAGTTGAGGTTTGGCGGAGACGGCCCGCCGTCACTCCCACCGGAACAGCCGTACGGCGAGCCCGCCGAAGACCACCAGCCCGACGGCCATCACGATCAGGTGCAGCGGCTGCGGCGCGTGGCCCGCCCAGGTGTCCTTGAGCGCCTGGGCGAACGGCCCGGCCACGGAGTAGTCGCTCACGATGCGGAGGGCGTCCGGCATGGCCTGGCGCGGGATCCACATGCCCGCGACGAACATCAGCGGGAACATGACCAGCGACCCGATCCCCGGCGCCGCCTTGCCGTTGGGCGCGAGGGCGGCGATGACCAGCCCCATCGACATGAGCGCCGCCGTGCCGAGCAGGAACACCAGCACGAAGCCCGGCCACTGCCCGGGAGGCGCGGCGTCGAAGACCAGCATGGTCCCGACGACGAGGATGGCCGTGGCCACGACCGCGACGGCCAGGTTGATGACGAGCTGCACGGCCAGCATCCGCGCGGGGCTGACCGGCGTGGTGGACATCCGCCGCAGCACGCCCTGCTCCCGGTACGTGGTGAGCACCGCGGGAAGGACGCTGCACACCAGCGTGAGCAGCGAGAGCAGGACCATGAGGCTCGGCCACTGGGCGTCGACGTACCGCTCGCCGGTGTCGGTCACCTCGCCCATGCCGGGGATGGTGAGCCCCAGTACGACCAGGAGGGCGACCGGCAGCGCGATGGTGAAGGCCAGCGACGGCCAGTCGCGCAGGTAGAGCTTGGCCTCCACGAGGAGCATCTTCTTCATGACAGCTTCCTTCCGGTGAGCGCGAGGAACGCGTCGTCCAGCGTGGCCTGCTCGATGCGCAGGTCCCCGGGCACGATCTCCTGCCGGGCCAGGGCGAGGGTGACGGTGGCGGCGAGGTTGCCGGCGCCGCTGACGGCGACCTGGTCGCCGTTCCGCTCGACGGCGCGCACCCCGGGGAGGGCGAGCAGCACGTCGTCCGTGACCGGCGCGGAGGGCCGGAAGCGCACCCGTTGCTCCCCGCCGACCTGCTGGATCAGCCCGGCGGGCGTGTCGGTGGCGACGACCTTGCCGGCGTCGATGAGCGCCAGGCGGTCGCAGAGCCGCTCCGCCTCCTCCATGAAGTGGGTGACCAGCACGATCGTCACCCCGGACGCGCGGATCTGCTCGACGAGCTCCCAGGTGTCGCGGCGGGCCTGCGGGTCGAGGCCGGTGGTCAGCTCGTCGAGCACGGCCACGCGCGGCCGGCCGACCAGCGCGAGCGCCACGGACAGCCGCTGGCGCTGCCCGCCGGAGAGCTTCTTGAACGTCGCGTGCCGCTTGTGGCCGAGCCCCACCCGCTCCAGCAGCTCGTTCCAGTCGGCCGGGTCGGGATAGAAGGAGGCGTACAGGTCCAGGGCCTCCCACACCTTGATCTTCTCCGGCAGGTTGGCGCTCTGGAGCTGCATGCCGAGCACTTCGCGCAGCTCGGCGCGGTCGCGTCGGGGGTCGAGCCCGGCCACCCGTACGGTGCCGCCGTCCGGCGCCCGCAGGCCCGCCACGCACTCGACCGTCGTGGTCTTGCCGGCGCCGTTGGGCCCGAGGATGCCGAAGATCTCGCCCTCGGCGACCTCGAACGACACGTCGTCGACCGCCAGGTGTTTGGGGTACTGCTTGCGCAGGTTCCTGACCTCGATGATTTTCATGGCTACGACGGTAGGAACGCCGCCTCCGCCGGGGAATGCGGCTGGATGCCGGGCAAGGGTGTACCTAGGTGCAGTGACCCGGAGGTCGTGGCTTGGGCACACTGGGAGCATGTTGAGGAGGTACGGCCGGGTCGCGACGCTGCTCGCGCTGCTCGTCGTCCAGGTGCCGCTGATCGCCGTGTCCCTCGTGATGCTGGTGCTGTCGGTGGCGTTGGGGATGGTGTTCCTGTTCCCGCCGCAGGTCCGCATGGTGCGCGGGGTGGCCGAGCTCAACCGGCGGCTCATGCGGCGCTGGACCGGCCTGGCCATCGAGGCCCCCTACCTGCCGAAGCCGCCGCCCCCGGTGCCGCAGGCGGACGGCTTCTACCGCTACGACCGCACCCTCTACAAGACCCCGCGCATCCCCGCATGGAACGACCGCTGGAAGTGGCTGATCACCGACCCGGCCACCTGGCGCGACGATTTCTGGCTGGTGCTGGACCCGCTGATGAAGGTGACGCTGGCGCCGGTGTTCCTGCTGCTCCCGGCCCAGGGGCTGCGCCTGTACGCGCTCTGGAGCGACCTGCTGCTCGGCGCGACCGCCAACAGCCGCCTGGCCAACCAGGTCACCCACCTCCAGCGCACCCGCAACCTGGCCACCGACTCCCAGGCCGCCGAGATGCGCAGGATCGAGCGCGACCTGCACGACGGCACGCAGGCGCGGCTGGTCGCCATCGGCATGACGCTCGGCGCGGTCGAGCAGCTCGTGGACCAGGACCCGGCCGCGGCCAAGGCGCTGCTCACCAAGGCCCGCGAGGCGTCCTCGGAGACGCTGACCGAGCTGCGCCGGGTCATCCGCGGCATCCATCCGCCGGTGCTGGCCGAGCGGGGGCTCGGCGATGCCGTACGCGCCCTCGCCATGGACAGCCCCATGCAGGTCTCCGTGGACGTGGACCTGCCGCACCGCCCGGACGCGCCGGTGGAGGCCGCGGCCTACTTCGCGGTCAGCGAGCTGCTGTCCAACGCCGCCCGGCACGGCGACGCCCGTACGGCGGCCGTGGACATCAGCTCCAGGGAGGCCGACCTGCGCATCACGGTCACCGACGACGGCATGGGCGGCGCCGACCCGGCCAAGGGCAGCGGCCTGGCCGGCATCGAGCGGCGGCTGGCCGCCTTCGACGGGGTGCTCGCGCTGAACAGCCCGCCGGGCGGCCCCACCACGGTCACCATGCACCTGCCCAAGGTGCTGCCCCAGCACTGTGCCACCGACCTGCCCAAGCTGCCGCGCAACAAGACGATCCTCGTGGGGCTGTTGTGGGCGACGGCGTGGTGCCCGACCTTCCCGCAGGGTTTCGTGGCGGCCATCTTCAAGATCTTCGGAGTCGAGGAGAAGACGTGGTTCCTCGCCCTGTACATGCCGGAGCCCTGGCAGTGGCCGACCATCATCGGCATGATCACGCTCGGGCTCACCATGCATATCATCGCCATCCGCATCCCGGCCGTGCACAACCGGGAGCGCTGGATGATGGAAGCCACCCCGACCAAACCCTGGTGCCCATGAACGTGCTCATCGCCGAAGACCTCTACCTGCTCAGGGACGGCCTGGTGCACCTGCTCCAGGCGCACGGCTTCACCGTCGTGGGAGCGGTGGACAGCGGCCCCGAGCTGCTCAAGGGGCTGCTGGAGCTGCGGCCGGACGTCTCGATCGTGGACGTGCGCCTGCCGCCCACGTTCACCGACGAGGGCCTGCAGGCCGCGCTGGCGGCCAGGAAGTCGGTGCCCGGCCTGCCGATCCTGGTGCTGTCGCAGCACGTCGAGCAGCTGTACGCGCGCGAGCTGCTGGCCGACGGCTCCGGCGGCATCGGCTACCTGCTGAAGGACCGCGTCTTCAACGCCGAGCAGTTCGTCGACGCCGTACGCCGGGTCGCCGAGGGCGGCACCGCGATGGACCCGGAGGTCATCGCCAAGCTGCTGGCCAGCAACGCCAGGCACGAGCCGCTGGCCGCGCTCACGCCGCGCGAGCGGGAGGTGCTGGAGGCCATGGCGGAGGGCCGCTCCAACGCGGCGATCTCCCAGCGGCTCTACCTGAGCGAGAGCGCCGTCGCCAAGCACACCGCCAACATCTTCGCCAAGCTCGGCCTCGCCCCTTCGGACGACGACAACCGCCGGGTGCTGGCGGTCCTCGCCTACCTCCAGAGCCGCACCTGACTCTCGCGCATCACCGGCCCCCCGGCGGGCCCGGGGTTGTCGGTCGTCTCGGCTATTTTCGTAGAGGCACGGCGACGAAGGGGTGTAACAGGTGAAAATCCGGGTTAACCGCGATGTTCTGGCAGAAGCGGTGGCGTGGGCTGCCCGAGTCCTGCCCAGCCGCCCGGTGGTGCCCGTTCTGTCCGGGCTGCTGCTGGAGGCCGGCGAGGAGCTGACGCTGTCGGCGTTCGACTACGACGTCTCCGCGCGGGCCGCGATCGACGCCGACGTGGCCGAGGGGGGCACCGTGCTCATCCCGGGCCGGCTGCTCGCCGAGATCAGCCGCAGCCTGCCGGCCGACGACGTCGAGATCGTCACCGAGGGGCCCGAGGCGGTGCTCACCTGCGGCAGCGCCGAGTTCGGGCTGGTCACCATGCCGGTCGAGGACTTCCCGACCCTGCCCACGATGCCGCCGGTCGTCGGCGCGGTGGGCGGCGGCGTGTTCGCCTCGGCCGTCGGTCAGGTCGCCCCCGCGGCGAGCCGCGACGACACCCTGCCGATGCTCACCGGCATCAGGGTCGACATCGACGGCGAGTCGGTCGCGATGGCGGCCACCGACCGCTACCGCATCGCCGCCCGCGACTTCACCTGGCGCCCGGCCACGCCCGACGTGTCCGTCTCGGCGATGGTGCCGGCCCGGGTGCTGGTCGAGGTGGCCAAGTCGCTGCGCGGCGGCGAGGTCGCGGTGGCCATGGGCGACGGGGTGGCCGGGTTCGAGAGCGTCGGGCGCAGCACGACCGTGCGGCTGCTCGACGAGCAGTTCATCGACTACCGTTCCCGGCTGACCAGCGACTGGTCGATCCGGGCCGACGTGGCGGTGGGGCCGTTCGTCAACGCGATCAAGCGCGTGGCGCTCGTGGCCGAGCGCAACACCGCGATCCGGCTGTCGTTCACGCAGGGGCAGGTGCTCATCCAGGCGGGCGGCGGCGACGTCGGCCGCGGCACCGAGGTGGTGCCGTGCGAGCTGCGCGGCGACGACATCCAGATCGCCTTCCAGTCGCAGTTCCTGCTCGACGGGCTCACGGGCATCGAGGGCGAGCTGGCCCGCATCAACCTGGAGTCGCCCACGCGGCCCGCGCTCATCCAGGACGTCCCCGGCGACGCGCAGCCCGCCTTCCGCTACCTCGTCATGTCCCTGCGGCAGAGCTAGCGGAGCCCGGCCGGGCTCACGGGCCCGGCCAGGCCGTCTGACGTTCGGCGACGAGCTTGAAGACCCGCTTGAACTCCGCGTACGCCTGCTCGCCCACGGCCCGCGCGTGCCCCGCCTCCATCTCGGCGAGCACGGCGTCCGACCTGGCGAGGAAGTCGCACCCCTTCTCGGTGGGCACGATGAGCTTGGCGCGGCGGTCGGCCGGGTCGGGCCGCCGCTCCACGTAGCCGAGCTCGACCAGCTCGTCCACCAGGGTGCCGATCACCTGCTTGTGCTGCCCCGACTGGGCGGCCAGCTCGGTGGCCCGGCTGCCCTCCACGTCGAGGTAGGCGAGCACCGCCCCATGGCGCGGCCTGAGCCGCGGATGCCCCTGCTCGCCCAGCTTGGCGAACAGCTCACGCTGGAGGGCGAACAGCGTCCGGCTGGACAGGATGCCGAGGTCGGGCTGCTCGCGTTGACGCCGGCTCCTGCGCACCGCACACCCCTCCGGGGCCGTCAGGAGTCGGCGGACTCGGTGAGGGCGATGAGGATGTGCTCCATGCAGGCGTGACCGGCCCGCTCGGCCGCCGTCGCGTCGCCGGCCGCGATGGCGCGGGCGATCGCGTCGTGCGGGATGTAGCTCTTGTTCAGCGACGTGCCGGCCGCCGTGATGCTGGCCCGCAGCGCCGCGGAGAAGTCCTCGTACAGGTCGATGAGGACGAGGTTGTGGGTGGCGTGCGCGACCGCCATGTGGAAGGCGAGGTCGGCCTCCACGAAGTATTCGGGGTCGTCGAGGTCCCACGCGCGCTCCCGCTCGGCCAGGGCGGCCTCGATGCGGGCGATGTCGTCGTCGGTGCGACGGGTGGCGGCGAGCCGCGCGGACTCGACCTCCAGCGCGCGCCGCACCTCCAGGATCTCCAGCTGTTCGGCCTGCCTGAGCCGGCGCAGCATGGCGCCGGACAGCTCGCTGGTGGCCCGCACGTAGGTGCCGTCGCCCTGACGGCACTCCAGCAGCCCGGCGTGCGTGAGCGCGCGCACGGCCTCACGAACGGTGTTGCGCCCGACCCCGAGCTGCTCGGCGAGCACGGTCTCGGTCGGGATCTTGCCGTTCATCGACCACGACCCTGAGGTGATCTGCTCCTTGAGCTGATCGATCACCTGGTCGACGAGCGAAGCCCGCTGCGCCGTACGCAGACTCACAGTCCGCCTCCTCCGGGAAAACCAGTCATCCCATGAGTCAATGACTGGTAGACCCTAATTATTCCAGACTCGGAACGCCAAATCTGGAGCTCCCGGAGGAATTCAGCGGGATACGGTCGTGCCGGCTGCCACCTCCGCCATGGCCGAACGGACTCCGGCGGCTTCGAGTGCCTTACGATACGCGGCCGTCTGCTGCGCGACGGACCCGACCCGGCCGTGCAGATCGCCCAGCTCACGCCAGCACCGCGCGGCCTGCCGGTCGGTGCCGAACGCCGGCCGGCCGAGCGCGCTCAGCAGCCGGTGCGCGGTGGCGAGCTCGGACTCGGCGTTGCCGCCCAGCTCCAGCGCCACGGCGGCGAGCACCAGGCGGGCCTCGGCGGCCGTCGTGCCGGGCTCCTCGCCCGCCAGGCCCAGCGCCTGACCGGCCAGCTCCGCCGCGCGCGCCGGGTCACCCGAACGCAGCCGCACCCGGGCGTGCACGACCAGGCTCTCGGCGTAGGCGGGGGCGGCCGACGGGAAGGCGGCGAAGACCGCGGACGCGCTCGACACCAGCCGCTCGGACTCCTCCAGCGGAGCCGTGGTCATCCTGGCCCAGTGCATGGCGGCGCGGGCGAGCTGCAGCGCCAGCCGCGTCTCACGACCGGCCATGATCGCGTCGTCGGCCAGCCGCACCGCGAGGGCGGAGTCCTCGCCGCCCGCGGCGGCCGTGCTCGCCTCCCAGAGCGACCGGATCTCGCCGGAACGGTCCACAACCGGGGAAAAACCGGTCATGTCGAGGACCTTCTTGACGTAAGCCAGCTCGGGGGAGTCGCTCTCGTTCTCGCCGCGCGCCTCGACCAGCGCCGCCGCCAGATCGACCGCGATCTCGCCCTTGGTCACGTCGAGCCGCTCCGCCTGCTCCAGGGCGTGCGCGGCCAGGTCACGGGCGCGCAGCCGGTCGCCGGCCCGCTGGTAGCAGCGGCTCAGCGCGATGGTCAGCGGCAGGTCGGCCAGCCGCTCGGGGTGGGCCGCCGCCTCCCTGCGCAGCCGCTCGAACGCCTCGACCGCCTGGCCCAGCCGGCCCTGCGCCTCCAATGCCCGCGCCCGCCCGAACCGGGCCTGCGCCGTCAACATGGCGTTCTCCTCGTCGGCCGCCTTCACGATCTCGGTGAAGCGGTCGGCGGCCACGGCGGGATCGCCGTGCTGGAGCTCAAGCTCGGCATGCCGCAGCCCGAGCTCGGTGTCGATGCGCTGCCGAGGCTCGATCCCGTGAAGGAGGAACTCGGTGGTGCATCCGAGCCGCTCGGCCAGTAGCCGGGCCACTACAGGAGTCGGCGTGCGCTTGCCCGACTCGATGAGCGAGACATAACTGTCAGACAGGTCGGGTCCGGCCAACTGGGCCTGCGACATCCGCCTGTTCAGCCGCAATCCACGGACGCGGTCACCGATGGTTCCCTGACTCGGCATCTCATCTCTCAGGGCGGGGAAGGGTCAACAACACGCAATGATTGCATGAAGTAGCCGAATCTGGTATCCCCGTGTGAAGAATTTGCCGCGCGGAGATTAATCGTCGCTGTCGTCCTTGCTGGGGAAAAGCATCTGGCAGACCTCGAGGTAGAGGGTCTCCGGATACGGAATGTACTCGACTGTTGACAGAGCCTGGTCCTGACCTGCGGACTCGAGGATGAACTCGCCGTAACCGAGCATGCGTCCCAGCAGCGAGCGCTGGAAGCTCATGTCCGTGACCTTGCCCAGGGGCATCATCGCGACCTTACGGGTGATGAGCCCCGTGGTGAGCAACATTCGCTTGGAGGTCACCACGAAGTAGTCGACCGACCACTCCGCGACCTTCCATACGAAACGGATCAGCAGCAGGAGCCAGAGCCACCACACGACGACGAGCGCCGTGCCACCCGCCGCGGTGCCGCCGAAGAACTTGCTGAGCAACGCGGCGACGACCAGGCCGCCGAAGACCTCGGCGACCGGGCGGAGCAGGATGGCGGGGTGGCGCCGCACCATGAGGACCTGCTGTTCCTGTGGGAGGAGGTAACGGTTGACCGACGCCGGGGCGGAGTCCCCGTGGGTCACCAGTCTCATGAGAGGTTGTTCACAAACTGCGCCAGTGAGTCGGCTGCGTTGAACACCGTGTCGAACGCCCCCTTCACCGCGTCAGCGGCATCAGCTGGCCGGGCCAACAGGTAGTAAGCGACAAATCCGATGCCGCTGTATGTGAGGACTTTTTTGACCTGCACCGTCGTCGCCTCCGAGCCACTTACCCACTCCCGCCGTATACATTACCCACCCGGGTGCCCGGGTAAAGGTGTGTTGGCGGGTTAGTTTTGATCTTGGTTTCAACCGCGCTCGCTGGCCACCAGAGCCAGCACGTGAAGGTGCTTGCGCGCGATGCGCTCGACGAGGCTGGGATGGGCGTAGCCGGTGACCTCCAGCGCGCCGTAGTGCGCCGCCTCGACACAACGCGTGACCGTGGTCGAGGAGTGGACGCCCGCGAACTCGTCGCGCAGCACCGCCTCGACCTCGGCGTACGGCATCGGATCGGCCTCGGTGTGCTCGTTCACGAGGACACCTCGCCGGCCGGCATGTCGCTCATCATGCTCCCCCACGCGCATGCGGAAGTTGCCTTCGCGTCTGTTCGTACCCACCTAACCACAGTATGTAACGGTGTGACGACCGAGCGTGACAAACGCCGGTCGCGCGAGGGAGCCGCGGGACCGGTCCAAAGAAAGGGCGGGCGGGGTCAGACGACGCCGTAGAGGCGGTCGCCCGCGTCGCCGAGGCCGGGGACGATGTAGCCGTTCTCGTTGAGCCGCTCGTCGAGGGCCGCGGTCACGAGGCGGATGGGCTTGCCGGAGTTGGCGAACACCTTGTCCATGTAGGCGAGGCCCTCGGGGGCGGCCAGCAGGCAGATGGCGGTGACGTCGACGGCGCCCCGGTCGAAGAGGAACTGCACGGCCGCCGCCAGCGTGCCGCCGGTGGCGAGCATCGGGTCGACCACGTAGCACTGCCGGCCGGACAGGTCGTCGGGCAGGCGCGTGGCGTACGTCTCCGCCTGGAGGGTGGACTCGTTGCGGATCATGCCAAGGAAACCGACCTCGGCCGTGGGCAGCAGCCGGGTCATGCCGTCGAGCATGCCGAGCCCGGCCCGCAGGATCGGCACGACCAGGGGGTAGGGCTTGGCCAGCCGCACGCCGTGCGCGGTGGCGACCGGGGTCTGGACGGTGACGTCGGTGATCCGCACGTCGCGCGTGGCCTCGTAGGCCAGCAGGGTCACCAGCTCGTCGGCGAGCCTGCGGAAAGTCGGCGAGTCGGTGCCGGCATCACGCAGCGCGGTGAGCTTGTGGGCCACGAGCGGATGGTCGACGACGAGGGTTTCCATGGAGCACAACGGTATCCCCTGGGAGACACCGCGGCACCTCGCGGTTTTGGTTTTGATCACAATTTGGTCGGAGAGGCACACGCCGGGTGCCCGGTTCTGGAACGATTGGGTGTTGGTGATATCTGTCGTGTCAGAAATCGGGTGGGGATGGCGATGACGGACGAAGATGCGCTCGACTTCGCCATCGTGGTCTATCGCGAGGACGAACGGTGGCACGCCGAGCTGCTGCCCGTCGCACTCACCTCCGACCTGCACGGCCTGATCCAGGTGCTCAAGCAGCAGCCGAGCGAGAGCGGCACGATCGCGCTGGTCGCCGTGGGCGACGAGTTCTTCGTGGCGCTGCGGGGCCTCGGCGATCGGGTGGACGTCTTCCTGTCCGACATCGCCGCCTCCTGGGACTTCCCGCTGGCCCGTCAGGTGCTCGAATACCTGGACGTGCCCGTCCCCGACGAGGAGGAGCTCGACGAGATCCTCCAGGACGAGGAGACCGTGCTCCCCGCCGGAGATCTGTCGATCTTCGCCGATCTCGGGTTGGACGAGATGGAGCTGGGCATCCTCTCCGGCGACATCGACCTGTTGCCCGAAGACGTGCTGTCCAGCATCGCCGCGCGGCTCGGCTTCTCCGAGCCGTTCGAGCGTGCCATCGAATCGGTCTTCGGCTGACCCCCCTGGAGCGCGGACATGGCCAACACCTTCTCTGCGGCCTTTGTGCGAACCCCCGACGGCTGGAGCGGTGCCGAGGTCGATCTGAGCGAAGCTGAGATCGTCGACGACTTCGGCGACGCCGTGACGGAGACCCTGGGGCTGACCGGCGACGAGCTCGCCCTCCTGTGCGTCGAGGTCGAGGACGAGTGGTTCGCCCTCGTGCGCTACCGCGGCGACGACGAGCCCCGCGTCTTCCTGTCCGACGTGCACGCCATCGTCTCCGACCGCCTCGGCGAGCTGTTCGCCGAGTTCGCCGGCGTGGCGCCCGACAAGGAGGGCAACAGCCTCGGCGTGCGCCCCGCGGGCGACTTCGAGCTGCTGAGCGACCTCGGCGTGAGCTCGGAGGAGCTGCTGGAGCTCAGCATGGAGGAGGGCCTGCTGCCGGCCGACATCCTGTCGGTGATCGCCGAGCGGCTGTCGTTCGCCGACGAGCTCGACCGGCTGCGCTGAGCCGCGCCGTCCCGAGGTCCTGGCGGGTGACGTACGAGGAGGCCATGCGCCTGGCCCTGGCCGAGGCGGCGGCGGCCGCCGCCAGGGACGAGATCCCCGTGGGCGCGGTCGTCCTCGACGAGCGCGGCGAGCCGCTGGCCGCGGCCGGCAACGACCGTGAGTCCACCGCCGATCCCACCGCGCACGCCGAGGTGCTCGCGTTGCGCCGGGCCGCCGCGGCGCGCGGGGAGTGGCGGCTCACCGGGTGCACGCTCGTGGTGACCCTGGAGCCGTGCACGATGTGCGCGGGAGCCGCCGTGCTGGCCCGGGTGGAGCGGGTGGTGTACGGGGCCGTGGACGACAAGGGCGGGGCCGTTGGCTCGCTCTGGGACGTCGTACGCGACCGCAGGCTCAACCACCGTCCCGAGGTCGTCATGGGAGTTCTGGCGGAGGAGTGCTCCGGCGTACTAAAGCGGTTCTTTGCCACTCGCAGAATCCGGTAAGCTCGTTCGCGGTGGTGTCGCCTAGTGGCCGAGGGCGCACGCCTCGAAAGCGTGTGATGGGGCAACTCATCCGTGGGTTCAAATCCCACCACCACCGCTCCTCATCGAAGGGCCTCCGGACGACCGGGGGCCCTTCGGCGTTCTCCCGTCAGCCGAGCCGCCACTCGCCCTTCTGGGTGGCGAGGCCGCCGTCCAGCGCGAACCTGAACGTCGCCGGCGTGGCCGTCTCCGGGATCTCGAACACGAGCGCGCCCCTCCTGCTCTCGCCCACGCCGATCGTGACCGCGCCGGCGCCGTCGAACGACTGCGCCTCGCGTACCCGGGCGGTCGGGTTCGCGCGGTATTCCTGGCCCGCGCCGTCCACGAGCAGCGCGCCGGTGCCGAGGGTGTCGCTGTAGGCGGACTGGCCCTGGTTCACCAGCGCGAGCTGGACGGCCACGTAGCGGTTGCCCGTCGCCGGCTTGAACAGCTCGTCCGCCGGGGTGGCGGGGGAGACGAGCTGCTCGACGGTGACGGCGACGCTCACTCCCGGGTCGGTGCCGGTGAGGGTGAGCGGCTGCCCGAGCGCGGCGGCGGCGGCGGACTGGTCGCCCTGCGCGGGCTGCGACGGTGACGGCGTCTGGCTCGGGTCCTGGTCGAACAGGACGTCCGGCGCGTCGTCGCCGGTCCCCGCCTCCGTCGCGTGCCGGGCGGCCACGCTCGCCTCGCCGGCGGTGAGCACGAAGTAGACCGACCCGGCGCCGCTCAGCAGCAGCAGCGGCAGCCCGATGGCGAGCAGCAGGATCAGCGCGAGATTGCCCCGGTCGGGCGGCATCGGCTCCGGCGGATGCCCGTACCCGTCGTAGCCGTACCCATATCCGTAGGGCGGCGGTGGCGGCGGGTAGGACACGGCGCTCCCTCAAATGATGTTGAAAGGCTCTGCTTCGACGTCCGAGACACCCTCATGGTTGGCATAACAAAAGAGAGCCGCGTTTCGCGACTCCCTTTTTCGTGGCCTTTGCGGCTCAGTCGGGCAGTTCGAGAACCCGCGCGTGCAGGATGGACCGCTGATGCAGGGCCGCGCGCAGGGCGCGGTGCAGACCGTCCTCCAGATAGAGCTCGCCCTGCCACTGCACCACGTGCGGGAAAAGGTCCCCGTAGAAAGTGGAGTCGGCGGCGAGCAGCGAGTGCAGGTCCAGCATGGCCTTCGTGGTGATCAACGAGTCGAGCCTGACCTGCCGTGGAGGGATCTGCGCCCATTCGCGGTTGGTCAGACCGTGGTCGGGATAAGGGCGTCCGTCGCCGACTTGCTTGAAGATCACCCTGCTGATTTTAGGGCGAAATCGGATTCCTCGCGCTGAGTGGCGGGATCAGCCCAGCTTGGACTGCGCGCAGTCGGCGGGTCCGCCGTTCTGGTAACCGCGCTGGAAGGCCGCCACGCGCTGCTGCGAGGAACCGTGCGTGAAGGATTCAGGATCGACCCTGCCCTGCGAACGCTGCTGAATTCGGTCGTCGCCCACGGCGGCCGCAGCGTCGATCGCCTCGGCGATGTCGGCGTCCGTGAACGGCTTCTCGTAGAAGCCGGTCTCGACCGCGTTGCGCGCCCAGACGCCGGCGTAGCAGTCGGCCTGCAGCTCGACGGGGACCGAGCTGTTGCCGTTGGAGAGCTGGCCGCTCAGGTTCTGGACGTGGTGGCCGTACTCGTGGGCGATCACGTACGCCTGCGCGAACGGCCCGCCCTTGGCCCCGAACTGGCTGTGGAGCTGGTCGAAGAAGCTGAGGTCGAGGTAGACGCGCCAGTCGTTCGGGCAGTAGAAGGGGCCCACGGCCGAGTCCGCGGCGCCGCAGCCGGTGTTGACGCTCTGGGTGAACAGCACGGTCCTGGCCTGGCTGTAGTCGCCGCCCAGCTCGCCCTTCCAGTAGCTCTGGATGCTGTTGACGACGCCGACGACCCGGCAGCGTTCGTTCTGGTCGGCGTCCTTGCCCGTCTTGCACTGCTCGGACAGGTCGGCCGCGGGCCGCCCCTGGGAGGGCTGGCTCTCGCCGCCGCCTCCGCCGACGTTGTTGAGCACGAAGACCAGCACCAGCACGATGAGGCTGACGATGCCGCCGCCCCCGATGACCATCCCGCCGGGGAAGCCGCCCGCGGAGAAGCCGCCTCCGCCTCTGCCCGCGTCCTCCACCTGGGAGGCGTCGAGGTCAACCTGGTCCTTGAAGTCCATCGCCAACAGTCCTTCCGGGGGTGCCGACGGACAGACACTTCCCAGAAGGAGACGTTAGATGCAAGCGGGCGAGGAGGCCTGCGGCTAGCGGTCGAACCAGGCCGCCGACTGGCGGGTGAACAGCAGCCACACCACCGCCGCGGCCAGCGCCATGTTGGCCAGCGTCCCGACGCTGACCTCGCCGAGCAGCGACCAGAGCCCGTTGAGCACCAGCAGCGACTCGACGACCAGCCCGGCCACGCGCACCCAGCGCCGCCGCGAGGTCATCCGGGAGGCGGCGAACCCGATCAGCAGGATCGCGCCGACCGGCACGGCGAACAGCAGCACCGCCGCCCCCGCCGCGTCCGCCTCCATCCCGCCCACGAGCGTGAGCAGCAGGAGCAGCCCGACCGTGCCCAGCCCCGTCTGCACCCACATGCAGATCCGCGCGAGGGACACCGGCTGCGGGATCGCCTCGACCCGGTACGACTCGGCCATACGCGTTCATCCTCCGGGAGGGGGGTGGGCCGGACGTCTCGATCGTAGGTCGCCAGGTCGTCG
Source organism: Nonomuraea sp. AD125B (assembly GCF_041402765.1). Classification (NCBI taxonomy): domain Bacteria; kingdom Bacillati; phylum Actinomycetota; class Actinomycetes; order Streptosporangiales; family Streptosporangiaceae; genus Nonomuraea; species Nonomuraea sp. AD125B. Next base: position 48,360 of record NZ_JBGLOU010000004.1, on the reverse strand, counting down.
CGGCGATGGCGAGGCGACGAAGACGGCATAACGCCTGGGAAGCGCGGCGTCAGCGGCCGTGTCAGCCCCGCGACGGTCCCGTGTCAGCGCGCTCGCCGAAAGTTGGTCCCACGCGAACGACACATGACGAGGAGACCACGATGGAACACGGCAACAACGGCTTCTCCGCGGCGGGACTGCGCAGGCTGCGCGGGGTGCTGGAGCGGCATGTCGAGTCGGGGAAGATCCCCGGCCTGGTGGCCCTGGTCGGCCGGGGCGACGAGACGCACGTCGAGGCGATCGGGACGATGCGCCACGACGGCGGCGCGCCCATGCGCAGGGACACCATCTTCCGGATGGCGTCCACGAGCAAGCCGGTGGCGATGGCGGCGGCGATGATCCTGGTGGACGAGTGCCGGCTGCGGCTGGACGACCTGGTGCAGGAGTGGCTGCCCGAGCTGGCCGACCGGCGGGTGCTGAGCCGGCCGGACGCGCCGCTGGACGACACCGTGCCGGCGCGGCGGCCGATCACCGTACGGGATCTGCTGACGTCCACGTTCGGGCTCGGCATGGACATGACGCTGCTGGGCGCGCCGATCATGGGCGCGATCATCGAAAGGGGGCTCACGCCCGACCTGCCGGTGCCGATGCCGGGGCCGGACGAGTGGATGCGCCGCCTGGGCGAGCTTCCGCTGGCGTCCCAGCCTGGTGAGCGCTGGCAGTACCAGATCAGCCACGACGTGCTCAGCGTGCTCGTCGCGCGGGTCACGGGCGGGTCGTTCGAGGCGTTCCTGCGTGAGCGGGTCTTCGAGCCGCTGGGGATGCGGGACACCGGCTTCCACGTGCCCGCCGACCAGATCGAGCGGCTGCCGGTCCTGTACGCCCCCGACCCGGTCACGGGGGAGTTCCACGTCTGGGACGAGGCCGAAGGGGGACGGTGGAGCCGGCCTCCGGCGTTCCAGGGCAGCGGCGGCGGCCTGGTCTCCACCGCCGACGACTACCACGCCTACTTCACGATGCTGCTGAACAAGGGCGTGCACAACGGCGAGCGGATCCTGTCCAGGCCGGCCGTCGAGCTGATGACCACCAACCGGCTCACGCCCGAGCAGAACGCCGCCCGCAACGCCCTGGCCACCGAGAACGTCCACGTGTCCTTCGGGCAGGGGCAGCACGGCGGCTGGGGCATGGGGATGGCGGTGCGCACGTACCGCGGCGACTACGCGCCCGTCGGCCAGTTCGGCTGGGACGGCGGAAGCGGCACCTCCACCTACGCCGACCCGGTCAACGGGGTCACCGGCATCCTGCTCACCCAGGTCGGCATGTCCGTCCCGAACTCGGCACGGCTGATCCACGACTTCTGGACCACGCTCTACCAGGCCGTCGAAGACTGACACCCCACCCTGCTCGACAGAAGGAGAACACCACCATGTCCGTGACCCTCACCGACCAGGACAAGCTCACCCTGCGCACCGCCGCGTACGGCGCCGTCACGCTGATGGCCGCGGCCGACGCCGCCGGCCGGCCCCACAAGGCCGCCACCAGCGGCTCCATCGCCCTCTACTCGGCGACCGGCCTGGTCGGGCACGTGCTCGCCGAGAAGTCCCGGGACATCGAGCTGAAGGGCAGGTCCGTGGCCGCGCTCGCCGACCACGTGCTGCCCGCGCTGACGGCGGCCATGGGCCTGCTCAGGCGGCAGGACCCGGCGGAGGCCGACAACTTCCGCGGGACCGTCCTCGTCGCGGTCGAGACGGCCGCCCGTGCTCAGCGGGGCGAGCCCAGCCCCGCGACGGCCGAGATGGCCCGCAAGATCACCGCCGCGCTCGACGCCGCCCCGGGCGTCAGTGGCACCACTTCACCATGATCAGGCACGGGTTGCCCGGCCACAGGTCGTCGGTCTCCTCCAGCGGGAGGAAGCCGACGGCCCGGTAGAAGGCCCTGGTCCGCGCGTAGCCGGGATCGGGATGCCGCGCGCCGAGGGTCTTGACCTGGAGCATCCGGCAGCCGTCCGGCCGGACCTCCGCGATGACCGCGTCGACCAGCGCCCGGCCGACGCCCCGCCGATGCCAGGACGGAGCGACCGCCATCAGATGGATCTCGGCCGTCTCGGGGAAGTGCCGCTCGTGCAGCAGCACGCCGACGGCCTCCCCGTCCGCGTAGGCGACGAGGCCGGGAAGGCGCTTCGCCGCCTCGACGTAGCCGGCGTTCGCCTCCGGCATCCCGAACCACGACGGCAGCTCATCGAGGAGCCTCGCGGTGACCTCCGCCAGCTCGGCGGAACCTGTGACACGAGCTATGCGGTACGCGGCTGCATCGTCCACGTGAGGATCGTGACACCGCGGCCGCCGCCGGCGCACCTCATTTCCGCCCGCCCGGCCACCTCTGGAAGGTCAACTCGGCTCCGGGGCGGGTGAGGCAGTCGAGGGCGGGTTCGCGTACGTGGGCGGCCCCGTTCGCGGACAGGCGGGCGACCGCCTCAGCGACGGGGACCCACTCCGCCTCCAGCACGTCGCCGTCCGGATCCTCGCAGCGGAGCTCCCCGTGGTGCCGCGTGACCTCGAAGTACAGCGCGGTCAGCAGGCCGGGAGGCGGCGCGCCGGGGTTGCGGAGCTGCACGACGCTCAGGAGGCGGAACGGCGGCTCCGCACTCAGCCCGGTCTCCTCCCGGAGCTCGCGGACCACCGCCTCGTCCGCGAACTCCCCCGTCTCCACCATGCCGCCGGGCAGGTCCCAGACCCCGGTCCGCTGCCGTACCAGGAGGACCTCGGCGTCCCTGCGGGCCACCGCGGTGACGGCGAGCGCGGACAGCGCCTTCACGGGCGCCGTCCTGCCGCGCGGGCCAGCAGGTCGTGGATGAGGGCGACCACCTCGTCCGGGGTGAACTCCATGGCGTTCTCGCCGACGGTGACCTCGAACGCGCATCGGCCCGGCTCGGACGCCGGACGTACCCGGCCCCAGAGCTGGACGCCGTGCTCGGCGAGGATCTCCTGGCCGGCCTGCTCGACGGCGCGCCGGTCGGCGGGCAGGTGGACGTGGAACAGCGGGGTCTGCGGCGGGTCGGGGTGGGCGCGGGCGGCGCCGTCGGCGTTGATGGCGGCCGCGACGGCGATGGCGTGCTCGCGGTACGCGGGCATCCGGTCGGCCAGGGTGTCGAGGTGGACCAGCGCCGCGAGCGCGAGCGGCCACGCGTCGCCGATGCCGCCGCCGAGCCGCTGCCGCCACACCGCCGCCACGTCCACGGTGGCCGCGTCGGAGGCGAGCACCGCGCCCCGTACGCCTTGCAGGCTCTTGTAGAGGGAGACGTAGACGGTGTCGAACAGGGCGGCGATCTCGTCGAACGGCCGCCGGTAGTAGCTCTGGGCCTCCCACAGGCGGGCGCCGTCCAGGTGGGTGGCGGCGCCGGCGGCGCGGGCGAGCGCGGTCTGCTCGCACAAGTCGTCCCACTCGGGCAGCAGCCCGCCGAGGTCGCGCTGCGGCAGCTCCCAGACGACCGCCGCCGGCGGCTCGCCGACCGCCGCCGCCAGGTCCTTCGCGGTCATCAGCTCGTACGGGTCGCCGGCCCGGCGCAACGTCAGACCGTGGACGGCGTTGTAGCCCTGCTCCTCCCACACGTCCAGGTGCGTCTGGGGGTGGGCGGCGAACGTACGTCGGCCGCGCCGGTCGGCGTGCACGCGCAACGCGGTCTGCTGGGCCATCGTGCCGCTGGGGAAGAACAGCGCGCGCTCCTTGCCGAGCAGGTCGGCCAGCCGCCGTTCCAGCACCGCGACGGGGCCTTCCGGGCCGTCGGGCGGCGTGTCGTCGTCCACCAGGGCCAGCATGCGCTCCAGCATCACGCGGGGCCGGCGCCGGTTCGGCGCGTGCAGGAACAGCGACCGCATGGGACTCTCCCTCTTATTGCGAATGATGTGCAACAAGCAGCATAGAGAGCCACAGGGGGCCGGGCACGGCCGCCCGCCGGTGCGTTAGCTTGCCATCCACGAGGCGACATCGACATCGGCATCGACAGAGAGGCGGGAGCCGGCCATGCGCGCTCTCCTGTGCACCGACACTGGCGACCTGACGAGCCTGGCCGTCCAGGAGGTGCCCGACCCGGCGCCGGGGCCCGGCCAGGTGCTCGTGCGGGTGGAGGCGGCGTCGGTGGACTTCGTCGACACGCTCATCGCGACGGGCGTCTACCAGATTCCGGTGCCGAGGCCGTACGTTCCCGGCAACAACGTGGCCGGCGTCGTGGCGGCCGTGGGGCCGGGCTGCTCCCGGTTCGCGGTGGGCGACCGCGTTCACGGGATGGCGTTCGTCGGGGCGTTCGCCGAACGCGTCTGCGTGCCCGAGGCCCAGTTGCGGCCCACGCCCGGCGGGCTGTCCCCGGACCTGGCGTGCCTGACGGGGAGCACGTACCGCACGGCGTACGACGCGCTGGTGTCCACCGCGCGGATCCAGCCGGGCGAGGACCTGGTGCTTCTCGGCGCCGCCGGAGCGGTCGGGTCGGCGGCCATCGGGATCGGCAGGTCCCTGGGCGCCCGGGTGATCGCCTGCGCGGCCGGCGCCGCGAAGCTGGAGTTCTGCCGGGACCTGGGCGCCGACGAGCTGGTCGACTACAGCGGCGGCGATCTCAAGAGCGCGCTCAAGGAGCTGTGCCCGAAGGGCGCCGGGGTCGTGCTGGACATGGTCGGGGGCCCGTTCTCCGAGCCGGCGCTGCGCGCGACCGGCTACGGCGGCCGGTTCGTCGTCGTCGGGTTCGCCACGGGCGAGATCGCGCGCGTCCCGCTCAACCTCGTCCTGCTCAAGGGCTCGATCGTGACGGGCTACGAGATCGGCGACTTCGAGCGCCACCACCCCGACGAGGCGGAGGCCAACCGCCGGGCCCTGGAGTCCCTGCTCACGGACGGCCGGCTCAAGCCGCCCATCACCGGCCGGTACCGCCTCGACCAGGCGGCCGAGGCGATGAGGACCGTCGCGGGACGTGCGAAGCTCGGCATGACGGTCCTGGACCTGACCTGAGGCCGATCCTCGTTGATCAGCCGGGCAGAGGGGCGCCGGTCTCGAGGAGGGTCTTGAGACCGGAGATCACCTCGGGCCACCCCACGCTGACCATCTGCGCGGCGGTGCTGCCGGGTTCGAAACCGTCGTGGACGACGGTCAGCTTGACCTTCTCGCCGACCGGCTCGATCTCGAAGGTGACCTTCGAGCGCCGCTCACCGGCCAGCTTCCCGAGGAACTCCTCGTCCCACCCGAACCGCCGCCCGAGCTCCGGCGTGAAGGTGTGCCAGGTGTACGACAGCCGGCGGTAGGGCTCGGACTCCAGGACGACCTGCTCGGGGTCGCTGATCACCACTCCGTGGTTGTCCCAGGTCATCTCGGACCCGGGCGCCCAGTCGGTCTTGAACGTCGTCGCCCAGTAGCGCTCGGTGAAGGCGGGGTCGGTCAGCGCCTGCCACAGGCGTTCGGGCGTGGTGCCGATGTAGGTCGTGTAGACGAACTCGGGCTTGTCCATCGGGGTCTCCTCCAGAACTCTCTTCAGATCGGCCAGGGCATCGACCCGGGGCTGGTCGTAACGGCTGATCCAGCGTTCGGCGATCTCGCTGACGGGCGCGGCGTTGAGATAGTGCAGCTTCTCCCGGCCCCGCCACACGGTGGTCACCAGGTTGGCCGCCTCCAGCACCGCGAGGTGTTTGCTCACCGACTGCCGCGCCATGTCCAGCCCGGCGCACAGCTCGCGCAGGGTCTGCCCGTTACGGGCGTTGAGGCTGTCGAGCAGCCGCCGCCGACTGGCGTCGGCCAGTGCCTTGAATACCTCGTCCATCACGCCACTCCAGACATGCAGCCGATTGGCTGCCTTTTCACCTTAGGCAGCCGTTCGGCTGCATGTCAATGCGCGCCGAGAGAGCGGGATGAGAAGAAGAGCGCAGCCCCGCCGCGCACCGACTGGCCTGCCTACCTCGATCGACGCAAGGCCGAGTTCGAGCGGGAATCCGGCTCAGAAGCTTGACGAAGCTCCTGGTGTCACAGCGCTTCCGCGCCGAGGAACCGCAGGTTCCGCAGGTCCGTGGAGAGCGAGAGGCCGGTGATGCTGCTGGCCAAGGCGAACGAACTCTCCATCGGGTGGTCTATCCCCGGACCATCGATGTCGTGATCGGGATCCAGCCCGACCTCGTGCATCCTCATGACGAAACGGTCTGGATCACTGCCCGATCGCTCCTCAGGGAACATCGGGTCGAACGAGACGACCGACGTGCCGTCGACGATGTAGGCGAAGGTATCGCTGGCATATTCGTGGCCGCAGAGCGACACGACCTCGGTTCCTCGCGAGACCCGGGCGTAGATCGTGTCGTCGACGGCCATCCGCCATCCCCCCGGCTCGATGACCACGGTCCAGTCGCCGACCCGGGCGGCTCCGATGTAACCGGCCGAGTCGTCCCTCATGGTCTCCACCGAGCGATCGTCCAGCTCGCCGAATGCCACCTCTTCCATGGTCTCCTCGTCCACGCCGAACCGGCGGAGGGCTTCCTCCGGCGGAAGATCGCGGACGAAGGACACGCAGTAGATCTCACCCAATGTCTCGTAGCCGGGAAAACAGGGTGCCTCGGCCATGGTCGATCCTTCCTTCGGCTTCTAAGTCGCGCAGAACTCCGGTTCAGATCCAGAGGTACAGACCCCGACCGGCGCGTACGACCGGGTCGAGCCAGTCGAAGAACTCCTCCACCCACGGGTCCCGCCTCCGTTCCTCCGTGACCGGCAACGGAGGCAGGCGGCGCTTGAAGGCGCTCGGCACCGTACGGCTGAACTCCAGCGCGGCCCGGCCCAGCAGTGCGCCGTGCGCCGTCACCGCCTCTTGGTGCTCCTGCTGGCCGGGCGTCGCTCTGTCGTCGCCGGCGGCGCGTGGCGGCGGGCCGGAGGCGGGGACGACGGGCGGGGGCGGCAGGGCGAGCACGCGGCGGCGGGCCTCGATGAAGGCGGGTTTGCGGGTCCAGGCGTTGGTGCGGCCCTCGGTGGCCTGTGCTGCCGCGAGGAGGTCGGCCTGGGTTTCGGCGAGCAGGCGGCTCGTTTCCCACGTACGCAGCCGGTCGTGGTAGTGACGGAACCCGCCGGCGGTCGTCTCGGCGTACCAGTGTCGCCATCTGGCCGACCACTCCGCCAGCTCGTCGGGGAGGAGCGTCGCCCAGGCCGCATCCCGCCACTCGGGGGGAAAGAGGGGGTTGACGCCGATGACGGCGACTCGATGGGGGTTGCCCAGATCGACGATCAGCAGCGAACGCAGCCGCTCGTCGAGGTCGCGCCACCGGGCGAGGGCGGTGTCGTGGTCGATCTCTTCTTCGGGAGCGGCGGCGCGGTGCGTGTGACCGAGTGCGTGAGCCAGGCGCGTATGGGCACGTGCCAGCTCGCCGAGATCCTCCCGTGCGAGGTCGCGTAAGGCCGCGGGCGCCCAATCCGTACCCATGGTCGGCGATCGTAACGTGACTGGAAACGACGAAGGGGCCGACTGGGTAGGGTCGGCCCCTTCGCGTTTACTGCCTCAACCAGGCGCGGAGGATGGGGGATTTGAACCCCCGATAGGTTGCCCTATACACGCTTTCCAAGCGTGCGCCCTCGGCCACTAGGCGAATCCTCCGCCGACGAGCTTACCGGACTTCCAGCGGTGTCCAGACCACCTTTTGCGCGTTGATTGCCAAAGGCTCGCGCGAGGGCCGGAGGTGGAGCGAGCACTGCCGGGTCCGGCTAGACTGTCCTAGGACCCCTCGCGCGGCGTCATCCTGTGAACCTCCCCAGGGCCGGAAGGCAGCAAGGATAAGCGGGCTCTGGCGGGTGTGCGGGGGGTCTCTTTCGTTAGAGCCCCCTCGCAGGCGGGATGGTCGCATGAGCCTTGCGCTTTATCGCAAGTACCGGCCCGGGACCTTCGCGGAGGTCAAGGGTCAGGAACACGTCACCGACCCGCTGCGGCAGGCACTTCGCACCGGCCGCGTCAACCACGCCTACCTGTTCAGCGGCCCGCGCGGCTGCGGCAAGACCTCCAGCGCCCGCATCCTGGCGCGTTCGCTCAACTGCGAGCAGGGCCCGACCCCCGACCCGTGCGGCGTCTGCGAGTCCTGCGTCGCCCTCGCCCCCACCGGCCCCGGCCACCTCGACGTCATCGAGATCGACGCCGCCTCGCACGGCGGCGTGGACGACGCGCGCGACCTGCGCGAGCGGGCGTTCTTCGCCCCCGTCTCCGCGCGCTTCAAGATCTACATCATCGACGAGGCGCACATGGTGACCCGCGAAGGGTTCAACGCGCTGCTCAAGCTCGTCGAGGAGCCTCCGCCGCACCTGAAGTTCATCTTCGCGACGACCGAGCCCGAGAAGGTCATCGGCACGATCAAGTCGCGCACACACCACTACCCGTTCCGGCTCATGCCGCCCGCGACGCTGCGCGCCCTGCTGGAGGAGATCCTCACCTCCGAGAGCGTCCCGTTCGAGCCGGCCGCGCTGCCGCTCGTCGTACGGGCCGGGGCCGGGTCCGCGCGTGACTCGCTGTCCATCCTCGACCAGCTCCTCGCCGGGGCCGAGGAGGACGGCATCACCTACGCCAAGGCCGTCTCGCTGCTCGGCTACACCGACGGCGACCTGCTCGACGAGGTCGTCAACGCGTTCGCCGAGCGTGACGGCGGCAAGGTGTTCCAGGCGGTCAACCGGGTCATCGAGGGCGGCCACGACCCGCGCCGCTTCGATCGGCCATGTCTGAAGGTCCGGCGTCCCCTCTGC
>NZ_JBGLOU010000004.1:0-39638 GCF_041402765.1 Nonomuraea sp. AD125B | reverse complement strand
CGGCCGGCCGACGAGCTGGAGCGGCTCGTGCAGCAGGCCGCGTCCATGGGGCCCGCCGAGCTGACCCGGGCCGCCGAGGTGTTCAACGCCGGGCTGACCGAGATGCGCGGTGCGACGTCGCCTCGGCTGCTGCTGGAGCTGATGTGCGCCCGGGTGCTGCTGCCGGGGGCCGCGCAGGGGGAGGCGGCGCTGCTGGCCCGTCTCGAACGCCTTGAGCGCGGCGGCACCGTCGCCGCCATGGCCGCCCGCGCCACGGCCGCGCCCAGCGCCCCACCCACGGCCGCGCCCAGCGTCCCAGCCGGTGGGGTCGTGATTCCGCGGCCCGGCGCGGCTTCCGCGCGCCTGGCCGCCGCGGGGCCCGCCTCCGGCGGTGGTTCCGCTGCTCCGGCCCCTGGCGGGCCGCAGGTGGACGCCTCCCCGGATCAGGCGGCCTCGGCGCACGCGGGTGGCGGGGCTTCGGCTGGTGACCAGAGTTCCGTCTCCGCACCGGTCGCGGCGGACGACTGGCCGGAGCCGGCTCGTCCCGGCGCACCGGCCGCCGCGTCCGCTCCTGCCGCGCCCGCGCCGACCGCTCAGGCTGCGCCCGCTGGAGGCGGGCAGGCCGGGGCCGGGGCGGCGGTCATGCAGCAGCAGTGGCCCGCCGTGCTGGCGGCGCTCAAGCAGCGCAGCATCGTCGTCTGGGCCAACGTGAGCACCAACGCCCAGGTGGCGGGCGTCGAAGGCAACGTGGTCACCCTGGGGTTCAGCCAGGTCGGCGCGATGAAGAACTTCACGGGCGGAGGCAAGGACGCCGTCGTGGCCAGCGCGCTGAGCGACGTGCTCGGCGGGACCTGGCGGGTGGAGGCGGTCGTGGGCAACGGGCCGCCGCCGTCGTCGTCGTCCGGGCGCGGTGGCGGGCGTCCGCCCGCGCAGCCGGCGTACAACCCGCCGCCCGCGCCCAACGTCCAGAGCCCCCCTCCCGCCCAGCAGGGCGGGGCGGGGCACCAGGGCCGTACGTCCTCGCACGCCGGCTCCCAGGACGACCAGGGGGCTCAGGACCCCGGGCAGCCTCCGGCGGCGGCCGTCGCGGTCTTGGCTCCGGCGCGTCCCACCACGGACGAGTCCTGGCCCGACGCCCCGGACGACCCCGGACCTAGCCTGCCGCCTACGCCGGACCCGACCCGTACGGTGCCGGTCGGCGCCACGCCGAGCGCCGGTCTGGCCGCCGCCCGTTCGGCGGCCAAGGCGGCCGCCCAGGCAGGCCCCCGGTCGTCGGGAGGCCGGGGCGGAGCGGCCGCCTGGCCGGACGTCGTCCCCGGGCGCGCCAAGGGGCCGGACGCGGACGAGGTCGACCCGCTCAACGACGCGGACGCCGACGTGGACGCGGTCACCGGCATGGCGCTCCTGGAACGCGAGCTGGGCGCCCGCGTGATCGGCGAGATCGACCACACCTGACGGCCCCGCGATCGGCGCATAGACGGACCCGCGCCGCTTCGATCGGCCATGTCTGAAGGTCCGGCGTCCCCTCTGCCGGCTGCACCTGACGGGCCCGCGCCCCCTCAATTGACCACGCCCGAACGCCCCGCGGTCCCTCTGCCGACCACATCTGACGGGGCCGTGCCCTCTCAAGGCAGGAGGCGGGTGCGGGCGGCGGCGGCGCGGGCGTCCGTGGGGTGGAGTGCGGCGAGGCGTTCGAGGATCTCGTAGTCGTCGCGGCCGTTGCACGTCTGCGCGTACGCCCACAGGTGCTCGGGCGAGCCGTGGCGGAGGAGGCAGGCGCGGACCTGGGCCTCTAGCTCGTCGCGTTCGCGGCGGATCTCGGGCGACTCGGAGCGCGGCAGCAGGGGCCCCTTGTAGGCGCGGGCCAGCGCCGCCGCGTCCCTGGCGGCCAGGCTGCGGCGCAGGACGAGGAAGTCGGCCTCCACCGGGCAGGCCAGCCGGTACGGCTTGGCGGAGACGGCCTTGCCGAGCTGCGCCCTCAGCCGGTGGATCTCGGCCCGGATGGTCACCGGGTTGCCCGCGTCGCCGTACACGTGGAACGACAGCTGCTCGGCCGTCAACCCGTGGGGGTGGAGCGCGAGGAGGGCCAGGATCTCGGCGTGGCGGAGCGACAGGGCGCGCTCGTGCTCGCCGAACGTGATGGACGGCACGCCCTCGCCCAGGAACGACAGGGTGAGCGTGGCCGGCGCGGCGGCCGGGACGGTGCGGAGGAGGTAGCCGTCGGAGAACGGCTCCAGCACGGCCACGCTGCCGTCGCGCAGGATCATGCGCTGCCCGGACGGCCTCGGGCGCTCGCCGCCGGAGGCGGGCAGCCGGAGCAGGCCGCGCCCGCCCCCGGGGAGACGCTCCGAGGGCGGCGCGGTGTCGTCCCAGAGCGGCACGCGCTCGCCGAGCCGCCCGCCGGGGTCGCCGGAGATGACCCGGCCGGTGGGGGAGAGCAGGACGCCCGGCCGCACCCGCAGCGACTCGTAGCGCCGCCGCAGCCGCTCGTCGCGCTCGTGCATACGCAGCGCGAGCTGGCTCTCGGCGAGCTTGGCGGCCGCCCCGACGAGGGCGACCGTGGCCGGATGGAGCGAGCGGGAGAGGCCGCTGACGTCGACGCAGCCGATGATCCGGCCGGAGTCGGGGTCGGTGATCGGGGCCCCGCTGCACGACCACACGCGCAGCACCCGCATCAGGTGCTCCTCCGCGTAGACGTGCACGGGACGGCCGGCGGCGAGCGCGGTGCCGATGCCGTTGGTGCCGACCGCGGACTCGACCCACTCGTGCCCGTCGGACAGTCCGACCCGGTCGGCGCGGCGCAGGACCGCGGCGCCGCCGTCGCGCCACAGCACCCGGCCCTGCCCGTCGCTGACGATCATGATGTGACCGGTGTCGCCGATCAGGCCGGAGAGGGTGGTGGCGAGCAGCGGCAGCAGGGGGTGCAGCGGATGGGCGCGGCGGATGTCGTCGAGCTGGGCGGGATCGCAGACGAGGGGCGCGCCGGCGGCCTCGACGTCGACTCCGGCGGCCAGGGAGCGGCGCCAGGAGTCCCGGATGAGGTCGCGGGGCGGGTCGGGCCAGGCCCGGCCGGTGGCCGCGGCTTCGTGGGGCCCGTGGAGAAGGCGGGAGCAAGCGTCGGGAGGGGCGTAACTCATCGGTCACTCCAAGTAGTCACCTAGAGCATCCGCCCTGCGGCCGGGCTGCGCAACCCGATCGGTGATGGCGGAGGGTGTCCGGACGAGCGCAACGTGTGTGCAACGTTGGATCGCCTAGCGTTCTGGCCCGACGCGTCGGCGTGGTGCGGCCGCTCCGCCGGCGTGATGGCCGGGTCTCGGACACTGGAGGGGGGCCGGGATCCGGCCAATAACACCACGGTCAGCACCACGGTCATGGCCCGCGAGCGGGCCGGTGACGAAACATGGGGCGTCCCGCAGTGCATGTCGCCGCCCAAACACCGTAGGCTCGTGGCAGTCACGAACGCGGAGCCACGAGGAGCGCACGACGGTGAACCCAGGGGATGTCAACCTGCAGCAGCTGCTGGAGCAGGCCCAGCTCATGCAGCAGCAGCTCGTGAGCGCCCAGCAGGAGCTCAACGACGCGCAGATCGAGGGCTCATCCGGCGGTGGCCTGGTGACGGCCGTCGTCAACGGATCGGGCGAGCTGCTGGAGCTGAAGATCGACCCGAGCGTCATCGACGCCGCCGACCCGCAGGACACGGCCGACACGATCGCCGACCTGGTGATCGCGGCCGTCCGCGACGCCGTGCGCGCGGCGGCCGACCTGCAGCAGGAGAAGCTCGGCCCGCTGGCGCAGGGGCTGGGCGGCGGCGGCCTCGGACAGTTGCCAGGGTTCTAGGCATGTACGAAGGGGTCGTCCAAAACCTGATCGACGAGCTGGGCCTGCTGCCCGGCGTCGGTCCCAAGAGCGCGCAGCGGATCGCGTTCCACCTGCTCGCGGCCGATCCAGCCGACGTCAAGCGGCTGGCGCACGCGCTGCTGGAGGTCAAGGAGAAGACCCGCTTCTGCCGGGTGTGCGGCAACGTGGCCTCCGAGGAGGAGTGCCGCATCTGCCGCGACGCGCGGCGCGACACGCACGTGATCTGCGTGGTCGAGGAGCCGAAGGACGTCGTGGCGATCGAGAAGACGCGCGAGTTCCGCGGCACCTACCACGTGCTCGGCGGCGCGATCAGCCCGATCGACGGCATCGGCCCCGACGACCTGCGCATCCGCGAGCTCATGACCCGCCTGGCCGACGGCCGGGTGACCGAGCTCATCCTCGCCACAGACCCCAATCTCGAGGGTGAGGCGACGGCGACCTACCTCGCCCGTCTGGTCAAGCCGATGGGCATCAAAGTGACACGACTGGCCAGCGGGCTGCCCGTCGGCGGCGATCTGGAGTACGCCGACGAGGTGACCTTGGGCCGCGCGTTCGAAGGACGGAGGCTGCTGGATGTCTGACGAGTGGAGCACGCTCGCCGAGGAGATCTCCAGGCACGCGCAGGACTACGTGGACGGGCTGACGAGAGTCGCCGGCGGCGAGGGCGGCGACGCCATCTGGTCGCTGCTGCTGGTCGAGGTCGCTCAGGTGAGCCTCGCCGGCGCCAAGCTCGGCGCCAACCGTGACGTCATCCTCTCCGGCAACTACGAGCCGCCGATGAGCGAGGACCCCGACATCGACGGCGTGCGCACGGCGCTGGCCGAGCGGCTCGGGCCGGTCGACGACTACGCGGAGGTGTTCGACCCGTACAAGGACACGGGCGTCACCCCCTACCGGCTGTCCGACGACCTGACCGCGGTCGCCGCCGACCTCATCCACGGCCTGCGGCACTTCCGCGCCGGGCGGCCGCACGAGGCGCTGTGGTGGTGGCAGTACTCCTACTTCAACACCTGGGGCAACCACGCGGGCGCCGCGATGCGGGCGCTGCAGGCGCTGGCCGCGCACTCGCGTCTCGACGTGGCGGAGGAGTCCACCCTCGACGCCGCGGGGGAAGCGACCGCGGTCTGAAAGGCCCGCAGTTACCGGGCATATCGGTCCACATAGTGGTATGACGCAGCAAGAACATGAGACGACCCAAGTAGACTGGCAGCTCAAAGTCCGAACCGGGAGACTCTCGTGGCGCTCGTTGTGCAAAAGTACGGTGGTTCGTCCGTCGCCGACGCGTCCTGCATCAAGCGGGTCGCGCAGCGGATCGTCGCGACGAAAAAAGCCGGCAACGACGTGGTCGTGATCGTCTCCGCGATGGGTGACACGACGGACGAGCTGCTCGACCTGGCCGAGCAGGTGTCGCCGCTGCCTCCGGGCCGCGAGCTCGACATGCTGCTGACCTCGGGCGAGCGCATCTCGATGGCCCTGCTGGCGATGGCGATCGCCAACCTCGGCCACGAGGCCCGCTCGTTCACCGGCTCGCAGGCCGGCGTGATCACCGACTCCACGCACGGCAAGGCGCGCATCATCGACGTGACGCCCGGCCGCATCCAGGAGGCGATCGCCCAGGGCCACATCGCGATCGTGGCCGGGTTCCAGGGCGTGTCGCAGAACACCAAGGACATCACCACGCTGGGCCGCGGCGGCTCGGACACCACGGCGGTGGCGCTCGCGGCGGCGCTCGACGCCGACGTGTGCGAGATCTACACCGACGTGGACGGCATCTTCACCGCCGACCCGCGCATCGTGCCCCCGGCCCGCCAGATCCCCAGGATCTCGTACGACGAGATGATGGAGATGGCCGCCTGCGGCGCGAAGATCCTGCACCTGCGGTGCGTCGAGTACGCCCGCCGCTTCGACCTGCCGATCCACGTCCGGAGCTCTTTCAGCACCAAGGAAGGGACGTGGGTCGTCTCCGACCCTTACACCGAAGGAACCGAGATGGAGCAGCCGATCATCTCCGGCGTCGCGCACGACCGGAGCGAGGCCAAGATCACTGTTGTCGGGGTGCCCGACAAGGTCGGCGAGGCTGCCTTCATCTTCAAAACGCTGGCCGACGCCGAGATCAACATCGACATGATCGTTCAGAACGTCTCGGCCGCGGCCACGGGCCGCACGGACATCTCGTTCACGCTGCCCGCCGCCGACGCCCAGACGGCGCTGAGCGCGCTGAAGAAGATCCAGGAGCGCATCGGGTTCGAGTCGCTGCTCTTCGACGACCAGATCGGGAAGGTGTCGCTGATCGGCGCGGGCATGCGCTCGCACCCCGGCGTCACGGCGACGTTCTTCGCGGCCATCGCGGACGCGGGGGTCAACATCGAGATGATCTCGACGTCCGAGATCCGCATCTCAGTGGTCGTTGGGCAGGACGGCGTCGACGCGGCCGTGGCGGCCGCGCACCGCGCCTTCGATCTCGACGCCGACCAGGTGGAAGCAACGGTGTACGGAGGTACCGGACGATGAGCAGGCCCAATCTCGCGCTGATCGGCGCCACCGGTGCCGTGGGCACCGTCATGCGCGACATCGTGTCGACCCGCGAGGACATCTGGGGCGAGATCCGCCTCGTGGCCTCCCCGCGCTCGGCCGGCAAGGTGCTCCAGGTGCGCGGCGAGGACGTCGTGGTGCAGGCGCTCGCGCCCGAGGTGTTCGACGGCATCGACATCGCCATCTTCGACGTGCCCGACGAGGTGTCGGCCGTGTGGGTGCCGATCGCGGCCGAGCGCGGCGCGATCGCCATCGACAAGTCCGGCACGTTCCGGATGGACCCCGACGTGCCGCTCGTGGTGCCCGAGGTCAACCCGCTCGACGCCCGTCAGCGCCCCCGCAACATCATCTCCACGCCCAACTGCACGACGCTGTCGATGATGGCGGCGATGGGCGCGCTGCACGCCGAGTACACCCTGACCGAGCTGGTCGTGGCCTCCTACCAGGCGGTCTCGGGCGCGGGCGTGGCCGGCTCGGCCCGCCTGTACGACGAGGTCGAGGCGCTGGCCGGCGACCGCTCGATCGGCCAGGCGGCCGGCGACGTGCGCAAGGCGCTGGCCAACAAGCTGCCCGAGGAGTCGCCGTTCCCCGCGCCGATCGCGTTCAACGTGGTGCCGTGGGCCGGCTCGCTCAAGGACGACGGCTGGGCCTCCGAGGAGCTGAAGCTCCGCAACGAGTCCCGCAAGATCCTCGGCATCCCCGACCTCAAGGTCTCGGCGACCTGCGTCAGGGTGCCGGTGATCACCACGCACTCGCTGGCCGTGCACGCGCGCTTCGAGCGCCCGATCACGGTCGCCGACGCGCACCGCGTGCTGGAGGCGGCGCCGACCGTGGTCCTCATGGACGACCCGGCCAACGGTGTCTACCCGACGCCGCTCGACGTGGTGGGCAACGACCCGACCTACGTCGGCCGCGTCCGTCAGGCGATCGACTTCCCCAACACGCTCGACCTGTTCGTGTGCGGTGACAACCTGCGCAAGGGCGCCGCGCTCAACGCGGCGGAGATCGCCGAGCTGGTGGCGGGCGAGCTGTAGTCGCGCTTCATTGGTGGACGTCGCACGACCGGTGCGGCGTCCACTCGCGTTCACGTCCACCGTCCGGGTCCCGTGCGCCTGTCACCGGAACAGGATGTCCCAGTGGTCGCTCTCGTTCGCGAACGTCGTGCCCGAGGGCGAGCGGTAGAGCCGGGCGCCGTCGCCGCGCACTCCTGATCGCTGGTAGTTCTTCGTGATGTACTGGTCGATGCAGGAATTGTGGCCGATGTCGAGCTTGTAGCCGTTGCCGTGGCTGAACTGGCCGGGCGCGTGGCCGTCCTCCGTGCCGCCGGTCACCAGGATGGGGCAGTGGCTCTCCTGCTTGAGCTGGATGATCTGGGCGACCGTGCCGGTGCGCACCTTGTCGAGCGAGGTGCAGTGGTGGTGGTGCTTGCTCGTGCAGTTGCCGGTCGACTTGGTACGCAGCCCGGCGGTCTTGAGCCAGCCGTCCGCCGTGGCGTGCGACATGCGGATCGAGGCCTGGCGGGGCAGCACGCGCGTGAGGTCCACGCGGGCCTGCTTGTCGAGCACCTTGGCGCGGCTGTGGACGACGGGCCGGCGGGCCTTCGGCATCCGTACGACGGCGGTGCGGACGGGGTCGCGCAGGGCCTCGGCCAGCGAGCGGCCGGCCTGCTCCAGCGGGCCCGTCAGGGTCTCCGCTTCCGTGCTCGCCGAGTGCTCGCGGTTCTCGCCGGTCAGCCACGCGGGCTCGCCGGCGGCCTGCGGGAAGCCGAGGTCGCTCCGTGGGACGCGGATCTCGCCGAGCGGCGCCCATCCGTCTCCGTGCGGGGCCCACACGTCGCCCTGCGGGAGGCGGGCGTCGCCGTGCGGTGGCCCGCCACGGCCGTCGTGCCCCTCCAGGCGCTGCTGGAGAAGCGCGAGGCGGTCGAGGGCCGCGCGGTCCGTCCGGGACTCCAGCGCGTTCGCGAGCGCCGTCAGGAAGGCGGGCTGCTCCGGCTGCGGTGTCCCGTAGCGGGTTTCTGTGTCGGTCGTGCCGTCCGCAGCCCGCGTCCCTCCGGGGTGGGACGCGGCGGCGGCGGCCGAAGCCGATGCGATTATGGTGATCTCAATGCCGAGGAGCGCGACCACGGTGAGTCGAGCTGTTCCACGTATCCACATGTCGATGCCTTTTTCGCGGAAATAGCCCTTCCGCCACAAACGACAATCCCACCATTCACCTGAGATAACTCCCGCCGCGGACGCAACTTTGCCTTGTGGCGGTGATCACCGTGCGGCTCCATGACTGAACCGCGTTTCACGACGTACAGTGACGAACGTGTCCGAAGCCCGAAACCGAGGATCGGAGAGCACCCGAGAGGTCATCGTCGAGACGGCCTTGCGACTGTTCAGGGAGCGCGGCTTCGACAGGACCACGATGCGCGCCATCGCCGCCGAGGCCGGGGTGTCCGTGGGCAACGCCTACTACTACTTCGACAGCAAGGAGGCGTTGATCCAGGCGTATTACGACCGCGCCCAGGCCGAGCACGAGGCGGCCTGTGCGGAGTTCCTGGCCACCGAGCGATCGTTCGCGGCCAGGCTCAGCGGGGTGTTGCGCGAGTGGGTCCGCGTTTCCGAGCCGTACCACGAGTTCGCCGTGAAGTTCTTCAAGCACGCGGCCGAGCCGACCAACCCGCTGAGCCCGTTCAGCAAGCAGTCGTCGCCGGCGCGTGAGGCGTCCATCGCGCTCTACCGCGAGGTCGTCGAGGGGTCGGCCGACCGGATGAACGCCGAGCTGCGCGAGGAGCTGCCCGAGCTGCTGTGGCTGCTGTCCATGGGGATGGTGCTGTTCTGGGTGCACGACACCTCGCCGGGGTGCGCGCGGACGTACCGGCTGATCGAGGTGACAGTGCCGCTGGTGGACCGGCTGGTCGGGTTGTCGCATCTGCCGGGCCTGCGGGGGATCACGCAGGACTTCATCGCGGCCGTGCACGAGCTGCGGGCCTAGCGGGGGCCTGGCGGGCCTAGGGGGACATACCAAACGGTTGGTATGGTCGCCTCGTCGGAACATCATTCTGGAGGCGCGCCGATGACGCAGAACTGGGGCATGACCATCCCCTTCTACGACCGCTCGCTCGCGAGGTCACGGGAGCTGATCGCCGAGCTGCCCGGACTCGGCTACACGGACGCGTGGTCGGCCGAGGTCAACGGCGTGGACGGGTTCACGCCGCTCGCCCTCGCCGCCGAGTGGGCGCCCGAGGTCCGGCTGGGCAGCGCCATCGTCCCCGTCTCCACGCGCGGCCCCGGGCTGCTGGCCATGTCCGCGGCCACCGTCGCCGACCTCGCGCCCGGCCGGTTCGTGCTCGGGATCGGCGCCTCCTCGCCGGCGATCGTCGAGCGCTGGAACGCCGGCACGTTCACCAAGCCCTACGCCCGGACCCGCGACACCCTGCGCTTCCTCAAGAAGGCCCTGGCGGGGGAGAAGGTGACGGAGGCGTACGAGACGTTCGAGATCAAGGGCTTCAAGCTGGAGCGGGCGCCCAAGACCCCGCCGAAGATCGTGCTGGCCGCGCTGCGCCCCCGCATGCTGCGCCTGGCGGCCGAGGAGGCCGACGGCGCGATCACCAACTGGCTCTCGCCCGCCGACGTGCGCAAGGTGCGCGCCGAGATCGGGCCGGGCACCGAGCTGATCGCCCGCCTGTTCGTGTGCGTGAGCGAGGACACCGACAAGGTCCGCGAGCTGGCCCGCTGGATGCTGGCGAGCTATCTGACCGTCCCCGTGTACGCCGCCTTCCACGACTGGCTCGGCCGCGGCGAGCTCCTGCGCCCGATGCACGAGGCGTGGGCGGCGGGCGACCGCCAGGCCGCGCTCAAGGCCATCCCCGACGAGGTGGTGGACGACCTCATCGTGCACGGCGACGCCGCCACGTGCCGGGCCAGGATCCGCGAGTACGTGGCGAACGGCCTCGACACCCCCATCCTCGCGCCCATCCCCGGCGGCGAGATCCCCATCGAGCAGGCCGTACGCGACCTGTCGCCCAAGGCGGGGGAGGCGGACCGTGCATGACGCGCTGAGGCTGGACGCGGTCGGGCAGGCCGCGGCGATCAGGAACGGCGACCTGTCGCCCCGCGAGCTGGCCGAGGCCGCCATCGCCGCCATCGAGGCCCGCGACGGCGAGCTCAACGCGGTCGTCTTCCCCCGCTTCGAGCGGGCGCTGGCCGAGCTGGACCGCCTGCCGCGCGAGGCGCCCTTCGCCGGGGTGCCGATCCTGCTGAAGGACCTGGGCTGGCGGCAGGCGGGCGAGCCGTACGCGGCGGGCTCGGCGGTCCGCGACGGGGTCGAGGACGCCCGGGACGGCTACGGCGTGACGCGGCTGCGCGAGGCCGGGTTCGTCATCCTGGGGCGGACGAACACGCCCGAGTTCGGCAGCACGATCACCACCGAGCCCGCAGCGTTCGGGCCGACCCGCAACCCGTACGATCCGGCGTACTCGGCGGGCGGCTCCAGCGGCGGCTCCGCGGCGGCCGTGGCGGCCGGCATGGTGGCGCTGGCCACGGCGAGCGACGGCGGCGGCTCCATCCGCATCCCCGCGTCCCTGTGCGGCCTCGTGGGGCTCAAACCGTCGCGGGGGCGGGTCAGCCTCGGCCCGGCGCTCGGCGAGGGCTGGAGCGGCTTCTCCTGCCCGGGATTCGTCACCAGGACCGTACGCGACACCGCCGCCGCGCTCGACGTGGTCGCCGGGCTGCACGCGGGCGACCCGTACGACGCGCCCGCGCTGCCCGGCCCGCTGGCCGCCGAGGCCGGACGCGACCCCGGCCGGCTGCGCGTCGGCTACCTCACCGCCCACCCGAGGGCCGACGTCCCGGAGGCGGCCGAGCCGGCGGAGGCGGTCGCCGCGGCGGCGGCCCTGCTGGAGTCGCTGGGCCACGACGTGACGCCCGGCGGCCCTGAAGCGCTCGCCGACCCGGACTTCCCCGTCCACTTCGGCGCGATCGTGGCCGAGAACCTGGCCGCCACGGTCGACGGGCTCGGCGAGCTGCGCGGCAAGCCGGTCGAGCCGGAGGAGCTGGAGCCGCGCAACGCCGCCATGGTGGCCGCGGCGCGCAGCCGCAGCGCGGCGCAGCACCTCCGCGCCACCCAGTGGGTGGACGCCTTCCGCCGCCGCATGGCCGCCTGGTGGAGCGCCGGGCACGACCTGCTGCTGATGCCGTCGCTCGGGGTCGCGCCGTTCCCGCTCGGCTGGATCCCGGCCGATGACCTCACCCTCGCGCTCGGCCGTACGGCGCACGCGGTGGCGTTCACCTCGCCGATCAACGCGACCGGCCAGCCGGCGATCTCCCTGCCGCTGCACCGGACGGCCGCCGGGCTGCCCGTCGGCGTGCAGCTCGTGGCCGCGTACGGGCGGGAGGATCTGCTGGTCCGGGTGGCGGCCCAGATCGAGCGGGCCCGGCCCTTCGCGCACGACGCCATGCGGTGATCGACAGGAACCTCTCACCCCGGCGTCGCGTTATATCGTGAAAAGCCGGGGGTAGGGGGTTGGACATGATGGCTAAGGCAGCACGGGCAGCGGCGGCGTGGCGCACGTACCGCGAGGTGACCAAGCCTGGATCGCCCGCTCTGATGACCAGGGTGCGCGCCATCCCGCGCATGGTGCGCGCGGTGATGCGCGGTGACTACGGCGGCATGGGCAAGGGCCGGCTCGGCCTCATCGCCCTCGGCGTCGTCTACATCATCTCGCCGATCGACATCGTCCCCGACTTCCTCACCCTGATCGGCGTCGCCGACGACTTCGGCGTGTTCCTGTGGCTGGCGACCGCGCTCCTCGGCGAGAGCGGCCGCTACGTCGAGCACGAGCGCCGGATCATCCTGGGCCAGGTGGAAGGGGAGGCCTAGATCTCCTCCATGCGCAGCCAGGCCCGCGACGGCAGCGGGTGCCCGAACAGGCGGGCCGCGTTGCCGTAGGCCACCCGGGCGATGTCCGCGGGCGGCAGCGGGCCGAGGTTGCGCGAGACGGCCTTCTGCGTGTCGGGCCAGGTCGAGTCGGAGTGCGGATAGCCGCTCTCCTGGAGCACGTGGTCGAGCCCGACCGCGAGCCGCACCCCCGACAGCGCGTGGTCGTCGCGCGTGCCGAAGAAGAAGTTGCGGCGCAGCACCTCGCTCGGCTTGAGCCCGCCGTCCCAGGACGCCTCGCCCGCCACCGGGTGGTCGAGCGCGTAGTCGGCGCGCTCGGCCAGCAGCGGCAGCCAGCCCACGCCGCCCTCGACGATGAGGATGCGCAGCGCGGGGAAGCGCAGCGGCAGCCCCGACCACAGCCAGTCGGCGCAGGCGAACATGGCGGTGGTGGGCATCAGCGTGGTGATGGCCTCGATGGGCGTGTCGGGGGAGGGCACGGGCGACCACGAGGAGTCGCTGGTGTGCAGGCACACGACGGTGCCGGTCTCCTCGCAGGCGGCGAAGAACGGGTCCCAGTGGCCGGTGTGGATGGACGGCAGCCGCATCCGGTTGGGGAACTCGGGGAAGACCACGGCCTTGAAGCCGCGCGCCGCGTTGGCCCGGATCTCCTTGGCGGCCACGTCGGGATCGGGCAGCCACGGGAGCTGCAGGCCGATGACCCGCTCGGGATAGGTGCCCGCCCACACGTCGATGTGCCAGTCGTTCCACGCGCGGACCAGCGCGAGGCCGAGCTCCTGGTCGCGGGTCCTGGCGAACGGCATGCCGGCCTGCTGGGCGAGCATGCCGGGGAAGCACAGCGCGGCCCAGATGCCGGCCACGTCCATGTCCTGGACGCGGGCCTCGATGTCGTGGCAGCCAGGACGCATGTTCTCGAAGCGGACCGGGTCGAGCGTCCACTGCTCGCGGGGCAGACCGGCGCCGACGTCGATGCCGGCGCACGGGTAGGTGGCGCCGCCGTAGCGCCAGACCTGGTGACCCGCCTCCGTCTCCACGACCTTGGGCGCGACGTCGGCGTATTTCTCCGGCAGTCGGTCTTCGAAGAGGTCGGGCGGCTCGATCAGGTGATCGTCGGCTGAGATGATCACGTAGTCGCGCCGCCGGGGTTCGGGGTCGGGGAGCAGCGGCGTAGTCACGCAGGTAACCGTACGACGACGGGATAACGTCGAACAAGCTGCGACGTATCCGTTGGGTATCCGAAGCCGAGGCCCGGGATCGCCGGGGAGGGGGATCGCCGGACGATCCCGGGCGTTCGGGTCCGCTTGTTCCGGCGAGGGATGCTGCTCGCGCGGACCCTGCCGCGCCCTCTACCCCCGCGGGCGGGGTTCAGTCAGCAGGTGCCGGCGCAGCTCCTCGGTCGCGGCGGGGGAGAGGCCCACGACCTGCGAGACGTACCGTTCGGGCGAGCCGTGCCTGGCCGTCAGATCGGTCAGGAAGAAGCGCATCGCCTCGGCAGGGGCCAGCCCGAAGCCCGGCCAGAGGGCCGCGTCGGGGTGCCGCCGCCGCCAGTCGGCGATGAAGCGCTCGGTGGCGAGGCCGGTGAGCGCGTAGTCGGCCACGATGTCGTCCTCGCTCACCCCCGCGAGCGAGAGGACCAGCGCGGCCAGCACGCCGGTGCGGTCCTTGCCGGCCGCGCAGTGGATCACCACGGGCGCGTTGCCGGCGTCGGCGATCATCTCCAGCGCCGCGCGCAGGTTGTCCACGCCGTCCTCGGTGACCTCCAGGTAGCGGTCGGCGAGGTAGCGGGCCACGCCGAGCGCCTCGTCGTAGGCGTTGACGTCCCAGCGGCGGCCCTCGATGGGCAGGTTGTGGTAGCGCTGCCCCTCGCTCTCCGGGACCCGCCCCATCCTCTCGATCTCGAACGGGTGGCGCAGGTCGATGACCGTACGCACGCGCAACGCGCGGAAGGCGGCCAGGTCGTCCCGGTCGAGCCAGCCGAGCGAGTCGGCACGGTAGAGCCGCTGCCACCGGATGGCGCGGCCGTCGGCGGTGGGGTATCCACCCATGTCGCGGAAGTTGCACAGGTTGGCGAACTCGATGTGCCGGATCACCCCATCACCTTACGTCGAGGGCGTCCGCGCCTCCTCGGGCACGACGGGCGCGCCGGGCCGCTGCCCCTCACCCTGCCCGTCACGCTGTTCGGCCAGTTCGCGGCGCAGCAGCAGCACCCAGCCGCCGATCGCCACGCCGATGAACAACCACCACTGGAAGGCGTAGGCCAGGTTGAGCCCGCCGCCCGCGCCCACGTCGGGCGCGGGGACCGGCTCGGGCGCCGGCTTTCCCGCCGGCTCCTGGGAGATGAGCTCGACGTACCCGTCCAGCAGCCGGTACGGGACCTGCCGCCCGATCGATCCCGCGTCGATCAGCAGCACCTGCCCGGCCGGCAGGCCGGAGACCTCGCGGATGCCGGACGACTTCTCGGTCTCGCTCTGGCGTAGCCGTCCGGTGACAGTTACCTGCCCGGTGGGCGGCGGCGGCACGGTCGGCGGGGTGTCGGCGGTCGCGCCGGCCGGGACCCAGCCCCGGTTGACCAGCACGCCCGTGCCGTCGGCGGTGACGAGCGGGGTCAGGACGTAGAAGCCGGGCCGGCCGTCCTGGGGTCGGCGGCGTACGACGAGGGCGTGCGCGGGGTCGTAGGAGCCGGCCACGGTCACCCGGCGGAACCGGTCGGCGGCCTCGACCCGCCCGCCGGGCGGGGCCAGCCGCTCCATCGGCACCGGGGGCGCCTCGATGTTGGCGGTGACCCGCTCGCTGTTGGCCGACCGCTCCTCGAAGCGCCCGTACTGCCACCGCCCGAGGAAGACGAAGGCGGGGATGGCGAGCAGCACCACCAGGGTGAGCCCGAGCCATCGGGGCGTCAGCAGGATCCGGTACACGCTCTCCAGGGTAGGCAGACCTGCCGGTGCCCTCGTACGCGCCTCGCCCTGATCAGACGCTTCTGAGCCGGGCGCCGGCGCCCGGCTGCGGGGTGACCTCGCGCGGCCCGGACACTTCATGGCCGTCCGCGCAGCGGAAGTGCAGCTCGATGGGCGCGCCGCAGTCGCGGTGGGTGAGCAGCACGGGCGGGCCGTCGTCGTCCGCCAGGTAGCGGTCTCCCCAGTGCATGAGCGCGACCAGCAGCGGATAGAGGTCGCGGCCCTTGTCGGTGAGGCGGTATTCGTCGCGCTGCCGCTGGCCGGGCTCGCGGTAGGGCTCCTTGCGCAGCAGCCCCTCCTCCACCAGGCGGGCCAGGCGGGCGCTGAGGACCTGGCGGGGGGCGCCGGTGACGGCCTGCATGTCGGCGAAGCGCCGCACGCCGCTGAACGCCTCACGCAGCACCAGGAAGGTCCATTTCTCCCCGACGATGTCCAGGGTGCGCTCGATCGAGCAGTTGTCCACCCGGAAGGGAACGTTCATTTTTTCATTATATCTGAGTTCGATTGACAGACTCAGGTCTGACCGGGCAGGCTGAGTCCATGTTAGGAACTCAGATCCGCCCTGCCGGGCCCGACGACGAGGAACGGGTCCGCCGCTTCCTGTGCGGGCTGTCGCTGCACACGCAGACGCTGCGGTTCTTCACCGGCCAGCCGTCGCCGGCGGCGAGCCTCGTCCGCGCCCTGGTCGCGGTGAACGAGCGGCGCGACGTGCTCGTGGCCACCACGCCGGACGGCGAGATCGTCGGGCACGCGATGAGCTACCAGGGCGGCGTCGCCGACGTCGAGGTCGCGGTCGTCGTCACCGACGACTGGCAGGGCCGCGGGCTCGGTCCCTGCCTGGTCCGTACGCTCCTGCTCAGGGCCTTCGTCCGGGGCGCGCGGACCGTCGCCATGGACGTCATGGGGGAGAACCGGCGGGCGCTGCGGCTGATCCGCAGGGTGTGGCCGGACGCCCGGATGACGGTGTGCTCCGGGGCGGTCGAGGTGACCGCTATGATCGATCCGGCCGTCCTATTTGCGGAACAAGGTTCTGTTGCCACACCATTGACAGTGTGAAGAGTGTCAAGAACGGACGCGACGGCCGGACCCGCATCATCGAGGGCGCCCTCCGCCGCTTCAGCCAGGACGGGGTGTCGGCCACGACGCTGGCCAGCCTCCGCGAGGAGAGCGGCGTCAGCGTCGGCAGCTTCTACCACCACTTCGCCAGCAAAGAGCACGTCTTCGGCGTCCTCTACGCCGAGATCCTCGACGCCTACCAGGAAGCCTTCCTCGCCAAGCTCACCGAGCACGAGGACGCGCGCGCCGGCATCGAGGCCGTCGTCGCCTTCCACATGCGCTGGGCCGGCGAGCATCCTGAGCGGGCCCGGCTGCTCATCAGCGAGCGGCCGCCGCGCAAGCAGGAGCCGGGCGGCGCGGAGGTCGCCGAGGCCCGGCGGGCGTTCTTCCGCAAGGTGTCCGACTGGTGGCGGCCGCACATGAAGAACGGTCTGCTCCAGCCCGTGCACCCCACCATGTGCTACGTCCTGTGGCTGGGCCCGGCGCAGGAGATGTGCCGGCTGTGGTTCGCGGGGGCGCACACGCCGACCGAGGAGGAGATCAAGGGGCTGGGCGAGGCGGCCTGGCACAGCCTCCGCCAGCCCGCCGGGTGACGCCCGTGTAGCCCCTGTACGGGGAGCGATGAGTTGAGCACGGTTCGTGGTGTTATCGTGCTGCTTGTGAGACGACCTCGGGCTCTGGTGCTGCCCGTCTTGCCGGAGAGCGCGCTCGCCCGCCTGGCCGAGGTGGCCGAGCTGGTCGAGGCTCCCGCGCGCCCGGATCTCGGCTTCACCGACGAGCGGCTGGCCGATCTCGTCGTGGAGACCGGCGCCACCGTGCTCGTCACCGACGGGGACCAGGTCGGCGCCTCGGTCCTCGACCTCGATCTCGACGTCGTGGCCGTCATGGGCCCGCCGACCAGCGTCGATCTCGACCTCGCCGCCGAGCGCGGCGTCCCCGTCCTGCACGCCGGTGACCGCGACGCCGACGCGGTGGCCGAGCTGACGCTGGCGCTGATGTTCGCGGTCAGCAGGCACATCGTCACCGCCGACAGCGAGGTGCGCAGGGGCCGCGCCTACCGCGGCAAGGTGCCGCCCGCCCAGCGCCACCGCGGGCGCCGGCTCACCGGGCGCACGCTCGGCATCGTCGGGCTCGGCCGGGTCGGCGAGGCCATGCGCTGGCGGTGCGAGGGGCTCGGCATGCGGGTGATCGCCTGCGATCCCGGCGTCGCCGAGGCCACCCACACCTTCGCCGCGCTGCTCGCCGAGTCCGACGTGATCTCGCTGCACCTGCCGCTGACCGCCGAGACGCGCGGCATGTTCGGCTACGCCGAGTTCGGCGCGATGCGGCCCGGCGCGATCTATCTCAACACCTCGCGCGGCGCGCTCCACGACCTGACGGCCCTGGTCGAGGCGCTGCGCCGGGGGCAGGTGGGCGGCGCCGGGCTCGACCACTTCGAGGGGGAGTGGCTGGATCCGTCGCATCCGCTGATCGAGCTGCCGAACGTGGTGCTGACGCCCCGGCTCGGCGAGGCCACCGGGGAGACGCGGGAGGAACTGGCCGAGGCGCTGGTCACCGACATCGAGCGGGTGCTGCGCGGCGACACGCGGCCGGCCGTGCCGATCGCCCGGCCGGCCTGACCTTCTTCAGGCGGCTGATCTTCCTCAGGCGGCCTGACCTTCTTCAGGCGGGCTGGCGCAGCCGGGTGTGGACCCGCCAGCTGGACCGCTCCAAGGAGATGTCCAGCCGCAGCTCGCCCCGCTGCCGGCGCAGCCCGGGCACCCGCACCCGGTCGTGCACGGCGAACCGCCCGCGGTGCGGATAGCCGAAGCCGAGCTCGCCCGGCAGCACCCGCAGGTCGTCGCGGTTGCCGCAGTGGGGGCACGTCCAGGACACCAGGTCGAGGCCGCGGTTGTAGTCGGAGCAGGCGTTGAAGTACTCGTCGGGCCCGAAGCGGGACTCGCAGGCCAAACAGGGGATCAGCATGAGACCCACTCCTAAGAGTCGTTCCTTGCCTCCATAGAGATACCCCGTCGCGCTTACCTGTGGCTTGCAGTTCACTTGGGTACTTGTGTAACAGTATGGGCACTGTCGGTGGCAGATCATGTGCGAGCGTCCACGGTGAAAGGATGGGTGGGTGGAACGACTGCGCCAACTCCTCCTCCGAACCGACTACACGATCGACGGCGTACGCGAACGACTCGGCAGCATGGCCGCCTCGGCCCTGGCCCGCGAGGAGCTGGTGCCCGCCCTGCGGGCGACCGCCGGCGGCGACCCCCTGGCGACGCTGATCAGGCTGTGGTGGCTCGGGGTGCCCGTGCCCGCCGCGGCGCTCGGCCCGGAGGTCCTGGACTCGGGCCTGGTCGAGGAGGCCGGCGACGGCGAGGTGCGGGCGACGGTCCACCTGCAGCCCTGGGAGACCGGCGGCTACCTCGTCTCCGACCGCAAGGTGCGGCCGGGCGACCCGCCGCTGCGGCCCGACCACGTCGTGGGGGCCGGCGGGGCCTCGGCCAACCTGGCCCAGCTCGTCACCCGCCGCCCGGTGGGCAGCGCGCTCGACCTCGGCACCGGCTGCGGCGTCCAGGTGCTGCACCTGGCCGGGCGGGCCGAGCGCGTGGTCGCCACCGACCTCAACCCGCGCGCCCTGGAGCTGGCCCGGCTGAGCTGGGAGCTGTCCGGCGTCGAAGACGTGGAGACGCGGGAGGGCTCTGCGTACGACCCGGTCGAGGGCGAGCGGTTCGACCTGGTCGTGAGCAATCCCCCGTTCGTCATCGCGCCCGTCGGCGAGGGGAAGCTGACCTACCGCGAGTCGGGCGAGGCCGGCGACGCCTTCTGCCGCGAGCTGGTCCGCCGCACGCCCGACCACCTCAACCCCGGCGGCCAGGCCCACTTCCTGGCCAACTGGCTGCACGTCGAGGGCGAGGACTGGCACGAGCGGGTGGGCGGCTGGCTGCGCGAGACCGGCTGCGACGGCTGGGTGGTGCAGCGCGACGTCCAGGATCCGGCCGAGTACGTCGAGCTGTGGCTGCGCGACGCCGCCCGGCAGGGCACCCCCCGCTACACCGAGCTCTACGACCGCTGGCTGTCCTGGTTCGACGAGCACAAGGTCGAGGGCATCGGCTTCGGCTGGATCACCATGCGGGCGTCCGGCACCCTCGACCCGGTCGTCCGCGTCGAGCACCTGGACCACCAGGTGGTGCTCCCGGTCGGCGACTACGTCGACGACGTGCTCGACTCGATCGCCGCCGCCCACCGGGCGGGCGATCTCGGCGCGGCCCGGCTGCGCACCGCCGTCGGCCTGCTCGACGAGCGCGTCGGCCTGCCCGGCGCGGAGGACCCGATCCGCATCGTGCTGCGCCAGACGCAGGGGCTGCGGCGCAGCAGGGAGGTCGGCACGGTGGAGGCCGCGCTGGCCGGGGTGTGCGACGGCGACCTCGCACTCGGCCCGCTGCTCAACGTGATCGCCGAGCTGGTCGGGGAGGGCGAGATGCCGGACGCCGACGCGATCCGGCCGCTCATCGCGGAGGGCTATTTCCTGCTTTGATCCGGCGTTGATCGGACGTCAACTCCCGGAGTGAAGACTGTGACCTACGACACGGACCTGGGGGGTTCGAGGGCCGTGTCGGGTCCGGCCGGTCGTTCGGCAGTGAGGCGGCTGGCCGTCGCGTGGAGCATCCGGATGACCGGGCCCCCTGGCGAAGCGCGGCGGTGAGGATGACCGGCCGGGCTGCTCATCAGCCGATCACGAGCGCCGATCGTGAATGCCGAGGACAGCCTTGATCAACCATGTGTGGATGACACGTCTGGACGACGAGCTGTACTCAGGTCTCGACGACGGCGCCGTGGGGCACGCCGTCCAGCAGGACCTTGAGATCGCCGGCCTCGGGGGCGCCGAGCCGGGAGAAGACGTCGTACGCCTGCCGGAGGCAGGCGAGGCTCCTGGAGAGGTCGCCGAGCCCGCGCAGGGCCTTGCCGAGCACGGTCAGCGACAGCGCCTCGCCGTAGGGGTGGCCGATGTCGCGGGAGACGACGAGGGCCTGCTCGGCGTGGCGGACGGCCTCCGGATAACGCTCGGCGGCGATGAACGTCTCCGCCAGGCGTGAGCACACCCGCTGCTCCCAGACCCGCTGCTTGCTGGCACGGAAGAAGGCCAGGCACTCGGCGTGGTGGTGGACGGCCTCGGTGAGGCGGCCCACGCGCGACAGCACGATGCCGAGGTGGTAGCGGGCGCGGGCGGTGCCGGCGCCGCTGCCCATCTCGGTGAAGATGGCCAGGCCCTTCTCGGCCGCCGCGATGGCGTCGTCGGGCCGGCCGAGGCCCAGGTGGTCGCGGGCGGAGTAGCTGAGCACCAGCGCCTCGCCGGCGGGCACGCCGTTCTCGCGATACCAGGTCATGGCCGCCTCGAACAGCGCCAGCGCCTCGGCGTGCCTGCGCTGCCTGCCGACGACCACGGCCAGGGCGTTGAGCACCTCGCCGGTGACGACCTTCTCGGCGCGCTCGGCCGACAGCTCGCGCACGCGCCTGAACTGCTCCTCGGCCTCGCGCAGCCGGTTGGCGGCGAACAGCACCCTGCCGAGCACGTAGCGGGAGCGCAGCTCGCTGCCGGGGTCGCCGATCCGCAGCGCGGCGGCCAGCACGGCCCTGGTGCCCTGGTCGAACTCGCGGGTGTGGGTGCCGGACTCCAGCAGCGGCTCCATCGCGACCAGCAGGTCGCCGGCGGGCAGCAGCTGCTCGCCGGAGCGGGCGGAGGCGGCGGTCTGGCCGATGGCGGCGAACAGCGAGTCGCCCTCGGCGATCAGCCACGCCACGGCCTCGTCGACCGTGGTGAACGTACGGCCGGTGCCGACCACCACCAGGTTGTCGGCGATCGCGCTGCCCTCGTAGGCCAGCCGGTGCGCCGACTGGGCGGAGGCGAGGTAGAAGCCGAGCAGCCGGCCGAGCGCGAGGGCGAGCGCCTCGGGCCGCTCGGCCTTGTTCAGCTCGCGGCGGGCGAACAGCCTGAGCAGGTCGTGGTAGCGGTAGCGGCCGGGGCCGGGGGCCTCCAGGAGGCTGGCGTCCACCAGCGACTCCAGCAGCGCCTCGGTCTCGTACGCGGGCAGCGCCAGCACCGCCGCCGCGGCCTCCGAGGAGATGTCGGGCCCGCTGGGCAGCGACAGCAGCCGGAACGCGCGGGCCTGCTCGGGCGCGAGCTGGCCGTAGCCGAGCGCGAAGGTGGCCTCCACGGCCAGGTTGCCGACGCGCATCTCGTCGAGCCGGCGCTGCTCGTCGGCCAGGCGGGGCGCCAGCGAGGCGACCGTCCAGGACGGGCGGGCGGCCAGGCGGGCGGCCACGATGCGCACCGCGAGCGGCAGGAACCCGCAGGCGGCGACGACGTCCATGGCCGCGCCGTGCTCGGCGGCCACGCGCTCGGGCCCGGCGACGGCGGCGAACAGCGACAGGGCCTCGTCCGGCTCCATCACGTCGAGGTCCACGAGCCGGGCGGCCGGCAGGTCGGCCAGCTTGACCCGGCTCGTCACGATCGCGGCGCAGCCGGGGGAGCCGGGCAGCAGCGGGCTGACCTGCTCGGCGTCGCGGGCGTTGTCGAGCAGCACCAGGACGCGCCGCTCGGCGAGGAGCGAGCGGTAGAGCGCCGAGCGCTCGGCGAGGCCGTCGGGGATGACGTCGGGCGGGATGCCGAGCGCGCGCAGGAAGCCGCCGAGCGCGGACTCCGGCGCCGTGGCGCCGTCGCCGTAGCCGCGCAGGTCGGCGTAGAGCTGGCCATCGGGGAAGACCTCCTCCACCTGGTGGGCGACGTGCACGGCGAGCGTGGTCTTGCCGACGCCGCCGATGCCGGAGATCGCCACCAAGGGCAGGCCCTCGGCGGAGGCGGTGGACAGCAGCGAGCGCAGCCGGGCGGCCTGCTCCTTGCGGCCGGTGAAGTCGGTGACCGCGGCGGGGAGCTGGGCGGGCCTCGGCAGCTCGGGGGCCGCGTACGGCTCCTCCTCGGCGGGCTGAGGCTCCTCGGCCGGCCCGTCGGCGGGCCTCCCGGACCCGGCGGGCCTTCCCGGCGCGGCGGGCTCGATCACGGGCTCCTCGGCGGGGGCCGGAGGCGGGGTGAGCGTGGGGTCGGCGGTGAGGATGCGCTGGTGGAGCGCGGTCAGCTCGGGGCCGGGCTCGATGCCCAGCTCGTCGATCAGCGCCTCGCGGGTCTCGGTGAAGACGTTGAGCGCGTCGCCCTGCCGGCCGCACCGGTAGAGGGCCAGCATGAGCTGGGCGCGCAGCCGTTCGCGCAGCGGGTGGTCGGCGGTGAGCGCGATCAGCTCGGAGACGACCGAGGCGTGGTCGCCGAGCTCCAGGTCGACGTCCATGAGGGTCTCGACGACGCTGAGGCGGCGCTCGGCGAGGCGGTCGCGCTGGTGCTCGGCGTACGGGCCGACGGTGCCGGCCAGCGGCTCGCCCTCGAACAGGGCGAGCGCGGCGCGCAGGAGGTCGGCGGCCTCGCGCGGCCGGCCGGACCTGCGCGCGGTCTCGGCCTCGGCGATGCGGCGCTCGAAGCGGGTCAGGTCGAGGGCGTCGCCGGGCAGCCGCAGCGCGTAGCCGCGGCCGATGGAGGTCAGCAGCTCGGGGCGGGAGCGGGCGACCCGGTCGGGTTCGAGCACGGTGCGGAGCCTGGAGACGTAGGTGCGCAGCGCGCCGAGGGCCCGCGGCGGCGCGTCCTCGCCCCACACGGCGTCGATCATCTCGTTGGGCGAGATCGCGCGGCCCTCGCGCAGCAGCAGCATCCCGAGGATGGACCGCTGGAGTGGGGTGCCCAGGTCGAGCTCCCGGCCGTCCCGCCACGCGCGGACAGGACCGAGCACGGCGAACCACAGGCCGCCTTCACCGCTCTGACCAGCCATGCCGTCTGTCTCCCAGCCAATGGAACGTTTTGTGACCAAATGATAGATCGAGGGACGATCGTCACCTAGATTCAGTACGCCTTCATGCAGAGCGACGGCGGGGCCGAAAAATACAGGCCCCGCCCATTCGTGTGGGCGGGGCCGAGGTGAACGGAGACTCAGGCTGCCTCGAACAGTCCCATCCGGCTGAGCAGACGCTCGCGGACGAGCGGCCATTCGGAGTTCAGGATCGAGTAGAACGCGGTATCTCGGACCGTGTTGTCGGCGCCTCGGCTGTCCGCTCGCCGCACACCGTCGAAGTGTGCGCCGAGGGCCTCGATGGCGGCCCGGGATTTGGTGTTGCGTACGTCTGCTTTGAGAGTGATGCGGTGGACGTCCCAGGTCTCGAAGGCGTGCGAGAGCATGAGGAACTTGCTCTCCCGGTTGACACCCGTGCCCTGGGCGCTCGCGCCCAGCCAGGTGTAACCGATGTCCGCCACGGACGGGATGTCGCCCACCGCGCCGCGCGTACCCGGAGGCCAGGGCATGGGGCCCTGCCAATACTCCAGGTGCATGAGACGGGTGGCACCGACCACGCGGTCGGTGTTCAGCCACCGGATGGCGAAGGGCAGCGTGCGGCCCTCCGCCTGCTCAGCCATGGCGGCCTCCACATAGGAGACCATCTCGTCCCGGCCGTCCGGGACCCGAGTGAAGGCGTACGTGGCACGGTCTTCACTCGCCGCGGCGACGAGGTCATCGACCACCGCGAGGCTGAGAGGCTCCAGGCGCACGAGGCGCCCGGACAAGGTGACAAGAGCGGGCATGTGCACATGATGAAGGGTGCACGGGGTGTGTGTGACCATGCCGCCAGGAAGATCTTTCCCGGGTTTCCGCGAGTGGGTCGTTTTCGCAGGTCAGAGGCCCCTTTTGGGGGACGTTCAACCGGCTCTTGGGCAGAAATTCGCCTAACCGTGACATGGCGGCGAGCCGTCGGTCCGGCCCGGTTCACGCACGGCGGAGCGCGAGGCTCGCGAGGCCGCGGGAAAGATGGTCGAGACTGTCCGCGATCCAGGGCAGCCGGAGCGGTTCTTCGCTGGTCAGAGCGGTCATGCGCTGCTCGGCCGAGGCGCCGTAGAGCAGGCTGACGGCCACCCGTACGCGGGCCGCGGCCGGGTCGTCGCCGAAGGCGTGCCCCGGCAGCACGCCGATGCCGTGCTCCTCCAGCAGCACCTTGGTGAGCTCGGCCGAGCCGCCCACCCCGAGGTGCCCGAGATCGGGGTAGAGGTAGAAGCCGCCCTGCGGCTCCGGCACCCGCGCGCCGACGGCCGTGAAGCACGCGTGCACCGCCCGCGCGAGCGTGCCGTGCAGCCGGCGGCTGAGCGCCACCCGCTCCACCAGCTCCTCCGGCTCGCCGAAGGCGTAGGCCGCGGCCTCCTGCACGGGAGCGGCCGGCGCCGACCAGATCTCGCTCGCCACGGCCAGCAGCTTCCCGCGCAGCGCGTGCGCGCCCGTGGGGAGCCTGACCACCCCGATCCGCCAGCCGCCGAGTGCCAGGCTCTTGCTCAGCCCCGTCGTGATCACCGTGCGCTCGGGGGCGAGGTCGGCCGGCGAGGTGTAGGGCAGCGCGGGATCGTGCACCAGGTCGCGGTAGATCTCGTCCGAGATGATCGTCAGGTCGAGCTCCCGCGCCACCTCCACGAGGCGGGCGATGCATCCCGGCGAGGCCAGCCGGCCGGTGGGGTTGTCCGGCAGCGTGACCAGCACGGAGCTGACGGTCCGGCCCGCGGCGCGGGCGGCGCGCACCTCGGCGGCCACGCGATCGGGGTCGGGCACGCCGCCCTCTCCCGGTGGCGCCGGCACGAGGACGGGACGGGACCCGACGAGGTCGGCCTGCGCGGCGTAGCTGACCCAGCTCGGCATGGGCAGCACGATGTCGCCGCCGATCGCGAGCAGCAGGCCGTACAGCAGGGACTTGCTGCCCGGTCCGCAGACGACCAGCTCGGGGTCGGTGGGGAGCCCGCGCCGGTCCCAGTAGCCCGCCGCCGACTCCCGCAGCCCGGCCGCGCCGGCGACCGGCCCGTAGCCGTTGTGCTCGGAGGCGGCGGCCAGCCGGTCGCGCAGCGCCGGGTGGACGGGCAGCCCGGCCTCGCCGAAGGCCAGGTGGAGCACGCGTTCCCCGGCGCGCCGTCTTCGTTCGATGTCCTCGTTGGCCGCCAGAGTGGCGGACAGGGTAACCGTCATGGCTGTCACGTTCCCAGCGTGATTGGATGAAGGCATCACCACAAGCGAGGCTTTTCGTGGGTAGGCGTAAGGAAGTCTGATGCTCGAATTGCGGCGGTTGGTCCTGATTTGCGAGTTCGCTCGCCGGGGCAGCATCGCGGCCGCCGCCGCCGCGCTCGGCTACAGCCCCTCCGCCGTCTCGCAGCAGCTCCAGGCGCTCGAACGCGAGGCGGGCACCGCGCTCATCGACCGCACCGCGCGCAGCGCCGAGCTCACCGACGCGGGCCGCCGGCTGGTCCTCCACGCCGAGCGCATCCTGTCCATGGTCGAGGAGGCCGAGTCCGACCTGTCGGCGCACGCCGGCACCCCGTCCGGGCGGGTCGTGGTGACCGCCTTCCCCACGGCGGCGGTGGCCTTCGCGCCCGCGCTGGCCCGCTCGCTGCGCCGGCACACCGGCCTGACCCTGCGGCTCGGCCAGGCCCGCTCCGGGCGCGGCATGCGCGAGGTGCGTTCCGGCGAGGTGGACATCGCGCTCGTGGACGACTGGTACGGCCGGGTCCACGACAGCGACAGCCTGCGCGTCTTCCCGCTGCTGCGCGACCCGCTGGTCCTGGTGGTGCCGCGCAAGCACCGCCTGGCCGACCCTGACGTGCCGCTCGACCTGCGGGAGCTGCGCGACGAGCCGTGGATGGCGACGCCCGACGGCGAGCCGTCGCGCCTGGCGGTGGACCGGCTGCTGGTGGACGTGGGCGGCATCCGGCCGACGCCGTGGGAGTTCGAGGGGCTGACCACGATCCTGTCGCTGGTCGCCAAGGGCATCGGCATCGCCGCCGTGCCGGCGCTCGCGCTCGCGGGCGGCGTGCGCGGCCTCGCCGTACGGCCGATCCCCGGCAACCCCGTCGGCCGCGACGTGCACGCGGTGGCCCGGGGCTCCAGCGTGCACCGGCCGTCGGTGTCGGTGACGTTGCGGGCGATCCACGTGGCCGCCCGCTACATCGCGGCCGACCTGGAGCCGGTGCGGGCGGCCGAGCGGCCGAAGCCCGGTGACGCGCCCGCGGGCGGCCTCCTCGACAGCCATCTCGGCAGCCCGCTCGGGGAATGAGCGGTAGCGTCTGCTGCCATGGCGCCGACGTACGACATCGAGCAGCTCCTGCTCGCCCAGCCGAGCGTCCGCACGGTCGCGGGCGTGGACGAGGTGGGCCGGGGCGCGTGGGCGGGCCCGGTCACCGTCTGCGCGGTCGTCACCGACCCGTCCGAGCCCCCGGCGGGGCTGACCGACTCCAAGCAGCTCACCCCGGCCAGGCGCGGGCCGCTCGCCGCCGAGCTGGCCGCCTGGGCGGCCGGGGTCGGCTTCGGCGAGGCCACGCACGAGGAGATCGACACGCTCGGCATGACCGAGGCGCTGCGCCGGGCCGCCCGCCGCGCCCTGGAGGCGCTGCCGGTCCGCCCCGACGCGGTGATCCTCGACGGCAAGCACGACTACATCGGCGCTCCCTGGCCGGTGCGGCTTGAGGTGAAGGGCGACGCGGCCAGCGTGTCGGTGGCGGCGGCGTCGGTGCTGGCCAAGGTGCGGCGCGACGCCCACATGGCGACGCTCGGCTGCGACGACTACGGCTTCGCCGACAACGCCGGCTACCCCTCGCCGCTCCACCAGGAGGCCCTGGCCCGCCTCGGCCCCACCCCGCACCACCGGCTGTCCTGGTCCTACCTGGACGACCTGCCGCGCTGGCGGCACCTCAAGCGGCATCGCGACCCGCTGGCCGGCGAGGGCCAGGCCGCGCTCTTCGGCTGATCGGGGCTGGGCCCGCTCCGGCCGATCGGTCATCATCGGGAGCGTGCGCACAGGCATCTTCGTCGTCGCCGCGCAGTTCCCCGGCAGGGAGGCCGGGCAGGTGCTGGCCGACGCGGTCGAGCTGGTCGTGGCGGCAGAGGAGGCGGGCTTCGACGACGCCTGGGTGGCCGAGCACCACTTCATGTCGTACGGCGTCTGCCCGTCGGCGACCACGCTGATGGCCGTCGCCGCCGGCCGCACCACGCGCATCGGGCTCGGCACGGCGGTGAGCGTGCTGTCCACGCAGCACCCGGTGGCGCTGGCCGAGCAGGCCGCGATGCTGCACCACCTGTCCGGCGGGCGCTTCACGCTGGGCGTGGGCCGGGGCGGGCCCTGGGTGGACCTGGAGGTGTTCGGCACGGGGCTGGAGCGCTACGAGCGCGGCTTCGCCGAGTCGCTCGACCTGCTGCTCGCCGCGCTGTCGGCCGAGCGGGTGGCCGCCGACGGGGAGTTCTTCCGCTTCCGTGAGGTGCGTACGGTGCCGCGCGCCCCTCTCCGCCCGCTGGTCGCCTGCACGTCACCGGCGACCGTGGCGCTGGCCGCCGCGCGCGGCCTGCCGATGCTGCTCGGCCTGCACGTCGGCGACGAGGAGAAGGCCGCGGCGGTCGCCGCGTACGAGAAGCTGGCTCCCGGGGTCGCCGTCCGGCACGTGGCGGCGGCCGTGGGGCACGTCTCCGACTCCACCGCGCGGGCGGTGCGCGAGCTCAAGGAGTCGATGCCCCGCTGGCTCGGCCCCGGCCTCGCGGGCTACCGGCCGGTGGACGGCCGGCCGCGCCCGTCGCGGGACGTCGGCGCGTACGTGGACCTGCTCACCCGCATCCACCCGGTGGGCTCGCCCGAGCACTGCGCCGAGTCGATCCTGCGCACCGCGGACCGCACCGGGATCGAGCACGTCATCCTGCTGGTGGAGGGCATCGGCGAGCACCGGAGGACGCTGGAGAACGTGCGGAGGTTCGGGGCCGAGGTGCT
This sequence comes from Nonomuraea sp. AD125B, assembly GCF_041402765.1. Classification (NCBI taxonomy): domain Bacteria; kingdom Bacillati; phylum Actinomycetota; class Actinomycetes; order Streptosporangiales; family Streptosporangiaceae; genus Nonomuraea; species Nonomuraea sp. AD125B. The sequence continues at coordinate 11,520 of NZ_JBGLOU010000004.1, read as the reverse complement.
GCCGCTGCTGCGTGGCGAGCCGGGCGGACCCGGCTCGCCGGCCGGTGGCCTCAGCAGTCCACCAGCTCCGGTTCCTGGTTGAGGATCTGTGCCCTCGGGGTGACGAACTCGGCCAGGGCCCCCGTGGCCGCGGGGTCGAAGACGGCGACCCGGTGGCAGTTCTGGAAGGCCAGCCGCACCCCGAAGTGACGCTCCAGCGCGCCGCGCATGGCGTCGCTCGCCAGACAGCGCAGGAGCTGGCCGCGGGCCTCCTCGGACGGCGGCGGCACCTGGTTGTCGGCGAACTCGGCGCCGCTGTGCTCGCGCTGCTTGACCAGCTCGCTGATCAGCGACCACGCGTAGGGCAGGGAGTCGCGTACGCACGCGACGAAGGCCGCGTCGTCGATCTCACCGGTCCTGGCCTGGTCGAGCAGGTCGTTCGGAACGGTCAGCGACATGCTGATTTCTCCTCTCGAATGGGTCATCAATGACGCTAGGTTGAAAAATGGTGACTCTCCAGATGCCTGGCAGGCACAGGTTCATGGTCGTCACGGGCCATAGACGAAGTCGGGATCGACCTGCTCGGCGAGGTCGCGCCCGAGCCGCTCGTCGGCCCACGCCCGCGCGTTGCGCAGGTGGAACTCGACGGTCTGGCGGCCGAAGCGCGCCCAGTCCTTCTCGCGCTCGTCCACGCTCTTGCGCAGCAGGCTGAGCGCGTCGGCGTTGGCCGGCTCCAGGTCGTCGAGGGCGAAGTGGCGGCCCTGCTCCATCGCGCGGACGGCGGGGGAGTGCTCCATCCAGCCGAGCAGGTCGTCGCCCGCGTGCGCGCGCAGGAACGCGACGTCCTCGGGGCCGTGGACCTTGTTGCCGACGACCGCGACGGCCACGTCGTACGCGGCCGCGTGCTCCAGGTATTGGCGGTAGACGCTCACGCCCTGACGGGTGGGCTCGGCGACGAGGAAGGTCAGGTCGAAGCGGGTGAACAGGCCCGAGGCGAAGGAGTCGGCGCCGGCGGTCATGTCGACGACGACGTACTCGCCGGGCCCGTCGACCAGGTGGTTGAGCAGCAGCTCCACCGCGCCGATCTTGGAGTGGTAGCAGGCCACGCCGAGGTCGTCGGCGTTGAACGCGCCGGCCGCGAGCAGCCGGACGCCGTCGGGGGTGGTGAGCCCGTAGGGGTCGGCGGCGAGGTCGTCGAAGCTCAGCAGGCGGGAGCCGCGGCCCGGCGGCGTGGTCTTGATCATCTCGGCGGCCGACGGGATGCGCGGGTTGTCGCCGCGCAGGCGCTCCTTGATCTCGGTGAGGTGCTCGCCGAGCGGCTCGGGCTGGCGGTCGAGGCCGAGGACGAGGGCCAGGTGCTGGTTGATGTCGGCGTCGATGGCGACCACCGGCGCGCCCTGCTGGGCCAGGTGCCTGGCGAACAGCGCCGACATCGTCGTCTTGCCGCTGCCGCCCTTGCCGACGAAGGCCACTCTCACGGGAACTCCAGGTGAGGATGAAAATCGTTGTCATTCCGTCGGCAGCATCATGCCACACCTGAACCCCGTGAGCGGGGAATTCGCCGGAGAGGCGCGTCAGCGACCGGCGGCCACGAGCGTCAGCGACCGGCGGCCACGAGCGTCGGCGACCGGCCACGAGCGTCAGCGGCCGGCCACGATCTGCGCGAAGGTGGTCTCGGCGAGCAGCCGGTCCTCGTGCTCGCGCAGCGCCGCCCACACGGCGGCCAGCGGCCCGGCCGCCCCGGGATAGCCCCCGTGCCCCTGGAACTCCGGCCGCCCCTCGATCACCACGATGACGTCGGCCAGCGTGATCTCCTCCGCCGGCCGGGCCAGCCAGTAGCCGCCCTCGGGCCCGCGCATGCTGTGGATGAGCCCGGCCCGCCGCAGCTGGAGCAGGATGTTGTCGAGGAAGCGGCGGGGGATCTGCTGCGCCGCGGCGATGCGCTCGGCCGGCACCGGGCCGGGAGGCGCGGCGGCCAGCTCGCTGACCGCCCGCAGCGCGTAGTCGGTTCTCGCGGAGAGCCGCATCACCTTTGGTCGAGGCCCCAGCGGCGGCGCAGTGCCCCGTCGGCCGCCTCGAAGAGCAGGTCGATGACGATGCCGATGGACAGGATGACGATCATCGTGCCGATCAGGCCGGGCGAGTCGGACACCTCGCGGGCGTAGGCGAGCTGCTCGCCCAGCGAGGACTGGTAAGCGATGATCACCATCAGCTCGCCCGCCATCAGCGAGCGCCAGGCGAAGGCCCACCCCTGCTTCAGCCCCGCGAGGAACGACGGCAGCGACGCGGGCAGGATGACGTGCCGGTAGAGGCTGAGCCGCCGGAACCCGAGCACGTGCCCGGCCCGCAGCAGCAGCGGCGGCGTGTAGTCCACGCCGGTGATCAGCCCGTTGGCGATGGACGGCGCCGCCCCCAGGATCACCACGAACGTGATCGCGCTCTCCGTCAGCCCGAACAGCAGGATCGCGAACGGGAACCAGGCGATCGACGGCATCGTCTGCAGCCCGGTGATGAGCGCGCCGAACGCCGCCCGCAGCACCTTCACCCGCGACACCGCCGCCCCGATCACCAGGCCGACCAGCACCGCCAGCGCGAACCCGGTGAACGCCCGCCGCATGGTGGTGGCGACGGCCCGGTAGAAGTCGGCCTCGCCGAAGCGCTCCCACATCGCCCCGAAGGTCTCGACCGGGCCGGCGAAGACGTACTCGGGCCAGCGCCCGCTCATCACGACGAGCTGCCAGGCAACCAGCACCAGCGCCACGGCGGTGAGCATCGGCCACAGGCGCGCCCACAGCCGGGCGGCGAGCCCGGCCCGCCGCTCGCCGCCCAGCTCCAGCGCGTCGAGCCCGGCGATCCGGCGGGCGTGCTGCGTGTCAACGGCCATGCCGGGCGACCTCTTCCTTCAGCCGGTCGGTGATCGTCGCGGCGAGCGTGGCGACCTCGGCGGAGTCGGTGCGGCGGGGCCGCTCCAGCTCGACGGGGAACTCCTCCGCCACCCGGCCGGGCCGGCTGCTCAGCAGCACGACCCGGTCGCCGAGCCGGACGGCCTCGCGGACGTTGTGGGTGACGAACAGCACCGACAGCGACCGCTCCCGCCAGATCCGCTCCAGCTCGTCGTGGAGCAGGTCGCGGGTCATGGCGTCGAGCGCGCCGAACGGCTCGTCCATGAGCAGCACCGCCGAGCCCTCCGAGGAGGACGAGGACTGCGCGAGCGCGCGGGCGAGCGCCACCCGCTGGCGCATGCCGCCCGACAGCTCGTGCGGGCGCTTGCGGCCGAAGCCGCCGAGGTGCACCAGCTCCAGGAACTCCGCGGCCCTGGCCTTGCGCTCGGCCTTGCCCACGCCGTCGGCGCGGAAGGCCAGCTCGACGTTGGCCGCGACGGTCAGCCACGGGAACAGCGCCGGGTCCTGGAACATCATCGCGACCTTGTGGCCGTTCGTGGAGATCTGCCCGGCGCTCGGCCGGTCGAGCCCGGCGACCAGCGACAGCAGCGTGCTCTTGCCGCAGCCGGAGGCGCCGAGGATGCAGACGAACTCGCCGGGGCGCACGTCGAGGGACACCTGGTCGAGCGCGAGCAGGGCGTTCCTGCCGTGGCCGTAGGTCTTGGAGACGGACTCCAGGCGGACGGCCGCGTCCGTGCCGGTGCCGGCGCCGAGCTGGGCGGTGCTCATCTCACCTCACTTGTCCGCGACGGCCGACTGGCCGGCCGCCGCCAGGATCTCGTTGAGCGGGCCCAGGTCGTAAATGCCGTTGAGGTCCACCGGTTCGAGCAGCCCGACCTCCTCGGCGTGCTTGGCGCTGAGGGTGAGCGAGGAGGCGATCGGGTCGTTGGTGAAGGTGATGTTCTTGAAGGCGCTCTTCAGCACCTCGGGCTTGAGCGGCTTCTGGGTGAGCTTCTCGATGGCGGCGTTGGCGGTCTGGGCCGCGCCGTCGGGGTCGTCGGCGATGAGCTTGTTGGCCTCGACGTGCGCCTGGAGCAGCTTCTTGACCAGGTCGGGGTGCTGCTTGGCCCACTCCTGCCTGACGATCAGGTGGGTGATCACGAACTCCTTGTTCGGCCAGAGGTCGCGCTCGTCCAGCAGGATCTTGCCGCCGCTCTCCAGGACCAGGCGGCTGGCGAACGGCTCGGGCACCCACGCGCCGTCGATGTCGCCGGTGGCGAAGGTCTGGAGGGTCTGGGAGTTCTCCTGTGGCACGATGTGGACCTCGCCGCCGCCCTTGGTGTCGGTCTTGATCCCCTTGCTGGTGAGCCAGTAGCGCAGCGCCACGTCCTGGGTGTTGCCGAGCTGCGGGGTGGCGATCTTCTTGCCCTTGAGGTCCTCGACGCTGTCGATGCCCGGCTTGACGACCAGGAAGACGCCGCCGGACGCGGCGCCGGCGACGATCTTGATGGCCTGGCCCTTCGACTTCTGCCAGGCGTTGATCGCCGGGTTCGGGCCGATGTAGGTGGCGTCGATCGCGCCGGAGAACAGCGCCTCGATCGCGGCGGGGCCGGCGTTGAACGTGCTGGTCTTGACCGGGACGCCCAGGTCCTTGGCGTAGAGGCCCTTCTCGACGCCCACCAGCGCGGTGGCGTGGGTGATGTTCGGGAAGAAGCCGAGGCGCACCTCGGTGGCGGCGGCCCCGCTGCCGCCGCTGTCGCCGGCGCCCGCGGTGTCGCTCCCGCACGCGGCCGTCGTCCCGGCGAGTGCGATCAGCGCCAGTGCGGCCAGCACCCTGCGAGCGTTCATGCCCAGCCCTCTATTCCTACTTAATAAGTCGGCTATGCGAGTATCAAAAGGCATAGTTCCCTATACGTCAAGTAGGAATATGGGGACTACTGGCAGGCGGCGTCGAGGTTGATCGCGTCCTCGGGGCTGCGCCGGGGCGTGGACGCCTGGTCCGACCTGGGCCAACGCGGCTCGTCCAGGGCCTCGGACACCTTGTGGCGGATCAGCGACCAGTCCGGATAGACCGTGCTGATGAGCGGCGGGACGAAGCTGAGGCTGTGGATCTTGTGATCCTTGACCTTCTGGGACAGCTCGATGACGGCCGGCAGCAGGTCCTGCGGCAGGTCGGTGGAGATCGCCCGCTTGGTGGCCGCCGCCAGGCGCTCGAAGCTGTTGAGCACGGTCAGCGGGTCGGCCTGCTTGGCCACCGCGTTGAGCAGGCACTTCTGGCGGCCCATGCGGACGTAGTCGTCGCTGTCGGTGCGCGAGCGGCCGAACCACAGGGCCTGCTGGCCGGTCAGCCTGCGGGTGCCGGCGGGCAGCAGGCCCTCGCGGTAGCGGCCGTACACGATGGGCTCCTTGACCGTGACCTCGACGCCGCCCATGGCGTCGATGATCTCGGCGAAGCCCGCCATGTCCACCATCGCGTAGTAGGGCACCTGGAGGCCGAGGATGCCGCCGACGGTCTCCTTCATCAGGGCCGGGCCGCGCCGGCCGCGCCCGACGCCGGGCACCATCTCGGGGTGGTCCTCGGCGTACTGGAAGATCTCGTTGAGCAGGCCGGGCGTCTCGGGGTCGGTGCCGCTGAAGCCGTAGGGGAAGCGGTCGCGCGCCGGGCCCTTGGGCAGCGGCACCCGCTGGAGGTTGCGCGGCAGGCCGAGCAGCGTGGTCGCGCCGGTCCGGGTGTCCACACTGGCCACGGTCACGCTGTCGGTGCGCACCCCGGGCCGGCCGGGGGCGGCGTCCGCGCCGAGCAGCAGGAAGTTGACCCGCTGGGCGCCGTTCCACGGGTCCTGCGACATGACGGGGGAGCTGCCGGCGGCCGGGAACAGGCTGTCCATGACGTCGCGCGAGACGTGGGCGAGGCGGGTGGCGTAGACGGCCGGCCCGAGCACGAGCGCGCAGAGCGCGATGGTCAGCGACGTGCTGAGCACCCGGCCGACGAGGTCCCCGCGCGGCGGGCGGACCAGGACGAACGACCAGACGATCACGAGCGTCCAGGCCAGCGCGAGCACCACCAGCCCGGTGGTGAGCCAGGTCAGCCAGCGGGGCTGGACGGCCAGCGAGAGCAGGCGGGTGCTGAAGCCGGTGAACAGGACGAGGATCGCGGCCAGCGTGAGAACGTGCGCCGCCATGAGCGCGAACCCGGCCCTGCGCCGCTCGGCGGCCAGGTGCGCGACTCCCCACAACATGGCCGAGGCCAGCGTCAACGCGATGCTGGCGCCGAGGCCGAATCCCCGCTGTTTATCCATCCCGGCCACCCTAGGAAGGGGATGTGCGTGATTGCCGGTGCGAAAGGGAAGGGTCCCGTCAAGTCATCGCCAATTCCGCATCTTGCGATATAACGTGAGTGTGAGCAAGCGACACGGCAGTTATGGCATCGACGCGCCGTGGGCCCTGACCGGGTTGCTCCTCGGAGCGATCGTGCTGGTGGCTCTCGCGGCGGTCTCGTACGCCCTCGACATCCTCCTCGCGGGGCTCGCCTTCCTCCTCGGCGGGCTCTACACGCTGGCCAGCGCGGCCAGCTACCTCTACACCACCCGGCGCGGCAAGTTCGCGGTCTGGGCCGAGGAGCTGCGCCGGCTGAAGGGCGACGAGCGCCTGCTCGACCTCGGCTGCGGTCGCGGCGCGGTGCTGCTCATGGCCGCCGAGCGGCTGCCCGCGGGCCGGGCCACCGGCGTCGACCTGTGGCGCTCGGCGGACCAGTCGGGCAACGCCGAGGCGCGCACCCGCGCCAACGCCGAGGCCGAAGGCGTCTCCGACCGCGTCGAACTGGTCACCGGCGACCTGCGCGACCTGCCCTTCGGCGACGGGGCGTTCGACGTGGTCGTCTCCAGCCAGGCGGTGCACAACATCCCGAACGCCGAGGGACGGGCGCGGGCGGTGCGGGAGGCGTACCGGGTGCTGCGGCCCGGCGGGCTGCTGCTGCTCGCCGACTTCCAGCACACCCCCGCGTACGAGGAGACCCTGCGTGACCTCGGCGTCGTGGACGTGCGCCGCCGCGACGCCGGGTGGCGGTTCTGGTACGGCGGACCGTGGTTCGGCACCGGCATCGTGGAGGCCAGGAAGCCCGCCTAGAACGTTGTTTCGCGGGTAACGAGATGCCCTTATGAGCGACGTGGAGGTCGGCACCGTCACCACCAAGGTGCCCGCCAGACTGGACCGGCTCCCCTGGTCCCGCTGGCACTGGATGATCGTCATAGGGCTCGGCACCGTCTGGATCCTCGACGGGCTCGAAGTCACCATCGTCGGAAACCTGTCGGCCCAGCTCGCGAAGCCGGGCAGCGGCATCGACATCACGCAGGCCCAGGTCGCGGGCACGGCCGCCGCGCTCTACGTCGCGGGGGCCTGCTCGGGTGCGCTGTTCTTCGGCTGGCTGACCGACAAGTTCGGCCGCAAGAAGCTGTTCCTCATCACGCTGCTGGTCTACCTGGCGGCGACGCTGATGACGGCGTTCTCGTTCAACGCCTGGTGGTTCTTCCTGTTCCGGTTCATGACGGGCTTCGGCATCGGCGGCGAGTACGCGGCCATCAACTCGGCCATCGACGAGCTGATCCCGAGCAGGCACCGGGGCCGCATCGACATCATCATCAACGGCAGCTACTGGCTCGGCGCGGCGGGCGGCGCGCTGCTGACCGTGCCGCTGCTCAACGACCTGCCGGTCAACATCGGCTGGCGGGTGGCGTTCGGCCTCGGCGTGGTGCTCGGCCTCGCCATCCTGCTGGTGCGCAGGCACGTCCCCGAGAGCCCGCGCTGGCTGTTCATCCACGGGCGCGGCCAGGAGGCGGAGGAGATCGTCGACGACGTCGAGCGGCAGATCGGCGGCGACCTGCCGGAGCCCTCCCGGTCGATGACCATCCACCAGCGCAAGTCGATCGGCTTCGTCCGGATCGCGCACACGATGGTGGCGCTCTACCCCAAGCGCACCGTGCTCGGCCTGTCGCTCTTCATCGGCCAGGCGTTCCTCTACAACGCGATCACCTTCGGGTACGCGCAGATCCTGTCCACCTTCTACGGCATCGAGACGCACACCGGCTACTACTTCGCGGTCATCGCGGTCGGCAACTTCCTCGGCCCGCTGCTGCTCGGCCACCTCTTCGACACCGTCGGGCGGGTGCCGATGATCTCGGCCACCTACATCGGCTCGGGAGTGCTGCTGCTCGGCACCGCCTGGCTGTTCAACCAGGGCGCGCTGAGCGCGGTGACGCTGACCGCGTGCTGGTGCGCGGTGCTGTTCGTGGCCTCGGCCGGGGCCAGCTCGGCCTATCTGACCGTGAGCGAGATCTTCCCGATGGAGACCAGGGCCATGGCCATCGCGTTCTTCTTCGCGATCGGCACCGCGGCGGGCGGCATCGCGGGCCCGCTGGTCTTCTCCTCGCTCGTGGAGAGCGGCGTGCCGGGCGACACGGCGCTCGCGTTCGTCATCGGCGCGCTCGTGATGATCGCCGGGGGTCTGGTGGAGCTGTTCCTCGGGGTCAAGGCCGAACGCAAGGGCCTGGAGGACATCGCGGCCCCGCTCTCGGCCGCCGGGACCCAGTCCGCGTGACCGCCGGGGGGCGTGCGATGCTGGCGAGGTGATCGGGTCGCCGGGCAAGGTGCTGTACGTCGTCGTCTGCGCCGCCCAGGCGGCCGGCGACGTCGCCCGGCTCGTCGCCGGCGCGCAGGAGCTCGGCTGGACCGTGCAGGTCGTCGCCACGCCGGCGGCGCTCGACTTCATCGACATCCCGGCGCTGGAGGCGCGGACCGGGCGGCCGGTACGCAGCCGCTACCGCAAGCCGTCCGAGCCGAAGCCGCCGCGGGCGGACGCCATGGTCGTGGCGCCGGCGACGTACAACACGGTCAACAAGCTCGCGCTGGGGGTGGCGGACACGTACGCGCTGGGGGTGCTGGCCGAGGCGCCGGGGCTCGGCATCCCCGTTGTCGTGCTGCCCTTCGTCAACGCGGCCCTCGCCTCCCGGCTGCCGTTCCGGCGCGCGGTCGCGGATCTGCGCGCGGACGGCGTCCGCGTCCTCCCCCCACCGGACGACGCCGACCCCGACCCCTGGCGGGCCGCCCTGACCGAACTCGGCCCCCCGGGCTAACTCCAAGCGGCTACCAGATCCTCCGGCGACCAGACCCGGTCGAGGGGCAGGTCCGGCTCGGCGCCGGCCCGCGAGACGGCGACCACGGGCGTGCGGTCGCTCGTGCCCGGCACGAAGGGCTTGCTCCGGACGAGCGCCTCGTGATCGTGCCGGTCGAACGGGCGGTTGTCCAGCCACTTGATCGACCCGACGAAGTGCACCTCACTCGCGACCGGGCCCCTGTCGGCGCCGACCAGGTCCACCTCGGGGTTGTTCTGCCGGTTCCACCATCCGCCGACCTCCTCCGTGCCGGGCCAGTCGTCGTCCGGCAGCGCGCGGGCGAGGGTCTCGCGGATCACCGGCTCGACCGCCCGGCCGCGCCAGCTCGTCCACGAACGTCCGATGCGGCGCAGCGCGAGGTCGGGACGGCCGCGCTCGCTGTCGGCGATCGCGCGATGCAGGAAGGTGAGCCAGAAGCGCAGGTAGGGGTCGGCGACCCGGTAGCGCTTGTTCTTGGTGTCCTGCTTGGTGGACAGCGGCAGGTCGGCGGCGACGACCTGCTTGGCGACAAGTGTGGCGAGGATCGGTGCGAGGGTGCCGGCGGGCAGTGGTGCCGCCCCTCCCGTCCTCGCGGCGATGCCGGCGAAGGTGCGCTCGCCGGTGCCGATCGCCTCCAGGACGGTACGCGCGTGGCCGCCCCCCGGAAACTCGCCGAGCAGCGTGAGCTGACCGGCGGCGAGGAGGGGTGACAGAGGAGAGGCGAGACTCCGGCCCAGGAATTCCTCCCGGGACATGCCCGGCTCCCACGAGCTCACGATCTCGGGGAAGCCGCCGGTCAGGAGGAAGGCGTCCACGGCGTCCGCCGCGGGCAGGCCCGTCATGGCCGCGACGTCGCCCAGGTGGAGCGGCCTGACGGTGGTGTGGCCGGCCCGCCCGAAGAACGGTCGTCCGTACTCCTGCAGCGCCTCCATCGTCGTCAGGTCGCTGCCGACCAGGATCAGCAGGATCGGTCTGGCGGACAGGAACCTGTCCCAGACGGTCTGCAACGCCCCCTCGAACTCAGGGTCCTGCTCCACGAGCCAGGGCACCTCGTCGAGGACGACGACGCAAGGGGTGTCTCCGACGGCGGTGGCGAGGGCGCGCAGGGCCGCGTTCCAGCCCTGCGGGCGGTTGCCGCTGATCAGCGCCGCGTCCGGCAGTCCGGCGCACGACACGGCCTCGACGAAGTCATCGCGCTCGGCGGCGGGCGAGCGTCCGCGTGAGGCTTGGAAGACCATGTAAGGCAGGCCGGAACGGTCGCAGAACTCCTGCACCAGGCGGGACTTGCCCACGCGCCGACGGCCGGTCACGAGCAGAGCTCTGCCGCGCGTGGTCAGCTTCCCGGCGAGAACGAGATCGAGCTGCTCGCGCAGCACTCGCAGCTCGTGCTCGCGTCCGGAGAATCCCGCTGTCATAGTAAGACTCTATCTTAGTAAGAAGCGATCATACTTTGTTGCGTGGAGGAGGAGAGTATGGGGATGGACGAGCGGGTCGAGGCGGTGCTGCGGGACGGGCGGGCGCCCGGGTTCCACGGGCTGGTGGTGATGCGCGGCGGGAAGGTCGTCCTGGAGCGGTACGGCGCGGGGCCGGACCACCGGCTGGGTGAGCCGCTCGGGCACGTCACGTTCGACCGGGACACCCTGCACGACCTGCGGTCGGTCAGCAAGAGCGTGGTGGCGCTGCTGTACGGCATCGCGCTCGGCGACGGGCTCGTGCCGGAGCCGGGGGCGGGGCTCATGGCGCAGTTCCCCGAGTACCCGGACCTGGCGGAGGACCCCGGCAAGGCGCACCTGACGATCGAGCACGCGCTGACCATGACGCTCGGGCTCGACTGGAACGAGGAAGCCCCCTACACCAGCCCGCTCAACGACGAGATCGGCATGGAGCTGGCCCCCGACCGCTACCGGTACGTGCTGGAGCGGCCGGTCGTCGAGGAGGCGGGCAAGCGGTGGCGCTACTGCGGCGGCGCGACCGCGCTGCTCGGCGGGATCATCGCGAGGGGGACGGGGCGGCCGGTCGAGGAGTACGCCGCCGAGGCGCTGTTCGGGCCGCTCGGCATCACGGACTTCGCGTGGACGAAGGGCGGCGACGGGGTCGCGTCGGCCGCCGCCGGGTTGCGGCTGCGGCCGGTGGACCTGGCGGCTGTCGGGCAGCTCGTGCTCGACGGCGGGCGCGGGATCGTCCCCGAGGGGTGGCTGCGGGAGGCGCTGCGGTCGCGGGTGCCGATCGACGGGTCCTTCACCTACGGCTACCAGTGGTACGTGGTCGATGAGGAGCGCCGCCGGGTCCAGGGCAGAGGGAACGGCGGGCAGCTCCTCGTGGTGGAGCCGGAGGAGGAGCTGGTGGTGGCGGTGACCGGAGGCAACTACGACCAGGACTCGGCGGGCTCCCACGCGCTCGTCGCCGCCGTCCTCGACCGCTGACCAGGCGGCTCAGCCAGCTGAGGGCGGGGTGAGGGCGGGGTCTGCCGGGCGGGTCAGCGAACCGGGGGGAGGGCGGGGGTGGCGGCGCGG